>JABDHJ010000008.1:335-61732 GCA_013285645.1 Verrucomicrobiota bacterium | reverse complement strand
CAGCAATGGCAACAGCAAAATGCCACCCAAATCCAGCAGCTTCAGCAGATGGCTCAGACTTTATCCAATACAAATTGAACACGAGAAGGAACCCATGAACAAAATCATATTGCAGATGGCAGGTTGGTTGATCGTAACGGCGTGCAGCCTGTTGCCGTTGACGCTTCAAGCCCAGGACCAGACGGTGAGTGGAAATCTGACCGTAACGGGTACAGCGGATATTTCCGGCAACACTTTGAGCATGGGGACGTTGACCGGTACGGCAACCTATCCCGGCTGGCAACTGGGCTATGTCGATGGAACACCTTCCTCAATCAGTTTTGAAGCCACGCGCAGCGCCAATACGTGGCAGTGGCTGCAAAACGGAAGCGGGACTCTGGCCCTGCAAATGTCGCTGAGCGGAAGTAACACTCTAACGCTGTTTGACCAATCCTCGACACCAGTGGCCAAGATTACCCTTAATCCACTAGGGGGCAGCACATTCGCCAATTCACTAACAGTAACCGGCACGCTTACCGTCAACGGCACCAACAACCAGATGCCGAATCAGACGTTAACTGGAGCAAACAGCGTCCTGACCGAGGGATTGGGCGATGGCAGGTATCTTTCCAATGCTCCGACATCTTTAGCGCTCCTTCCTGGTGCCTCCGCGACCGGGACTGATGCGATTGCGTTGGGTTATAATACCTCGGCCTCTGGAACCTACGCGGTTGCCTTAGGAGATGGGGCGACTGCCATTGGATCCGTAGCGACAGCGATGGGAAATTCATATGCCAGTGGATCCCAAGCGACAGCGATGGGAGGTTCATACGCCAGCGGAATTGGAGCAACAGCGATGGGGATATCCTCAGCCACTGGTACTTATTCCACTGCGAGTGGAGATACTTGTACAGCAAGCGAATGGGGAGCAGTAGCGATGGGTGAGCGTACAAATGCAACTGGCGTGGGGGCAGTCGCGATGGGCTACTTTACAACGGCTACTTACGGCAGTCTCGCCGCAGGGACTAATTCGATTGCCAGCGGCCAGCGTACAATAGCAATAGGGACGAATGCATCCGCCACGGGCGCGTACAGCACAGCACTGGGATGGTTCCCGAACGCCGCAGGCTACACTTCGACCGCGCTGGGATGTTCTTGTACCACCAATGGCGCCTATGCGCTGTCGGCGGGGTATTATTCAATTTCCAATGGTACGTCTTCGATGGCGTTGGGATATGAAGTTAACGCCAGCGGCTTTTATTCCACCGCCATGGGAAATACCACCACGGCTAATTCGATTTCTTCGGTGGCCTTGGGGCAATTCAACATCGGAGGAGGCAATTTTAATAACTGGATTACCACCGATCCTCTTTTGGAATTAGGCAACGGCACAGACGCAACTCATCTTTCGGATGCGCTTATCGTCTATAAAAACGGCAATGCCAATTTCCAAGGTACCGTGACCGGCACTGGAGGCTTCATGACGACCACCGAGAGCGTGACTGCCACGGACATCCCCATGTTCGGCCACTAAGCATCGCGCCTTGGAGCACCGGGAAAATTGTTCAATGAATCTCATGCGTCATATCAGGCCGCTCTTCAGCAATGGCAACAGCAAAATGCCACCCAAATCCAGCAGCTTCAGCAGATGGCTCAGACTTTATCCAATACAAATTGAACACGAGAAGGAACCCATGAACAAAATCATATTGCAGATGGCAGGTTGGTTGATCGTAACGGCGTGCAGCCTGTTGCCGTTGACGCTTCAAGCCCAGGACCAGACGGTGAGTGGAAATCTGACCGTAACGGGTACAGCGGATATTTCCGGCAACACTTTGAGCATGGGGACGTTGACCGGTACGGCAACCTATCCCGGCTGGCAACTGGGCTATGTCGATGGAACACCTTCCTCAATCAGTTTTGAAGCCACGCGCAGCGCCAATACGTGGCAGTGGCTGCAAAATGGAAGCGGGATTCTGGCTCTGCAAATGTCGTTGAGTGTGAGCAACACGCTGACGCTCTATGATGCAACGCCAACGGCCAAGATCACGCTAAGTCCGACAGGCACGAGCACGTTTACAAGTTCACTCACGGTCAATGGCACCAACAACCAGATGCCGAACCAGACGCTGATCGGTGCTAACAGCGTCCTGACCGAGGGATTGGGAGATGGCAGGTATCTTTCCAACGCTCCATCGACCTTGGCTTTGTTTACTGGAGCTTCCTCGACAGGAATCAACTCAGTGGCCTTGGGCTATAACACTACGGCTTCTGGAAATTATTCTTTGGCATCAGGATATAATACCTCGGCCTCAGGAGCTTTTGCTGTTGCATTGGGAGCGGGCACTACTGCTTCCGGTCAGGAGGCCTTTGCCAGCGGGGTAAACACAATCGCCAACGGCTGGAATTCAATCGCCATGGGAGGATATTCCATCGCGAGTGGATCCGAATCTATAGCCGAGGGTTATTTAGCCACGGCCTCTGGAGACTACGCAACTGCCTTGGGAGGTTTTGCAAATGCCAGCGGACTGAGTTCGACGGCGCTAGGAAGCTCAACTGCCAGCGCGAATGGAGCAACGTCAATGGGAAATGGCTCACAGGCCCTTGGCAGCCTTTCCGTCGCAGGCGGAAATTCAATAGCAAACGGAGACGGAGCAATAGCGATGGGTGACCATGCAAATGCAAGCGCCATGGGCGTTGCGATGGGCTACTATACAACGGCCTCCGGTTGGCTCTCTACCGCATTTGGGTCTAATTCGATTGCGAGCAATCAGTTTTCAACAGCGATAGGGAACAATGTATCCGCCACGGGTGAGTGGAGCATGGCACTGGGATACTACTCGACCGCTGTGGGCCAAGCCGCAACCGCGTTGGGATATTCTTGTACTGCTAACGGCTATTATTCGCTGGCGGAAGGATATGAAACAACTTCTGGTGGTAACAGCGCCGTGGCATTAGGAATGTCAACCACGGCCGGTGGATTTTATTCCACCGCCATGGGAAATACCACCACGGCTAATTCAATTTCTTCTGTGGCCTTGGGTCAATTTAACGTCGGAGGAGGTAATTTTAACACCTGGATTGCCACCGATCCTCTTTTGGAATTGGGCAATGGCACGGATGCCGCCCATCTCTCGGATGCGCTCGTTGTCTATAAAAACGGGAATGTTACTGCCCAAGGCGTCGTAACCGCCACTGGAGGAGTCATGACGACCGCCGCGAGCGTTACGACCACGGACATCCCCATGTTTGGCCACTAAGCAGCGTACTTCGGGCCACCGGGGAAAACTATCCAATGACCTTCAATCGACGCACGAGGAAATCAGCCTCATCGGAAGACTCCTCGTTTACGATTCAGCAGGGCGCGCTCATGGTGACGTTTTTTGTCGCGCTCGCCCTGACTCTGCAAGCGGCTCAACCCGCGTGGTGGACGGCGACGGGTGGCCCGCTCAACAGCAATCCCGCGAATGATTACGCTGTGGCCAACCAAGGTCAACTCAAGCAATTCACCCAAAAAGCGGTTCTATATATGGATACCAATCTGCCCGGCGGTGCGGGCACCACGCTCGATACCATGGTCGCAGGCTGGAGCAATTATTACGCGACCAATGGCTACAGTTCCACCAACCCCGCCCCACAGGATTTTAAGGCGGTCAATCTGGGCCAGCTCAAGTACGTCGCCAGTCTGGTTGACGGTCAACTGGTCAGCGCAGGTTATACTGGGCTTTATCCATCATGGATCGTTCCCAATACTAACACAGATTATGTGGCCGCTAACATCGGCCAGCTCAAGACCGTCTTCAATTTCGATCTATCGGTGGCTTCCAACGCCGTGACTGGACTCACTGCTTCAAACACTATTCCGGGTGAAATCGACCTCTCCTGGACGCTGCCTGCGATGAATAACGCCACTTCCATCATTGTCCAGCAAAGTACCGATGGTGGCACCACGTGGGCCGACGTTGCCACGCTCGATCCCACGGCGACTTCTGCCTCGATCACCGGATTAACCGGATTGGGGGGTTTCGTTTATCGAGTTATTACCAGCAGCGTTATCGGAGCGACGCCCTCGACCCAGACCAGTTCCATCACGCCCTTGCCGCCCATTCCTGCGACACCCGCCAGCCTGACAGGTACGTTGGACGTCTCGGGCAATATGAATCTTACGTGGCAAGCCAGTACAGGCGCAACCAGCTATTCGATCGATCGGGAAACCGTCGGCACTGGAACGTGGGTCAGTGGCTATGCGACTACTTCAAGTGGTACCACTACGACTTCCACAGACACGGCAGCGAACCGCTCTTACAATTCCCTTGGCTACCGTTATCGTGTGAGCGCGATCAATGTAAGCGGAACCTCCACCGCATCAAATGAATATCCTCTTTCCCGCTATGCAGTAATCGATCTGGGAACGAACTTTACCGATCCGGTCAAAGTTACCCAAAGCGGATATATTCTAGGTGCGCCCTCGTTCGAATCTACCGATGTCTGTGTCTGGCATAATGGCGTGGTCACAACGTTGCAATCGCTGGATTCCTCCACTTATGGATGGTTTGTTGCGGACATCGAAGAGGACGGAACAGTGATCGGCAGCGAGGCAGTCACGCGGACAGGCACGGCAACCACTGTAAATCTTGCCGGGTCGAACACCACTTCGTATTCTTATACCGCGCAGGACTTGGCGGAATGGGCTCCGGGGAGTTCCACTCCTGTCTTACTGGATGGCACACTGGTTAGCATTACGTCTGTGTCCGAGGGCGGCGGTGAGCCTACTACTACCCTTACCACTACGCAACAAACGGACAACATCGGTGTGGGAGCCACGGTCAGCGGCACGATTCTATTTACGAACCAGACCATCTTCGACCCGGTGAATCTAAATTCCAACGACGATTTATTTAAGAACAGTACAGAGTTGGGCACAGGTCTCGTAGGCGGCGTAGGTACGCTGGCCAATCTCATTCAGCACAATACGGATGGAGATTTGACAGGCTTTTACAATTTCTTTTCCTCTTTGGGACTCAATCCGAATCCAGGCTATTTTTTCAACGGTACGCCCTTGGATTTTTACCCCTTAGCTGTTAGCAACAGAATGACGATTGGGGGCACCACCAAAACCTATGTTGTCGGGCAAAATCTGGGCAGCAGCCAGGTAACGTGGTGGGATGGCACCGATCATAACGACTTGATCAACTTCCTAGGCTCCGTAGGCGGGCTGTCGATTAACGCTGCCGTGGCAACAGTCAGTGGCACGGGCGGCAGTTCCACGCAGCAACCAGCCGTGCAAATTGTTGCCACTAGTGGACTCTCACTCTCCTTTGAAGAATTATGGGAAATGAATCCAGCCACGGGCACCTTTGGGGCGCCCCAAAGCATACCGGATCTTTTGCCGGATTCTTCTGGGTGGATGTTAACTTCGGGCTATTCCCAAGGTTTTAGTTTAATTAGTCATGCGAATGGGTATGCGCCCGTGTTGAATTGCGTAATTACGGATAGTGGCGCAATAGTAGGGACAGCTACATACACGGGAACGGCAACAACGACCGGTTCGCACGGCGTCCTCCTTTTGCCGGTGCAAATCAATGCCTATCGACCACAGATGGTTCCCAGTTCAGTTGATCTGACTCCGACTGATCCTACAAAACTAATTATACCGCAAAGCGAGATTCAAAGTAGTGGGGTTCACATTCGCGTGAATGTTGACAATGACGTGGATGCAAATGGCAATTTCACCAATCTTGTAAAAGTGACATTCTCGAGTCCAGCGATAGCGGCGATGAGTAATGTCCATGTTGCCGTGCAGTCAGGGGGCTCCAATTTGTGGGTTTATTCAGACGCTCAGGCGAGCTCCTCTATCGCAATTGGCGGTAGTCAGGGTAACTTGACTCTCGATGCCAATGGAAACGCAACTATTTGGGTCGAGGCACGCGCTCAGGGAGGCAATGACCTTACCTTTTTACTCACGTCCGGCACGACAACTATTGGAACCTTAGGCAAGCTTCATTTCGTTAACTACGATTCATTCGTAGAAGCATTTTCAGGGGAGACCTTTGGAACGCCAGGTGCGGCGTCATCTGGGAGCAATCAGGGTGTGTTTAATGTCGCCCAGAACTTGTATCTTGAGGGCTATAATGTCGCTTATTACGATGTGCATACCATTAGCAGTAGTACCAGCCAGCCAGCGTTTGGTGAGATTTCGGATCAAATTTCAAGTGGTTTCGTAACGAGCGTCGGAATATTTGGATACAGCCACGGTGGTGGAGAAACTTATAATACTTGTAATTTGCTTGCCGGAACGACCGCCACTATATCATTTGTCGGGTACATTGATGCCATCCAGTTTGCTCCTCCTAACCCAACGATAGATACCTCCTCGCAGACTACATATCCGCCCGGTGCCGCGTTTATGTGGAATTATTACGAGACAAATGACACCTTTCTCCATAGCGGCCCCGTAACCGGTGCGAATCTTAATCTTAACGTCAATACCACAGCTTGGGGAACAAACCTGTACCATTCCACGCGTAGTGGTCACACAGGGATTGCCGCCAGTCCAAACGTCCAAGCCAACTTACAATCGGCCATTGAATCCCATGTATCAAAATACTAAATACAGTTCCACTCTACAAACTGCTGCTATCGGGCTGATCTTCTATGTGGCATGCGCAAGCATACTTCTTGCAGCTAATGCTGGAAGAGAATTGGCCCAAAGCACCCTTGATCAGGCGCTGGCTATCGCCACCCATTACTCCGGTGCATCGAACGTTCAACAAAGAGATAATGCCCTTCAGGCATTGCGAAAACAGACCAGTGATCAACTATCTCATTTGACTCAAGCAGATCGGGTCGATTATGTGGAATACATGGCCGATGAGGTCGCCAAGGGGGGCGGTATTGACGGAGACAGCGCCACCGACCGTTCGGAGGCCGCGTTTGCTTTGATGTCGGCAGGACCAAGCTTAGAAGAGTTAGCCGCTGGAAATAGTCGCTTGTTATCCAGCAACGATCCCAAAGTCCGTCAAATAGGGGAAGGCTCACTTAAAATTGATGACGGAGTTAAGCTCCCCAATGGCGAAACAGGGCAAAATATTTCAGTTTTCAATCTTGCCTTGCACGATTCTAAAGTGCCGCAAGATCAATTAATCGAAGCATTATTCAAAATTGCCCCCATCGAATCTGCTCAATGGTTTGCCGATCATACCAATCTCCCGTCCAATGAGAAAACTGAGCTCGAATCCGATCTTCAGCAAGCGTGGAAGATGCATCAAGCCCTGAACGATCCGAGCGCAGATAGCCAGACTAAGGCAATGCTTAAGAGTTCCACCAGAAATCCCTTGCTAGAACGCTGGCTAAATAGCCCTTCTTGGATAATGCGCTTGCTCGCAAGTGGGCTTTTGCAAAAGCATCAAGGATGGCAGACACCCGATTTGAAAAAAGCGATGCAACCTGTGCAAATCCCAGCAGGATTACAAATAACGCCGGGACAATAGAGGTGAGATCGCGCGCGCGTACAATCAACAATCACGGCGCAATCGTTGGGACAGCGACATACACGGGAACGGCTACAACGGCAGGTTCGCACGGCATTCTGCTCATGCCCGCTCAAGTCGAGCGAGAAGTAGATGCCGACACGCTTGGTGGTGACACGGGCTATTTTCCCATCATAGGAACAAACAATCAAATACTGCCCGGCCAGCAGGTTAATCTGCAATTAACGCTGCCTTCAGGTGTTACCGCGTCGAATATTACGTGGACTATTCCAGGCAGTTCCTTCAAGGACTACGTCATTGCTTCTGACGGATCGAGTGCTGCCACTCCAACCCAACTACAAACAACCGATTTGCAGAACCCAACGGTAACCTTTTACTGGGCTGACGCCGGCACAAAGCATGTTACCTGCACATTTACTGTTTTAGGGCAGCAGACCTCCATTTCGGTCGATTTGACCGTCATAGCTCCTCAATCGACATATACTCGAGTACTGGGCCAGGTGATCCAAGATGGAGGTTCCACAATGGAGTTAAACAATATCGGCCTTGGGCAAGAAGGCATTCAGTGGTCTTATTCGGTATCGCTACCGTCATCTTTTGACTCAACAAAATCCAAGTGTGGCTTGGTCCAACTTATAAAACTAAGTCGCCAATTCACTGTTCGAACAGACGCTACTTCAGACATGATCGCAGCAGTACAGACGAAAGCAAATCCGGGAACTACAATCGTAGCAGGCGGAAGTTACAAGGCATTATTAAACGGCATTGTGTCTTGTGACACCCAGTTTCCTTATCGTGGGCATAAGTATAACTGCGACGGTTCTCAAATCACTTCAGATGGGGATTCTCCCTCTAGTGGAGGTTCCGCATTCTCAGATGTTCTCATTTCTCCCGCTGAGTCATTTCAAACATTCTTAACGATCTTTCCCGAAGGCGCGAACTCGAGGCCTGTTCCCTTAAGAGTTATAAATTGGAGTTGGGGTGGAGAACTAACATATGCGTCTCCAACTTGGACACTAGGGTCGACTACTGAGTACGCCACGCCTTCGAGTCTTTTGTGGAATCCAACTCTTTCATATCCAACTTGGAATCAATTTGCGACAGCACAATTAAACTTAATTAACCACTAAAAGGAGTCGTATGAGAGCGTTATCAATCTCGATTTGTATCTTATATTTAATCGGTACTTTAAATTTTATCAAAGCAGAAAACTCAAGCTTCGTGCCAATAAACAGCCTAACTACGGAAAATGGCCCAGAATTTCATGCAAGTAAGAATGGCCTTGTTCTTTCCGTAAGTTTACCAGAGTTGGTGAAGGACCTGTCTTCTTTGGTAGTCAAAATACAGTTGAGCAATTCAACTGGCTCCGACATATCGTTTCGTGACAGCACCGGATTAGATGGCTTTGGCTTCAAACTAACCGATCTTTCTCAGCAAGAAATAACCCTTACGGATAAGCACAAGCGACTTAAAGAGGGGGGCTTGGGATTTGTGACTTTACAGTTAAAAGCCGGATCGGCCTTGGTAATGACTGTCCCACTTTCGGATTATTATAAATTAAATGAAGCTGGTAGATACAAAATTAAAATAAGCTGGAAAAAACTGATAATGGGACCAACCGGGTGGATTCCAGAACCAACTCCGGAAATAGAAGTTGAAGGAAAAATTGTACTCACCAAGACGGCAACTGGATTTTCCATAACCACCGACAAATGATGGAGCTACCATCCTTGGTTGTCTCCTCAATCACCGATAAAGGCGCAATCGTAGGGACGGCAACACTTACGACAGTTGCACCCCGGCCTGACACCGTCTCGCTTTAGGAACACCGGATAAAGCAAGACCGCATCCCGCCCCCGCCAATCAGCACCTGACTCCAAACTGGAATCTGCACTCCACTCCATTTCGCGGACGCTCCACTCTGTTCCGTCGCAATTCCATTTGGAGACAGGCAATTAAGGCTGTCGCCTTAGTCTTGCTGATTTCTTTGCTTATTCGATGAGTCTTTTAAAATAGAGTTCATCTGCCATGGCCAGACGGTGAAAGTAATTTTGGCCGCCGCTGGTGGCGGCAAGCTCGCGGATAATCTGACTGAATTCGCTCTCAAATCGGACATCTTTGACTTTTGTCCACTTCCAGGGGCCAAATGCCGCCCACAGACGCCAGCCTTTGAGACATGGAGCGCGATCCTCCTTAGTCAGGTATTTGCCCATATAGAGGGCTTTTTCGGCAGGGATGCGTTTCACATGGATTCGGCCCCATCCTGCTTTTATGGCCATGGCACGGGCGGCGTTGACATCAATCCAGCCGTTTGTAACGAGATGGACATGCAGACCATGCTCCTCGTGCAGCTCAAAGGCACGCAGGCCGCAAAGCTTGGGGTATTTGCGCCTGAGCAAGGTAAGTAGATGATTCCATTTTTTACGGGTGGCTTTCACATCGAGGACTTCGGCAAAGGTGAACGTCCAGAAATATAGTTTCTCCGTCCCGAGACGCTTGGCAGAAAACTCGAAGGCGGCCTTACTTTTGCTCATATTCCCTGTGGAGTTGTTTGATTATATACAAGGTTAGAGGGGGACGGGCACCCGCCTTCGGCGGGCGCTCCGTCCCCCTCTTCCTTGTCGATCATCACCGGCTCCATCGCGGACATACGCCCAAAGAAGGTCATGCGTTTCTGTTCATACTTCTCGATCACGAACGCATAGACACAGCCCTTCACCAGCTTGATCTCGAATTGCTCTGCGGTGACATCCGGTGGCAGGTAACGATTGAGGATGACCTTTTCGCACATCCCTACGCCTTGGCGTTCGACCGCATAGGTGACCTGTAGTGTCTTAGTTGCGAGTCCGGTTTCCTTATCGACGAAGCCGGATGAACTGACCTTGCCCCCGCGAAACTCAGCCACAAGGATAAGGTGGCCGGCGGCGATGTGTGGCAACAGCGCATCGAGTTTCATACTTCCACCTGGGCGGTCGTGTCCCGCAAAAAGCGTTCGAGTTCAGACACGGCATACAGCGGGCGACGAGTGGCGCGAGACGGGTGAAGCAAGCCGCGCTTCTCCAGTCGGTAAAGCGTGAGCGGTTTAATCCCGAGTGCGCGGGCAGCTTCGATTCGCGTGTAAGCGAGCTTTGGAGGATGGACTTCCGCTTGATCCGTGGTTTGCATTCCACGGTTCTACGATGAAAGTGGCTCAATAATTGGGTGTGGCCTGAAACGAAGCCGACCCTATTTCTTTTCCTTTTTAGGTCTTCCACGTTTGCCTAAGTGCAATCCGATTTTCTTGCCGACACCCTTAAGTCTGTTGATGTCTCCCAAAACATCAGGGGCGAAAAACTGTCTTAGCCAAGCGTGCAACTGGTCAAAGCTCGTTTGTTGTTCCACGGTTTTCCAGAATGTGATCAGGAAGAAATAGAGAATCGTGGCCTCGTTTTTGATGATCGGGTTTCCAGCATCATCGACCGTATTATGTTTTAACGCGAAGTGGTGCCCCTTGTAAAAGTCAGTGGTTTCATTTGCTGGGTACTCTTGCACTTTATGCAACATTGCTCTCACAGTGCGACGGATGCCGACGACCACTACGCGCAATGGCCGCAACATTTGTTTGGCTTCTTTCTCATTTCCGAGCTGCTTGTGCCACGCGAGGAGCGGCGCGATATTGAGAAAACTTTCTGTGGCAAATTTGAGGCCTCCTATCGCTTTGCCAAAACCTTCGAGATTGTAAGGGCCGTCAGCTAGGTCTTCCAACCACTGGACGTATGGCGTCATCATAAGCAATGTCGCATTTAACACCCACTCGGAAGGTGGCTCTTTGGGGACGTGTTGCTCTTGCCATGCTCCCAATTGAGTACTGTGGCGTTCAACGAGTTCTCGGAAAAGAACGCGAAGCTCTACGATGACACGCGAATCCGAACTTTGATCAGGCTCCGGTATCATCCGTTAAGAGTTGCGCCATCCGGCTCGAATGGGAATCGAATACATGGCTGTAAGTGCCAAGAATGAGTTTGCCGCCGTCTTTGTGCCCCTGCCATTCCGCGATCACTTTGACATCGACACCCTTCTGGATGGCGCGGGTGATGAACATGCGGCGAAAGGCCCGTTGGCTATAGGGGGCGAGCTTGAGACGTTTACACGCAGCGGCGAGGGCTTTCTTGCCGTCTTTGATTTTCAGCACCGGCTGATCCTGCGGTTGATTGCCTTCGCCCTTCAAACGCTCAAGGAGGGGCCGGAGCTGGGGATAAAGAGGGACGGCGAAGCCGGACTTGGTTTTGTGTCGGAAGGTCGTAATCCGCTCGGCTTGCCAGTCGATATCGCCCCAAGTCAGGGAGGAGGCCTCGGCTTGTCCCAATCCCGCCAAACCGAGAAGCTCGATGAAATCGGCGCTCTCCTTTGCATCTCCGTTGAAAGGCTGGGCACGAATGTTGGCGATAATGGCCTTAAATTCCTCAACGGTCGGCGTCTTGCGGATGGGCTTGGCGAGTTTTGATCCCTTGAGATTCGAGGCGGGTGAGGATGCAATGATTCCGTCTCCAGCGGCCATCGTGAGAATGTCTTTGATGGCGGCGAGGTGGAGGTTTCGGGAAGCGGGGCCAAACTTGTACTTGGCCAGCCAGAGTTGGACGTCGGAGGGTTTGATTTTCGAGACACTGCAATCCGATCCGTCGGGCCAATCGGCTTTGATCCTTTTGACGATGGCGGTCTTGCGGGCGATGGTCTTGGGCTTTTGGTGCTGGACGGTTTTAATGTACTGGTCGGAAAGTTCGGCGAGGGTGGTCTTGCCCTTGGAAGGGTCGATTTTGAGCAGATCATCCTTGAGTTTGGCCAGACGGCGTTTCGCCAGGTCGCGGTCGGTGGTGAGAAGACTGCGACGGATTTCCTTGCCCGAAGATTTGACTCGCGCATAATATCCCCCCGTCGATGAATACCGATAGAGACATTCTCCAACCTTCTCAAAGCCGCCGCTTGTCGGTTGGTCTTTCATCTGCCTTTTATCCTAGAGTGGATAAAATCGGTGGACAAGAAGGATTTGGAGCTTCTAAAACTATCTGTAAATTGTTGAAGGAAAGCGTGTAGGGGAATTAGCTCAGTTGGTAGAGCGTCTCGTTCGCAATGAGAAGGTCAGGGGTTCGAATCCCCTATTCTCCACGTCTTTCGCGGTGGCCAGTGATGGCTTAGGCTTTGACTGGTTCGCCGAAATTGAGGGTGTTGCCATCCGGATCGGTGAGCATGAATTCCTTCATGCCGTAGGATTCCGTTTTCAGGGGATGCGTCATCACGACGCCTTTCGCGATCAATTCTTCGTGGAGGGCTTCGATGCCTTCCAGCTTCAGGTAGCATCCGCCCTTGCCGGACTTCGCGCCGGTGCGGTCCAAGCCGAGGCTGATTTCAATTCCATCCCGCGCGACGATGGCGTAACCCGCGCCGTTTTGGAAGGCGACGTGGAAGCCGAGCTTGATCGTATAAAAATCGAGCGCCGCGCTCATGTCGCGCACGCCGAAGCCGACCATGATCGACTTGAGCTTAATCACGGGTGGGTCATGTCCTCGGGTTTGACGGCGGCATCGAATTCCTCGCCGGTCATGTAGCCGAGTTTGATGGCTGTCGCCCGCAGCGTGGAATGTTCCTTGTGCGCGGTCTTGGCGATTTCGGCGGACTTGTCGTAACCGATCTTGGGATTGAGCGCGGTAACGAGCATGAGCGAGTCATTGAGGAAATGTGAGATGCGATCGAGGTTGGGCTCAATGCCGACGACGCAATGATCGACGAAGGAGCGGCACGAATCGGTCAGCAGTCGGACTGAGTGAAGATAGTTGAAGATGATCACTGGCTTGAAGACGTTCAATTCGAAGTTGCCCTGCGAGCCGGCAAATCCGATGGCCGCGTCGTTGCCCATGACTTGCACCGCGACCATGGTCATCGCTTCGCATTGGGTGGGGTTGACCTTGCCGGGCATGATCGAGGAACCGGGTTCGTTTTCGGGCAGAGAGAGCTCGCCAATGCCGCAACGGGGGCCGCTCCCCAGCCAGCGGATATCGTTGGCAATCTTCATCAACGAGGCGGCGAGGGTCTTCAATGCGCCGCTGGCCATGACGAGGGCGTCGTGCGCGGAGAGGGCGGCGAATTTGTTGGGGGCCGTGACGAAGGGGTAGTTGGTGAGTTCCGCGATTTTCTTCGCGACGCGCTCGGCGAATTCGGGATGAGTGTTGAGGCCGGTGCCGACGGCACTGCCACCGAGGGCGAGTTCACCGATGTCCGGCAGCACCATCTCGATTCGCTTGAGGTCGGCGTCGAGCATGGAGACGTAGCCGGAAAATTCCTGGCCGAGGGTGAGGGGCGTGGCGTCCATCAAGTGAGTGCGACCGATCTTGACGATCTTGGCGAATTCCTTCGCCTTAGCGTCGAGCGCATCGCGGAGTTTCTTCACCGCGGGCAGTAATGTCTTTTTTGTTTCAAGTGCGGCTGCCATCGACATCGCGCCGGGAAAGGTGTCGTTGGAGGACTGCGACATGTTAACGTGGTCGTTCGGATGCACCGGCTTCTTGGAGCCCATTTCGCCGCCGGCCATTTCGATGGCGCGATTGGAGATGACCTCGTTGATGTTCATGTTGCTCTGCGTGCCACTACCGGTCTGCCAGACGCGGAGCGGAAAATGATCGTCGAGCTTGCCTGCTTCGACTTCATCGGCGGCCTTGACGATCAGGTCGCAAATCTCGGGCTTCAACTTGCCGAGGTCCTTGTTCACCAGCGCGCAGGCTTTTTTCAGCACGGCGAAACAGTGGACGACTTCGATGGGAATCTTGTCATGACCAATGTCGAAATGAATCAACGAACGCGCCGTTTGCGCGCCGTAATAGCGGTCATTAGGCACGGGAATTTTCCCCATGCTGTCGGATTCAATGCGGTGATCAGCGGGAACGTTGGTCAGGTCAATGGCATGGGACATAGCGCCGGATATTAGAATCAGTCGGCGCGAACTTGTCGAGGGAGCAGTTAAGCCTATGGGAGTGCCTTTTTGCGACGATTGCGAAAGAAACCTTTTCTCCAAAGCCAGAGCCAGCAGGGTAGAGCCACGACGAGGGATATGACGAGAGCCTCCATCCCCTGCGCGGTAAAAACGAGGGAATCATACAAAAATAATTGCTCGGTAATAATGATGGCAATAAATGACGCTCCGAAGGCGAGCATGTAGATCAAAAGTGAGGTTAGTTGATGGAACGGCTTTATCTGCCAATAACTACCTAAAACAATAAGAGGCAATCCAAACAAAATGGAGATTTTGGTGCCAAAACCAAATGAAGCAATTCCGAATAGAAGATGAAAAATCCAGAACGGGATACCAAAGGAGAGGCACATGAACCCGACCCACATGAATATGATGCCGATGTAGGGTTTATAATTGGAAATAAGGGACTGCATGTAATTAGATACAGTTCGACGATACTGCGGCACCTGCCCGATCAGGCAGTCTCAATCCTTCAGCTAGGAGCGACGAACTTTTTGTGGACGCTTTTTCGGAGGAGGACGAATACCGAGTTCTTTGGCGACGGTCTCCCACGGGATAAGAGGTTTGTCTCCGTTCGCTACCTTCGCCTTGGCGAGATCGAGACGATCGTCCAGGTCTTCCAAGGTTTCTTTCAATTTGCGTAGGACTGCTTTTGCCTGCTTGACCTGAAGAACAAGCTGTCGAGAAGGTCCTATTTTGGAAGTGTTTGCGTTCATCGATAGATGTCCTTTCGATCACCAATCTTATAAACCGAGATTGTGTCGCCTACGAGTTCAAAGATAACCCGGTACTTTCCGACGCGCAGGCGATATTCGTTCTGAGAACCTTCGAGCTTCTTTACGTCGCCAGCAAGATTGTCCTGCATGAGATACATTTTGTAACCGATCTCTTGCCGCGCCGATTTTGGCAGCAGCAGCAGGGATCTTCTCGCTTTGTCAGTAAATCCCACTCGGTAGTTCACGACAAAAACTCCCGAATCAACTCCGTTTGGGGCTCCTTGAGGACGAGGAAGGCGTCGTGGCCGAGGGGGGCGTGGATTTTGTGGTGCACTGCGTCGCGCCCGGCGGCTTGGGCGGCGAGGGTCATGGTCTCGTTGCGCTCGGGGGAGTAGAGCCAATCGGCGTCGTAGGAGAAGAAGTGGAATCGCGTGCGGGTCTCGGCGAAGGCCGCGGTGAGGTCGCCATTTGTTTTTGCGGCGAAATCGAAGTAATCGATGGCGCGGGTGATGTAGAGATAGGAGTTCGGGTCGAAGCGTTGATGGAAAATATTGCCCTGATAGGCGAGATAACTTTCCACGGCGTAATCGATGCCGAAGGTGAAGCTCTCTTTGGTGCCGGTCTGGAGCGCGCGGCCGAATTTGCGGTCCATCGCGCCTTCGCTGATGTAGGTGACGTGTCCGATCATCCGCGCAATGGCGAGTCCCTGCTTGGGCGGGCCCTGGGGCGAGTCGTAATAATTTCCTTCGAGCCAGAGCGGGTCGGCGATGATCGCGCGGCGGCCGATCTCGTTCCATGCGATGGCCTGGGCATGGTTGGTGTGGGCCGAGGCCATGACGATGGCGTGCTCCGCCATGTCCGGATAGAGCTGCGTGAAGGCGAGCGTGAGCATTCCGCCCATGCTGCCACCGGTCACGGCCTGGAGTTTTTCAATGCCGAGCAGGCGCAAGAGCGGACGTTGCGCGCGCACCATGTCGTTGATCGTGATAACGGGGAAGTCCATGGCATAGGGACGATCGGTGGCTGGATTGGTTGATCCCGGCCCGGTCGATCCCTTGCAGCCGCCGAGGACATTGGCGCAGATGATAAAGTAGCGATCTGTGTCGAAGGCCATGCCGGGACCGACCATGAGGTCCCACCAACCGGTACGTCCATCGACATGCGTGCCGGTTACATGCGAGTCGCCGCTGAGCGCGTGGAAAATGAGGATGGCGTTGGAGCGATCAGCGTTGAGATGGCCCCAGGTCTGATAGGCGACGGTGTGGGACGGAAGCGTCCGGCCACCATCGAGCGCGAGGGCGTCGCCGGGTGTGTCGAAGGTGTGGAAGTGGGTGCGTTGCGGAGTCAAAGCGCCCGAAGCATACAAGGCCTGCGGGGTTTTAGAATCTTGAAAATGAGGGCGATCCAAATCTCCCCTCGTTCCCAAACTCCATTTAGGAACGTTTCCTGTTCTTCGCGAAACTCTATTTCGCGCTCAATTGCTTTTTCGAAATCGGGATCGGCAATGGAGTTGCGCGGACAAGTGCGTTCCCAAATGGAGTTTGGGAACGAGGGAGGAAGGCAGGAGAGCTTTACGCAGCCATCGCGGCATCGTAACGCTTGGAGATGAAATCCCAATTCACGATGTTCCAGATGGCGGTGATGTAGTCGGCGCGGAGATTGTGATATTTGAGGTAGTAGGCGTGCTCCCAGACGTCGATGCCGAAGAGGGGATAGTGGCCTTCCATGAGAGGGCTGTCCTGGTTAGGCAGGGCGATGAGCGTGAGCTTTTTGCCGCCATCAAGGACGAGCCAGGACCAGCCGCTGCCAAAAACTCCTGCGCCCAGCTTGGCCATTTCGGCTTTGACTTTGTCCAAGCCGCCGAGATCGGCGTCGAGGGCCTTGGCGAGAGCACCAGTCGGAGCGCTGCCTTTGGCGGAAAGCGTCTGCCAAAAGAGAGAGTGATTGGAATGTCCACCACCCTGATTGCGAACAGCCAGGCGGATCGATTCAGGAACGGTGGCGAGATTTTTCAGGAGATCATCGACATTGCTGCCGGGCGCGACGACGAAGGACGGTTCCTTGGCCAGGGCTTCGTTGAGTTTGTTGACGTAGGCGGCGTGATGCTTGTCGTGATGGAGATGCATTGTTTCCGCGTCGATGGAGGGCTCGAGCGCATCGTAGACGTAGGGCAGTGGCGGCAAAGTGAAGGGACCGGTGGGTGGCTTCGGGGCGGCTGCCGGTGCCGGAGTTTGCGCGAACGAGGAAATTCGCCCGAGCGCGGTGGAAGCGATGGCAGCGGCGGTGAAGGTTTTAAGGGCTTGGCGACGGGTGGTGAGCATGGATGTTTGGAGTAGGGGTTGGGGGATTTCTTTACGGTAGTCTCAATGGAACCGGGCGCAAGGGCGCGTTCCGTCCGCCGAACCGCCGCTGGGGACAGCGGCGGCTACCTCGGAGGCTACCTTATTTGCCCCACTGAACCGTGACGAGTTCCGCGCCTTCGCCGAGGGGCTCGAGCGTGTAGCTTTCGGCGTGGGCGGGGACGAGCCAACTGGCGCCGCGCTTGAGCACCTGGTCCTCGATCTTGAGTTCGCCCTGGGCGAGGAAGTGATATTGGAAGCTGCTGTGGTCGCTGGTCCAGACGCGATATTCACCGGGATAGATGAACGCGCGTTCAACGGTGAAGAAGGGACATTGGAGCACTCGCTCGCCGTGAGGCTGGGTGAATTGCGGTTCGAAATCGTTGAACCGGATCGAGGCAAGCGCTTCTTCGCGGTGAAGGGCGCGCGGGCGGCCCTGATCATCCACGCGACCCCAATCGTCCACACGGTAGGTGGTGTCGGAGTTCTGTTGAATCTCGAGAATGACATTGCCCGCGCCGATGGCATGGAGGCGTCCGCTGGGCAGGAACATCGTCTCGCTTTGTTCCGGATGGAGATGATAGAGAAGCTTCGAAAGTTCGGGAGTGCCGATGGCTTTCTCAAACGTGGCGCGAGTGACGCCTTTTTTCAGGCCGACATAAATTTTGGCCTCGGGTTTTGATTCGAGGAAGTACCACATCTCCGTCTTGGGCTCGCCCTTTTGGCCTGGCGGTGGGTGGACCTGAACGCTGAGGTTATCCTGGCAATCGAGCAGCTTGATCAGAATTGGGAAGCGAGCGAGATCGGGCGCGCGCGTGCCGAAAACCTCGCGACGGTTATCCTGCCAGAGCGTATGGAGGGTCTGGCGCGTGCCTTCCTTGAGGCCGGGGCCGGATTCGATTTCGCTGCAGGCCTCGGGACGATCGACCAGTTCCCAGCTCTCGCCGATCTTTTTTCCTTCCGGAAGTGTGCGTCCGAAAATTTCGCTGAGGTTATGGCCGCCCCAGATGCGGTCCTGATAAATCGGTTTGAAGAAGTAAGCGTTCACGGTTTGAGAAAGATAACGGCACCCGGTTCGACTTTCAATTCCTTGACGGCGGAGCCTTGGTTCATGGCGATTTCGAGCAGCCCGTTGCCGCCGTAGAGGAGAATGAGTCGACCTTTTTCGCCGTCACCGTAAGTTTTGACCAGCGGGCCGGAATAACTTTCCTTGCCGATGGAAATTTTGACGAGGTTGCCGTCCTTGAATTTTGCGGCGACGTCACTATCGCTTTTGAGGTTGAGGACGACGTTGCCATAGCGGTCGATGTGAAGGACTTGGACGGAAATGGTCCCGCTGGAGAAAGATGGATCCTTGATCGGAAGCATCAGGAGATTTTTGACGGGCGTGCCCATCTTGTCGGGGTCGATGCCGGCGGCGAGATGCGCGGCGACTGGCGCGAAGATATCCCTGCCGTGGAAAGTGGCGGAACCGGAGCCGGGTAGGTAATACTCAGTCTTGTCGAGTTTCCATGCCCGCGAAAAACCTTCGCGATCGATGACCTCGGTGAAGAGACCGTTGTCGGGCCCGACGAAGAATTTACCCTTGTTGGTTTCGATCAGGACGGGGTCTCGCGCTGTGCCGACCTGAGGATCGACCACGGCGACGAAGATCGTTCCGGCGGGAAATTCCTCGGCGCATTGATCGAGAAGATAGGCGCCCTCGGCCACGTTGAACGGCGGGACAGTATGGGTGAGATCGAGAATTCGCGCGGTCGGATCGATGGTGATGATGACGCCCTTGAGTTGCGAGACGTAGGGGTCGTCCCAGCCATAATCGGTGAAGAGGGCGACGACGGGCGGAGCCGCAGCGCGGACGGTGGTGGCGGGAGTGATCATGACAAGGAGGACGACAAAGCCGAGACGACCGAGGAAGCGTGGAATCGACATGTGCCTCAAGCGGAACCTATTTTCGGCCAATGACCAAGCGAAAAATGAGGCGAGCCGAGTGAATTGAGGAGGCTGGGCTTGACGGTTTGGCATCTTGGGGAACTGTATCCCATCATGCCCACCCTTCAAGACCCCATCCGTATCGGAGCCTGGAACCTTCGCAATCGCATCTTCATGGCTCCGTTGACCCGCTGCCGTTGCAGTGAGGGACGCGTGCCCAATGCATTGATGGCGGAGTACTATCGGCAGCGATCCAGCGCGGGACTGATCATTTCCGAAGCGACATCAGTTAACGCGATGGGTGTCGGCTATCCCGATACGCCGGGGATTTGGTCGGACGAGCAGGTGGAGGGTTGGAAGCTGGTGACGAAGGCGGTGCACGAGGCAGGCGGATTGATTTTACTTCAGCTCTGGCATGTGGGGCGGATGTCCGATCCGATTTATCTCGATGGCAAATTGCCGGTGGCGCCGAGCGCGATCAGGCCGGATGGACACGTGAGTCTGATTCGACCACAGAAGACGTTTGTGACGCCGCGGGCGTTGGAACTGGAGGAGATTCCCGCGATTATTGAGGCCTTTCGCAAAGGTGCGGAAAATGCGAAGGTGGCGGGATTTGACGGCGTGGAGCTTCACGGCGCGAACGGTTATCTGCCCGATCAATTTCTTCAGGACGGTACGAATAAACGGACGGACGAATATGGCGGCCCCATTGAAAATCGCGCGCGATTTATGTTCGAGGCGCTCGATGCCGCGATTTCAGTCTGGGGCGAGGATCGGGTTGGGCTGCACCTGGCGCCGAAGTCCGATGCGCATAGCATCAGCGATTCCAATCCGGCGGAGACGTTTGGTTATGTCGCTCGCGAAGCGGGGAAGCGGAAGATCGCTTTCATCTGCGCCCGCGAATCGCTTGCTGAACCACGCCAGGGCCCGGCGATGAAGAAGGCCTTTGGCGGCGCGTTTATTGCGAATCAACAAATGACGAAGGAGACGGGGACGCAGCTTCTCGCGAAAGGCGAAGCGGATGCCGTGGCTTGGGGACAGAAATTCATTGCGAATCCCGATCTGCCGCTTCGTTTTGCCAAGGATGCGCCGCTCAACGATCCCAATCCGGAGACCTTTTATGCTCAGGGGGCGGAGGGCTACACCGATTACCCGTTTTTAGGGGCGTAATTTATTCCGGGCGCTTCGTTAAAAAAAGGCTATGGTCGGGCATGAATAAAGTTCTTGGAGGAATAGGCATCTCGATCGGGCTGATACTGGCGCTGGTCGGTTGTGCATCGATCAGCGTGCAACAGGGATCACAATACGCGACGAAGCAGATGCCGAAGACGATTTATGTCGAGCCTTTCATCACGTCCACGGGCACATTTAATGTCGATCGGGAAGGTCAGGAACTGGCCACGTTTAAGACCGGGCTTCAGAATATGATGACGGCGGGAATTACCGAGGACGTGGCCGATAAACTCGGTGTTACGGCCGTGGATGCCCGGAAATTCCATCCCAAGCTAAATGAGAATGCGTGGGTGATACGCGGCGAATTCATTCAGGTTAATCAGGGAAGCCGGGCGCTACGCGGCATCGTCGGTTTCGGCGCGGGCGGGACCAAGATGCTCACGAAAGTGGAGGTCTATGACATATCCGGCAACGATCCGAAACCGTTTCTGACATTCTCCACGACCGGTGGCAGCAACGCCGAACCCGGCGCCATCTCAGCAATTGCCACGACGCCGTTAATGATCGTGATCCAGGCGGCCGCGAGCAGCGCGGGCGGCATCGGCCATGGCG
This sequence comes from Verrucomicrobiota bacterium, assembly GCA_013285645.1. GTDB lineage: Bacteria > Verrucomicrobiota > Verrucomicrobiia > Methylacidiphilales > UBA1321 > JABDGH01. Next base: position 40,494 of record JABDHJ010000008.1, on the reverse strand, counting down.
TGAGCGAAGACACCGCGCGCACGGCCCGGCAAGTTACCGCCACGTTGAGCAATTACATGTATGCCAGCGGTTGGATTCCCAAGGACAAGTGGATTCAGCCGAAGGCGTATGATAATTGACCGGGAAATAGAAAAAGCTTCAGGAGATAGATATGATATAACTGGAGTCAGTCAATGATTCCATCCAAGTCCAGGGTAAAATATCGGGTTCTTCCGCTTCCACGCATGCAACGGGAGGCGAAAAAGTTGCTGACGCCACAGCAATTGAAAGAAGGAATCGGCTTGGCTAAGAGGTTGCGGTTCTATCCGAACGATCCTGAACTCAGTTATGAACCCTGCGGTGATGGAATGAGTTGCGGGTAGAGTCGCCGAATACCCCGAACATTAAAAAGCAGGGCTGGCTCCGGGCGATTTTCTGGGTGCATGAAAAATCGCGGAGTATCTATCTCATTGATCTTTTTTGGAAGAAAAGCAACCAGATCAAACCGGTGGATATTCAACGGGCCAATCACCGTATTCGACTGCTGAAGGCGCAACTCGCCGGTGGAATCGATCCTTGGAAATCAGGGGAATAACTCCGTCACATCCACGCCAAAGGCCTTCGCCAGTTTTTGTAGGGTTTTTTGCTGCGGAAAATGTTCGCCGGTTTCGATGGTGGCAACATAGCTGCGCTTAAGGCCGGAGGCCTTGGCCAGCGCAGCCTGAGTTTCCAGCCCGGCCCTAGCCCTGAGTGAGAAATACTTCTTTAGAAAAAGGCTGGTCGCGCTTTTCGTGTCGTCATCTGCTTTGGCGTAAGAGCTATCCTTGGCTTTGAGTTGAGTTTCCCATTCCTGAATATCTTGAGTAGGTAACTCGAGGGGTTCGTTCGCACTGATTTCATCCAATGTGCGAAGGATATTCATTTTTTCATCGGGATCGGACTCTCGATCATATTCAAAACAAAGTTCGACGATGGAGGCTATACGAGCTTTTTCATCGGGACTGATTTTGGGACGGCGCGTCGCTTCTTCCGCTTTTTCAAATGCCAAGCGTAACTTGGGGTGTGACTTTAAAGCAGTCATTCCCAATCGTTGTTCGGCAATTATTTCTAAAACTCCCATTTACCTAAAATAGAGCAAAATCTGGCAAAATCGAGCCTTTTATATATCGTTCCTAAGTTGTGCTTGAGAACGCACTTGTCGGCGAAGCTTTGCTTCTCTCCGGCCGAGGCAACGAAGTTGCGCGGACACTCGCAACACGCCAGAGGCGTGTCAGCACTCTAGCCGGTGGTTGAGCAGCAGCGATACCACCGGAAAAAGCGGCAAAAAAGATTTTACCCTGTCAGGGGTAACAGCTTCGCTGGATATCAGAGCCATTCTTGGTCGAACTCGTTCTGCTCTGTGATCCCTTCGGGATCATCAAGAGAGGGATCGTTTCCGGTGGTGTCGCTGCTGCTCAACCACCGGCTACGGTTCTATCAAGCCTTCGGCTTGAAATTCACATCACATTCTTATTCTTCGTTCCAAAGTACAACTTGGGAACGAGGAAACCGGTGATTAATTTGTATGACTATCGCGTGTAGACAGGCTAGGCATTAGATCGTGTCAAACCACAACCGGCGCAACAAACAAGGTACTAGGAACTATGCAAGACTCCTTGAGCGTTTCCTCGCGATCGTAGGTGCGTTGACGATTCTTGCTATTGCCGCATTGGGCATAACTGTTCTCTATACATATTATATTGAAGACACCGTGAATCCGTCCGCCGAGCGATATGCGCGCGAAAGCGGCTTGGCGATTTTGAGTGTGCATTCAGAACAAGATTTGCAGGTGGTGGTTCTTCAAAGGCTGAGTCCCGAAGCCCAAAAAACGACCAGCAAAGCGGGGATTGCTCAAATAGTGGAGTCTCTAAATAAGCTTGGAAAACTTCAAGAATACAAAGGCGTAGAATCGGTTCGTATCCAAAGCGGCCTATTGAACCTCTCCGAGGGCTTAGGTACCAAGCTCACCTATACAGCCAACGCCATTTTTGAAAATGGCACGGGTCTCGTCAAAATGACGCTCGTCCGCCCTGGCGATGACTGGCAGATCAATGGCTTCTACGTCACGGCAACAACGAATCCGCATTAATGGGCGACGGTCATAGACCGCCGCTACATTAGGGGTTAGGAGCAGCCGAGGCTGGCGCCGCAGTTCAGGCAGGTGGCGCAGGAGCCGGTGTGCTTGATCTTGCTGGAGCCGCATTCGGGGCAGGTGAGGCCGTCCTTGAACCGGATGACGAGTTCGCTGGAGTCGGTTTCGATCGTGGTGCGGCGATGATGCGCGATGGCCACGGGCGAGGTCTCCTCATTCACGGCCAAATCGGCGACCGGTTTATTCAGGCTTTTTTTTTCCATCTCCTTGATTTCCTTGATGGCCAATTCCTGCTGGTTTGCATTGGGATTGTTGGCCTCGAGGTAACCCTGGATGAACTGGTTGCCCATCCAGCGGAAGATGTAGTCGGGAATCGACTTGGCGTTGCGGATGTCGGGGTTCTTGGTGAAGCCGCTCGGCTCGAAGCGCGTGTGGGCGAACTTCTTGACCATGGCTTCGACCGGCACGCCGTACTGCAGCGCGAGCGAGACGAGGGTGCCGATGGTGTCCATGAGGCCGCCGATGGTGCTGCCTTCCTTCGCCATCGTGATGAAGAGCTCGCCGGGCTGCTTGTCGTCGAAGAGACCGACGGTGAGGTATCCCTCGTGACCGGCGATGTCGAACTTGTGCGTGACCGAGACGCGCGTATCGCTCATGCGGCGACGGATCGGCTTGGCTGCGGCGATGGGGGCAGCCACTGGCGCGACGGTGGTATCGACCGTGCCCATGTCCTTGTTCTTTTTGACATTGAGCGGGGCGGAACGCTTTGAGCCATCGCGATAGATGGCGACGGCCTTGAGGCCGAGTTTCCACGACTCGATGTAGGTCTGCATGATGTCCTCGACCGTGGCCGAGTTGGGCAGGTTGACCGTCTTCGAGATCGCGCCGGAGAGGAACGGTTGGGCGGCGGCCATCATCTTGATGTGGGCGCGGTAGTGAAGCGAGCGCGTGCCGTTGGCGGGTTTGAACGCGCAATCGAAGACGTGGACGTGCTCTTCCTTGAGGTGCGGTGCGCCTTCGATGGTGTCCTTCTTGTCGATGAAATCGATGATCTCGGTGACCTGCGCCGGGTTGTAGCCCATTTGCTTGAGCGCACCCGGGACGGTCTGGTTGACAATTTTGAGCATGCCGCCGCCCGCGAGGAGCTTGTACTTCACCAAGGCGATGTCGGGCTCGATGCCGGTGGTGTCGCAATCCATGAGGAAGCCGATCGTGCCGGTGGGCGCGAGGACGGTGACCTGTGCGTTGCGGTAGCCATGCTTGCGGCCTTGATCGAGCGCTGATTCCCACGCCTTGACGGCGGCGACGCGAATGGAAGTCGGCGCGGTGGAATCGATCTCTTCGCAGGCCTTGAGGTGACGCTCGATGACTTCGAGCATCGGTGCGACGTTGTCGGGCGCGAGGGGCTTCTCAACACCGGCGCAACGGGAGTTGCGGTAGCCGGGGAAGGGACCCGTCGCCGAGGAAATCTCGGCGCTGACTTCATAGGCGGTACCGGTCATGAGCGACGTGATGGCGCCAGCGAGGCCGCGGCCTTCGTTGGAATCGTAACCCTTGCCGTAGCTCATGATGAGCGAGCCGAGATTGGCGAATCCAAGTCCGAGCGTGCGGAAGATGTGGGAGTTTTCCGCGATCGGGGCCGTGGGATAGCTCGCATTATCGACGAGAATTTCCTGCGCGGTGATGTAGATGCGGACGGCGGCGCGGAAGCGCTCGACGTCGAAGGAATCGTCGGCCTTTTTGAACTTCATCAAGTTGAGCGAGGCGAGATTGCAGGCCGTGTTGTTGAGGAAGAGATACTCGGAGCAGGGATTGGTCGAGTGCTGGCGATCAGTGCCCTTGCAGGTGTGCCAGCCGTGGATCGTGTCGTCGAATTGCATGCCGGGATCGCCGCATATCCAGGTGCCCTCGGAGATGCTGCGGAGGAGTTCCTTGGCGCGTTTCTTCTCGCACGGTTTGCCCTCGCGGACGGTCTTGGTCCAGAAATCCTTGTCCTCGATCGCCGCGTTCATGAATTCGTCGCTGGCGCGGACGGAAAGATTCTCGTTCTGATACATGATCGAGCCGTAGGCCTCGCCGTTGTACGAGCCATCGTAACCCTGCTCGATGAGCGCCCAGGCTTTGCGCTCTTCCTTCTGCTTGGCCATGATGAATTCCTCGATGTCAGGATGATAATCCTTGAGGGTATTCATCTTGGCGGCGCGACGGGTCTTGCCGCCGCTTTTGACGACGTTGGCTATTTGGTCGTAGACCTTGAGGAAGGAGAGGGGACCGCTGGGGCGTCCGCCGCCGCTCATCTTTTCGCGGGTGGAGCGGATGGTGGTGAGATCGGAACCGGTGCCCGAGCCAAACTTGAAGAGCATGGCTTCGGAGCGCGCGAGATCCATGATCGATTCCATGTTGTCCTCGACGGCCTGGATGAAGCAGGCGCTGCCTTGGGGATACTCGTACTGGGTCGGCGCTCGTTCGGTCTTGCCGGTGGTGCGGTTGAAGAAGAAGTTGCCCTTGCCGCTGTCCTTGCCGACGCCGTACTGGTGATAGAGGCCGACGTTGAACCAGACGGGCGAGTTGAAAGCGCCGTGCTGATTGACGCAGAGCCAGGTCAATTCACGATAGAAAACTTCGGCGTCCTCCGCAGATTTGAAGTAGCCATCCGCAATGCCCCAATCGGTGATGGTGCGAGTGACGCGATGGACAAGCTGGCGGATGGAAGTTTCGCGACCGTTCTTGTGGGGATCGGTGCCGTTGGCGATATCTCCGTAAAAATATTTCGAGACGGCGATCTTGGTAGCAAGAACGCTCCAGCTCTTGGGCACTTCGACATTTTCCTGTTTGAAGATGGCCTTGCCGGAATCGTCGGTGATCTCGGCAGTGCGCTTCTCCCATTCGATTTCGTCGTAGGGATGGACGCCGGGCTTGGAGAAAACGGGCTCGAAAACCATGCCGCCCTTTTGCTTCGATTTGGTCGCCTGCCCCTTGGCAACGGCGGCGGCATGCACTCCGGCCGTCGTGGAGCGGGCACCACTACCTGTAGGGGTCTCGGAAGGAACGGCGTCATGGCGATTATTGCGAGTTTTAGCGGTAGAAGCGGTCGTTTTCATAGGGCGGAGGGAGCGAGGGATGGCTTGGATTACGACGGCTATCCGGCAGCCGATCTCTACCGTATAAGGTAGCACGTCGCGAGGCCTACTACTACTGATTGTGGTTTCTTAGGTCAATGAAAAATGATTACAGCGAAGCAATTTGAATGCAAATATGGCAATATGAAGGAGATAAATTTCTCTCAGAGGACATGAGAGGTAAGATATACCTATGTATAATAACGTGCAAGCACAAAGTGCGGTGAAAATGAGGCGATGTGCTTGTCGAGTTCCTTGTTCTCAAACTCTGTTTCGCGCCGACTGTGATAGGTGCCATGACGCTGGGAACGGCCTCAGCAAGTGCGTTCCCAAATGGAGTTTGGGAACGAGGGGGAAAACGGGTTAAATAATGCCGCCCTGCCGATAAATCCATTCGCGGGCACGTTGGCTGTGGGCGTGATCGAAGAGTGGCCAAAGATCGGTGTGGGTGGCGATGAAATAATCGTTGGGAATGGTGGGGAAGAGTTGGTTCATCGGCACGGCATCAAGCGTGTAGTTGTCACCGAAAAGTCCGGCTTCTTTGAGAAAGGCCGAGATATCGTCCGTGGAAAATTCCTGGCTGACCCACCAGGGACGACCCTGCACACGGCGCAGTCGGACGATGGCCTCCGCGCGATATTTCTCAAGCGGTTTTCCCCAGCGGGTATCCCATTCGCGCACGCCGTCGAAATGATCGACAGTAAAGAAAGCCGACCAGAATTTCGCAATCTCATCGTCGTGGAGACCGATGTAGCCCGCTGCGATGGCGCCGCGCGAAAATCCGCAGAGAATGACGTGCTCAGGATCGCCGTGATATTTTTCGATGATGCGCGGGATGCAGGTTTTGGCATAGGCCATGGTGGCATTCTCATCACCCATCCACTTGCGCTCGTTGTGGCGATGGTCCGTGGCAATAAAGGGGAGCACGACCCAGATAAAATCGCGGCCGAGTGTCAGTGAAAATCCGAGATGCGCGTCCTCGATGAGACCGGTGCTGCCGCTCGGGGGGGAGTGGTTGCCGGTGAACTCAACGATTAGCGGATGCCTGCTCCGTTCGCCGAAGTTGACCGGGAGATAAAGGGAATGGTGAACATCCGTTCCCGCATATTCAGGCTCGGTAACCGACACACGTTTGCCTGGATTGGGCGATCCCATTTCCTGGGGAGGAATCGAGGCCAGAGAGAGCATAGTTAAGTCGAAAGAAACATAAATTGGTTTCGTGGGCAATTTCCAAGGCCTCCAGGAAATAGTCCTTTTCGGACCATAGTCATCAACATATAATAGATTTCAGAAGAATTAATTCAGATGAGTTTTTACCAAATGATGCCCTCGTTTACCGAGGCCTTTAGCCGATTGGCGCAGACCCGGGAGAAGGGCTGCTTGATGGTCTATAACGCGCAGGAGGCGGTTCATCTTTTTGTGCAGAATGGGACCGTGGTTGGCGCAACGGGTGAGAAGCAGGAAGGCGAGGCGCTGGTGGAGCATGTCTTCCAGATGAAGGGGGCTTCCTACGGGTGGATGCCGGGTGCGGAATCGCCGAAGAAAACTCTCGACCTAGACATGCAGGAATATCTTCACAACCACGCGACGAGCCGGGACTCGCGCTTCGGCAAGACGATACGGATGCCGATGGCGCCGGACCGGACGCAGAAGAAGACCGAGGGAGGGATCTATTTCTTTATTCCGGAGGAGTCGCCGACGTTTAAATTAAAAGTGAAGAAAGCGACGAATGTGGTGGGGCGCGAGGGAACCTGCGACGTCTATGTCGAGAGCGACCAGGTTTCGCGCAAGCATTGTCTACTGCAGGTGACGGAGCGGGGCCTATTGGTGCGCGATCTTGAATCGACGAATGGAACTTTCGTGAATGGGATTCCGATGACGGAAGGTTACATCAATGTTGGTGACCGGTTGAGCCTGGGCACTTATGTGCTGATGCTGCATCGGGAGAAGACGTAGGAGTTTTTAGCCACAAAAGAACGCAGAGAACACAAAGGGCTGAAGGGAGAAATCTTAATCTCTTGGGTCTAATTCCTCGAAGCTTGCTTCGGCTTTAGGGTAGCCCGCGATCTCCGAGCGCGGATCCGCTCTCCGACCGTCGCCCGGAGGTCGACGGCTACCTCTGAAATGCCTCGGAGCTTGCTCCGGGGTTCTTTACTCTGTTCTTTGTGCTCTCTGCGTTCTTTTGTGGCTAATTATTGGCTCCTCCCAAATTTCTTTTCCAGTTCCGCGAGCGAAAGCTGAATCATGGTGGGGCGGCCGTGGGGACAGGTATAAGGCAAATCACAGGCGAGGAGATCGTGGATGAGGTGGTCCCACTCGGCGGGCTTGAGGGCGTCGTTGGCTTTGACGGCGTGGCGGCAGACAGTTTTCGCGACGACTTCTTCGCTGAGGCGGCGTCCCTTACGCGTCTCGCCACCTTCCTGCTGGAGATCGACGATGACGGTGCGGATGAACTCGGCGACGTCGCGCGGCTTGACCATGGCGGGCAACGCATCGACGAGAAATGTGCTGGGGCCGAAGCGGGTGATGCCGACGCCTGCCTGTTGCAGCGGCTCGAGTTGCGCGAGGAGGAAGTCGGCCTCGCGTGGGAGAAATTCGAGCGTGACGGGAAAGAGGAGTTGCTGCGAGGCAGGGTCCTGCAGTGACATGCGCTTGAGCATTTGCTCGAAGAGGACGCGTTCGTGCGCGGCGTGCTGATCGATGAGAACCATGCCCTCGGGGCTTTCCGCAACGATGTAGAGAAGACCGACGCAGCCGATGATGCGGAGGCCGAGGCGGTTGGTGATGAAGGGCTCGGGGCGCGGCGTTGATTTTTGCGAGAGGGAATCGACGGGGAGAGCTAGGGTGGGTTGGAGGGCGGCGGGTTCGGGTTCCTTCTCCAAGTGTAGCGGCGGTCTATGAGCGTCGGTGATTTTTGCGGGGATGTCCGCCGATGGGACATCGGCGGCTACCACGGAAGGTGAATCGGAGGGTAGCCCGCGATCTCCGAGCGCGGGTTCGGGGGGCACCGTCGCCCGGAGGTCGACGGCTACCTCGGAGGAAGGCGGATTCGACCGACGGTCATAGACCGCCGCTACATTAGTGGGAGGTTCATCGAAGGTAAACTTCGCAGCGGGTGCGCCAACGAAACTTCCGAGCGCCTCCTGCACGGCGCTGACGACGAAGTGGCGGATGGTGAAGTCGTCGTGAAAACGGACCTCGCGCTTGGCGGGGTGGATGTTGACATCGACGCCGGAGGGATCCATTTCGAGAAAGAGAATCGCGACGGGATAGCGGCCCTTCATGAGAGAATTGTGGTAACCCTCAAGCAGTCCGAAATGGAGCGTGCGATTTTCCACGGGACGTTGGTTGATGAAGAAGAGTTCCTCGTGGCGTCCGGCGCGGCTGATGCCCGGCTTGCCGATGAAACCGCGCAGCTTCAACTCGCCGCTGGTGGCTTCGATGGGCACGGTGTTTTCGATCCACTCCGCTCCGAAGATCGAGATGAGGCGCTGGCGCAAATCTTCGCCGGGCATCCAGCGTTGCGCGGGTTGGTCGTCCATCGTGAGGGTGAAGCCGACATCGGGTCGGGCGAGTCCCGCGAGGAGCGTGACGTGCCGGATGTGCGCCGATTCGGTCGGTTCGGTGCGGAGAAATTTGCGGCGGGCGGGGAGATTGAAAAAGAGCGAGCGGACTTCGATCTGCGTGCCGGGTGCGAGACCGACTTCATGGACGTCGCGGAGCTTGCCGCCATCGATGATGATTTCGGTTCCGGCGAGCGCGTCCGGTTCGCGGGTGCGAAGGCGGAACTTGGAGACGGAGGCGATGCTGGGAATGGCCTCGCCGCGAAAACCGTAGGAGACGATGCGATCGAGGTCGTCGCTGTCGCGGAGCTTGCTGGTGGCGTGGCGCTCGAGGCAGAGGAGGGCGTCGTCCTTGCTCATACCCCAGCCGTTGTCGGTGACGGAGACGAGGCTGCGTCCGCCCGCGCCGATCTGGATATCGACTTGGGTTGCGCCGGCATCGAGGGAATTTTCGAGGAGTTCCTTGAGCACCGATGCGGGGCGTTCGATGACCTCGCCCGCCGCGATTTGGTTGGCGACTTGCTCGGGGAGGAGGTGGATGCGGTTCATCGGGGAAGCGACCAAATTACCAGATTTACCAAATTAACCAAATGGAAGGCGGGGAATTTTTGACGGAATTAACGGAATTACGGAATTTCTGTCAAAGGAGTTGAATGCAGGAGGACTGTACTACTTCTTTCCGGATTTACGGGCCTTCGCGCGAGCAAGAATTTTATCGGCTTGGATTTGTCTAGAATTGAGCAAATCAAGAACTTTGCGTCCGTGCGAGGATTCAGAGTTGCCCCATTGGCTTTTTGCTATGTCGATCGCGGTCGCTTGCATCCAACCTGGCAAGTGAGGATCGGCTCCTGCATCGAGGAGAATTTGAATAATCTCAAGATTGCCGTCTCCAACGACTTCGCGAAGCGTGCTATTTCCGATGCGCTGAGTGTCTACGGCATTTACATTGGCTCCAGCTTGAAGTAAGCGCTTTACGACAGCAACATGCCCTTCTCTTGCTGCGTAAGTAAGCGGAGTGAATGACAAAGAATCAAATTGATCGATAAATTCAATTCCACCTGATTCTAATAGTAGCTCCAGCATTTGGAGATTACCGGATTGAGCTGCGCTATGAAGAACCTCATCTTCTCCGATTTTAGCGCCTGCGTTTAGGAGTTCGCGAGCGCGGGCGACATCTCCAGTAAAAACGACACCCATGAACTCTTCTTGTGTGCTCATTGCAGCACAATGCTACTTCGCGGAGATTGTTGTGGCAAATCAAGTCCGAATAGATGATCGTGAGTAGGGCCTCACATTCCTTCTGTAAAATTCCGTTAATTCCGTCTGCCTCCCGTAATTCCGTCAAAAAATCTTCCCGCGGATTGACAGGGGCGCTCTCTTGAAGAATCCTCTTCTTCGCATGAAAATTTCCCTGGGTTCCGATCACGCTGGTTTCTTGTACAAAGAGAAGGTGAAGGCGTTGCTGCTTTTCCTGGGCCATGAGGTGAAGGATTGTGGCACGGACAGCGAGAAGCCGGTGCCTTATCCCGAATATATCCGACCAGCCGCGCAGGCGGTGGCGAGTGGCGAGTGCGAGCGCGGGATTGTCTTTGGCGGTTCGGGTAATGGCGAAGCGATGGTGGCGAACAAGGTGAAGGGCGTGCGTTGCGCCTATGTCTGGAATTCGCAGACGGCCGAGTTGGGCCGCAAGCATAATGACTGCAACGTCATTGCCATCGGTGGGCGGATGATTTCGGAGTACATCGCGCTGGAATGCGTGCGAATTTTCCTCGATACGGCATTTGAAGGCGGGCGCCACATCGAGCGCATCAAGGAGATGGAGTCCTAACTAGACGACGGTTTCGCCGCGACCTTGCCCTATTTAAAGATAAGCCGTAAATTCTTTTGATGTCCTCTTACACCCTCCTTAAATCGAAGCTGCACCGCGCCACCGTGACCGGCGCGAGTCTGCACTACGAGGGAAGTCTCACCGTTGCGGAGGACCTGGCCAAGAAGGCCGGCTTTCTGCCTTACGAGAAGATTCTCGTGGGCAACATCAATAACGGTGAGCGGTTCGAGACCTACATGATCTATGGCCGTGCCGGTTCAAAGGTGATAGAGTTGAACGGCGCCACGGCGCATCTTGGAAAGATCGGCGATCGGTTGACGATCATGAGTTTCTCGCAGGTCCCCGCGGAAGTGGCCGCGAAGCACAAACCGACCGTCGTGCGACTCGACGAGAAGAACGACGTTCTGCTTTAGGTGTTCTTAGAAGACTTGAGAATGTCTGATCTCCAGACACCCGTTACTCGAAATAGGCGTTTTTTGCCATCATTTGGGCTGAGTCTTAAAGGCATAGACTCGTAATTGAACAAGAGGAATGCAAAATGCATGCACCGGTGCGAGCGGAATCTTGCTCTTTAAGCATGTTAAGATTATCTTGAGCCTCCTTTTTGAAATGCACGACCGACTCTGGCTTTTTCTGGCGACGCTCGGCTACCTTGCCAGCGCAGGGTGGGGACTTTATGCCTTGGGATCGAAGCGCTCGCTGTCCAATTTTTGGACCGTTCTCCTTATCGGGACGGCTTTTGCGTTTCACACGCTCTTTTTGGAGCAGCGGGGCGCGGCCATCCAGCATTGCCCGATCACGAATCTATTTGAGACGCTGGCTTTTTTTTCGTGGTCGCTTGTGTTGACCTATTTGGTCGTGGGCCCGGCATATCGGATGTCGATTCTGGGTGCTTTTACCGCGCCGATTGTTTTCCTGATTAATTTCTTCGCATTGGCGGCGGCATCACAGATCGATCTGCCCAGCGCGATGCCGAATCTGGGTTGGCAACTGGAACTCCACGCGACGCTGGCGTTGCTGGGGTTCGGCGTGCTGGGCGTTGCGGCACTGGCGGGCATGGCCTATCTCATTCAGGAAAGACAACTGAAGCAGCACGCGTTGACTTCCTGGTTCTACTCGCTTCCGAATGTGGGGCGGCTTGAACTGGTGCAGCAGCGGGTGTTGGTCTGGGGCTTTTTCATTTTCTCGGCGGGTGTGATATTGGGTTTTTTCATCCCGCACCAGTCGTCGCAGGATTGGGTGAAGATCACTTGGTCGGCTGTGGTCTGGGGCCTTTATGCCACATTGGTGGTGGTGCTGGCGTTGGGACGGTTGAGCCACAAGAAGACGGCGCTGCTTTCAGTCGCCGGTTACGTTTTCATCCTGCTGACATTCTGGGGAATCAATTCCCTGAGCGAGGCGCATGTGTTTCCGCACGAGGGATAATCCATGAGCGCGCATATTATCTGTGGAGGATTGACCTTCGAAGGCGTACCGGTTGAGTTACGGGAGAAGGTGGCCTTTCGTGAAGCGCAGCTGCCCGAAGCGCTGGCAGAGATGCGAAAAATTCTCGGTCTGCGCGAAGCGGTACTGATCTCGACTTGCAACCGCGTGGAATATTTCGGCGAGACGGAGCAACCCGACCAAGCGGCACAGGCGTGGCCCGATTTCCTGCGCCGTTTTCATGGCGTGACGGAGGATTTCTCTCCGCTTTCATTTCAACTGCGAGGAACACCTTGCGTGGAGCATCTTTACTCGGTGGCCTCAGGGCTGAAGTCGATGGTGGTTGGCGAGACGGAAATTTTGGGACAGTTGAAGGTCGCCTATGACGCCGCAAAGACACATGGCCAGACCGGAAAATGGCTGAACCGGCTTTTCCAGTCATCATTCGCTGCTGCAAAATCAGTCCGTTCACGCACGGCGATCACGCGGGGCAGCGTGTCGGTCGGTTCGGTCTCGGTCGAACTGGCGGAAAAGATTTTCGGAGATTTAAAAAGCTGTCGCGTCATGGTGATCGGCGCGGGCGAGACGAGCGAGCGGACGGCGCGGTCGCTGCTCGGGCGCGGTGTGCCTTCGATCTTGGTGGCGAATCGCACCTTCGAACGGGCAGCTGCGCTCGCGACGGAACTGGGCGGTGAAGCGGTGCATTGGGAGGAATGGGAGGAGCGGGCGCTGGAGGTGGACATCATGATCAGCTCGACGAGCGCGCCACACTACGTGCTGACCCGGGAGAAGCTCGAAACTTTGCTGAAGCGGCGCGAACGGCGCGCGCTTTTCCTGATCGATCTGGCAGTGCCGCGTGATTTTGAGCCATCGATCAATTTGCTCGACGACGTATTTCTCTATGACATCGACGATCTGCAATCGATCGCCCATGCGCATCTGCGCGAACGGCAGACGGAGATCATTCGCAGTATGGAAATTTTGCAGCCGCATGTGGAGCGTTATATGGCATGGGCCGGACGGCAGCCAGGGCCGGTCGGTTCGGATGGTGTCCAGACGGGATGGGTCGCCGCATGAGACCGATGATCATTGGCAGTCGGGGAAGTGCGCTGGCTCTGGCGCAAAGCCGGGGTGTCATGAGCGCCTTGAAGAAGGCGTGGCCCGGGCGCAATTTTGAGATCAATGTGATCAAGACCGAGGGAGATCGTCTGGCGGATCTTCCCATTACCGGTGATGAGCCCCTGGGCAAAGGAATATTCACGAGCGAACTGGAACAGGCGCTTTTGAGCGGTGGAATCGATTTGGCCGTGCACAGTCTCAAGGATTTGCCGACGACCGGCGCGGACGGGCTCATGCTCGCGGCCATTCCGAAGCGGGCAGACGCGCGCGACGTACTTATCACGCGTGGTGAAGATTTGAGCAAGGAATTGCCCCACGGTGCGATCATCGCCACGGGGAGTCCGCGTCGTGCAGCACAGCTGCGCATGATCCGGTACGATTTCGAAACAGCGGAGATTCGCGGAAACATCGATACGCGGTTGCGCAAATTTCGAGAGAACCCGGAGTGGTCCGCGTTGATCCTGGCAGCGGCGGGATTGGAACGATTGAAGCCGGACGTTTCCGGGCTGACTGTGACCTTGTTGCCGTTCGACCAAATGCTTCCCGCGCCGGGGCAGGGAGCCCTTGGACTTCAAACGCGTCGGGACAATGCCGTCGACATTCGTAAACTTGTCGGGGCGATCCATGACAAGCAAACAGCGGCGGAAGTGGAAGCGGAGCGGATGTTTCTGCACGCGCTGGGCGGCGGCTGCCGGGAGCCGATCGCGGCCTACGCGCAGGTCCTGCCGGATAATCTGTTGAAGCTGGAGGGAATCGCGTGGCTGATCGGTGAGAAGAATCCGCGACGCGGTGAGATGGTCAGGCGGATCGATCAGCCGGAAGTTTTGGGCGTCGACCTGGCGGTGGAAGTTTCCCGATGAGCGCTGATGAGAAAAAAGGTCGCGTTTATCTCGTGGGCGCAGGGCCGGGGGCATTAGGTCTGGTGACGCTGCGGGCGCGGCAATTGATCGAGCAAGCCGATGTTCTGGTCTATGATTATCTCTGCAATCCCGAGATGTTGCGATGGGCGCGTTCCGACGTGGAAAAAATTTATGCCGGGAAATCGGGCGCGTCGCACACGCTGACTCAGGACGAAATCAACCAGTTGTTGGTGAAGTATGCCAACGCGGGAAAACAGGTCGTTCGGCTTAAGGGCGGCGATCCTTATGTCTTTGGTCGTGGTGGAGAAGAGGCGCAAGTACTGGTGCGTGCCGGGGTGGCGTTCGAGACGGTGCCGGGCGTGACGTCCGCCATTGCCGCGCCATCCTATGCGGGCATTCCGGTGACGCATCGTGATTATGCCTCGACGGTGACATTTGTGACCGGTCATGAGGACCCGTTAAAACCGGGATCGGCGATTGATTGGCAGCATCTGGCGCGGTTGCGCGGGACGAAGATTTTTCTGATGGGCGTGGAGCGATTACGGGAGATCGCGCAACGACTCATGGCCGAGGGAGCCGCTTCTGAAACGCCAGTAGCTCTCGTGCGCTGGGGAACGACGACGCGGCAGGAGAGTCTTGAAGGAACGCTGGCGACGATTGCTGATTTGGTTGAAAAGCGCGGCTTTGCGGCTCCGGCAATAACAGTTGTGGGCGATGTGGTGAAGCTGCGAAGCGAATTGAATTGGTACGAGGCGCTGCCACTGTTCGGACAACGTGTGGTGGTGACGCGAACGCGACGGCAGGCCAGTGCGCTGACGGAGAAGCTGCGATTGCTCGGGGCCGACGTGCTGGAGATTTCGACGATCCGCATCGTGCCGCTTCCGTTGGAGGATGCTCAACGAGACAAGCTGGAGAACTTCTCCCAACATTTTGATTGGGTGGTGCTGACGAGCCCCAATGCGGTCGAACTATTCTTCTCTGAGTTTTTCAAAGTGCGATCCGATGTGCGCGACCTGGGTGCTGTGAAGTTCGCGGCGGTTGGTCCGGCCACCGTCCAGAAATTACGCGCTCTTCATTTGCGTGCCGATTTGCAGCCGGAAATCTATACGACGGAAAAGTTGGCGGAATTATTCTCGGAAACAATGGTCAAGGGCATGCGATTTTGTCTGCCTCACGGGCAATTGGCTGATCCCCAGTTGGCGAATCATTTGCGGGAATTAGGAGGCGTGGTTGAGGAGTGGGTGCTCTATGATACGCAGCCGGAAGAAGAGGATGCGGGCGGTGCGCGGGCGCGCTATTTGAGGGAAGGGGCGCATTGGATCACCTTTACCAGTTCCAGTACGGCGGAAAACTGGCATGCGCTTCATCTTAAACCTGAGGATGGCGCGCCGCTTCCGAAAGTCGTGAGTATGGGCCCCGTCACCAGCGTAACGTTGCGCAAGCTTGGTTATGAAATTGCGGCGGAAGCGTCCAGTTCAACCCTCGATTCATTAGTGGAGACTATCATCAAATTGGTATAGAATCACTTCATGCCAACCAACGAAGAGTTAATGGATGATGGATACGCCGCGCTGGCGCTAGGTGAAATGGAAGAGGCGGTTAAATCCTTTAAACAGGTCGTGGAGCAGGACCCGGAATTTCAGGATGGATGGCAGGCATTGAGCATGGCACTCTATAAGCTGGATCGCTATGAAGAGGCAATTGTCGCGGGGAAGCGCCTGGCGGAGATCAATCCGAACAATCAATTTGTCTGGTCGAGCCTGTCGTTGGCCTATAACGCCAATAAACAAAAGGTGGAGGCCGAGGCTGCGGGTGCCAAGGCGCGTATCATATCCTGGGGCGGCAAAATCAAACCGGAAACGTTCGATTCAAATTCATCTGAGAAGTCGCCGCAATAAAAGCGTTTGTCAGGTGTATCTAGATAAAATATAGAGTTGCTTCTCCGTGTCTGATCCTATAACTATCCGACATGGCATTATCTAATCTATCGAGCGCGCAATTGGCGCAATTAATCGGTCTGGTCAAGGAAAAGGAAGTACTTCAGGCAAAGCTGGAAAAAATCGATGCGGCGTTGAGCGCCCTCGAAAGCGGCAAGGACGCTCCCAAGAAGCGCGGCCGCAAACCGGGTCGCCCGGTCGGAAGCACTGCCAAAGTCAAAATCGGCAAGCCGGGTAAACGGGGCAAGCGTTTGAAGGCGCCGCTGCTCAAGGCACTGTCCGCGGCTGGATCGTCGGGAATTACGGTGAAAGAATTGGCGGCCAAGTTGAAGGTCAAGCCGGGCAATATTTTCAGCTGGTTCTATACGACCGGCAAAAAAATCAGCGGCATCAAGAAAGTCGGCGAGGCGAAATACGCTTACGCGGGTTAGAGCAATTTAAGATAAGGTTGCAGTGAATGGGTGGCCCGGACAACTTGTTGTCCGGGCCACCCGAATCGTGAGCATCATTTTTTTGATGTGCTCTAATTGAATCTCACATCAAACGCTTCAGGATTACGGATTGGCTCCGTCGTTGGCCAGTGCTTTGCTTTTGGGTTCGAGGGTGGCTTCCATCTCGATCCGATCAATTGGGTTATCGCGTGCGTCGCGAGGCTGGGTAGAGATTTTATTGGCGACGTCCATACCTTTGATGACATGGCCAAAGACCGTATACTTGGCGTCCAGACTCGGGCAGGCCTCCACGCATATATAAAACTGGCTGCCGTTGGATTCGCGTTGTGGATTGACTGAGTCGGGTAGTCGCGCCATGGCGACGGCTCCGACGTCGTGCGTGAGTTTGATTTCCGCCGGTACCTTATAGCCCGGGCCGCCCTGCCCATAGGTGGCGCGATTGCTGGCGATGGAATTGGGGTCGCCCCCCTGGATGACAAAATTGGGAATGACCCGATGAAAGACGGTATGATTATAGAAGCCATCGGAGACTAGCCTGCGGAAATTCTCACAAGTCTTCGGTGCGGCGGAACTGTCCAATTCAATCACGATGCTCCCCATGGAGGTTTCCAGAACGACAACTTGTTGATCTTGCGGAGCAGTGTCGTCCGCCGCGACGGGAGGATTGGTCGCCGGTTCGGGATTCGAGGGGCTAAGCGTCAACCGAGACATGGATGAATCGACTGCGGGTGTGAGGTTTGGCGGAGGTTGGTCAGGCGGTGGCGTGGTGGAGACTGCAACCGGAGGCGCGGATGAGTTGGTATTAGTTGGAGGAGGATTTGCCGCAGGGGCAGTTGCTGCCGGTGGAAGAGAGACGAGTTGGGCGCGGGGATACGCACCTTTGGCGGAACCGTTCGCCGATTTTGAGGGCAGACCCGTGAGGTCGGAATCGCCTTGCGTGACGGCGGCGCTGCCCGCTTCTGCTTGGGCTTGATTAGCCGGTTTGTGGTGATCGCAACCCACCAGCATCACGGTGGCGAAAAGAAAAGCGGCACGTAATTTCTTCATGCGTTTGCTGAGTTAGACAGGGGAATGGAGACGGTCAAGCCCAGGCCATCGGCCAGGAGGGAAGTGCCCGTTTCGGAGGCCTTGAGTTGCACGTAAGCGAGAGCGATTCCCTTTTCCAGGCGGGGGGAAAAACCAGAACTGGTGATCGCACCGACTTCCTGCTCGCCTAGGATTAGTTTGGCGCCGGACGCCGGAAATGCCGCTGAATCGGATTGAAGAAAGACGAGGGTGCGGTTGACGTGTCCCACGCTTTTAAGACGCGCGATGGTTTCCTGGCCGACATAGCAACCCTTCGTGTAACTGATGGCTTCCAACATGTGGGGGCCCGCTTCCGGCGGTAAGGTATTGGAAGTGAGTTCTGCGCCCCAGCGGGGAATGGCATTTTCGAGGCGGAGAGTTTCGATGACGTCGATGGGAAGGGATTCGCCCACGACAACCGCGCCCTGGCTGGCGTGCCAGATATCAAAACCGGGCAGACCGAAACGTGCGTGGGCGACGACGAAACCGACGTCCGGCGCAGGTGGTGCCGTAGCTCCGAAGACATGGCTCAGACTCCATTGATCGCTGACATCCTCAAACACAGCGTCGTCCGCGATGAGATATTTTTCCAGGCGTGCACCGAGGCTTTCGCGCAACTCAGGTTCGGCATCGAGATAAAACTCGGCATTGCGCGCGGTGATATGGAGGTCGCCTTCCATGCGACCCTTGGCCGTGCAGACAGCGGCATAACAAATCTGGCCGTCGGCTAGGTCGGCGACATCGCTGGTCACCTGACCGTTGAGGTAGCGCACACGGTCCGGTCCGCTTAAACGCCAGAGGGCGCGGGGCGAGAGCACAAAGGTCAGCGATTCACCGGCGAGGATGCGGTGGTAGAGATCGAGGTTCATGGGGAGAGCGATTCCAGCGTTAGATTTTGGTCGGAACTTATCCTGAGCGGTAAACGGATCAGGAAAGCTCTTCCTCGACGACGGGATTGCGAAGGATGCCGATGCCTTCGATCTCGATCTCCACGACATCGCCCGCCTTGAGATAAGTCGGCGGTTTACGACCCATCCCAACACCTTCCGGCGTACCGGTCAGGATCAGCGTGCCCGCTTCGAGTGTGGTGCTGCCGCTGAGAAACTCGATGATTTCGGCGACGGAGAAGATCATGTCGCGAGTGTTGCTTTGCTGCATGGTCACTCCGTTGACGCGCGTTGAAATGGCCAAATCGTTTGGATTTTTAATGCTATCAGGGGTGACGAAAGCGGGACCAAGTGGGCAGAAGGTATCGAAGGTTTTGCCGCGGCACCATTGCGAGCCACCCCAAGTCTTTTGCCAGTCGCGGGCGCTGACGTCGTTACCGATGGTGTAGCCCATCACATATTCGAGGGCATTGGCGCGGGAGACATTCTTGCAGTCGTACCCAATGATGACGCCGAGTTCAGCCTCGAAATCGACTTCATCGCTGCGCAGGTGGCGGGGCAGGACAATGGGGCCTTCGGGGTTTTGAAGCGCCGTGGGGCTTTTGAGAAAAACGATGGGATGTCCCGGAATTTTCGCGCCGGTCTCCTCGGCGTGCTTGCGATAATTCAAGCCGATGCAGTAAATGGTCTTGGGTTCGATGGGCGCGAGCAAATCGAGAACTTCGATGCGTTCGTTGGTGATTTTGAGTTCCCCGCAGGAGATGTCACCGCTTAAGCCGAAGAAGTTTTTACCATCATCCGAAGTCGCCGTGCGTACGCGATGAGTCTGATCCCGCAAACGGTAAATTTTCATCAATCCCTTTGTAGGCGAAAATAATCGGCGCTGCTAGCGGAATGGAATAGATGTAAACACCTCTTACAGTTTTTTATGTAAAAACTCTCTTTTAATATAGTCGTCGATTTGCTTCCCTTTCGTGAGCCGATCGAAGTCGGTCATATATTATGCCTATTCTCGGAAACCTCTCCGAATTTCCTTTGCCTGAAGTTCTGCTCCTGATCGGGGCTCGCACGGGACGGTTGCGTTTATTGGACGTCCCGGAATTCGGAATTCTTGAGGTTGATGTTTTTAATGGCGAGGTCCATGCGCTGCACATTGGCGACAGGACCCTGACCGAGATTGCAGACTTGATCGAAAAGCTGAGCGCCGTGGTCCAGGCGCAGGGAGGCATGTTTGAGTTTAAGATGCACTCGGTACTCCCGGTGGCCCGTCCGCGGCCACTGACCATCGCTCAACTGGTCATGTCGCTGGTCTGCCATGTCGATGAGCAGGTGGCGCGTCTTCATGCTGCGCCTCACCACTGGTATATGCTCGAGACACCGCAGCCCGAGATATGGATCGAGCCGGAACTGCACGAATTTTTTCTCGCGGCCCGTCCTTCCCTGACGACGGGAGCTTATCGGGACGAGTTGGCGGAACAGTTGAAACTGGATACTGGCGTGGTACACAAAAACCTGACCAACTTGCGGTTGCTCGGCGTGATCAAGCTGGTGGATGGAGCCGAGACGGTTCCTTTGGCCGGGATCAACGTGCCGGAAAAGATTTCGCGCAAGAGTAATGACTTTCTCCGGGCGTCGCGTGCCGCGGGAGAAATCCAGCGGATCACGAGTAGGTTACCGTCGATCGAGAAGCCGTAGCCGCCTAGGTCACGAAATATTTCCGCGCAGGTCGATCACATCGGCGACGAGCGCGTCGATGTCGGCATCGGTGGTCTGCCATGAGCACATGAAGCGAGCGACGTTGCCGCCGATAAAATTGTAAATGACCCAACCGCGCTCGCGCAGGCCGCGAAGGATGGGTTCGGGTAAATGGATGAAGGCGGCGTTGGCCTCCACCGGATGTGCGGCGACGAGACCGGCTTCTTTTTCAAAACGCGAGGCAAGGTGGCGGGCACATTGGTTCGCATGTTGGGCGTGCTTCAGCCATGCGCCGTTTTCGAGGAGGCCGACCCAACCGGCGGCGAGCAGACGCATCTTCGACGCGAGTTGGCCGGCCTGCTTGCAGCGGTAATCGAATTCGCGCGCAAGTTCGCGATTGAAAAAAATGACCGCCTCGCAGTTGGCCATGCCGAGCTTGGTGCCACCGAAGCAAAGCACATCGATACCCGCCTGCCAGGTGGCGGCCTTCGGCGCGATTCCGAGCGAGGCGACCGCATTGGAAAAACGGGCGCCGTCCATCTGTGTGACGAGGCCGAAACGCTGGGTGGTTTCGTGGATGGCCTCAAGTTCGTGCCGTTGATAGACGGTGCCGAGTTCGGTCGATTGAGTCAGGCTGACAACGCGCGGCTTGGGGTAGTGAATATCAGTCCGTTTGGAGGCGAGTTCCGCAATCGCCGCTGGTGCAATTTTCCCATGCTCGCCGGATGCGCCGAGAAGTTTGGTGCCGTTGGAGAAAAATTCCGGTGCGCCGCATTCGTCATCGACGATATGTGCGTGTTCGTGGCAAATGACGCTGTGATAGGACTGGCAGCAGGAGGCAAGGGCCAGGGAATTGGCGGCGGTGCCGTTGAAGACGAAGAAAATTTCCGCTTCAGGGGATTCAAAAAGATCGCGCAGAAGATTGGCGGCGCGTTCGGTCCAGGCATCGTTGCCGTAGGAGGCGGCATAGCCGGAGTTGGCCCGCGCCATCATTTCCCAAGCCTCAGGGCAGACCCCAGAGGTGTTGTCGCTGGCGAAATGCGTTTTGGGGGCGGGGATAGTTGGTTCGGCCATGATTCAGTCTGCTTTCAGCGCGCCTGCTCTGCAATCTCTCTCAATGCTTTGAATCCACCAGCGTTGGGTGGTCTTGAATTTGGCGCGACCGAAGCTGCGCTGGAAATAGAGCCTGAGCACAGAGCCGTCGGTGGTCTGGACGCGATAACCGTGCTTCCGGACGTAGCGCTCGCCGCTGCCATGGGCGCAGTCGCCGTGTTCTTTCCATTGTTCGAGCATCCGAGCCACGGTGAATTCCGTTTTTCGCCAGCGGAATTTATGGGGCAGGCCGGGTTCGCCGCGAGCCATGCCCGCAACGTCGAAGCTGGCGTCGAGCGGGATAATCGATTCGCTGACGAAGGAAACGGGCATGTTGTATTCTACAACATTTTCTGAAAAACCCTTTCGAAAAATAATCCGTCATCCTGTGACAAGCTCAGCCATAACGATGCAGTTGCCCACTATCCCGAAGGGATTAAATCATATAGCCCAGGGTTGGACTCGCTCGGGAGCTCTACCCTGGGTTAGATCAACAGGCCTCGTACCCTGAAAGGGGTTCTATCTTTTTGGTGATCGAAACGAGGTCGCTTGCTACAAGCCTTTCAGGGTAGCCTTCTCTTCCTTCTACCCAGGGTAGCTCGTTCCTCGCAACCCTGGGCTATATGATTTAATCCCTTCGGGATAATGAAGGCCTGACTGTAGAGAAATCTACCCTAGTTGGCCTGGTTCGGAGGCGTGATCATGGAGGTCGATGGCGCCGTCGTCATGGCCGAATGACCGCGGCCATCGTTGGCTGTGATCACGCGCGCACCCTGGCGGCGGGTGAAGAAGGCCCAGACCCAGCGAATGACCACCGTGAGCTTGTTGGTGAAGCCAACGAGGAAGAGGATGTGTACCCCAAGCCAGGCAAGCCAGGCGAGGAAGCCGCTGAATTTCACGCCCGCAATCATGGCCACCGCACGGGAATGCCCGATGGTCGCCATTGTGCCCTTGTCCCAGTATTTGAACGGATCGCGCTGGGCGGGTTGCAGATGAGGATCAGCCTGTTCCGTCTCGATGACCTTGGCCACGTATTGTCCCATCTGGATCGCGGCGGGAGAGACTCCCGGCACGGGCGTACCGTCCTTATTGAGAATGAAGGCGATGTCGCCAACCGCAAAGACTTCGGGATGGCCGGGGATGCTAAGATCGGGATTGACCTTGATGCGACCGGCGCGGTCGATTTCGACGCCGAGCGTGCGGGTAACCGGATTGGCGCCGACTCCCGCCGACCAGACGATGGAGGCGGATTTGATGGTCTCGAGCGCCTCGGGGTTTTCCTTGTGCGAGACGACGACCATTTCCGACTTGATGTCCTTGACCATGGTGTTGAGTCGCACCTCGACGCCGATTTCCTCGAGCTGGCGCTGGGCACTGGCGGAAAGATCGCGCGGCAAATGCATGAGGATACGGTCGGCAGCCTCGACCAGGATCACCCGCACCTTGGTGGGATCGATCTTGCGGAAATCATGGCGCATGACGAAGCGGCCCAGTTCCTTGCAGGCCCCGGCGAGTTCCACTCCGGTCGGTCCTCCGCCGACGATGACGATGGTCATCAATTTTTTCCGTTCTTCCGGGTCGTTGGTCAACTCGGCATTTTCAAAGGCGAAAAGAATCTCGCGGCGAATGCGCAAGGCGTCGTTGATCGACTTGAGGCCCGGGGCGAATTCAGCCCATTCGGGATGGCCGAAGTAACTGGTAACACCACCGAGTGCGACGACCAAGTAGTCATAAGTCAAGGTGCGGTCCGAAAGGACTACGTTCCGGGTCTTGAGATCGATGGTTTCGACTTTGCCCAACTGGACGCTGACATTTTCGTGGTCGCTGAGAATTGAGCGGAGCGGCTTGGCGATTTCGACCGACGAGAGGGTCGCAGTCGCCACCTGATAAAGAAGAGGCTGAAAGAGGTGATGATTCTGCCGGTCAATCAGCGTGATGCGGCAATTGGTGTGGCGCAGGGATTTGGCGAGATTAAGGCCGGCAAAGCCGCCACCCAAAATAACGATATGAGGCTGGGTTCTATTGATCGGTTTGACTTCGGCGGCGGGTGAGGGGGCGACATCGGTTGCGGACATGGGCCAGAAATATACACAGTGCCACTTTGATGGCAAACGTGATCGAAGATTTTTGAAATAACCGCTCCTTCACGGGAGTGAAAAGAGCGATTGGGACGAGGCCCCTGGCGGCGAATTTAGTGGCCGACAGGTGTCGTGGCCGGTGTTGAAGCCGGCGCGGGAGTTGCCGCCGGGATTGAGGCTGGCGCGGAGGCGGAAGCTGCTGCGGCTTCCTTTTGTTTTTCCTTCTCCAGTTCCATGGCAATCTTCATGCCCACGCCACGGCCCCATTCCTGCCCGATTTGCATGCTCTCGTGCATGATCTGAGGGGTGGCCGCGAGCACGCGTTGGCCCGCCGGAGTTTGATAGAAGGTATTCACGGCTTTCAAATCCTCGAGCGAATAATATTTATCATAGAGGGGTATCATCTTGTCGATGAGATCCTCGGTATTGATCTCTTTCTCGAAACGGTCCCAGAATTCGCCCGAAACCGAGCTGTTTTTCGCGCGGAAGGCGGTGATCATTTGATCGAGTACCTGGTTCATCAATTTCATGGTGCCGGTCAATTCAAGCATTTTGCGGATTTCCGCTGCCTTGGCGGGATCGATGGATTGGTAAGCTGTCGCGGAAGGCTGGGACGAATCGGATGCAGCTGCCGCAGCGGGAGCCGGTGTCTGGGCTTGGGCGGTGAAACAGGTGAGGAGTGCGGCTAGTGCGATGAGGAAGCGTGTTTTCATAGGAAAGCGGGAGTTAAGCGTGAAGCGGCAGCATAAGTGCATCATGAAAAGAAGAACATGCAAAAGTTGCCACGCCGTTTCTTTACGCGGGCGGGTCATTCGGCTAGGTTGGCCGTTCGTGACCATGCTTGATCGGACCCCTCAACAGAACCAAGTGCAAGCCGCACCAATACCGAAAGCCGGGGGCAATGAGTGACCTGACGTCGCAGCCGCGGCGACCGGGCGGACGGATGGCCTCGCGCCCTTTGCATTTCATCTGGTTGGTGGATGGATCCGGGTCGATGCGCGTGCAGGGTAAGGTTGAGGCGCTGAACCGAGCGATCAATGAGGCGATTCCACACATGCGGATCGTCGCGCGGGAAAATCCGCAGGCCTCGATTTTTGTCAATGCGATCTGTTTTGCCGATGAGGCGCGCTGGATGGGCGAAAAGTTGATGCCCGTCTCGGAGTTTCGCTGGCACGATATCGAGGCAGGCGGCGCCACCGCGTTAGGCGAGGCGCTGACGATGGTGGGCGATGTTCTCCAGACGCCGCTGTTGACCGATCACGGCTTGCCGCCGGTGATTGTCCTGGTGACCGACGGTTTGCCGACGGACGATTTTTACGCGGGTCTCGATCATCTTTTATCAAAGCCGTGGGGACGGCAGGCAGTGCGCGTCGTGGTGGCCGTTGGAGAGGATTCCACTTCGGAGGCCGCTCAGAACTTTTTCCGGGCTTTCACCGAGAACGATACAATCCAGCCCTTTCAGGCAAATAATCCGGAGGCCTTGATCGAGGTCATTCGCCGGGTCTCGACTTCTGTTTTAAAATCGGTGGCTTCGCCCCTTAGTCGCAACGCGGATGTGGTTGAAGGAGATTCCACAGAGGACCAGAGTTCTTCAATTGGTATCGAGAACGAAACGACGGAGAAGGCTGACATATGGTAAAGGCGTCGCGCTGGACAGCCATGGGCGCCAGTGTCAGGGGAGCTTCGCACGAGAAGAACGGCCTGAACAACCAGGACGCGGTGCGCTTAAGAAATCCAACCGGTGTCGATGATTTTCTCGTCATGGCGATCGCGGACGGCCACGGCAGCTCGCGCAGTTTTCGTAGCGAGCGCGGTTCAGCTCTGGCGGCCGAATGCGCGGTGAGTGTACTCCGGCAGTTTGTGCGACGAATGGGACCCTGCGCGCCACTAAGCCAGGTTCGTCGCCAGGCGAAGATGCGCTGGCCGCAGGCGATGATCTCGGCCTGGAAAAGCGCCGTGCGCGCGGACCTGGCGGAGTCTCCCTTTTCGCCGCTCGATTTTGCTGCCTTTCCCGAGCCGCCCCCGGTGATCAAGCCGGGCGGAGAACTGCCAAGCCCCGCATACCTTGCCTACGGCGCGACGCTCGTCGCCGTGGCCATCACCCGCCGCTACATTCTCTATTCGCAACTCGGGGACGGTGATATTCTGGCCATTCATGATGGAGGCGTCGTATCGCGTCCCTTGCCGCGGCAGCACGAATTCATGTCCAATCATACGGTCTCGCTTTGCACTCACCATGCCCCAAGTAAGTTTCAAATCCGGGTGGATCCTTGCCGGGCGGGTGGTCCGGCCATGATCATGCTTTCCACCGATGGCTATGCGAATTGCTTCGGCAATGAGGAAGCATTCTTCACCGTTGGCGCCGATTTACTGGGATACCTGCGATCGCATGGCATTGCCATGGTGGGTGAAATGCTGGAGGAATGGCTGCGTGAATCCTCGCATGACGGCAGCGGGGATGATATTACCGTGGGGCTGGCCACGCGCTCCGGCGCCGGATTTTCCATATGAATACTTTTCGCCCGGGACAAACCATCTGGCTGGAAATCACAGGGGACCGCTGCGAGGTCGGTGAACTCATCGGCACCGGCAGCATGGGACAGGTTTACCGCGTTCTGTTCGACGGACAGCAGTATGCCATGAAATGGTATTATCCGGAAAACGCGACAAAGCGGCAGCGCGACGCCATTGAGCTTCTCATCCAGAAGAAGACACCCAGTGACCGTTTTCTGTGGCCAATGGACATCGCGTTATGCCAGGGCTTCTCGGGTTTTGGCTACCTGATGCCGCTGAGGGAACCGCGTTACCGGGGACTGGGGGATCTGATGAACCGGGAGATTGATCCGAGCTTTCGCATCCTGACACACTCGGCGATCGAACTGGCTGACAGCTTTCTGCGGCTCCATTCCCTCGGTCTGTGTTGCAGTGACATTTCCTTCGGCAACATCTTTCTCGACCCGAACACGGGCGAAATCCTTCTTTGCGCCAACGACAGCCTGGCCCTCGATGGGGAGGGCATCGGCGGTGCACTCGGAACGCCCCGATTCATGGCGCCGGAGATTATCGGTGGCCTCGCTCGGGCGTGTGCCAGTACCGATCTCCATTCCCTGGCGGTGATCCTGTTTTATCTCTTCATGATCCATCATCCACTGGAAGGTCGCCGGGAAAGGGAGATCACCTGCCTCGATCTTGCCACAATGCAGAAGCTCTATGGATCGGATGCGCTCTTCATCTTTGACCTCAAGCACGGCGCCAATCGTCCGGCGGCGGGCGTGCACAATAACGCGGCGCTTTTCTGGAACCTTTACCCCGGTTACCTGCGCGATATCTTCACGCGCGCCTTTACTGAAGGCCTGCGCGATCCGGCTGCGCGGGTGAAGGAAAGCGAATGGCGCTCCGTGTTCACCCGGATGCGCGACCAGATTTATTACTGCCACAAATGCGCCTCGGAAAATTTCCTGACCAATGACGCCGAGGGACCTGCGCCGGTTGCGGATCAGCCCTGCTGGTCCTGCGGGGTGATTCCGATTCCGCCGATGCGTCTGCGCTTGGGGTACCACTCGGTGGTGCTCAACCAGGACACAATGCTCTATCCCCACCATCTCGACGTGAACCGGCGCAACGATTATTCCGAAGTCTTGGCAGAAATGGTGCCGCACCCGAAGAAAGCTGATGTCTGGGGACTTAAAAACGTGTCGCAACAAACGTGGAGCAGCATTGCTCCCTCAGGAACCACCATCGAAGTCGCCACGGGCCGCTCGGTTTCCCTCGTTCCTGGACTGCGCATCCGGTTCGGGAACGTCGAAGGCTTGGTTGGATAAATGCCGATATCCCGATAAGATCACTATTCCTTTATGAACGCATTCAATCACATTGCCCTTAATTGCCGGGACCAAGCTGCCCAGGAAGCCTTTTACACGAAACATTTCGGGTTCAAGCGGTCGCGCACGTTTCACAAGGGAGAACCGGGTGAGTTCTTCATGCTGAAACTGGGATCGATGCGCCTTGAGTTATTCAAAGGGGACCCGGATAAGTCGGTGGACGCGAAGGGCGGCGAGCAGCATGTGGGTTTCAAGCATCTGGCTTTCGATGTCCCAAAGCTCGAACCGGTGATCGCCGCGCTCAAGGCCGATGGCATCGAATGCGATCCCGTCATTGAACTCCCGAAACTCGCGCCGGGTTTTCGTATCGTCTTTTTCCGCGATCCCGAGGGCCATATCCTCGAGTTGATGGAAGGCTACATCGACGAGGAGTAAGATTAGAGGTCTATAGACCGCCCATTTTTTTGTTGAAACCATTTTAACAGGAAGACATGAAAACATGAAATACATGAAGAAGGCAGGGAAACAAGGGGAGCATTAAGTTCGATTTCTTCTCCGCTTCAGTTTCATGTCTTCCTGTTAAAAAATGATGATTTCAACAGAGCAATCGCCCAATTTGATTGTCCCTTGCTGACTGTGGGCGTAGGCTTATCCCTTGCCTTATTGGCTTACGTTTATGCACGCCCGACTTTTTCCCAGCCGCGAGGATTTCCGGAAACTGGCCCACCAGGGAAACCTGGTCCCGGTTTACCGCGAAATCATCGCTGATATGGAGACCCCGGTTTCGGCCTTTCACAAGATCGACACGGGGGACCATTCGTTCCTTTTTGAATCGGTGGAGAAGGGCGGCAAATTTGCTCGCTACTCGTTTCTGGGTGCGAGCCCGCAGGTAATTTTTCAGGCAAAGGGCAAAGACGTCACGCTGCGTGAAGGGGCCGAGCAACGCGCCTACACCATCGAAACCGATGTCTTGCACGAACTGGAACGCCTCATGGCCGGATATCGTCCCGTGCCTGTTGCTGAGTTGCCGCTGTTTTACGGCGGCGCGGTGGGCTATCTCGGATTCGAGGCGGCGACCGGCTTCGAGCCCAGCATTTCCCGCGCGAAGAAGGACGATCTTAATGTCCCCGATGCCTATTTCTTCATCACCGATACGCTGCTGATTTTCGATCACCTCGAGCGCCGGATCAAGATCGTCGCCAACGCGCATGTGACCGATCCCGCGCAGGCCGATCGCGCTTACGATGCGGCGGTGGCCAAGATCGAGGAGCTTGAGGCGCGCCTGTCACGTCCCGTGCGGGCGAGTCTGCTGCCCGTCTTCACGGAGGTCGCGCCGCTGGAGCCGTCGATCAACATGACTCGCGATCAGTACGTGAAGATGACCGAGAACATGCAGGAGTACATCCGCGCCGGAGATATTTTCCAGGTGGTGCCCTCGCAACGATTCGAGGTGGCGTTCGATGGTGCGCCGCTCGATCTCTATCGCGCGTTGAGGCTGATCAATCCGTCGCCGTATATGTTTTTGCTCAAGCTCGGCGGTATGGCGCTGGTTGGCGCTTCACCAGAGCTTCATGTCCGCTGCGAGGAGGGCAAGGTGCAGATCCGGCCCATCGCGGGGACGCGTCCGCGCGGCAAGACGCCCGAGGAAGACGACGCGCTCACGGCGGAATTGCTCGCCGATCCGAAGGAACGCGCCGAGCACGTCATGCTGGTCGATCTCGCCCGCAACGACGTGGGCCGCGTCTGCAAATTCAACACCGTACGCCTGACCGATTTCATGACCACGGAGCGCTACTCGCACGTCATGCACATCGTTTCCAACGTCGAGGGCGAGTTGAATCCCGGGCACTCCGCCTACGACGTCATGCGCGCGACTTTTCCTGCCGGGACGGTCAGCGGTTCGCCGAAAATTCGCGCCATGCAGATCATCGCCGACCAGGAACCGACCTGTCGCGGAACTTATGCGGGTGCGGTCGGCTACTTCGGTTTCTCCGGCAATCTCGATTCCTGCATCGCCATCCGTACCGTGCTCCTCAAGGACGGCAAAGCCTATCTCCAGGCTGGCGGCGGCCTCGTCGCTGACTCCACGCCCCTCGGCGAATATCAGGAATCGATCAATAAAGCCAAAGCCGGCCTCAAGGCCCTCGCCATGGCGAAACAGTTCTGAGTCTTGGAATACCTCTAAAAGAGCGAGATATTCGATGAAAGTATTCTGCATGGCCTTTGCGCTATTTGCGATTGGCTTACTCGTTTCGAGTGCGGCAGAAACTACCTCGGAAAAAATCAAGGAATGGAAATCTCCAGATGGCTCTTCGGAGGCCGTTACCAAGAATTTCCGTCACGCCAGCGATGCCGATTACACTGATTGGGACGTTGTTACCATTCGAGACGCACACTATAAATTTCTCGCTTCCCTTTCGCTGGAAGAAGGCAGTGGCATTACGCGCGCAGTTGTGACCGAGGCGCTTTGGTCGCCCGACTCACGCTTCTTCGTGTTCCAGACGGCGAGTTCGGGAGGGCACTCTGCGTGGCATGTGCCCACTTATGTCTATGATGCCAAGACATCTTTGATTTACTCGATCGATGATACCGTAGGGGCAATCACTTCGGACAATACGCCGCTCCACTTTACGCATGGCGACGTGCTGCACCTTGAACTCTGGGACTTCAAATGGGAGAAGGATTCCGACCCCTCATCCTTCCCGAGAGATATTCCGCTTCTTGACTTTGTGAAGTCAGCAAAAAAGGCGCAGCATTCGGAGCGAGAATCGCTCCACCATCCATAACTACGGGTGCGTTGACGAAGCCCGAAGACAATGCGAATCTTACTTTTCCCTCACCATGCTCCTCATCATCGATAACTACGATTCGTTCACCTACAACCTCGTCCAATATTTTGGCGAGTTGGGCGCGGAAGTGCTCGTGAAGCGCAACGACGAAATCACGCTTGCGGAAATCGATGCGCTCAAGCCGGAGGCCATTGTTATTTCGCCCGGGCCATGCACGCCGAAGGAAGCGGGAGTTTCCAACGAGGTCATCGCGAAGATCGGGCCGCGCCTGCCGGTTCTCGGCGTCTGTCTGGGGCACCAATGCATTGGCCATGTCTATGGCGGCGCGGTCGTGCGCGCGGGACGTCTTATGCATGGTAAGACCTCACCTATCCTTCATGACGGCACAGGCGTTTTTGCGAAGCTGCCCAGCCCCTTTGAGGCGACGCGTTATCACTCCCTCATCATTGATCCTCCGACGGTTCCCGAGGTGCTGATCGTCAACGCGCATACGGAAGAAGGCGAAATCATGGGCGTACGCCATCGCGAATATCCGATCCACGGCGTCCAGTTCCATCCTGAATCAATCCTGACCCGGCACGGCAAGGATCTGCTCAAGAATTTTCTCGGTATCGCCACTGAATTTCACGCGAAGAAGAAAACCGCCTGATAGAGATTTTGGATATCTTTCGGAAGCTGATCCTTCGACAGGCTCAGGATGACAGAATTCGATTTATAATTAATTCCGTAAATTTGGTAATTCCGTTAATTCCGTCTAAATTTCCCCATGAAACACCTCCTCCATAATCCCGCCTACAAAATGGCATGTGACCAGTTCGACGCGGTCGCTGAGTTTCTGAACATCCCGGAAAACATGCGGGAGCGGGTGAAGACGCCGAAGCGCATGGTCACCGTTTCGATTCCGGTGCGGCTGGATTCGGGCGAGGTCAAAGTATTTGAAGGCCATCGCGTCCAACATCACCTCACGCTGGGGCCGACCAAAGGCGGACTCCGTTATCATCAAAGCGTCGAGTTGGGCGAAGTCGCCGCGCTGGCCATGTGGATGAGTTGGAAATGCGCCCTGGCCGACTTGCCCTACGGTGGCGCCAAGGGCGGAATCATGATCGATCCTCGCAAATTCTCCATGGGCGAACTGGAACGGATCACGCGCCGTTACACCAGCGAGATGATCCCCTTCATCGGGCCGCAAACCGACGTCATGGCGCCCGACATGGGCACCAACGAGCAGACCATGGCGTGGATGATGGACACCTATTCGCACCATATCGGCCATGCCGTGCCGAGCATCGTCACCGGCAAGCCGGTCAGCATCGGCGGCTCGCTGGGCCGCAAGGAAGCCACGGGCCGGGGCGTCGCGTTCCTGGCCAATCGCGCCACCGACATGCTCAAGCTGCCCAACGATAGCCGCGTCATTGTCCAGGGTTTCGGCAACGTCGGCAGCTATGCCGCGGCGGGCATGGCGAAGTTCGGCGCGAAGATCGTTGGCGTCAGCGACGTGAATGGCGGAATCTATAATCCCAAGGGTTTCGATTTCCAGGCGCTGGAAGACCACGTCGCGCGGACCGGCAGCGTAAAAGGTTTTCCCGGTGGCGAGAAAATTTCCAACGAGGAACTTCTCATTCAACCGTGCGAGGTGCTGATTCCCGCGGCGATGGATCGCGTCATCACGGACAAGAACGCAGGCAAAATCCAGTGTCGTATCCTAGCCGAAGGCGCGAACGGCCCCACCACCGTCGAGGCCGACGCCATTCTCCGGCAGCGCCCCGAAATCTTTGTCATTCCCGATATTCTCTGCAATTCCGGCGGCGTCATCGTCAGCTATTTCGAGTGGGTGCAGGATTTGCAGAGCTTCTTCTGGGCCGAGACGGAAATCTTCGACAAGCTCTACCGCATCCTCGGGCGGACGCTCGACACCGTCCTCAAGGAGTCGCGCAAGCACAACATCGACCATCGCACGGCGGCCTTGTCGCTGGGCATCCAGAAGGTCGTGAACGGCAAGGCGATTCGCGGCCTGTTTCCGTGAGGAGAGGCAACTTTACGAGGTCGTAAAGAAAATTTGCTTATCGTTGGGTCAAATTTCGGCAAAACTTTCCTCCGCATGTCACTTCGTCACTTTTTATCCGTCACTTTCCTTGTCATGCTGGCCATGGTTTCGGTCTGGGGTAGATTGGTGGCTGCCGATACCTATACCTACGACAGCGACAACAACCGCACTAGCAAGGCGATCGCCGCCACCAACTCGGGAGGGCCTGCCCGGGGCGTAAGCAACGCACCTTCCGATAGCACGGATAGCACTTCCGACAGCACGATGTCTGCTACGAAACCGGTAGGGCGAACCATCACCCTTAGCGATTTCGGCGCAGAAGATCTGGCCTATCTGTGTGTGCCAACCACGCCGCCCACGCTGGGCATTGTGCTGGTGCCGGACGTTTATGGGCTGGACAGTTTTACCAAGGCGGAAGCGGATCGTCTCGCTGCCATGGGCTACTTGGTGCTGGCGGTCGATATTTATAATGGGCATACGACAACCGATCCCGGCGACATGGCTTCGATCACGGCCAACATGAATGCCGAGTCGGCCATGAAGACGCTGGACTCGGGCTTTCGGTTCTTTCGCGAGAGTCCCAAGTTCAAGGTCGATCATATCGTGGCGATGGGTTGGGGCACGGGCGCGAATTATGTTTTTCAAGCCGCGCGCGAGGACAAGTTGCTCGACGGCGCCATCACCTTTTACGGGCCAGTCGAAACCCAATCCACGAGAGTCGGAAAGTTTGTCGCGCCGCTTTGCTCTCTCTATCCTGAAAAAGATGCCGTGGCGACGCACGACAACGTGATGACCTTTGAGAATTTGATGAAAGCCGCAGGGAACGATTTTTCCGCGTGGTTCATCGCAGCAGGGAGCGGATGGTCGAACCCTGGCAGCAAGACCTATAATCCCACCGAGGACAAGGAAGCCTGGAAAGTCGCCGTGCCCTTTCTGATTCGTATCGCCGCCGAACCGGTCAAGGACCGCAAGCCACCCTCCATCATTGATAAGGCCAAGGACGGCATCAAAAAGATTTTTGAGTAGGCTGAGGGATCGCCGAATTTTTGACGGAATTAACGGAATTACCAAATTAACGGAATATTACCGAAAACAGCATTCGTCATCCTGAGCTTGTCGAAGGATCAGTTCGGTTGCGGATGGCTAGGGACTGTCTAATTTGAATCATGACTCCATGGCGTCTTCTTGTTGATGGTCCGGCTTCTCCGGCGCGGAACATGGCCATCGATGAAGCGCTTTTGCGAGAGGTGCGGGAACCGGTCTTACGCATCTATGAGTGGAGCATTCCGGCGGTCAGTCTTGGGTATTTCCAGCATGCCGCGCTGGCCGGAGAACGTCCCTTCATTCGCCGTTACACCGGGGGTGGTCTGGTTGATCACGCGCATGATATCACTTACACCATCATCCTGCCTCGCGCGCATCCGTGGATGGATATTTCCGCACCGGAGAGTTATTGCACGATTCATCGCGGCGTGCAGGCGGTCCTTGCTGCGTGCGGAATTGGAGCGGAACTCACGCCTGAAGCTAGTACCGCTGAATCGGAGGCCTGCTTCGCCAAGCCGGTGCGATTTGATATCGTGGCACCGAGCGGAAAACTGAGCGGGGCGGCCCAGCGTCGTACGCGTGAGGGATTGCTTCATCAGGGCAGTATTCTATTGCCCGAACCGAAAATGAACGCGATGGTTCGACGGATGTTCCCAGACATTTTCATGGCTCATCACGGCCTCGGTTGGCTGGGAGCATCGCTTCAATCGATGACAGCTTCCGAAGAAGCCCGCGCCGCCGATCTGGAGCGCGACCGCTACGCCACGGATGCATGGAATAGGTCGAGATAAATCGCTGAAAAACTGTAAAAACTCCCTGTAAAATAAGCGCATTACTTGTTGTGAAAAAAGGCAGCGTTCGGGTATAATTTTCCGCTTATGGCAGACCCGAAAAAACCAGCCGCAAATGAAGGCGGCGACGAAATTCTTGAATTCAATTCTGGTGTTGGTGAAGGCACCTATGACGCCTCTAAACTAGGCAAGTTGGAGGGCCTTGAAGCGGTCCGGAAAAAGCCGGGCATGTACATCGGCGGCACCGATGAACGGGCGTTGCACCATTGTATTTCGGAGGTGCTCGACAACTCCATCGATGAGCATTTGGCCGGCTACGGCAAGAAGATCGAAGTCACGGTCCATGTCGACGGTTCGATTTCCATTCGTGATGAAGGCCGCGGTATTCCGGTCGATATCCATCCGCAATATAAAATTCCCGGCGTTGAAATGGTGCTCACCACGCTTCACTCGGGCGGCAAGTATGGCCAGGGCGGTTACATCTTTTCCGGCGGCACGCACGGCGTCGGCGCGAAATGCGTTAACGCGGTCTCCGAATGGTTCGAGGTGGAAGTCTCGCGTGACGGCAAGGTCTACGGCATGGAATTCGAGCGGGGCAAGACGGTCAAGAAGCTCGAGGTCATCGGCAAAAGCAAATCGACGGGCACGCAAATCACGTTCAAACCCGACACCGAAATTTTCAAGGAGACGGTTGAATTCAAGAAGGAGCTCATCGTGGGCCGCTTGCGCGAACTCGCGTTTCTCAACCCCGGATTGGAAATCGTCCTGACGGATGAGCGCACCGAACAAACCGAAGCGGAACGTTACTTCTATAAGGACGGCATCGAGGAATTCGTCAAGCAGCTGAGCAAGAACAAGCAGGTGGTGCATCCCAAGCCGGTGCGCATCTCTCGGGTCAAAGAAAACGCCGTGATCGTCGAGGGGACGCCGCGACCGATCAAGCTCGACATCGTTTTCCAGTACAACGACTCGATCAGCGACCAGATTCTTTGCTTTACCAACACCATCACCAACCCCGATGGCGGCACGCATCTGGCCGGATTTCGCTCGGCCCTGACTCGTGCGATCAATCAGTACGGCAAGACGAATACGCTCTTCAAGCCGAAGGATCCCGCACTCTCCGGCGACGATGTCCGCGAAGGTCTCGTGGCCGTCATTTCCCTGCTGCATCCCGACCCGAAGTTTGAGTCCCAGACCAAGGTGAAGCTTCTTTCGCCTGAGGTGGAAGGCGTCGTTTCTTCCGCGACCTACGAGAGCTTGATGAGTTTCTTCGACGGCAATCCCAACATCGCCAAGCGGATCATCGACAAGGCACTTAACGCGGCCCGCGCCAACGAAGCGGCCCGTCGTGCTCGCGAAGCCGTCCGCAAGACCGCGCTTTCCAGCGGTGGACTTCCCGGCAAGCTGGCCGATTGTTCCAGCCGCAATCCCGAGGATTCCGAACTCTTCATCGTTGAGGGTGACTCGGCGGGTGGCTCGGCCAAGCAGGGCCGCAACCGTCATAATCAGGCCATCCTTCCGATCAAGGGCAAGATCCTCAACGTCGAAAAAGCGCGCATGGATAAAGTGCTGCAGAACGCCGAAATCCGGAGCTTGATCACCTGCGTTGGCACCGGCATCGGCGAGGGCGCCGACTTCGGCTTCAACCTCGAAAAGCTCAAATACCACAAGATCATTATCATGACCGATGCGGACGTAGATGGCTCTCACATCCGCACGTTGCTCCTGACGTTCTTCTTCCGGCAGATGCCCGATTTGATTCGCAAGGGTTTCGTCTACATCGCCCAGCCGCCGCTGTTCCAGATCAAGCGCAAGAAGCGTGAGGAATACGTGGAAGGAGAAATCCAGCTGAACAAAATGCTGATCAAATTTGGCAGTGACGACGTGCAGCTTAAGAACCTCTCCGATAACAAAGTCATGACGGACAACGCGCTGGTCGAAATTCTCGAGATGCTCGAGTCCCTCGATAAGTTTACCCGCGCCATCGCACGGCACGGTGGCGACTTTGGCGATTATCTGGCCAAGCGCGATGCCAAGACACACGAACTGCCCCGGCATCTGGTCAAGGTCCGCGAGGGTAATCAAGAGACGGTTACCTATTTGCAGACGGACTTTCAACTCGGCGAGTTTGCCAAGGCGAATGCAGATCTCCGCATTTTTGGCGATGAGCCGACCGAGGAAGTAGTGGAAGCCAATGGCGAAAAGCCTGCTGCTGCTGCCAAGTCCAACGGCACGGTGAATCGTCGCCGATGCATGCACGTCGAACTTCATGAAAGCAAGGCCGTCGCGGAATTGCTCAACAAGCTCGAAAAGAAGGGGCTTTCCGTCGATCAATATAGCGCCGCAGACAAGCCTCTCTTCGAGTTGCTCGAAGGCGAGGGAGATAGCCAGAAGAAGCGTCCGATTTTCTCCATCCCGGAAATTCTCGAAGCGGTGAAAGAAGTGGGTAAGCGCGGCGTGCAGATCACCCGATTCAAGGGACTGGGCGAAATGGACGCGAAGGAGCTTTTCACCACCACGATGGATCCGCTCAAGCGCCGCCTGCTCCGCGTCGAGGTCTCCGATGCGGTCGAGGCCGAGGAAATGTTCTCGCGCCTGATGGGTGATGAAGTCGAACCGCGCCGTCAATATATCGAGGACAACGCGCTGAACGTGCGCAATCTGGATATCTGATCTGGAAATCCCCGATCAGGATTGACTCCGAGGTAACCGCCGCTGTCCCTAGCGGCGGTCAGTTGCTGAAAAGACACCGCTGCTAGGGACAGCGGCGGCTACCTCGGATATTCGGAGCTTTAAGGCTTCGCGGGAACAGCAGGAGAGCTTTGCACCGGCATGACGAGCGAAGATGAGCTCATCTCCTTCAGCCTCTGCTGGGCCTGCTTCACAAATTCAGAATCAGGATCGAGGCTGGTTTCCTCGACCAGGATTTTGCGCTCGTTCTCCACGTCGCCGCGTTGCGCGTAGATCCGGGACACGGCGTTGTAGCCGAAGGGAGCGTAGGGCGTCTTGTCGCCGCGGTGGGCTACTTCAAGATAAGTCGTGATGGCCTCGTCGATCTTGCCGTTGGCTTCGAGGGCAGAAGCCAGTCCAAGTTGTGCTGAGTCGCGCAGCAGCGGGTCTGTGCTGGCTGTGTCGATGATCCGTTGATAATCCTTGGTGGCAGCGGTGTAATCCAGCTTGGCGAAGGAATCATCCGCCGCCTTGAGCAGAGCAAGGGTCGCCTGGTCGGTATGGGGAAATTGGTCCGCTACCTGGACCAGCGCTTCCGGAGTCTGGGCCTGCAGCAAGGCCGCACGGGCAGCGGCTTCCTCATTGTTCCGCTCGTTCTGCTGATAGTAGTAATAACCAAAACCGCCCAAAATGAGAATAATCGCCGCGAGGATCGGATAAACGACCAGTCGCAGGTTAATCGTCTCTCCATCAATAATGTTTGAATCGTCCGATTCCAGAGTTGCCATCTGGAAAGATTAAAAATCCCGGCGATGCGGTCAATGGTTAAGTGCGGGAAGGCAGTGATAATTTCCCGGTCACACGGGCCTCAACGCCGCCAGGGCCTTTTCCTCCAGCCGCGCAAAACGCTCCGAAACGGCCTCATCCGCGACCTTCGACGGTTTGGCTTCCGTCGCCAGGAAGAAGAGGAAATCGTAAAGTCCCTGCCAGTCGCGCAATGAAATCGATTCGGCGCGCACCGCCGTTCCGGGGCCCATATTATGGTAATTATTCAACGCCACACAGAGTGCACCCGTGGGAAAACCCGCTCGATGGAACACGGAGGCCTCACAGGTCCCGCCGCCCATCAGCAACCTCTGCCAGATCGTCTTGGGCCGAGCGACCAACATATCCCGGAAAGCCGTCTCGAGCCAATGGGTGATCCGCGAATCAAAGATGCTCAACCGGTCGCCCACCCGCACGACGGGACCAGCATCGACCCGGGCAAAACCGCGCGCCTGGCTGGTCTCCAGCGAAAGAGTCGGAATCGGCGAGAGCGGTTCTTTTGTCTTTAACGCCGCGAAAGAACCCGCAAAGCCGATTTCCTCGGCGCGGGTGAAAAGCGCATGCACGCTGGCCCGCGCGCCGCTCAACGCCAGACGTCGCAAAAGAGCCAGCACAGTGGAAACTTGCGCGAGGTCGTCACAGGCCGGGCTGATGAAGAATTGCTTCGTGCAGCGAGCCTTCGGTAAATCCCAGACCGCAAACGTCGCTTCCGGCGGAATGGCCCGGTCCAGTGTCACCCGCTTGGCTTCGTCTGAAAAAGAGGTTTTCTGAATCACCGCTCGACCAAGCGATTTCCGGCTTTGCTCATGATGAAAGACGATGGTTTTTCCCGTGAAATACTTTTCCTCCACGCCCCCCGCAAAGAGCAACTCTTCCTCCTCATTCTGGCGATGGACAACAAAAGCGGGATGATCCATATGCGCCACAACGCGGAACGATTCGCGACCGGCAGCCTCATACTCATAGCTCGCATGGAGGTTTCCGAATTCGTCCAGATGAGTCGTGATATGCGGTAAATCACAAAGCTGTTCCAGCAGGCAAGCCCGCACATGTGCCTCGTGGCAAGGCGCAGTCGGACATGCCGCCACCTTCATTCCAGCCTGATAAAGCTCCTCGTCGAGAATGTGCATATCTTTGTGTGTCGCCTTGAGAATACAGGCCATCATCAAAATACCACAAAAATACCGCCAAAAATCCTGTTAATCTGGTTAATCCTGTCTAAAAATCTCACCTTCCGTTTATCTCACAAATTTCGTTCATTCCATTAAAATTCAAATTTCGCCATGACCAGCAAAATTCTCATCCTCGATTTCGGTTCCCAATACACCCAAGTCATCGCCCGGCGCGTCCGGCAGGTGAACGTCTATTCGGAAATCATGCGGTACGACACGCCCGCCAGCGTCCTGAAAAGCCTGCGCCCTTCCGGCATCATTCTTTCCGGCGGCCCGGCCAGCGTCTACGCCAAGGGCGCGCCGCAGGTGGACAAGCGCATTTTCGATTCCGGCATCCCGATCCTCGGCGTC
Organism: Verrucomicrobiota bacterium; assembly: GCA_013285645.1. Taxonomy (GTDB): domain Bacteria; phylum Verrucomicrobiota; class Verrucomicrobiia; order Methylacidiphilales; family UBA1321; genus JABDGH01. The sequence continues at coordinate 1,760 of JABDHJ010000008.1, read as the reverse complement.
TGCTACGGCATGCAACTTTTCGGCAAGTGGCTCGGCGGCGAAGTCGCCCCCAGCGAGCGCCGGGAATACGGTCGTGGTCAACTTCATGTTTCCAAGGTTTCGCCGCTCTTCAAGGGGTTGCCGAAGGACCTCGAAATCTGGAACAGCCATGGCGACAGCCTGAAAAAACTGCCCAAGGGTTTTCACGCCATCGCCACCTCGGACAATTCGCCCTACGCGGCGATCGAGGACTCCAAGCGCAAAATCTACGGACTCCAGTTCCATCCCGAAGTCGCCCACACACCGCGCGGCATGGAAATCATCTCGAATTTCGTCCTCGGCATCTGCGGCGCAAACGCGGATTGGACGATGAAGAGCTTCATCGAAAGCACCTGCGAGGCCGTGCGGAAACAGGTCGGCAACGACCGCGTCCTATTGGGCCTCAGCGGCGGTGTCGATTCCGCCGTGGCGGCAGCTTTGCTGCATCAGGCCATTGGTGATCAACTCCAATGCATCTTCGTCGACAACGGACTGCTTCGCAAAGGCGAGCGCGAAAAAGTGCAGGACGTTTTCGGACGCAACCTCAAGCTGAAGCTTCTCACGGTCAACGCGGGCGGACGCTTTCTCAAAGCGCTCAAGGGTGTCTTCGATCCCGAGCGTAAACGGAAGATCATCGGACGCGTCTTCATCGAGGAATTCCAGCGCGCGACGAAAAAAATCGGAGCGGCCAAGTTCCTCGCGCAGGGGACGCTCTATCCCGACGTGATCGAAAGCGTAGCCATCGGCGATAATCCCGCCTCGATGATCAAGAGCCATCACAACGTCGGCGGACTGCCCAAGAACATGAAATTCCAGCTCGTTGAACCGCTGCGCATGCTGTTCAAGGACGAGGTGCGCGTGGTCGGCGAAACGCTCGGGCTGCCCCGCGAAGTCGTCTGGCGTCATCCGTTCCCCGGTCCCGGTTTGGCCGTGCGCACGATCGGGCCGCTCGACGCAAAGAAGCTTTCGATCCTGCGCGAGGCCGACGCCATCGTCATCGAAGAAATGAAGGCCTCGAAATGGTACGACAAGGTCTGGCAGGCCTTCGCCGTGCTGTTGCCGGTACGCAGCGTCGGCGTCCAGGGCGACGAGCGCACCTACGATTTCACCTGCGTCCTGCGCGTGGTGGAAAGCCACGACGGCATGACCGCCGATTGGGTCCGCCTCGACTACGCCGTGCTAGGCCGCATCGCCTCCCGCATCACCAACGAAGTCAAAGGCATCAACCGCGTCGTCTACGACATCTCCTCCAAACCGCCCGCCACCATCGAATGGGAATAATTGGATAGAAAAATAGTTACGGAGTTTTTGGCTTCTTTCTTTACCTAATGTTTCCTGTTAAATCTCCTTCTACATTCCGTTAATTCCGTCAAAAATCCCGGCGATGCGGTCAATGGTTAAGTGCGG
>JABDHJ010000008.1:0-325 GCA_013285645.1 Verrucomicrobiota bacterium | reverse complement strand
ACCTTGGCGCGTCCTCCGCTACAATCAGCCGCAATTCGCGAAACAAATCGCGCTGCTGAATCGTCATGCGGAACCGGCGGCGAGTCTTTCCGTTGCGGTCGGGGAAATCATTTCCACGGTCCGGCGGGAAGGGGATGCCGCGCTGATCAAATACGCAAAGAAATGGGACAGCGTGGATATTCCGCGCGGCGGCCTTTTGTTGCCCGTCCGCAAATGCGCGCCACCCGAGTCGGTAGTGAAGGCGATCGATTACGCCTTGAAGAACGTCGTCGCCTTTTCCAAATTGCGCAAACCCCGCAACTGGTCGCGCCAGAACCGTGAAGGC
>JABDHJ010000007.1 GCA_013285645.1 Verrucomicrobiota bacterium | reverse complement strand
GGCCATGGGATATCTCGAAGGATGCCACTTCTACCAGAACAAGCTTTCTAATGTGGTGATCGGCAAGGGATGCGCACCGACCCTTTTCTCCTGCAAGATCAGCAACGCCCTGATGGCGGGATTTTATGTCAACGATGGCGGTGGAGGCCTGATCGAAAATTGCGACATCTGGGGTAATTCCGTGGCCGGGATCCAGTGCCAGCGCAAGGGCAACCCGCGGGTGCGGCATTGCCGGATTTCGCTGAATCAACGCTACGGCGTGCTGGTCGCGGAGCACGGTGAAGGATCATTCGAGCACTGCCAGATTTTCGACAACGCCAGGGCTGGCGTGACCATCAACCAGCAAAGTCGGCCCAGTTTTTCGCGCTGCCAGATTTTCGATAATCACGGCGAAGGCGTTGAAATCAGCGATCAGTCCACCGGCGAATTTCTCGATTGCGAAATCTTTAACAACGAAAATTCCAACGTCGGCATGAAAGACAAGTCGGCAACTCTTTTCCGCCGTTGCCAGGTCCACGATGGCCATCAGGAAGGCATCCGGCTCACGGCGGGCGCAGAAGGGCTTTTCCATCAATGCACGATCTATTCCAATAGCAAGCCAGGCATGGTAGTCACTCAGGCGAAGCCGGTCATTCAAGGCTGCAAGTTTTATAGTGGCATGGAGAACGGCGTAAAGCTCCTCAATGGATCGGACAGCCAGTTTATCGATTGCGCTTTCACCAGTCATGGGGGAACAGCGGTAATGGTTACCGAGAAGGCGCAAGCCCGCTTCGAACGCTGCGATATTTCCCAGAACCTGGGCATTGGCATTCATGTCGACGACAACAGTTCGCCCACCCTCCAAAGCTGCACCATCAATCGAAATGGTGGAGTCGGATTCATGTGCACCAAAGGTGGCGCTCCACGGATGGTCGATGGGGAGATCAACGAAAATACCGACGGCGGCCTATTGGTGTCCGCCCAAGGCAAAGGACGCTGGGAAAATGTTTCCATCATCGGCAGTGGCGGCCCCGGTATTTTGATCGAGGACGGCGGAAGTCCTGTCTTGCGACAAGTCAGGGTCACTCCGCTGATAAACAAACAGGCCCCGTCGAGTATGACCGCCGAAGAGGAGATGGCTTCGAGAATAACTTCACCCGGTTCGCCATCGGCACGGATTTGCAGATTCCTTTTGATCGCGAGACTTTCCTTGTAGCGACCGGGCTTGAGCAGGAGGCAGGTGTTTTCCACCGCGTCGCGGACGGCCTCGCGTAAGTTGGGTTTCTGGCCGCTCGAATCGGGATAAACGACGACCTGCCTTTCGGGAAGCGACCAATCCGGCATCGGCCAACGCGGTACGAAAACCTGCGCGAGAAAATCTTTTGCCTCAACTTTCTCGGCAGACGAATCGGTCTGGGAAGATGCTTCCAGTTTTGGAAATTGCGTCGGTTGGGATTCGACTAGCTCAATGGACGTCGTTGCCTGTTCTTCCGTTGCTGCGGCTGGTTGTGATGAGGTGCCATCCAAATTAGGCAGAGGAGCTTTTGCCTCAATCGGATCAAGCAGACCTATTGCGATGGCCCAGCTTTCCACCGTCCATATCGCCAAGGCGCTGGAGATGGTCGAGTTTTGTCCGAGCTTTAGCGCCAAACCGGGACAGGCTGCCTTGATCGATGTCTCGTTCAACTCGCACAATTGCTCCACCACGCCGGAGCGCAGGCAAGTCATCAGGGCGGAAATCTCGCGCCGGTCTTCGCCGCTATAATCCTTGAGCAGGCCCTCACAGCGAGTGGGCGTTGTCAGAATCGGATCGCCATACTTGGCGACGATCTCAATCAGTACGTCACGCGGTTTGGAACTCATAATACGAAAGTGGAAGGATAACAAAAATTCCTAGCATGAACCTTAGCTTAACTCAGATTTCTACGCCCCTCTTTTTTCAGAGCCTATCCCCGCCACGGCCAATGCTTCGAGTGCGCGACGGGATTGCTCCACGCCGAGGCCCAGAGGCAGAGTGGTGCGGCCCAGTTTGAGCGCATAGGGAATTTCCGCCTTTTCCGCGTTCACGATCCAGAGAGAAAGTTGCGAAAGGCGGTCTTCGAGGGGCAACCGGGTCATTTCTGCAGCATCGAGCCACAATTCCCGGCCATCGCCGCCGGTGAATTGCTTGATGGAAAGAGGACGTCCCCGGGCATAGGCTTTCCAATCGACATGGCGCAACGATTCGCCCGGCATGTAGGCGCGCACTCCGGAAAAATCATCACCGGGTTTTGTGCTGAAGGGAGAGCCGTTGTCACCGCTTGGATGCAGCTCGGGCCAGAGATCTTTTCCTTTGGGCTGTGGGTAAACGTAATAAACGGTATCGACGGGCACGCGGAAACTCGCCGCGAATAATCCGAAGGGGTAAGAGGATTTTACCAGCAACGTTTCAAAGCGGTACATTCCGCGCCGGGGCGTCGGGAAAGTTACTTCGACGGAACAGGAGTCGCCGGCATGAACGCGGAATGTGCGACCACCCCGTGCGATGAGTGGGGCTGGTCGACGCGATAGCCCCGTCTCTTCACCAAGGCGCGCAAAGTTGAGGCCAAAGACCGGTTTTCCAGCGGGCGCGCTCATGTAGATTTCCACCCGGATGTCTTCCCCCGCAAACGCGGAGTGAACCCGAAAATGTTCCACTCGCAGCGAGGCAAGATTTCGCCAAGTATGAAATATGGAGATGAAACTTAACGAGGCAACAAGATAGAGGACGGCGTAAACGAGATTATTTGAGTAATTCACCGCCGCAAACAACATGCACATCAGGATCGGGCCGAAAACAAGCCAGAGTCCGGTCGGGCGCAATCGGATGGCTTCACGCTTCATCGCACCGGGACCGTCCGAATGATTTTTTCCGTCAGGGACAGGCCCGTTTCCTCCAGTCCACCGCTGGCCGAGCCGAGGCGATGCGCGATGACATTCGGCGCGACTGCCTGCACATCCTCGGGCACGACCATCTCGCGTCCTTCGGTGTAGGCCCAGGCTTGGGCGCATCGTTGCAGCGCCAGGCCCGCGCGAGGAGAAAGGCCCGCTCCCGCCGCGTCGATTTGCCGACTTTTTTCGAGCAGATCGAGAATATAATCCCGGACTGAATCCGAGACGTGGAGCGCGCGCACCTTTTCCTGCCAGACGCGAAGTTGTTCAGGGGCGATCATCGGCTGGAGATCTCGAATCAGGTCGCGACGGTCCTGCCCCGCCAGCATCTCCTTCTCCGCTCGGCGTCCTGGGAAACCAAGTTCCAGTCGCATCAAAAAACGGTCCAATTGCGATTCAGGCAGGGGATAGGTGCCGATCTGCCTCTGTGGATTTTGCGTCGCAATGACAAAAAATGGAACCGGGAGCATATGAGTGGTTCCATCAATGGTCACTTGTCCCTCCTCCATCGCTTCGAGCAGAGCGCTTTGCGCCTTGGGGGTCGCGCGATTCACCTCATCCGCCAGCAACATTTGCGCGAAGATCGGGCCCGGATGAAAAACAAACAGTCGTGAAACGGGATCGAAGATGGCGTTGCCCAGGACGTCCGCTGGCAATAAATCGCTGGTGAACTGTACGCGGCGAAAATCGAGGCCAAAAATCTTGGCCAGAGCATGGGCCAAGGTCGTCTTTCCCACGCCGGGAATGTCCTCAATGAGCAAGTGGCCTCGCGCGAGTAGGCAGCAGAAGGCGAGTCGCACCGCCCGTTCCTTGCCGAGTAGAATCGAATCGAGCCGGGCTAAAATATCGGTTACAGCAATGCTCATGGTCCCTTTATCCAAGCAGGTTACGCGCTAATTACAGACTGCCAAGCAAACCATCCAAATATCAGCGTTCAAATTCTGTAGTCGCGCTGCAATTCTTAACTCATTGAACCACTAGAACTTCCGCATCATTGCATTCTGCGGGTTGTTGCCCTAACGTAGTTGGGCTTTCATGAACTTTCGCGACGTCCCTAATCTTCTCAAGTTTGAGCAGCATGCCCGAAGTCATTCGGAGGATGAAATTATCATGGACGGATATAAACGCATTCGTGAAGTAATTGCGCCGGTACCCAGGCCTTCTGCGATTCTCGATTTTGGCCATGGCACGCCGGTGGATAGTCTTCGGGCCAGTTGCGAGGCCGTGGAAAAATCGACCCGGCTTCTCTGGGCCTGCGCGGCAGCGACCGATAATATTTCTCCTCGCATCTGGGACTATCTTCCGGATTACGAATCGAGCATCTCCTATTTTATGGAGCTCAATGATCTGGAGTTAATGGCAGTGACCAAGCAGCATCGCATCACTTGGGAAGAGAACGCGTCGGTTGAATAGAGCGGAATTTAGGCGTCCCGCACAAACATCTTCAGGCCGTGTTTGGGGCGTAACGTCACGCTCGCGCTTAGATCCACGACTTGATCCGGCATCGCTTCAAACCGCCAACGCTGCGCCATCACCGCGAGCAGAATGACTCCTTCCATCCATGCGAAGGCTTCCCCGATGCAGATGCGACCCCCGCCGCCGAAAGGAAAATAGGCGAATTTGGGTCGGGCTTCCTGAACTTTTTCGTCGAGCCACCGCTCCGGTTTAAATTCCAGTGCATCGGGCCAAAAACGTTCGTCACGATGAATGATGTACTGGCTGGTGATGACAATGGTTCGGCGAGGGACTTCGTAATCGCCAATGGTGACGTTCTCCAAGGCGCGTCGGCCAACGACCCAGACCGGAGGAAAAAGGCGCATCGATTCGGAAAAGACCGCGGTGGTGTAGGGCAGCTTCGCCGTGTCCTCCATGCCCGGCAGGCGATCCGGTCCCAGCACGGCGTCGATTTCCGCCTTCATCTTCAACCGGACGGCTTCGTGCTTGGTCAGCAGATGCCAGGTCCATGCCAGCGCATTGGCGGTGGTTTCGTGACCGGCGAGAAAGAGAGTCATCGCCTGGTCTCGGACCTCGGTGTCGGTCAGGCGTTTTTGAGGATTTTCGGCATCCTCCGCCGCGAGCAACATGGAGAGAAGATCGCCGTGATCCCGTCCATCTTTGCGCCGTTCTGCGATGAGTCCGTAGATCGTCGCATTGAGCTTTTTTTGAGCGGTGAGTAACTTACGGTTGCGTTTGGTGGGCACGCGACGCATCACTTTCCAGAACGGCAGCAACATCCGGTTGAAATTTCCGATGACAACCGTCAGCGACTCCGCGATCTCGGTGGCCTGCGCTTCGACTTCCGAGCCAAAGAGGGTGTCGCCAACCACGGTCAGCGTCAGACGGTTCATCTCCACCGCGAGATCGATCTCCTTGCCGGCATGCTGGGCATCGACCCAGAGCCGCGTCTTATCTGCCATGACTTTCGCGTATCCAGCGATGCGTCCACGATGAAATGCCGGCTGGATGAGGCGCCGCTGCCGGGTGTGCTCCTCGCCCTCGCTTACGAGCAGGCTGTTGCCCAAAAAGACCCGCGCACCCTCGAGAGCCCGTCCTTTGCGAAACGAGTGCTGTTTCGTCACGAGCACTTCGTTCACCAGCGCCGGATTGCTGAAGAGGATGAAGCGCTCGTTGAAAAGCGTGAATCGAACGGCATCACCGTGTTTCTTTTTCATCTCATCAAAAAAAGTCAGTGGAGAGCCAAAACGGCGAAAGACGCTTCCTACGAAAGGAAGTTCCCTCGGGCTGGGAATCGAGTTGTACAGACGCGGAGGCATGGGCGTTACCTTAGCTGCCGGAATGAAAAAGCGAAGCTGAGACTCGGTTAGGATAGACGCAAGGTTTTGGGATCACGCGCTCCATGCCAGACTCGGAGTACCTCTACTATGCGATTCGTTTTATCCACATCGTAATAAATTCGATAAGAGTATCTTAGAATTTTCCTCGCGCCTGTCCGATTTTTGACGATTTGTCCGATGAATGGATTACGCCCAATTTCCAAGGCTCGGTTAAGTAACTCGTTGCCAATTCGAGAGGCTGTTTCCGAATCGGTTCGATCCCTCAGGTAAGCGACAATCTCCTTGAGATCGGAGATGAAGAAGTCACTCAGGATGACTTGGTAGTCCATTGGGCGATCAAAGCTCGGGCTTGTTCGACGGTATGAGTTTTTCCCTCAGCTATCGAACTGCGGCCCGCATCAATCGCGGCGAGCATTTCCGGTGTTTCCTCAATCTCGGCGAGTTCCAATTCCTCCAGCCGCTGCAATAACTTTTCCCGCTCAGAACGCTCAAGCTTGGGCAATTCGTCCAGGATTTCGGTCATGCTCATGCATACATCTTAGAGGAAAAGTAGAACATATTCAACTTCAACCACAGCGAGACCGCTTGCCTTCTGGCCGGTATCGGTAAACATCTCGCGCCATGGGGACGGATCGTGAATTGCTCGATGCGCTGCGGCGCGGGGACGACAAGGCTTGGGAGGAAACCTTCCGGCGTCTCTACCCGTGTGCCTTTGCGGCGGCCAAGCATCCACTGGCCTCGCTTACGCCGACCGAGGCGGAAGACGTTGCTATCGAGGCGCTGACTCTGCTGTTACCCAAGGTCAACCAGGTCGCCGAGTTTGATGAATTACGGTTACTCGTCGTCACGATTGCGTCGCGCAAGGCCATTTCGGAGAAGCGCCGACAACTGGCCGACAAACGGGGCGGCGGCGACCTCACGTCACTTGATGCGCTGCAGGACGACGAGACGATTCGTTTCGAACCGGCTGAACAGATCGCTGGTCGCCTCAACGTGACCGATTTACGCGATCTTTCCCGGTTGCTCGATGCGGCCCTGTCGGGACTGGAGCCGCGCCATGCCGATCTCCTGCGCGATTTTCTTGTGCATCATCTTTCCTACAAGGAATTATCGGAAAAATATGACATGCCGGTCGGCAGCGTTGGTGTAAATTTAGCTCGTAGTTTGGAAAAAATCCGCACCCAACTGAAAGCCGCCCCAAAATTGTGGAAAGAACTTGTTTCGTTTCTGCGATAAGAAGATATGGATGCTGATTCCTTCAATGACCTGGCCCTGCGCGTAATCGCCGGAGAAGCCACTGACACCGAGCGCCAAGCACTGGAGGCGGAGCTTTCCGCTCATCCCGAACGCCGGGATGAATTCGATCAGGTTAAGATTACGCATGAGGTCCTTCGCACGACCGCGCCCATGACCGAGGCCGCGCGGGCGACGGAGCCGGAGCTTCCCGCCTATCGCCTCAATGAACTGCGCACGGCGGTGCGGCAACATTTCGGCCCTGCCGCTCAACGCTCGGGAATGGGGAAAGCCTCCTCAGCATGGTTACAGGCTTTCCGTTGGATTTTTGCGGGAGGCGGTCTGACTGCCCTGACGCTTCTCCTCGTATTCCTGAACTTATCCAATCGCACGGTTGAAGTGGGGATTTATCGAACCGACTTGATGCGCAATGGCGATGCTTCACTTTCCGCCCAAGATGTGCCTTCCGCCAAGCTGATGACCTTCGACCAGGACACGCCCTTCGACCAATGGCAAAGCCAGCCCCTGGCCTGGTACGAGCGCGCCAAAATCTGGGTCGATAATGAGCATGATCTCCTCCATGTCGTCCGGCGTGTGGATTACGGACGCATCAGCGTGGAGACCCAGCCACTCGCCCCGACCGACGAAGGCCAGCGCGAGCAGATCAAGCGGGTGGTGGAGTCGCTACAAAAGTAGCTTCACTTTTCAAGTTCTGCCATCCTGAGCTCAGGATGATGGATTACTTGGAGCACACTTCTATAAGAATCGAAAATCGTCCAGATCGGTCTCGTTAGTCTTTCAACAACAACTCCGCCAGTTTCTCCGGCACATTCTTCGCGCGCATCAACGTTTCCCCTACCAGCACGGCGTTGATCCCGCAGGCGCGGACGCGGCGCACGTCTTCCGCGGTTTTGATTCCGCTTTCGCTGATGGCCACAGTGTCGCCGGGGATTTCCTCGGCCAACGCTTCAGTTGTGGCGAGATCGACCTGAAATGTCTTCAGGTTGCGGTTATTGATTCCGATCATGTCCGCGCCGATCTCCAGGGCGCGATCCATCTCGGCGAGATCGTGTACTTCCACCAGCACATCGAGTTGGCAGGCCTTGGCTTGATCGTAGAGCGCTTGCAGGGTCGGATCGTCGAGGCTTGCAACGATGAGCAGGATGGCATCAGCCCCGGCGATCACGCTCTCGTAAATCTGGAGTTCGTGGATGATAAAATCCTTCCGCAATAACGGCAGATCAACCTGCTCGCGAATCTGCTTCAGATAGCTCAAATGTCCCTGGAAATATTTTTCATCAGTGAGCACGCTCAGGGCATGCGCTCCGCCCCGGGCATATTCGCGTGCTTGCGAAAGCGGGTTGAAATTCTCCGCGATGATTCCCGCCGATGGTGACGCCTTCTTCACCTCGGCGATCACGGCCACTTCACTGCCCAGTTGCAGCCCAGCACGGAACGGGCGGAAGTCATTGCGTAAAAGCGCCTGCTTCCGCAGTTCGGTAGCCAGCGGCTCGAGTCGTTTAATCTCGGCGGCTTTGCTGGCATTGATTTCGGCTAGCTTATTCATGGGGAATTTTTTGACAGGATTAACAAGATTAACAGGATTTCAGCGAGACACAACGGGGCGACTGCAAGAGAAGTTAATCCTCATCCGTATCGACATCCGTCCGCTTCTTGCCGCGTAGATAGGCCTCGATGAAGGCGTTGAGGTCGCCGTCCATCACACCTTGCACATCGGTCGTCTGTTCGCCGGTGCGGAGGTCTTTCACCATCTGGTAGGGCTGGAAAACGTAGGAGCGGATCTGGCGTCCGAAGCCGATTTCGCCTTTCTCGCCATAGTGCTTTTCCATCTCGGCCCGTTTCTTATCTAACTCCAATTCGTAAAGGCGCGCCTTGAGCACGTTCATGGCCGAGGCGCGATTCTTGATCTGCGATCGCTCGTTTTGGCAAGTGACGACCAAGCCACTGGGAATATGCGTAATACGCACGGCGGAGTCAGTCGTATTGACGCCCTGACCGCCCGGCCCACCTGAGCGGTAGACATCAACCCGGATATCCTTTTCATCGATCTTGATGTCGATGCTGTCGTCCACTTCGGCGATCACATCAAGCGAGGCAAACGAGGTCTGGCGTTTACCCGCCGAATTAAAGGGCGAAATGCGCACCAGTCGGTGGACGCCATGCTCGGCCTTGAGTCGGCCATAAGCGAACTCGCCTTTGACTTGTACCGTCGCCGAGCTAATCCCTGCCTCGTCGCCGGGCTGGATGTCGAGCATCTCGGTCTTGTAGCCCGATTTCTCCGAGAACCGCTGGTACATACGCAGGAGCATGTTGGCCCAGTCACACGCCTCGGTACCGCCCGCGCCGGAGTGGAGCGTGATGATGGCATTGTTGCGATCCATCGGGCCGCCTAGCAGCACGCGCATTTCAAGGGCGGCCATCAATTTTTCCGCCGTGTCAAACTCGCCTTGGAATTCCTGAGCAGCCGCATCGCCGGCATCTTCCAACACCAATTCTTTCAGCGTCTTCAGGTCGTCGATCTTTTGTTCCAGGTCCTTGAGCGGATCCAGTTTCGAACGGATCGCGTTGGCTTCCCCGATGATCTTTTGCGCCGTGTGGGAGTCATCCCAAAAACTGCCCTCGGCCATGCGGGACTCGTACTCGGCCAGTTCTTTTTTTAGTAACGGCAAGTCAAAGAAACCTCCGAAGCTGCGCGAGGCGCGTTTCGAGGGTGGAGATGTCGGGAAGGGGATTCGAAGCCATAATAAGAGGTTAGCAAAAAGAAAACCGGCTTTAACAGGAAAAGAAGGAGCTCTCATCAAAAAATTGTCCGCAAACGGCAGGCGCATCGTTCTTGAAGCAATCTAAAACCAGTCGTGCTATAGTAGCTTGGATCACCTTATGCATCGACTTCTGGCCCTTAGTCTGGCGCTGACGCTGACCCTTTCGGGGTGTCATCGTGCCGCGTCCACTCCGGTCGCCGACAATAAGAATGATGCGTCACCGGCGAATGACGAAGCCTCCGCCAAAACCCCGGTATCGTTCAAGCCTCATACTGGGGGTTTGATTCCATCAGAGGAAGTGCCGTTGCTGGAGCAGATCAACCGCGAAAATACCAAGGTGCTGGCCGCCGTCATGCCGGGTGTGGTGCGAATCACCGCCACCCGTCAGGTCGATCCCCGAACGAAGTTTTTTGGGAATAATCTCCCGTTCCAATTCCATTTTGGTCCGAACGCGCCGAAAAATTTTCAGCAGACGGATCCTTCCTACGGTGCGGGCGTGATCCTGAGAAAAGACGGGTACATCGTGACGAATACCCATGTGATCGAGGACTCAAAGGAGATCGAGGTGGAACTTCACGACAAGCGTACATTTGCCGCTCACATGGTGGCTTTCGATGCCTCGCTGGATGTGGCCGTGTTGAAAATTGAAGCCACGGATCTCATGGCGTTGCCGTGGGGCAATTCGGACCGTGTTCAGGTGGGCGAGCAAGTCTTCGCCATCGGCAGTCCCTTCAACCAGGAGGGCTCCGTGAGCCGGGGAATTGTAAGTGCCCTGGCACGTAATCTACCCGACTCACCCAATGACGAGAATTACCTCCAGACCGATGCCGCCATCAATCCCGGTAATTCGGGCGGCGCCCTGATCAACATCCACGGTGAATTAATCGGCATCAATACGCTGATTGCCTCCACTTCGGGAGGCAACGAGGGTGTCGGTTTTGCCATACCGAGCAATCTGGTTGCTCATGCGGTCGAAGGTCTCTTGAAGGAAGCCAACACGGTGCGCGGTTACCTTGGAGTCCGATTTCCCGAAACGATTGATGACGGGGTGAGGAGCTTGCTTCATCTCGGTACGCACCGGGGCGCGTTGCTGGCGGGGGTCGATCCGGGCACGCCTGCGGACAAGGCTGGTCTTCACACGGGCGATTTCATTACGGAGATGGACGGACACAAGATCGGCGGAGCGATCGATCTGCGATTGGTCGTGGCCGATATCCCCATCGGCAAGGAAGTTGCGGTGAACTACATCCGGGACGGCGCGGAGAAGTCGACCACGGTCAAAATCGGCGAGGCTCCCCCGTATCTTCAGACCGGCGGAACTGTCACCGGCGACAATGATAGTCCTGCATCCAAGGATGACTCGACAGCGGGTGACAATGTCCTGAGTGGCCTGCAAGTGACCGATCTTGATAGTAAGTCCCGGCAACAATTCGCCGTGGACAGCGTGGTCACGACCGGCGTGGTCATCGGTACCGTACAGTACGGCTCTCCGGCTGAACTGAAGGGAATTATGCGGGGCGATGTCATCGAAAGCGTGAGCGTCACTCACGGATCAACCCGGCAACTAAACAGCGCGAAAGACTTTGGCGACGTGGCCGGAAATTTGAAACCCGATCAAAGCGTCGTTCTTCTCGTGCACCACGGAAAAACCAGCAGCTTCATCTACCTCGCGCCGCAGAAGTGATTTTAGGCTCCTGCTTTCGGTAGGAAAATTACTCCCTCTTGCTGCACGGATTTTTTTCGAGAATACTAAGGAACCATGGAAATCGAGACATTCCCCGCGTTAACGTTAGCTGGTCTGAAACATGGTTTTTCCACGCGTAGTGCAGCTCCTCTCGAAAATCTTGAAAAGGAGCTTTCCGAGACCTTCACGTCGGCAGGTTTTCCCATGGTGGATGCAGTTCATGCGGAGCAACCGCACGGTAATCGCGCAACTGCAGTCTTTACGCCATTGGGAATTCGAGTGCCGGATGTCGATGCGCTGGCCACGTCGGTTCCCCAACTGCCGCTGGTCGTTCGCGTGGCCGATTGCGGGCCGGTCTTTTTCTACGATCCGGTCCAGCGCGTCATTGCCCTGGCCCATTCCGGTCGAAAGGGGACGGAAGGCAACATCGTCCGAGAGACCATCACGTGTTTGCAATCCACCTATGATACGAAACCCGAGAATCTCATCGTTCAGCTCGGTCCCTGTATCCGCGCACCCCATTACGAAATCGATTTCGCGGCGGAAATTGGACGCCAGGCACGCGCTTGTGGCGTGCGTCATTATCACGATTGCGGCATCTGCACGGCAACCCATCTCGACCGTTACTATTCCTATCGTGCGGAGAAGGGAAAGACGGGGCGGATGTGGGCTGTATTGATGATCGAGTGAGGAAGCTTTCGCAGACTTCACCTTTTGAGATGGCCTGTTGTTGCGATTGCGCTATTATGCCGCCATGAGACGAATCGGGGTGGCTGCAATAGGCCTGACGGTATTTTTTCTTCAGGGTATTTCCGCCTACGCACAGGACACGGTGGAAGCGCTCGAAAAGGACCTGCAGGACATCAAGCAGAGCCATCAGGAAGCCACGTCGCAGGCGGTCGCCAACTTCTTTACCCAAGTCACCACGGCATCGCAAAACCCCGATGCGGCTCTGGCTCTTTACCAACAATCGGGAGGGGCCATGCCACCTCCCACGCCGGTCAACAGCCAACACGCTCACGAAACGCCCACTGAAAAGGAAGCGCGGGATGCGCAGGATGCGGCCATGCAGGTCAACCTGGCTTACGTGGCCCAGTTGCATTGCGGATTGCTGCACTACGCCGCTCTCTTCGTCACATCGCCTGGTCAAAAAGGCCTGCATGACGAGTGGATCGCCTGGTTGAAAAATACGCCGCAAATTTTCCTGCAAATCAAGGAAGATGACCTTCTGCAGACTCGGGAATTAAAGAGAAAAGCCATGCGCGACTCGGTCATCAGTGCCGCTCTCGGTTTTAATTCCTGGGGAGACAAGGAACAGGGGAATTGGAGCGTCAAAGGCATTCCGGACCTTTATCGCAGCGAAGTTCTTGAGCCTCTGCGCGCCACTCCGAATGCCGATACCCTCGCGGCATGGGATGTCTATATCTCGTTGAAAAATGCCACTGAACCGGACCAAGGCAAATGGAATAATGTCGAATACCCCAGCCTGATGTTTGATCGCGGATGCGATGATTATGCGATCACGGCAAGCATGGACAAGCTGCAGGTGTTGCACGATCTCATCAAGGCCAACCCCAATCATCCCAAGTTTGACGACATGATCGCGCGTCTGCATACGCTGGTGCAGGACTACCGCACGCGGCATCCGGGGGCGGTGACGCCGCAAGCTGCCGATGCGACTGTCTCTGGCACCACGACGACGACCGATCCCAACGTCAAGGTGACGACCACCACCGACGGGGACATGACCATCATCACGACGAAAACCAATGTGCCCACCTCCACGCCGCCCGCCCCTCCCGTCGCGCCTCCGCCACCTGCGACGAATTAGGGACGTAGCAACACGGCACAAACGTGCCGTCTCCTGCTCGCCTTCGCTCAGGATGACGGATGGTTTAACGATGCCTTATTTACCTTCCGCGCCTGCCACTCCTCGTAGGTCAATCGCTTCATCTGGAAAGGATCTCGGGTCCGGGCATAACCGCCGGCTTCTCCGCCTTGAAGGCGTCCGATCATTCCCATCTTTTCCGTATGAACGCGCAGGCTTTTCGGCTCAATAAACTCGTCGCGGATATGAACCGCCAGTAATTCACCGACGGTGATCTGTGTGTTGCCGATCAGCAGCGTCTGCACCTCGCGCGCTTCGATCTGGGCCGGTGCGGCGGCTAGGCGAGGGGGCTTCACCAATGTGGACGGTTCCGTCTTCAAGCCAAGCGCCGTCACCTCGCTCATGCCCGCCGGGAAATCAGTCGCGCAGAGGTTCATTAATTCCGCATTTTCTTCGGTCACGATATTGATCACGAACTCGCGCGAGCGGCGGATGTTGCGGAAACTATCCTTGGCCCCGCCATCGGGACGTCTCCCGATCCCCAGCACGGCCAGTGGCGGATCATCTCCCATCAGATTGAAGTAGCTGAACGGCGCGGCATTCACGCTGCCATCCTCATTCAGCGTCGTCACCCATGCGATCGGTCTCGGCACGACGAGGCTGGAGAGAATGTGGTAACGCTTACCGGGGCTGAGTTCGGAGAGGGTGAGTTGCATGGTTCAATTCAAGGTATTAGTACGGTCTCGGTGATCATCAGCACTCCGTTATCGATGCCAAGTGGAATGCTCCATGTTCCCGAGGCGGTATTTGGTGGTGCGTTCAAATCATGTATTTGCAGCACAAGCAAAACCTTCAAGTTGGTTTCGTAGGATTTGCCTTGATACGTGAAGGATGTGAGTTGATTGGCTGCTGGTGCAGCAAATGCGTAATCAGGCGAGGCCATGGTACTGATGGTATTAAACAGGTCCTGATTGCCTTTATCCAACTTGTCTTTCAGGGCGGGATCCACGGTTCCCTGCCGGGAATACAAAGAGCAGAACGCCTTGAAATCTTTCTGCGCAATTGCGGCTTTAACTTTGCCCAGAAAATCCGTTTTCATCTCAGGCGTTGCATCTTGTGCATGGGCTACGGATGCGAGAAAAACCAGGCAAATGACGGCAAGAGCGGTTCTTATCATGCGCTCACGTTAGACCATATGCCCGCACTTGTCATGGCCCTCCCGACAAGGCATAATACGGAATGCCATTGGTACTCACCCGACGAATTCAGCCGCTGCATGGCTTGATTGATCTCGCCCCCGTCGTGTCGGTTGTGCTGTTGTTGCTCTGCTTTTTTTTGTTGAGTTCGTCCTTCGTCCTGCAACCCGGCATTAAGGTCGAACCGCCGCGCAGCCAGTTCAGCGTCAACACACCCTCCAGCCGGCTCATCGTCGCTGTGACGCTGGCTCCGCAGGAATACGATACTGACGGCAAGCCGCTTGCGCGAACTCCCGTCCTCTACTTTAACGACCAGATCGTCACGCTGGACGGCCTCCGCACGGCCCTCGATCAGCTTCCCCCCAGCCGCATCATTCCTTCACTCGTGGTCAAGGCCGACAAGGACGTCCCACTGGACCTCATTGCCAACATCATTGATGTCGCGCACCGCTTCCCCGTCGTCATCGCCACGCAACCCGCATCGGCCACCACGTCTCCGTAGCCCTGAAATCACCATGGCGACTTCGACTCCGGCCCCGCCTGCTGCGCCTCCTGCGTCGACTCCCGGTGCCGACCCGGTGGCCCAGACGCTCGCACTGATCCAGCCGTGGATCGATTTCGTTCCGCCCCAGCAACGACGGTTGGGCACCTTCATCTTTCTCGCGTTTCTTGTTCATCTGACCGCGTTCTTTTTCATCAGCATCGACACCACCCGTGCCGAATTGCGTCACCAACTGCGCCCACACGTGACGGTGGAAAGCTCGCAAGCGGCTTCGATTTCAGGCCAGCAACCGGGTGACGCTTTCTGGGATCAGTTGAACGATCCTCGTCTCTTTATCCTGCCGCAAGAACCCCCTGTGGGACCGGCCTCCGATAATCCGGCACTCACTTACATGGCCATCAGTTCCAATCTCGGCAGCTCAGAACTGCCGCCGACGGCGCCGCCCCAGGGTTTCCAGTTTGTTCATCCGGTCAATCTACCGCTTGACCAGCGGGTCGAAGACGCGCTGAGTCCATCGCGTCAACCCTTCACCTACGATGAAAGCCCTACCGCCGTCGCGCCCAAAACCACTTGGAAGTGGGATGATGCCCTGGCTCCGCGCCAACCGATGGGCCTGCCCGATTTACCCTCGCCCGTTTCTGATACCGATTTGAATCCCACCCAGATGCGAATCGCCGTCGGCCCGGGCGGCGATGTGGAACACGTTCTCGTCGAGCAAAGCTGCGGGAGGGCCGATCTCGATCAGCAGGCCACCCTGGCGGCGCAGAAGATCCGTTTTCATTCCACCGACCAGTCCGGCCTTCTCTGGGGCCGTGTCACCGTGTTCTGGCACTATTCGGCCAAGCCCCGCGAAGAAGTCGTTCCCACCCCGCCTGCGACGCCCTAAGCTCACGCTGCCTCCATGAAACTCTCGCTCGTCCATTTTTTTATCCTCTACGTGACGGTTTTTCTTGCGGTGTTGCTCATTGCGTGGTTGTTTTTCCTACGGACTCGCCGCCGTTCGCAATTGGACGCGCGGCGAATTTTTATTTGTGGGTCTTGTCAGAACGCTTTCGCTGAATGCGTGCCTTACCAAAGGCCGCGTTGTCCGCAGTGTGGGGCGATCTACGAAGACAAGGCTGTAAAGGAGTAACTAGACATGGGCATGTGGATCGGACGTAATCGCAAGGCACGGGTAACATACGGTTTCGACGAAATCGCGCTGGTACCCGGTGAAATCACCATCAACCCGAACGAGGTCAACACCTCGTTTGAAATTCCGCGCCCCAACGGGCAGGAACCGCTCAAGCTCAAGATCCCGATCATCGCCAGCGCGATGGACGGCGTCACCAACGTCCGGTTCTGTATCGAGATGGCCAAGCTCGGTGGACTCGGCGTGGTCAATCTCGAAGGCGTCCAGACCCGTTATGACGATCCCGAGGACGTCCTCGCCCAGATTGCCAAGGCGGACAAGACGACCGTCACCGAACTCATCCAGAAGCTCTACCTGCCGCCGATCAAGGAAGAGTTGATCGCCAAGCGCGTGCAGGAATTGCGCAAGGGCGGCGGCATTGTCGCTGTCTCCTCGATTCCTCAAAAAGCGGAACGTTACGCGGCCATCGCCCAGGAAGCTGGCGCGGATGTCTTCATCGTCCAATCGACTGTCTCAACGGTTCGGCACATCTCCAGTGAATACAAGTCGCTCGACCTCGCCGGCTTCACCAAGGCCAGCAAGATACCGATCATCATCGGTAACGCCGTTACCTATGACGTTGTTCTCGAATTGATGCAGAATGGCGTTTCCGGCGTCCTCATCGGTGTCGGCCCCGGCGCGGCCTGTACCTCTCGAGGCGTTTTGGGTCTCGGGGTGCCACAGGTCACAGCTACCGTCGATTGCGCGGCGGCCCGCGATGCCTACTTCAAGAAAACCGGCAAGTATATCCCCATCATCACCGACGGCGGTATGTCCAAGGGCGGCGACGTTTGCAAGGCGCTCGCCTGCGGATCGGATGCTGTCATGGTCGGCTCCGCCTTTGCCCGCTCGGAAGAAGCACCCGGCGGCGGCAATCATTGGGGCATGGCCACACCGCACGCGAACCTGCCGCGCGGCACCCGCATTCACGTCGGCGTCACCGGTTCGCTGCGCCAGATTCTTTTTGGTCCTGCCACGGTCGATGACGGCTCGCAAAATCTGGTCGGCGCGATCATGACCTGCATGGGCAATGTCGGCGCCTCCACCATCCGCGAGTTCCAGGAAACCGAGATCATCATCGCCCCCTCGATCAAGTCGGAAGGCAAGCTCTTCCAGACCGTTCAAGGCGTCGGTATGGGTACGCGGTAAGCCTCAGAGGTAGCCGTCGCACTCCGTGCGACGGTGCCTTTGCTTCGGGGGCCCGGACAAACGTGAGATCTCTGCGAAACTCTCACCTTTAGTATTAGTCATCCTGAGCCTGTCGAAGGATCAGTTCGGTCTGCTGTCCGTGCTGAGCCAATTTCATTGCTGATCTGTTTAGGTATTGGATAATTCCTGCAGAGAGTCATCTTCAACTAGTGGATGAATCCGATCAGCGATCCCATATGATAGTCCTCGATTTCCTGAAACGATGTGTCCTTGCTGTCCTCTCATTTGGCATTGCACTGGGGGTCCTCTACTTGGAGATTGAGATTCTCTATGCCGTGATCGTCCCGTTTACCCAGGGCCAAACGGCCGACGCTGCTACACAGGCAGCAATCAAAGGCGCCAAGAATGTTCTTCAAGAAGCGTCAACGATTAACCAGGACACTCTCTCCACTTTGTCGCTTGTAGTGGCCGGTGCGGGAGGCTTGTTGTTTGCTGTTTCCTGTCTTTCGCGAAGCCTTGGCGATGCGTTGCTGTGGTGGAGGCAATGGAGCACGGCTTTCATCAGCTTCGGTTATTCCTTCTGTATTTTATTTCTGCCGCTCGTTTGCCTGAGCGCGATTATCGTCAAGGACGTCACTGGCTTCACGGCAAACTATATGTCAGACGATCTACAACGTCATAATGCACTCAAGACGGTATCCAAAGACGCGCTCAATTTCGAAAATGGAAATGAGAGGGTGATCCTGATGGTGGTGGCATTGGTGACCGCTTTGATCGCCTGGTACATCACCCTCAAACTGGCGTTCTCGGATAAGTTGCCCTGGTGTCGGATTTCAGTCACTCCCCGGAGGCCTTCGCCCGCTGAAGTACGGAACAGTATCAGGGAAGCGACAGTGCCGCTGACAAAACCAAAGATTCCAGAAAGGGACGTGGCATCCTCCATAAAAGCGCCCTCTCCGACGCGCCCCGCTCCGTCCGTCCCCGCGACAGTGGCAATTCGAAATCCCGTCAAAGACAAACTCTTCGGCAATCTACCGCTGGATCAATGGCCACCTCCCGGCGGCGATAGCACGACTTTCCCATGGTCGGAGTTCGACGCCGCGCGGACTTACCTGCAGATGGGCCAAACGGCAGAGGCGATTGCCCGCTGGCAAACGGTGATCGCCACGTCAAACCTAGAATCACTTCACTACGCGCAGGCCTGGCATTTTCTTCGTCAGAACGGAGTGCATCCTTCCCCCGAAGAAGCCAAAACCATCTATGGCGTCGTGGGTGAACAAGGCCCCTCGGGTGTGCTGACCGCAGTCTTTTCCGACGGCCAGGCACGCGTCTATTCCGACCAAGGACAGGGTATCGTGTGGGAGCATCCCGACGACTCGCTCGACCTGCTGATCGAATCGATCCTCGCCGCTTCCACCGCTCTCGTGCAGAAAATCCAAGGCAATGACCCGCAACTGGGTGGATCCAAATCCAGCATCAATTCCATCTCGTTTTTGACGCCATCCGGTATTTATATCAAAACGGGCGCGCCTAACGTTTTTGAAGCCGCTCCCAAGATCAAACCGATCGCCGACGGACTCGGCAAAGTCCTCCTTACCTTGATGGAGAAGACGAAGCAGACCCCGTGAGATTCTTGCAAAAGCCGCGCTTGAAACAATTCGTCATCCTGAGCCGTAACGATGCAGTGGACTTGGATAAGCCGAAGGCTTTAAAGCACCGTAGCCGGTGGTTGAGCGTAGCGACACCACCGGTAAACTGTTGTTCCGCGTAACGATCCCGGAGGGATCGCAGGGGAGGCCAATCCACCAAACTCGGTTTAAATGGCTCGCGGCGCTGTTATCCCTTACGGGATAAAATCCCTTTATCACATTGACCGGTGGTGTCGCTGCTGCTCAACCACCGGCTACCGTGCTGACACGCCTTCGGCGTGTAACCGAAGCATCCACCGTTGTCATCGGTGGTTCAGGATGACAGCATTTCTAAAATCGAGAGTCTCGCAGAGATATCGAGTTGTTCGCCCAGACAGGGGAAGCGCTATCCGCGCTTCCCCGCTGTCTTTACCAGAGAGGCCACAACGGACACGCCCAGAATCGTTCCCACGATAGTGAGTGAGGCCACCGTTGAAACGTGGAAAAACCCGCCACAGACCATCTTCATCCCGATAAAGATCAGGACGACGGCCAGTCCGATGTGGAGATAAACCAGGTTCTTCACCGCCCCGGCCAGTACGAAATAAAGCGAACGCAGTCCGAGGATCGCGCAGACATTAGACGTGTAGACGATGAACGGATCGGTCGTTACGCCGAAGATCGCCGGGATGGAATCGAGCGCGAAAACGAGGTCGGTCAGTTCCACCATCAGCAGCACGATAAAAAGCCTCGTGAACTTCAACCGGCCTTCTTCCCGCACGAAGAAATGAAGGCCATCGTTGTGTCTGCTCAAGGGCAGAAAACGCTGCGAGAATCGCATCACCCAATGGCGCTCCACCTTGATCTCAGCTCCCGCCTTATGCCGCAGCATGCCGACGCCAGCATAGAGAATGTAGGCGCCAAAGAGATAAATCACCCACTCGAACCGATCCAGTAACGCGGTTCCCGCCCCGATCATCGCCCCACGCATCAGCAGCGCCCCGATCACACCCCAGAAGAGAAGCCGCCGTTGCTGTTCCTGCGCAATCTGGAACGAGGCAAAGATCATGACGAAGAGAAAGAGGTTATCGACGCTCAGCGAGTACTCGATCACGTAACCGGCAAAGAACTCCGATCCCTTCTCCCAGCCTTCCTCATAGGTTACCCAGCCGCCAAACCCGACTGCCAGGGTCACCCATACCAGTGTGGTCAGGATCGATTCCAGCATCGACGCTACGTGCTGCTTGCGATTGAGCACCGTCAGGTCCAGCACCAGCAACACGATCACGGCAAAATTAAAGCCGATCCAGAAGCTGAGGGGCGTTTCAACCATCAGCGGCACTGTAGCTGTGAAGGAAAGAGGTAAAAGCTTTTACGTGAATCTGCTTATTGCCCCGTTATATTGGGCCCGTAGTTTAGGATGTAATCTAAAAGATAGTAGGGCGATTTGTCTGCGTTTTCGGGATAAGCGTAAACACAAATGCTGCCGTTTCGAAAAAATGCCATGTGGTACTTGTGACGGTAGGATGTCCAATGAAAGAAAGATTCAGGTGAGGGCGGTGGCAGCGCGGCGATGGTTGCTCTTATCTTCTTTAACACATCTTCGCGGTAGGGATGAAAAGGCATGTCGGAGGACGTAAATCCGAAAGCTCGATAGTGATCGGTTGCGCGCTCCTCGAAAGCGCCAGTAGTCAGGTTGATCTTTGAGAGGCCGATGCCTTCTTTGCTGGAATCCCCTTGTCCGAATGTAACAATTCGCAATTCATCGGGCTGGCATTGTTTGAGAAAATCCGGCGCACTGGCTGCTTCATCTTCATAAGATGGACTTGGCGGAGGTCGTATCATCGGCACTTGAAATGCCCCCAAAATCCGTAAGGCTAGGAATAGACAAATGACCGCGCAAAAAACGACCGCAAGGACGGATCTTAAGACAGTCACTTGCCAAGGCTGCTCCATTGCACCTTTTCTGTCAAAATTCCGTTAATTCCGTAATTCCGTCAAATTTTCTGCTTTACTGCTGTGCGCAGTACTTGGCACGACTCTTGCGGAAAGACCGCGTTTTCCGGTTTACAACCGGCAATCTCGCCCCACTGTTTCCTGAACTATCCTCATGGCCACCGTACCCCCTGCAAGCACCGCTGAATCCCTCTCCGCCGAAATCCGGAAGCTGGGCCGTATTCTGGGAGAAATCATCGTCAAACTTGAAGGCAAACCGATCCTCGACCTCGAGGAAAATCTCCGTCTGTTGGCCAAAAGCAGCCGCGCGGGCGATGCCAATGCCGACCGCGATCTCCAACTCGCCGTCCGCAATCTCACCGTCATCGAAGCGGGCCGCATGGCGATGGCCTTCACCGTCTACTTTGAACTGGTCAACCTTGCGGAGGAAACGCATCGCGTTCGTCTTTTGCGTCAGCGTCGTCGTGCGCATTACGCCGTGCCCGGAACACCACCGATGCGCGAGTCGATCGGCGCAGCCCTGCAGGAACTCAAGGCCCGGAATGTTTCGCCGGAGAAGGTCCAGTCGTTACTCGAAAAGCTCTCCATCGAACTTGTTTTCACGGCGCACCCGACTGAATCCAAGCGCCGCACCATGCTCAATAAACTTCAACGGCTCTCACAGCGGTTGAATAATCCGGAGGCTTTCATTGAAGATGAAGTCACCGGCATCGCCAATCCTCGCGCACTCGAACGGGAAATCACCGCACTCTGGCTCACCGACCGCTCGCGTACGGCGCGGCCCCACGTCACCGATGAAGTCCGCACCGGTCTCTGGTATTTCGACACGACCCTCTGGAATACCGTGCCGCTTTTGCAGGACGAACTCGAACGCGCGCTGGCGGAAAGCTATCCCACGGTCAAAGCACCCACGCGTTGGATCACTTTCGGCACCTGGATGGGCGGTGATCGCGACGGCAATCCGTTTGTCACTCCGGCAGTCACGGCCGAAACAATCATGCTGCATCGCAAACTGGCCCTGCAAAAAATCCAGGCTTCTTTGCGTGGGTTGTCCCGGCTGCTCTCCGTCTCTTCGCATCTGGATGAAATTTCCCCTGCAATGCAGCGGCGGCTTGATGCATACCAGACCACCGATCCTGATATCCTGGCGCTCAAGGACCGCTATCCCAATGAACCCTACAGGCTAGCCTTGGCGGCAGTCCGATCACGACTTCTGATCGCCGAGAAGGCCGAAAGGCCCGAGTGGCTGATCGAGCCCAAGCCTGGCGATGGTTCGGAAACCGCGGTCAAGACCGGGGACATCCAGGAAGTCCTCGATCTCATCAGCGAGAGTCTCTCAACCCACCGCGCCGCCCTTTTGGCCGAGGGCGAACTTCATCGGCTCCGCCAGCAGGTCACTTTGTTCGGCCTGAGCGTCGCCCGTCTCGATGTTCGCCAGCACTCCATGCGGCACGAAACGGCGATGAAGGAAATTCTTGCGGCCACAGGTGCGCACCCCGATTACTCATCGCTTTCGGAAGAGGAACGCCTCGCGTTGCTTATTCAGGTTTTGACCTCTCCCGCGCCAAAACTTCCCGACAATTTCACTCCGGAAACCAGCGATGTCATCGGCTCGGTCCGCGTCCTCAAGCGTGCCAAGGAACTGTTCGGTGAGGAAGCCGTCGGCGCCTATGTCATCAGCATGACGCACGATCTTTCCGACATCATCGAGGTCATGGTCTTTCAGCATCTCGTCGGCGTCACGCTCGACATTGCGCCACTGTTCGAAACGCTCGGCGATCTTGAAGCCGCTCCCGGCATCCTTGAGCAGATGTTCGAGTGCGAGCCTTACCGAAAGCATCTCCGCGCCCGCCACGATCACCAGATGATCATGCTGGGCTACTCCGACAGCAACAAGGATTGCGGCTATCTCACGGCCAACTGGGCGCTCTTCCAGGCCCAGGAAACCATCTCCGACGTTTGCAAAAAGAGGAAACTTGGACTCACTCTTTTTCACGGACGCGGCGGCAGTATCGCGCGCGGTGGCGGCCCCGCGGCCAAGGCGATCCTGGCCCAGCCCTGCGGTTGTTACGACTCGAAGATTCGCGTCACCGAGCAGGGCGAAGTCCTCTCCACCCGCTATCACGATCCCGATCTCGCCTTCCGCATCATTGAGCAGATGGCCTACGGCGTCCTTCTCGGCGCTGAAGCCGCGCAGGAGGAAGCCAATGTCCCCGAATCCTGGCGCGCGGCCATGAACGAGATGTCGAAGCTGGCCTATACGGCCTACGCGACGCTCGTCCACAAAGACCCGCAATTCATCGAATTCTGGCGCATCGCCACGCCGATCGAGGAGATCAGCGGGCTCAAGCTCGGCTCGCGTCCCACCTTTCGCAAGGCCACCACATCGGTTGAAGATCTCCGCGCCATCCCATGGGTCTTCTCCTGGATGCAAAGCCGCTTCGTCTTCCCCGGTTGGTACGGACTCGGCAGCGCGCTCGATCAATTCGCCGCGAAGGGACCCGAGCAGGCCGCGCTGCTCAAGACGATGTACAAGGAGTGGATGTTCTTCAAGGCGACCATCGATAATGCGCAACTGACGCTTCTCAAAGCCGACATTAAGATCGCCTCGCACTATGCCTCGCTCGTGCCGGACGAATCGATCCGCACCCGCATCTTCGACAACATGGCCGAGGAATTTCACCGCACGGAGATGTCCATTCTCGCGCTCACGGGCCAGAAAGCGCTGCTTGAACGCGAGCCGGTCCTCGCCAAGTCCGTACAGCTCCGCAACCCCTACATCGATCCACTCAACTACATCCAGGTCGATATGATTCGCCGTCTTCGCGGCATGGAAGACAAGACCACCCCCGAAGCTGACGCCATCCGTGCCGTCATCGAACTCACCATCAACGGCGTAAGCGGCGGCCTGAAGAACACGGGTTGAGAAGGCAGATATAGCTGCGAAAGAGCACAAAGAAAACAGAGAGCGGACAAAGGACAATTCGCCTTTCTTCCCTTCCTCTATGTGTTCCTTGCGTTCTTTTGTGGCCAATTCATCCTTCGTCTCACAATTTCGCTTTTTCGCGGCCAGGTTGTTTCGTAGGCTTAAACCTCCATGAAATCATCCGCGTCCAAGAAATCGAATAAGAAGTCCCGTCCCACATTGCAACGTCACTGGTCGGGAAAGCTGGTCGATGCCCCCGAACGCGCGCAGAGTCGAGCCATGCTTCATGCCGTCGGGTTCGAACGCGGCGATTTCAAGAAATCCCAGATTGGCATCGCTTCGACCTGGAGTCAGGTCACGCCTTGCAACATCCACATCGACAAGCTCGCCATCGCCTCGGCGGAAGGCGTGGCCAAGGCGGGCAGCAAGCCGCTCATCTTTAACACCATCACCATCTCCGATGGTATCTCCATGGGCACGCAGGGAATGAAATACTCGCTCGTGTCGCGCGAAGTGATCGCCGATTCCATCGAGACCGTGATGGGCTGCGAAATGCTCGACGGCCTCGTCGCCATCGGTGGTTGCGACAAGAACATGCCTGGTTGCCTCATGGCCATCGCGCGCCTGAATCGCCCGTCGGTGTTCGTTTACGGTGGCACGATTCTGCCCGGCTGTTTTCAGAAGCGTGACGTGGATATCGTGTCGGTCTTCGAGGCCGTGGGTAGCCACGCCGCAGGCAAGATGAGCGACGCCGATCTCGAAACCCTGGAGAAGTGTGCCATTCCCGGCCCCGGCTCTTGCGGCGGTATGTACACCGCCAACACCATGGCCTGCGCGATCGAAGCGCTCGGCATGAGCCTGCCCAACAGCTCCGCGCAGAACGCCATTTCCACCGCCAAGAAGGAAGATGCCTTCAACGCCGGCGCCGCAGTTCATCGTCTGCTCGATCTCGGCATTCGTCCGCTCGACATCATGACGAAGAAGGCCTTCGAGAACGCCATCACCGTGGTCATCGCCCTCGGCGGTTCCACCAACGCCGTGCTGCATTTGCTCGCCATCGCCCACGCTGCGGGAGTGAAGCTGAACCTCGATGACTTCACGCGCATTGGCAAACGCGTCCCCGTGCTCGCCGACCTGAAGCCGAGCGGCAAGTATGTCATGGCCGCACTCGTCGGCATTGGTGGACTCACGCCGTTGATGAAGCGCTTGCTCGACAAGGGCCTACTCCACGGCGATTGCCTGACCGTGACTGGCAAGACCGTGGCCGAGAATTTGAAGAACGTGAAGGATTATGAGGCGGGCCAAGACATCATCCGCGGCTTCGATAATCCGATCAAGCCGACCAGCCACCTTGTGATCATGTACGGCAACCTCGCTCCCATGGGCGGCGTGGCGAAAATCTCCGGCAAGGAAGGTGAGAAATTCTCCGGCCCCGCCCGCGTCTTCAATTCTGAAGAAGAGACGATGCAGGCAATCCTCAACAACAAGATCAAGGCCGGCGACGTCATCGTCATCCGCTACGAGGGGCCCAAGGGCGGTCCCGGCATGCGCGAAATGCTCTCGCCCACCTCGGCCATCATGGGCCGCGGCCTCGGCAAAAGCGTGGCGCTGATCACCGACGGACGCTTCTCTGGCGGCACGCACGGCTTTGTGGTGGGTCACATCTCGCCCGAGGCGCACCTCGGCGGCCCGCTCGCGCTGATCAAGAACGGCGACCACATCACCATCGATGCCAGCACCCGCCAACTCAACCTCGACGTCCCCGGTCGCGAACTCGCCAAGCGCCGCAAAGCCCTCAAGCTCCGCAAACCCGTCTTCACCCGCGGTGTCCTAGCCAAGTACGCCGACCACGTCAGCCAGGCCCATCTCGGCGCGATTACGGATGGATCGTTGGAGGAATAATTGTGGTGTTTGAGAAATCGCAATCAATTGTGGTGGATATAGCGAAGCAGATTCATCAAGCAAATTGGAGCGAGGGATCGCACGTCTCCACTCAAACAAAAGCAGCACAGCGAATATCCGGTGAATGGCAAAATGCGGTTTTAAAACATTTTGGAGCAAGATTTTCTAGAGAATATCTAGTAGCAGCTTTGGCCGTGGGATATGAGCGTATTGATTTAGTAGATATGCATGAAGGAGTTGCTTTTGAGATGAAGGTTTCTCCAAAAAACACTCATTTTGAATTCTATCGGGATATTTTTAAATTGGCTGTCCACAACAAAGAAAATCAGCATTTCAAATTGAATCGATTGGTTTTTATCACACCCAAAAAAGGTGCTGAAAAACTGCAAAGCGCTTTTGTAAAAAGCGTTTCAACGATTGCGGGAGAACAACTCGGATTCGAGGTTGAAGTGGTTGGTATTTGAAGCTGCTTACAACCCCAACGGGGTTGCGATCATACAGCCTAGGGTTGGCGCAGCAGCGCCTACCCTAGGTAAGCACAACGGCAGTCTACCCCGAAGGGGTTGAATCAATCCCAAACATACCGCTCGTCGAATTGGACTTCATAACGCCGCAGAAATTCCCGCAATTCATCCTGAAATGAAACCGTGCGATGATGCTCCTCCTGCCTCTCGATATATTTCCGGGTCATTTCAATTTGCGAGAAGCCAATCGAAAATATCCCGTAGCCGCTTTGCCACGCGAAATCCTTCATCTCCGGGGCCTTGGTCTTCAGCCATAGGGAGGAACCGCGTTTGAGTTCCTTGACCATCGCCGCCGGTTCGCAAGTGCGCGACAGACCGTTGAGAAGATGAACGTGGTCTTCCGCGCCACCGACAATGATGGGTGGGCAGGCGATATTCGTCAGGATTCCACCGAGGTAACGATGTAGTTCTTCGCGCAATGGTTTGTCACGTAGATAGGGATGTCGATCTTTGGTAGAGAAAATCGTGTGAACCAGAATATTCGCCAAAGATTGAGGCATGGCTACGAGAGTGTGCAGGGGGCGGGGAAGATTCAACCCTTTCAGGGTTGGAGGATATTTACTCTGTACCCAGGGTAGACGCTGCTGCGCCAACCCTGGGCTATATGATTGCCATCCTTTCAGGATGGCAGAGACAAACACGGTGCGCGGACGAGGAAAATTGAAGATAGTGCCAATCTAGATTATGGTTATTCCATGAATGATCGAATCGTCCACAATCCTCTGGTTCATCACGGTCAGCCTGTGATCAAAGGAACGCGCATCCCTGTAGCCACTATCATCAGCGGTTTAACTGGTGGAATGTCCAAGGATGAGATCGCTCAGGACTATGACATCAAAAGTGCCGATGTTGAGATGGCTTTGTCTTACGCGAAGGCTACTCCACCCACCTAATCCCCGGCTTGGGATTCTCGCGCAGCCACGCCAGTCGATCGGGGAGGGTGCGCGCATGAATCTCCAGTTTGTGGCCGTCGGGGTCGAGGAAATAGAATGATTCGCCGGGGCTGGAGTTGGTTTGCCATTCCTCGGCGTCCAGGAGAAGAAGCTTTTCGCGCAGGGCGTTGAATTCCTCCAGTGGCACGGCAAAGGCGATGTGCGTGTACGACGAGTTATTGGTCGCCTCGGAGGCCGCCGGATCGAGCGTCAGCCCAATCCAGAAATCGCCCGCGGTGAGGTAGGCGCCCTTGTCCCAGTGCACCAAGGGCTTGAACCCAAGCAGTCCGCCATAGAAGCGGAGCGACCGCTCCAAGTCGGAGACGGCAAAGGTGATGTGGCTGAGCCCTGAGATCATCCCGTCATTAAGCATCAGACTTGCCATGTCGCCAATCCGCGCTTTGTTACTTTTTCGCGATGTTTTTCTGTTAAACGACGCCGCGTAGGCTTAAATTTCAATTCTTATGACTCACATCAAGCTCTTCAGTCCCGGCCCGATCGAAGTCTCGGAAAAAACGATGCGCGCGTTCTCGCGTCCAATGATTGGGCATCGCTCGAAGGATTTCCAGACGCTGAACGCCGCCATCCAGCCGGGTCTGCAGGAACTTTTCTTCACCAAGCAGCCGGTATTTGTGAGCACGAGCTCGGCCTGGGGCGTGATGGAAGGGGCACTCCGCAATCTCGTCAGCAAGAAGGTGCTTTGCTGCATGAGCGGTGCGTTCTCGGACAAGTGGTTTGACGTGGCTAAGAAATGCGGCAAGCAGGCCGATGCCTTGCAAGTCGAGTGGGGCCAGCCGATCCTGCCCGAGGCAATTGAGGCGAAGCTGGCCACCGGCGAGTTCGACGCGATCACGCTCATCCATAACGAGACCAGCACCGGCACGATGAATCCGCTGACGGAAATCGCTGCCGTGATGAAGAAATTTCCTGACGTCATGTTCATCGTCGATTGCGTCTCGTCGTTCAGCGGCATGAAGATTCCGTTCGATGAACTCGGCATCGACGTGATGCTGGCCGGAACGCAGAAGGCGCTGG
This sequence comes from Verrucomicrobiota bacterium, assembly GCA_013285645.1. Lineage (GTDB taxonomy): Bacteria > Verrucomicrobiota > Verrucomicrobiia > Methylacidiphilales > UBA1321 > JABDGH01. Next base: position 85,318 of record JABDHJ010000007.1, on the reverse strand, counting down.
CGTTGCCCGCAGGCGCGGCGGTGTTCACCGTCTCGGAAAAAGCGTACGCCAAGGCAGCAACGATCAAGGACCGCGGTTACTACTTCGATTTCCTCGAGTTCAAGAAAAACCAGGAATCGGACATGACACCGACGACGCCGAGCATCTCGCACTTCTACGCGCTCCAAAGCAAGCTGGAGGACATCGCTGCCGAGGGGCTGGAGAACCGCTACGCGCGCCATCTCGAAAACGCCAAGGTCACCCGTGCCTGGGTCAAGGAACGCGGCTTCGCCTTCTTCCCCAAGGAAGGCTACGAATCGATCACGCTCACCTGCGTCGCCAACAACAAGGGCATCGACGTCGCGAAGCTCAATAGCCTGCTCAAAACGAAGCATTCATGCGTCATCGATGGCGGTTACGGCAAGATCAAAGGCACCAGCTTCCGCATCTCCCACATGGGCGACGAAAGCACAGAGAACATCAAGCAGCTCCTGGGCTGGATTGATGGGTGTATCGCGGAGCTTTAGTTTCCGAGATAGCCGCCGCTGTCCCTAGCGGCGAATGGCAACAAAGTTGCCCCGAGAAGGGCGTTCCCAAGTAAAACTTGGGAACGAGGAGAACGATGAAATTCAAAACATTCCCGCTGATGGGCACATGGCTTTTTGCCCTAATTTTTTTAGGGGCCACCCTTTGGCACTCCGTCTCCAGGGATGGATGGGGATTTCTGATCTCTGGACTGCTTTTCCTTTCATTCGTGGTGTTTGCCTGTGTCGTTATTGGTGAAGCCCTTACTCAGCGAACAAAAATAGCGGGATATAGGTGCCTTATCAGTATCGTAGCTTTGGGGTTATTTATTCCGACCCTGATTCTCGGTGGGAAGCTAAGAAATGAGATATTTCTGTTTGAACTGCCGACCTATCAAAAAATTACAGATATCCTAATTAGCCAAAAACAAATTAAGGCAAATGACCCAGTAGTACCTTTTCCTGCGGGTTATACCAGCGAGCTAATTGATGACAGATATGCATCAGTGCGGCGGGACGATAGCAGTATCACTGTTCTCTATCTCACTCGAGATTCGAGCGCTATAGGTCACGCCGGATTCATGTATCGTTCGGACGATGATCCAACACCACTGAAAAAACAAGATCCAGAAATGGGATTCCGCCGAATCGCGCCTCACTGGTTCACCTGGGGTTCGTAGATGGAGCGATATTAGAGCTAAATCCCACCAAGAGAGCGATTTAGTTGCGATTTAACTTGCCTAATTGTTTCAGCCCGCTATAACCTGATCTCCAGAAAGGGACATGCAGTGAAGTCTTTCGTGGTCGGGGCAGCGGGCGCCTTTGTTTCCATCAAAATGGAGTTGGAAGCAAGGTCACACGCAACCTCTTGCCCGGCGCAATGGCGCCTGGGTCTTTGAATGCCTTGCCTTACCCGACAACACAGGACTCCTCACCAGCTCATCACTTCCCGCGGCAACAGCGCAGTTTCATTGGACCAGGAACGGTTCTTTCGCGCGGCGGGAAGCTATCTTTCATCGACCGGCCCAATGCCGGGGATTGAAGATTTTCGCACTTAGGAAATGTTGGCAGATCAGTAGCAGCAGACAAAGTGGAGCTAGCCGGTAGAGCCTGAAAAGAGCGCGGGTAGAATTTCAAGACCGCGCGATTCACGGCATGTCAGTAAACATCAAATGAGTTCAGATTATCGCCCACGAGGCGCAGGTGGAAGTGGCGGAAGCAGCAGTGGCGGCGGTGCACGTCGCCGACGCGGAGGACGTGGTCGCAGCGGTCATAGCAGCGGCGGCTACAATAACGAAAGCCGTGGCCATTCCAATGGCAGCAGCAGCTCGGCCCCCAAGAAAAGCCCCAGCTTTCTCGATAAGCTTCTCGGCTTTTTCAAGAAATCCAAACCCGCCGAAGTGAAGCCGCTTCGGACCAGCAGCAGCTCGCGTCCCGATTTCAAGGAACGTGCGCCCCGTGAGGAGCGTCGTGACGATCGTCCCAAGCGTGAGGAACGGCCCAAGGCTGAGCCTGTGATGCATGAAATCGTTTCCCCCAAGCTTTATGTGGGCAACCTCGCCTACGAAGCCGCGGAAAGCGATCTGCACGATCTCTTCTCCAAGGTCGGCTTGGTGAAGTCTGTCGAAATCGCCATGGATCGCCGCGCGAATCGTTCCAAGGGTTTCGGCTTCGTCGAAATGGAATCGTTGGATACCGCCAAGGCCGCCGCCGAAAAACTGAACCGGACCGATTTCATGGGACGGCAGATTGTGGTCAGCGGCGCGAAGGTCGACAAGCGTCCGATCAACAATCCCCGCGAGGAAGATCCGACGGCCCACGAAGCCGATCCGCACAGCAACAATCCCGAAGCGAGCGCCTAAAAAGCCTTTCGCGCAAAGACCGGCGTCACCGCAAGGTGCCGCCGGTTTTTTGTTTTCAGCCTCCGAAAAATTTCCCTCGTTCCCAAACTCCTTCACGCGTGCGTGTTTGGGAACGAGGGAGCTGTTAAAAAGGCTGGCCTTGATTGACGCGCCCTTTCAAAGTCCCCACATGGCGGAAATGTTTACGTGGATTGTTTTTCATGCTCACCCTACAGGGTTCATCAAGGAAGAGGACTTTCATCCGGATTACTTTGGGACTTTTGCGGTTCCGGCGGAGCGGACGGAACCGGAGTTGCTGCTCAAGGAGTTGCTGGGTAACCAGAAGCTCTCCATGACGAATTTGAACAGCAAGCAGCTAAAATCCAAGGCGCTGGATTGGGGCCTGAACGAGCGGCTGAAAAAGCAGGTCGATGATCAGGGCTACGGGCTGAATTTGATCAAGATGCATCCGGCGCCGAGGGAAGTGGATTGAGAGGTACTCTTTCAAGTTCGAAACATAAATTCACTCAAGGCGAGCCCGTAAAAAAATGAATAATATGACACTTGTGCAGATTGCAGGCGTGATGATTAGAATATTTTCGATCATGTGGTTTGTTGACGCCGCTTGGTGTATGGCCGACTTGCCGGGGGATCTTTTTGGGATCTTCCACTACCAAACAGCCGCGCCCTCAACGCAAACCGGAATAGATCGCTACTTAGCCGAGCAGCGAGAAATCCATCTTCTGATCATACTTCTTAAAGCACTTATCTATTTTTGCCTGGGGATTATATTTTTGTTTTTAACTCGTCCTCTTGCAAAACTATTGACGAAGGGTTTAAACCGACCTGATTAAGTCTGAATTAAATAAGCTTCTAGTCCTGATCCAACGCGCCTTGCCATCTCCCGCGTCCGTGATAGGCTTGGCCCCTTATGTTACGCGCCGGAATCGTTGGTCTCCCGAATGTCGGGAAGAGCACTCTCTTTAACGCAGTCACCCGCACGCGCAATGCGCAGGCGGCGAATTATCCGTTCTGCACCATCGAGCCGAACAGCGGCATCGTTACCGTGCCGGATGATCGGCTGGCCGTGCTTTCCGGCATTTCCAAATCGCAAAAGCTGATTCCGGCCGTCTTCGAATTCGTCGATATCGCGGGCCTGGTCAAGGGCGCAAGCACGGGTGAGGGGCTCGGCAACAAATTCCTGACTCATATTCGCGAAGTCGATGCCATCATTCAGGTCGTCCGCTGTTTTGAGAGCGGCGATATTCTGCACGTCTCAGGAACGGTTGATCCGGTGCGCGACATTGAAGTCATCAACACGGAACTCGTCCTGTCCGATCTCGCCACGGTGGAGAAGCGGAAGGACAAGCAGGCGAAGGCCGCGCGCGGCGGCGACAAGGTGGCCAAGGCCGAACTCGATCTCATCGCGAAGCTCGAGCCGCATCTCGATTCCGGCAAGACCGCGAACACCTTGGAAATGACTCCGGATGAGCAGGCCACGCTGAAGGGCTTTTTCCTGCTGACCAGCAAGCCAACTCTCTTTGCCTGCAACGTCGCCGAGGGAGAACTGGCCAACCCGGATGCGAATCCTCACGTCAAGGCCGTGAAAGAGTATGTCAAAACCGCCATGAATACTGAGGCGGTCATCATTTCCGCGCAGATTGAATCTGATTTGGTTGATCTCAGCGCGGAGGAGCAGAAGGAATATCTCGAGAGCCTGGGCGTCAAGGAATCGGGTGTGGGGGCGTTGATTCGCGCTGCGTATCATCTTCTCGGCCTGCGCACCTATTTCACCACCGGCGAAAAAGAAACCCGCGCTTGGACGATCCACGTCGGCGACAAAGCCCCGGCGGCAGCGGGCGTCATCCACTCCGATTTCGAGCGCGGCTTCATCGCGGCGGAATGCACGGCTTACGAGGAACTGGTGAAGCTCGGTTCCTTCGCCAAAGCGCGCGAAGCCGGACGGCTCCGCATCGAGGGTAAGGAATACACGGTGCAGGATGGAGATGTGCTGGAATTCCGTTTTAACGTTTAAAGTGTAGCGGCGGTCTATGACCGTCGCATTTTAATCAGCGACGGTCATAGACCGCCGCTACATTAACCAAGATGAAAACCTTTCGCCGTGTCTGGGTTTATGCCCGTGCTTATCCGATTCTGGCGTTGGCCACTTTTGCGGCGGCGATAGCGGGTACCTTGGCGGGGTTTGTTTTCCCCAAGGTCACCGGGATGGTCATCGACAACGTTCTCATTCCGCACAAGAGCGAGCTGTTGCTGCGCTACGTCCTGATCGTGGTGGCCGCCTTCTTCGCGCAACAGGCGTTGAATGCCTTGCGTATCCGTTTCAACAATACCTTTGAGCAAAAAGTTATTTTCGACCTGCGGCGCGATCTCTACCAGACGCTGCAGCGGCTTCCGTTACGCTGGTACGACCAGCGCGCCACAGGCGATATCATCACCCGGGTCATCGATGATGTCACGGCCATGGAGCGCGTGCTGATCGACGGGGTCGAGCAGGGCCTTATTGCGGTGCTGCAAATCATCGGCGTGGGCATCTACCTGTTCCATCTAAATGCCCATCTGGCGATGTGGATGCTTCTGCCGATGCCGCTTCTTTTCGGTGGGGTCATCTGGTACACGCTTACCGCCAAGACTCGTTATCGCGAGCAACGCAGGGCGGCCTCGGCGATGAATTCGCTTCTGCTCGATAACCTTCAGGGTGTGCGCCAGATCAAGTCGTATGCGCGTGAGGAAACCGAGTTGAGTCGTTTTTCCACCTCGGCAAAACTGGTCGGCGACACCCAACTTGTCATCATGCGCACGTGGTCGTGGTACTCATCGGGCATGGCTTTTTTAGGCATGCTGGGGAGCGCTATTGTGCTTTATGTGGGCGGCTCCGATGTCCTCGCAGGAACGATGCAATTCGGCGACTTGGTGACGTTTCTGCTTTTTGTCGGCATGTTTTATGAGCCGGTCCGGAGCTTGCATCAGATCAACCAGCTTTATCAGGCGGGACGCGCCTCCAGTGATCGCGTGGCTGAAATCCTTGATGCCACCACGGAAGATTATGGAGATGCCGACCGTCGCCCGGCGGTCGACGGCTACCTAAAACGTGCGCTGGGTCAGATCGATTATCGCAGTGTCTCCTTTGCTTATCGCGAGGACGTACCTGCTCTGGGTAAGATCGATTTGGCCGTAAAGCCAGGGCAATGCGTGGCCCTTGTCGGTCCGACGGGGGCTGGGAAAACGACTTTCGTATCGCTCTTAAGCCGCTTCTACGAGGCGACCGGTGGCGAGATTCTGCTCGATGGTCGCGACATCACCAAAATCTCATTGCGCGAATTGCGGGAGCAGATTGGCACCGTGTCGCAGGAGACGTTTTTGTTCAACGGCACGATCCTCGACAATCTCCGCTTTGGACGACCTGACGCCACGCGGGCGGAAATCGAAGAAATGGCCAAGGCGGCGTGCGTGCATGATTTCGTGGTGGGTCTACCGGAGGGCTACGAGACCCATGTCGGCGAGCGTGGCGTGAAACTTTCCGTGGGCGAGAAACAACGCATCTCCATCGCGCGGGCGCTGCTGAAAAATCCGCCGGTGCTGGTGCTCGACGAAGCAACGGCCAGCGTCGATACGGCCACGGAACAACTTATCCAGCAGGCGCTCCAGCGATTGCTGGCGGGCCGGACCTCGTTTGTCATCGCGCATCGTCTTTCCACCGTGCGCCATGCCGACTTGATTCTCGTTTTGCAAAAGGGCCGGATTGTCGAGCGCGGCACGCATACAGAGTTGCTCTCCAAGAACGGTCTCTACGCAAAACTTTGCCACGCCCAGCACACCGATCGGTTTTCCGAAACCGATGTCGAGGCGGTCTGGGCCGAGGCAGTCCCCTAAGCTTCTTTCATACCCGCATTTGCAGGCCGACCGTTTTTCCGATAGGCTAGGGCCGATATGGATCATCCGATGAAAAACGTTGTGAACGAATTGCTCGAGTCGTACGCGAAGTGCGGCGGCATCAAGCATCTCAACGGTACCAACCTGCCCTCGAAAATGGCGGTTGCCGCGCTTACGCAGGATTTGCTTCACATCATTTTTCCAGGCTTCATTTCCGAGCATCAGGTCTCGATGGAAGATTTACCTCACGAAACGGCGTTGCAAATAAGCGGACTGCACAAACGACTCAAGCGCAAGATAGCCAAGGGCCTTGTGATGCATCCCGTCGCTGGGCATGACGCCGATAGCATGGCCTTGGAATTCTTCCGCAAACTTCCTGACGCGCGTTGCCTCATTCAGACCGATGTGGAGGCCGCCTTCCAGGGTGATCCCGCAGCAGGTAGCCAGGAGGAAGTCGTCCTTGCCTATCCGGGCGTCGAGGCCATCGCCGTCTTTCGCATGGCGCACATTCTGCATGAAATGGGCGTGGCATTTCTACCCCGGATGATGACGGAGTGGGCCCACGGTCGCACTGGCATCGACCTGCATCCCGGCGCCGATATCGGTTCTCATTTCTTTATCGATCATGGCACCGGCGTCGTCATCGGTAGCACGGCGAAGATTGGCAAACGCGTCCGTTTATACCAGGGAGTCGGCTTGGTCGCGCGCAGCCTGGCCAAGCTCGTTGAGCGCGATGAACGAGGGCAGGCACTCGGAGGCAAACGTCATCCCACGGTCGGCGACGATGTGACCATCTACGCCAACGCGACGATTGTCGGCGGCGACACGGTCATTGGAGATCGCTGCATTATCGGCGGCAACGTCTGGCTCACTCGCTCCATTCCGTCCGATTCCGTTGCACTCTTTGAGGCACAACAGGTCAGCATCCATCCACGCCAGCGCATGGGAGGAGACTGGGTCATTTGACCCGCCAGCGGAGCCATGTCATGCAGCGCTTTTATCTGGATGACAATGCGACGACGGGCCTCGATCCGCGAGTCCGAGCCGTCATGGAACCGCTCTTCGTCGGTCATCTCGGCAATCCGTCGAGTCTCCATGCCGAAGGACGGCGCGCGCGCGGTGAAATCGATGTGGCGCGGGATTCGATTGCCGCATGGTTGAAGGCAAAGCCCTCGGAGATCATTTTCACCAGCGGCGGAACGGAGAGTTGCAATCTTGCTGTGCAGGGACTCGCCCGTGGGAATTCGGGCAGGGGGCGGCATCTCATCACCGCGAAGACGGAACACCATGCGGTGCTGCATGCGTTCCATGGTTTGGAGAAGTCGAAGGATTTTGAGGTCACGTATCTCGATGTGAATGCCGACGGATTGATCAATCCTGACGACCTTGCCCGTGCGATTAAATCCGAAACGATTCTGGTCTCGATCATGAGCGCAAACAATGAGACCGGCGTTTGCCAGGACATGATTAAGATCGGCGAAATCTGTGCGCAAAAGGGAGTTCTTTTTCATACCGATGCAATCCAGAGCGCGGGTAAGGAACTGCTCGATCTGAAAGGATGGCAGGTTAGCGCTCTCAGCCTGACCGCGCATAAAATTCACGGTCCGCTGGGCGCTGGCCTACTCTGGCTCAAGGCGGGAGTGCCTATCGCGAGACTGATGGAGGGCGGTTCGCATGAAAACGAGCGCCGCCCCGGTACGGAGAACGCCCCGGCCATCGCTGGTTTTGCGGAAGCGGTGCGGATTTTTGGGAACATAAATCCGTCCGAGTCTCAACGCCAATTTCGTTGGACGGAACGGTTGTGGCGGGAATTGAATTTGCTCGGGGGCGTGCGTCGTAACGGTCATTCGCAAGAACGTCTGGCCAATACGCTCAACATCAGCTTCCTTGGTCTGCACGGCGAGGATTTGCTGATCGCGCTGGATCTTGCCGGGCTCTCCGTCTCCAGCGGATCGGCTTGTCTGGTTGGTTCGGTTCAGCCATCGCATGTGCTCGCGGCCATGGGAGTTCCCGATGAATGGGCATCGGCCACGGTTCGTTTTTCCATTGGTTCACAGATTCGTGATGAGGACTGCGATGAAGTCGCGCGTCGCGTGCGGCAGGTGGTGAATCATCAGCGCGCTCTTCGTGGGTGGAAGCCCGATCAGGTTTTACCATCGACCATTAATTCATCTATTCAACAGGAGATCGAAATATGCCCCACCGTGTCGTGAAAAAATTGAGAGTAGGAATCGTGGGTGCCGGTGGAATTGTCCGTCAACGTCATTTGCCCGGTCTTCAGGCGGTGCCTAATGTCCAGGTGGTCGCAGTGTGCAACGCGCGAGTGGAAACAGCGGAGAGCATCGCGAAAGAGTTTCATATTCCCGATGTCATGGACGATTGGGCCGAGTTGATTGACCGTCGTGACCTCGACATCATCTGGATCGGCACGCCGCCCCATTTGCATGCGCCGATTACGATTTCCGCACTCGAAGCCGGGAAGCACGTTTTTTGTCAGGCGCGCATGGCGATGAATCTGCGCGAAGGAAGGGAAATGCTCGCTGCCGCCCAAGCGCGTCCGCAACTGGTCACGATGCTTTGCCCTCCGCCGCACGGTATGAAGGGCGGAAAGTTTTTCCAAAAGCTGCTCCACGACGGTTACGCGGGCGAGCTTTGGCATTTTCGGCTGACGGCGGTGAATGGCGGGTTCTCCGATCCGCTGGCTCCGGCCCACTGGCGGCAACGCACTGAACTCAGCGGGCACAACGTCCTGAGCGTCGGCATTTATGCAGAGGTCTTGCAACGCTGGATCGGTTCGCCACGCCGTCTGCATTCGCAAATGAAGGTCTCTATCCCCAAACGCGAGGGTTATGTCGTGCATGTACCTGACGTGGTTCAGGTGTTCGGCCAATGGCCCAACGGCGTGGCCGGAACTCTTGAGTGGAGCGGTGTTGCGCAGTTTGCGCCGGATGAGACACTGACGATCTACGGTCGCGATGGAACGTTGGTTTATAATTTTACGAAGGACGAAATTTTCGGTGCGCGCCGGGGAGAAAAGGAATTGCGGCGACTGGCGGTTCCTTCGGAGTTCCAAACGTCATGGACAGTCGAAAAAGACTTCATCGACGCAGTCGTAAACGGCGGTCGGCCAGAACCGAGCTTTGAAACCGGCGTCCAGTACCTCGAATTCACCGAGGCGGTCAACCTTAGCGCCCGGGGTGGACATGCCGTCGAGTTACCGTTGCCGTAAACTGTCGGAGATCGGCCATCGGATTGCCCCTATTCAATTTGCGTCCGGAAAGCTTTTCGCCTAGCATTTGAGGCCATGGCCCTCACTCTTAACTTCGCGGGCAAGCGATGAGTTCATCATCGCTTCGCGCCGAGTTGCAGCAGGCCCCTGAGCTTTTCGAGAATGTCCTGGCCCGGTTTTTCCAGGAAAATGCGGAACGCTACGCCTACGGGGACCTGTTCGAGCCGCTTTACCTCGACATCACCGAGTTCGTGGCCCGGCGCGGCAAGCGCATTCGCCCGATGCTGATGCTCGGTTCCTATCGCATTTTTGGCGGCGACCGTTCTTTTGAGGATCACTCCCTTTTGCGGGCCGCGCTCTCCCTGGAGTTGCTCCATTCCTTCATTCTGATTCACGACGACGTCATCGACCAATCGGAACGACGCCGTCGGTTGCCGACTTTTCACAAACTTGTAGAGGAACGCCTCGGCAAGATTGAAGACGCCGCCCGGGTTGGAGAAAATGTGGCCGTGGTCGTTGGCGATATTCTTTTCGCCATGGCGGTGGACACTCTTCGTTCCACCGATTTCCCGTCGCCCTTGCGTGATGCCGCCCTGTCCCATTTCCTGCGCTATATCTCCGACACAGGCGCCGGTGAAGTTTACGATATTCTCCTCGGCACCCGCGACATCGCCCGCGTGGAGGAATCCGACATCATGCGCATGTACACGCTCAAGACGACACGGTACACCTTCGAAGCGCCGCTGGTTTTGGGCGCGCTGTTGGCCGGGATGGACGACGATCATCTGCGCGAATTGACAGAGTTGATCGAACCAGTCGGATTGGCTTTTCAAATCCAGAACGACCTGATCGAGTATCACCAGTTCAAAGGCGTCGATCGATTGCGTCAGACCGATATTCTCGAAGGCAAGAAGACGCTCCTCTTACGGGTCGCCTACGATCAACTCGTCGATGTGGACCGCAGTTTTCTCCAGCTTTGCCTCAGCACCCGCACCTCCAACGACGCCTCGGTTAGCAAGATAGAGCAACTCATCGACAAGTCGGGGGCCGTCGGGCTTTTGACGCAGAGAATGGAAGGTCTCTTCCAAAAAGCGGAAACCGCGCTGGAAAATTCATCCTTCACGCCGGAGCAGCGCGATGGCTTGCGCGAGGCATTTTCGCTGGTGCGGCAGCAAACCCAGCATACAGGCACCCAGTAGTGGCGATTTCGCGCGCACGCTTTTGGGTCTAGTTTCGACGGCCATGCCCGATTCCGATTCTCTTTCCGCATCCCGCGAAGCATGCCGGAGCATGACCCGGCAGCACGCCACTACTTTCTATTTTGCATCTCACGTCCTGCCTGCGCAAAAGCGAAGCGATGCCTATTCTGTTTACGCCTTCTGTCGTTACGTCGATGATCAAATCGATTTTGCGCCTGACGAAAATGCCCACTTCCGGGCACTGGCCGACCTCGAGCATATCCTTCATGCCGCCTACGGCGTCGATAAACCGGACAGTCTCGCGCATGCATTGCCGTGGCTGCCGGCTTTTCACGAAACGGTTCGCCGTCGCGCCATCCCGCAAAGCTATTTCCAGGATTTGCTCGCAGGAGTCGAAATGGATCGTGGTCAAGTACGGATCAAGAATTGGGATGAATTGGAAAAGTACTGTTACCACGTCGCCTCCGTGGTTGGCCTGATCATGGTTCACGTCCTGACGGAACCGGCTCCCGAGTTGCTGAAACCGGCCCGTGATCTCGGTACCGCCATGCAACTCACCAATATCCTTCGCGATATTCAGGAGGACTGGCAACGGGACCGGCTCTATTTGCCGCATGACGAACTCGAAAAATTTGGCCTGACGGCACACGACATTGCCGGGCAACGGACGGACGAATCTTTTCGCGCCATGATGCGTTTTCAGATCAGTCGCGCCCGCGACTACTACGGTTATGCTGAACCCGGCATCACAGCGCTCCCCAATGACGGTTCCCGCTTCTGCGCCCGGTTGATGAGTACGGTTTACGGGGCAATTCTCGATGAAATTGAACGGGCCGATTATCAAGTCTACCGGGGTCGCGTGCATGTTTCCCTTTCCCGCAAACTCTGGCTTGCGATCAAGGCATGGCTCGGAGCGGGCTCTCCCAAGCCGTAACGCGGCCTTGCCCAAATTTGGTGATGCGCCCTAACTTAGCCCTGTGATAGCGGCCAATAAGAACGACATCCTTGATTCGTTGCTTTACGTCTACTTTAGACGTTTGGTGCGTCGCGCATTTCACACGGTGGCGGCCCGTGGCTTGGAGCATCTGCGCCTCTTGGCGAAGGACCGGCCTGTCCTTCTTTTTTGCAATCACACCAACTGGTGGGACGGGCTTATTCTCTATCTTCTCAGTCGCCAGATGCCTCACAAGGCCATCTATTGCATGATGGAGGAAAAACAGCTCAAGCATTACCGGTTCTTCACCTGGCTTGGCGCATTTTCGGTCGATCTCAGTAGTCCACTCCGCTCGGCGGCCTCGCTTCGTTACGCCCAACGCCTCCTGCAAAAAAACGAGACGGCCATCTGGATCTTTCCCCAAGGCAAGCTGTGCCGACAAAACGAACCGATGGAAATCAAGCCCGGGACCGATTACCTGGCCGCGAATGCCCCCAATGCACTCCTCGTGCCCGTGGCGCTTTGCTACGGTTTTTTTCGCGAGGACCGGCCCAATGTACTCATCGAGATCGGGCAGCCTTTCCCTGCGGTTGATTTGACCGAAGGCCGCATCGCACAGGAATGCAACGAGACTTTCGTCCGGGTCAAACAGGCCACGGAGAACCTCGATCTGACCGGCTTCACCGTGATATTTCCGCCCCGCTGGACGATCAACAAGCGGTGGGAATGGGTCAAGCGCGCCCTGACGGGCCGCTTGGGAGAATTCAGTCCGACGAATTAACCTACGGCTGTGCGAGTGCCTTTTTCTTCGGAGTAGACGTATCGCCACTCACATCCACGTCCGGGGTGAGCCGGATGACCTTGTTCGACTTCAGTACTTCGTTTTCGGATGGCGCCGGGACCGTCGGGCCACCCCAGAATACGCGCCATGGCGTCGCTGCCAGGGTCGCGGTGAGGGCTTTCGCATTGGAACTCACCACCTTGAGGTTTTCCGTCGAGACACGCAGATTGGCGATCATCTCGGTGATCCGTTCTCGAGTCTCCGGGGTATTCAAGTTGGCAATCAGGCTGTCGCCATCCAGGAGAAACTTGTTCCCGTTATCGAGCAAAGGAGGCAAGGAGGTATCCAGTTTCTGGCTTAGCTTATCGATGCGCGACATCACCGGTTGCAATTGACCGATGAGTGACCTGGCCTGGGTGAGGGCTTCGCCGGCGGGTTGAACCAGATCGGTCAGATCAAAACCCTGCGTGCCCTGAATCACGTCTCCGTCCACGAGCAACTTGCTGTCGTGATTCGGACCTGGAGTCAGGAGAACGTACTTGGCGGAGATGCCCAGACCATCCTGCTTGAGGGTCGCGGTGACATCGTCACCAATTTCGATGTCCTTGTTGATTTCCACCACGATCTGCACGCAATTGTACTTCTTGGTCAGAGGATCTTGCGTCTCGTCTTTGCGAGGGATAAGTCTTACTACTTTGACCCGGCCAGCCGGAGCGCCCGCATATTTGACTTCACTATTGGCGGAAATGCCGGTGGCGTTGGGAAAATTGAGGACGAGCAGGTAGCCTGTGTTTCCAAAGGACCATTTGCCGATGGCCAGGCTGAGCGAGGCGGCCATCAAAATGGCGGCGATCACTGTGACAATGGCGATGGTGGCGTTGAATCGGTTGTCTTTCATGGCGGGTTCCTCGGTTTAAGACTGCAGCAAACGTTTAAGATAGTCATCTTTGGAAAGTTTCAGCGGGATCGGTCCGTCGGCATAGCCGTTGATGAACTGTTGCAGAATAGGATTCGGATTCGCCTTGATCTCCTCCGGCGTTCCGGTGGCGACAACGCGCCCCTCGAAGAGGAAAACCATCTGTGTCGCAATCCGGAACGCGCTGGTCATGTCGTGAGTCACCACGATGGCGGACATGCCGAGCTTCCGGGTCAGGTCGACGGTCAGGGTATCGATGACGGAGGTCATGACTGGATCGAGGCCGGAAGTCGGTTCATCGCAGAAGAGGAGATCGGGGTCCAGCGCCAGTGCCCGCGCCATGGCGACACGCTTCTTCATGCCGCCGGAAATCTGGGCCGGTTTCAAGTTCTCAAAACCGGTCAACCCGACCAGTTCGAGTTTCAGCTTCACGACGAGATCGGCAATGTGCGGGGCGACGTCGCTTGACTCAAGGATAGGGAGCGCCACGTTTTCACCCACAGTCATCGAATTGAAAAGAGCCCCGGTCTGGAACAGCATGCCGAAGCGCTTGCGGACCTTGGAAAATTCCTCGTCATCGAGCTTGGTGGTCTCCGTGCCGTCGATGTAGATCTCGCCCGAATCCGGTTTCAGCGAGCCGATGATGTGGCGCAACAGCGTGCTCTTGCCGCAGCCGCTGCCGCCCATGATGGTGAGGATTTCGCCGTGCTTGAGCTGGAAACTGACGTCCGCAAGAATCTTGCGCGGGCCGAAGCTTCGGCTCAGGCCACGAACCTCCACCGCATAGGGACTCTTATGTTTCGTCTCGCTCATATGAAATAAATCAAGGTGGTGAGAAGCGCGTCCATGGCCAGCATCGCGGTGAGGGAAGTGACCACCGCCTTAGTTGTGGCCTTACCGACTCCTTCGGCTCCGCCTTCCACCTGCATGCCGTAAAAGCAACAGACCGTTCCGACCACACCGCCGAACATCAGTGCCTTGAGCAGGCCGGTCCACAGATCCTTTTGCTCGACGGCGGCGGTGGCATTGTGGATGTAGAAAATCGGATCCAGATGAAGGCTCGTCACACTGATCAACCAGCCCGCAAAAAGACCGACTCCTTCGCCCAGCACCGTAAGGACCGGCATCATGAGGAGCATGGCCAGCAGGCGGGGCACCACGAGGTATTTGACTGGGTCGATGCCCATGACATCGAGCGCCTCAATCTCTTCTTCCACCTTCATCGTGCCGAGCTCCGCCGTGATGGAAGAACCCGACCGTCCAATGACGATGACCGCAGTGATCAGCGGGCCAATTTCCCGTAAGATGGAAAAGGTAACGAGGGCCGCGACGAGATCGGTTGCGCCCAGTTTCTCGAATTGTCCCGCGCCCTGCATGGCCAGTACGATGCCGAGCAGGAAATTGGCCAGCGCAACGGTGGGCATCGAGGCTACCCCGATGTTGACCATCTGCTTGAACAGCGCGGAAAGCCGCCAGCCCCGCTGACCGAAAAGCGGGGCGAAAATACTGGCAAACGCCTGGAGGGATAATTGCGCGTACGCGAGTAGCATGCCTCTTCCCTCTCGTCGTTAGGCCTTAAGCGCTGCCAGCGCAGAGGGGATGTCCGGGTGGAGGGAAAAAATTTGTTCCAATCTTACGATTTCGAAAACGTTTTTTACGCGAGGCGTCAGGGAAGAGAGGGCCAGTTTGCCGCCAAAACCCTGCACGGCTTGAAAATACTCGATCAGCGTGGCCAAGCCGGAGGAATCGATGTAGGTCACCTGCGCAAAATCGAGAAGAAGGCGCGGCGTTTTCTGCGATGACTTGGGTTTCAGGAAAGCCCGCAGCTTCGGCGAGCTTTCCAAGTCAATATCGCCTACAATCGAAACGATTGGGATGTTATCCTCGGTACGTTCGTTGATTTGCATCCCTATAGAGGTAACAAGCTTGCAGACGGAAGAAAGCCAAATTTTCGTTTATTTCACGCGCTTTAAGCAGGTCTTGCGGAAAGCGTGGTTTTTCGATCTAAATCAGGCTGATTTGCCCTCGTTAAGCTCAAGTCTGCGGCTGAGATAACGCTCTGCCCGCATGATGGCGCGGAATTTGATCAGGTCCTCTTCCATCGAACCGCTCAGGATCGTGTACTTGTAGAGCGGCCAGAGTTTCGATTCCTCGCGTCCCGTGCGCAATCGCATTTGAACTTGTTCCTCGGTTTCCGTGCCGCGCTTGCGCAGCCGCTTTTCGAGTTCCTCAATCGTGGGAGGCATGATGAAGACATCCACCAGCGAGTCGCGCACCATGACGTCGTCGGTTTTGCGGATCGACATGGCGCCCTGGACGTCGATATCGAGGAGGACATCGGTTCCCTGCGCCAGGGCCTCTTTCACCGTCGTCTTGAGCGTGCCGTAGTAATTACCGTGGACGAGGGCGTATTCGAGCATCTCGCCATTATGGGCACGGCTCAGGAAGTTTTCCTTGGAGAGGAAATGGTAATCGGTTCCATCGACCTCGCCTGAGCGGGGCAAGCGGGTCGTGCAGGAGACGGAGTAGATGAAGTCCGGCGTGGCGCGGAGATTTTCGCAGAGTGTGGTCTTGCCGGTGCCGGAAGGAGCGGAGATGACGAAGAGGATGCCCTGGCGACGGAAGACGGGGTTCATTCGATATTCTGAACCTGTTCCCGTAATTTTTCCAACTCTGTTTTCATCCCCACGACAATCTGGCTGATGGCGAGAAAATTGGCCTTGTTTCCGATGGTGTTGGTTTCCCGGAACAGTTCCTGGAGGAGAAAATCGAGGGTGCGGCCCACCGGCTCGTCCTTGGCGAGGTGGCCGAAGAATTGGTCGAGGTGACTGCGCAGGCGGGTCAACTCCTCAGAGATGTCGCTGCGATCGGCAAAGAAGACGATTTCCTTGAGGAGTCGTTCGTCGGAAGCTTCAATCTCCAGTCCGGCCTTGGCGGCGCGTTCGAGCAGAAGGCCGCGATGATGTTCCATGACTTTCGGGGCAAGGACGCTGATCGTTTTGACATTCTTTTGAATCGCGAGGGTGCGTTTGCGTAGATCGGCGGAAAGAGCTTCTCCCTCTTTTTTCCGCATCTTGACGAATTGGTCCAAGGCGGCCTTGAGCGCTTTTTGCAGGGCGGGCCATGCGGCCTCCGTTTCGATCTCTGCATTTTCCGAATCGAGTACGCCCGGTCCGCGCAATACCTGGTCGAGCGTGATCTCTCCGCTCAGCTTCAACGTCTTACTCAACGTCTCAAGCTGCTCGCGGTATGCCTTGGCCGCCGCGACATTGATCCCGCTTCCGCGCTTGCCGTCCTTGGCATGGAGACCGATGGCCACGGTCAGCCGTCCACGCGAAATATGCGCGTTGATCTCGTCCCGCACGCGCGGCTCCAATTCCAGCAAGGGCCTTGGCAACGAGAGCGCAATCTCGGCCTGCTTGCGATTAACCGAACTCAGTTCCACGGCAATCTGCCGCCCATCAAATGTCGCCGTGCCGCGACCGTAGCCAGTCATGCTTCGCATAGTTTTTATTTTTTTAATTTATTAAAATCCGTCATCCTGAGCGAAGTCGAAGGAACTCTAATTATTTTGCTCCCCGCGTTTTGCCCTTTCAAAAAGTCGCATATCCATGTCTTCGATCATTTGTTCAAAAAGATCATTCCAACAAGGATTCAATTTTTGAATTAAGCCAACCTTCTTCTCTCTGCGCCAACCTTTCAACTGTTTCTCGCGTTGAATGGCGCTTGTTGGATCGGGATAATCTTCCACGTAAATTAATTTGGTCGCCTGATACCACTTGGTGAACCCTTCGACGAGGCGTTCCCGATGATCGTGCATGCGGCCTTCCAGAAAGCCGGTTACCCCGATATAGAGCACGGAGTTGTTCTTGTTAGTGACGATGTAGACGTAGTACATAGGCGGAAAAGGCAGGAATAGTTAGAGGTCCTTCGACTTCGCTGCGCTTCGCTCAGGATGACGGATTTTTTAGGGAGTCGCTTACGCGACAAATTATAGCCCCAACATCTGCGCGACTTGCTGCACGTCCTTGTCACCGCGACCGGAGAGGCAAATGATGATCGTCTGGTCGGGGCGCAGGGTGGGCGCGAGCTTGATGGCTTCTGCGACGGCGTGCGCGCTTTCCAAGGCGGGGATGATTCCTTCCGTCTCGCTAAGGAAACGAAAAGCCTTCAGCGCTTCGCCATCGGTGCAGTAGGTGTATTCGACGCGGCCCTCGTCGCGTAGGTATGCGTGCTCGGGGCCCACGGCGGCATAATCGAGTCCGGCGGAGATCGAATGCGTGTTCATGATCTGCCCGTTGCTGTCCTGAAGAATAAATGTCCGCGCGCCTTGTAGCACTCCCAAGGCGCCACCCTGGAACCGCGCCGCATGTTGTCCGGGCTTGATACCGTGTCCGCCTGCCTCGACGCCAATGCAACGGACATGCTTGTCCCCGATGAACGGATAGAAAAGGCCAATGGCATTGCTGCCACCGCCAACGCAGGCGAGGAGCACATCGGGAAGATGTTCCTCACGTTCGAGAATCTGACGACGAGCCTCGTCACCGATCACGCGATGAAAATCGCGCACCATCATCGGATAGGGATGCGAGCCGAGGGCCGAGCCGAGAATATAGTGGGTCGTGCGGACATTGGTCACCCAGTCGCGCATCGCTTCGTTGACCGCTTCCTTGAGCGTCTTTTGTCCCGCTGTGACGGGCACCACGGTTGCACCGAGCAAGCGCATTCGGGTGACATTAAGCGCCTGTCGCTCCATATCGACCGCGCCCATGTAGACAACGCATTCCAATCCAAATCGCGCGGCGACGGTAGCCGTGGCCACGCCATGCTGCCCCGCGCCCGTCTCAGCGATGACCCGTTTTTTGCCCATGCGCCGTGCCAGCAAAACCTGACCGAGGGCGTTGTTGATTTTATGCGCGCCGGTGTGGAGCAGGTCCTCGCGCTTGAGATAAATCTTTGCACCGCCGAGCCGCTGCGTCATCCGTTCCGCGCGATAGAGCGGCGTGGGTCGACCCGCATATTCCTCGAGCAAAAATTTCAGTTCGTTGCGAAACGCCTTGTCGACTTTCGCCTTCTCGTATTCTTGGGCGAGTTCGTGCAGCGGTGCCATTAGCGTCTCGGGCACGAACATGCCGCCATACGGACCGAAATGGCCCGTCGCGTCAGGGACTTGGGTTACAAGCTTTTGCATATCTGGATGAAGTCGCGCAGCTTGGCATGGTCTTTCTTCCCCGGGGAAGCCTCGACTCCGCTGCTGACATCGACAGCATAAGGATGCACTATTTCAACTGCTTTCGCAACATTCTCGGGGTTCAGTCCGCCGGAGAGGATAAGTGGCTTTCTCGTCCGTTTTTTGAATTCGACCGCCAGATTCCAATCGAAAATCCTGCCCGTGCCGCCGTGGTCTTTCGAGGGTGTATCCAGCATGAATGCCGATACCTCGTAGGCTTCCAAAGCCGTCGCGGTTTGGTCCGCTGGGAAAACTTTGATGACAGGCAGGTATTTGCTAACCGCTCGGACGTGAACCGGCGATTCCAGCCCGTGCAACTGTGCCAGGTTGAAAGTCTTGAGCTGCTTCCTCCAGCCGAGATTGGTGAACTCCCGCATGGCATTGACCGTTACAGCCACCGTCTGCACAAAAGGTGGCAGCGTCTCGACGATGTGCATGGCTGCTTCGATGGGGATGAACCGTTTGCTTTTGTCGTAGAGGATAAAGCCCAGGGCATCCGCGCCCGCCGCAATGGCAGCCTCCGCATCGATCCGGTTCGTGATCCCGCAAATTTTAACGCGCAAGGGCATAAATATAAGTAACCGATTTTCCCGGCTTGTCGAAGAGGACGACCGCTCCTACATGCTGAACCGGTGCCCGAGATAAATCTCGCGCGCGATGGGATCGTTCAGGATGAATTCGCGGGTGCCTTCGGAGACGACGCGCCCATCGTCGATAATATAGGCGCGATCGACCGAGGAGAGGGTTTCGCGGACGCTATGATCGGTGAGCAGGACGCCGATGCCCTTGTTCTTGAGCTTCTGGATGATTTCCTGGATGTCGTGCACGGCCATCGGATCGACGCCGGCAAAGGGCTCATCCAGCAGGAGAAGAGTGGGCGACGTGACCAACGCGCGCGCGATGGTCACGCGTCGCTTTTCCCCGCCGGAGAGCGTGATGGCGACATTCTCTCGCACATGTTCAAGATGGAAGTCCGCGAGCAACTCGTCGCAGCGGGCATCGCGTTCCTCTTCGGTGAGGGGAAGCGTTTCAAGGATCGCGAGCAGGTTTTCCTCGACGGTCAGCTTGCGAAAGATCGATTCTTCCTGTGGCAGGTAGCCAATGCCGCGCCGGGCGCGCCGATACATCGGCATGCGCGTGACGTCCTCATCGCCCATATAGACATGGCCGATGGTGGGCGTCACGAGACCGACAATCATATAAAATGTAGTCGTTTTCCCCGCGCCATTTTTGCCCAGCAACCCGACGACTTCGCCCGGACCGACGTGAATATCGACGCCATTGACCACGCGTCGTCCACCGTATTGTTTGACCAGACCCCGCGTCTCGATGAGATAGGAATTCGGGTCGCTCTCCGGGGTCTTCATGACGGGTGGTTCGTTTTTAGCCGCTGCCGTGACCGGGGTTTCAATCGGCAAAGTTGGAGGTTCTACGCGCCGGGTCTTCCGCTTGGCGGTGCTGGGGGAGTCGACTATCTTTTGTTCCGTGGGTGTCGTTTGGGTGGCCTGCAGGGGCGAGTTGATTTTATCGGCGTCTTTGGCTTCGGGAACTGAGGGGGCCGGAGTTTCCTTAGGTTTGACTTCGGGAACCGACGGGCTTTCGACTCCCGATAAAAAAGAAAAGGGCTCGAACGAATCCGCATTATTTTCTTTAACCGGCGTCTTTTCGATTTTGGTATCGATGGGTGGCGATGCAGGGGAATCAGATGCGGCAGTCTTCGAGTCGGAAGAAAGCACGGAGCTTGGCGGGGGTTCGATGAAAGAAGAGTTGCTCGAGGATTTTTTCACGACGGGAAGCGGCGGTGGCGTGGCCCGGCGAGTCTTCGGCAGCGAGGCGCTACTGTCAATCTGGCGGGCTATTTCATCCACGGGCGATTCAGGGGATCGTACGATCCGGGATGATTTGGGCTGGGGTAAGCGGTGTTTCATGCCTCCGTTATTGTTGAGGAAGAGGGGCGGGAGTGGAAGTCGGGGTGCTGGAACCGATGCCGCCGTTTACCAGGATGGTTTTGCAGGGTTTGCCTTCCGTAACCAACGTTTGATTGGTCCGGTAAATGGTGATTTTTGGGGCGGAGAGTTGATTTCCATGATCGACGATCACCGGTTGATCGGTCAGGACAAACTTGTCATCAACTTGAAAATAATCGACCCGGCCGGAGTGGGTGACGCGTCCCGGTTGCGTGATCACGACATTACCCGTCGCGATGATATGATCCACCTTGTTGTCCTTGTTAAACATCACTTTCATTTCATCGGCAGTGAGGTTGAAGGCGGTGCCGACTACCACGACATTCCCGTTGAAAATGGAGGTATGGGTCGTCTGGTCGGAATGCAACTCGTCTGAAGTAATCACCGTGCTACCTGCCGGCGGCGTATCAGGGCTGGAGGTGTCCGCCGTCTGGGCCGATGACGGAAAGGTCCATGCCAGCAGCAAGACAACGGAAAGAAGCGGGATGCGATTGAGCAGGTTCATTTGGAGTCAGGGCTGGAGGGCGAGATCGGGGCCGAATTGGTGAGCGACATGGTTCCAGGCGATTCAGGCATGGAATCCGAGTTGAGTAAAGAACGGGGTGTCATCAATGAAGACGTAGCACCGGGTGTCTTTGTTGCTGCTGAGGCTGGCGAAGCGGAACTGGACGCTGCCGGAGTCAGGCTCGTGCCTGGATCGAAATTCTTGAGCGTGACCTTGACGTTGGTGCGCAAAATATATTTTTTGGTCTTCAAGTCGAAATCGCAGTTTTGGGCGGTGGCTTCCATGTCGGAGCGTTCGATTTGCACCGTGTGACTCGTGCGCATCTTTTGTTCGGCCACGTAAAGATCGGCCTGCGGCGAGGTGATCGTTGTCGTCACCACGGCATTATCGTAGATCTCGATTTTCACATCCTTGGTTTCCGCGCGATTTTGAGTAATGCCCGTGGCTTGCGAAGCGGTGAGCGACGCTTTTTTCTGGCCGTCCTGGTAAATTGGGAACTCGAAATTCCGGAAGGTCTGGCCCACCGGCACTTGTTGGGTCGGGGCGGCATCGTTGTCGGTCTGCGCCCAGGCAGCGCCCAGGACGCATGTGCAGATTCCAACGCTAAGAACGAGAGGCCTCATGGATCGCCTTTAAAGTTCGCAGCAGGCCCTCCATCTGCGCAAGTGGAATCATGTTCGGGCCGTCGGACGGGGACTGGGCAGGTTGAGGGTGGGTTTCGATAAACAGGCCGTCGATCCCCGCTGCCACCGCCGCGCGGGCCAGGACGGGAGCCATGCTGCCGTCGCCGCCCGTGCTCGTGCCATTGCCGCCGGGACGTTGCACGGAATGGGTTGCGTCAAAAATAACCGGGTGCCCGGCCTGGCGCATCAGCGCGAGGCTGCGCATATCGACGACGAGATTGTTATAGCCGAACGTGGTTCCGCGCTCGGTGATGTAATACTCCTTGCAGCCTGCGGAGCGCAACTTGGCCGCGATATTATCGACGTCGCCCGGAGCCAGGAATTGCCCCTTCTTGACGTTGACCGCGCGACCGCTCTTCGCCGCCGCGACGAGAAGATCGGTCTGGCGGCAGAGAAAGGCGGGGATTTGCAGGATATCAATGACCTTCGCGGCGGTCTTGATCTGGCCCGCTTCGTGAATATCCGTGAGCACCCGGCAGCCAAAACGCTTCTTGACCCCCGCGAGAATTTTCAGTCCCTGCGCTAGACCCGGGCCGCGAAATGCCTTGCCGCTGGTCCGGTTGGCCTTGTCGAACGATGCCTTGAAAATAAAGGGAATACCGAGATCAGCAGTCAACTCCACCAGATGCTTCGCGATGGAAAGCGTGAGTGCTTCGGATTCAAGCACACAAGGGCCAGCGACAAGAAAGAAGCTTTTAGTCGAGGTGGAGGGCGGATTCTTTTTCACGGGAAGCGGTCACTCTACCAAAAAACTGTGCCGAGGCGAATGGCAATTCACGCTTTCACGGTTACTAATCCGTCATGCTGAGCTTGTCGAAGGACCAGTTCAGTCTGCTTTTTGCATTCCTAGTTTCCAAGGTGCACTTGGGAATGAGAGTAACTTGGGGCTCGCATTACTTTTTTGTGCGAACTCTGTAGATGACGTAGCAAAAAATTAAAGCGAGAATTCCATAGACTACAGCGTCGTCAATGTGCCCAGACACGAGATCGGAAGAAGACATCGGAATCAGATGGATGGCCTCTGCGGCATGAAAAACCACTCTGAAAAAGCAGATGACAAGTGCTAGGAATAATGCGGCTTTTAGATTCCTATCCATCTAGAGTGCCTTTCCATTCCAATAGTCACTTCCTGGCCTCCTTAGTCCATGGCTTATGCACGAACTGACTTAAGGTGGCCACGGCTTCCTCTGGACTGTCTCCCAGTTTTTGAAGAGATTTGCTCTTTCGGTCACGGGCAATTTCAGCATCAAAAGCGACCAAGGCGGAACGAGGAATTTCGGGCCAAGATTTCACAAAATTCGCCTTTTAAGGTATCCAAACGTAATCCTACTTCTCCCGATTCGCCACCGCTGCTTTCACGAAGCCGCTGAAAAGAGGATGGGGGTGGTTCGGTTTCGATTGGAATTCTGGATGGTATTGGCAGGCGACGAACCAGGGATGGTCGGCAAGTTCGATGAGTTCGACTAATTTTTGATCGGCGGTTGTGCCTGCGACAATGAGGCCGTGTTGCTCCATCTGCTCTCGATAAATATTGTTGAACTCGTAGCGATGGCGATGCCGTTCGGTCGCGCGATCCGTGCCGTAGGCCTGCTGGATTTTGGTGCCGGGGACGAGATGACAGACCGAGGCCCCGAGGCGCATCGTGCCGCCCATTTTGACCACCTGCTTCTGCTCATCGAGCATTGAGATGACCGGATCGGGCGTCTCGCTATTGAATTCCGTGCTGTGCGCCTTGGTCAGGCCGAGGACATCGCGCGCAAAATCGACCACGGCGATTTGTAGTCCGAGGCAAAGCCCCAGATAGGGAATCTTCTGCGTACGCGCATAACGCGCCGCGAGGATTTTTCCTTCCACGCCGCGAACTCCGAAGCCGCCCGGCACAAGAATGCCATCGAGGCCGCTCAGGAATTTTGCCGCGCCATGTTCCTCGATCTCTTCCGCATCAACGGTGACCAGCGTCACTCCAGCATCGGCGGACGCTCCGGCATGAGTGAGTGACTCATAAATGCTCTTATAAGCATCCTGATTTTCCATGTATTTGCCGACCACGCCGATTTTAATGCGGTGCTTCGGCGTGATGATACGATCAACAAAACCGCGCCACGCGGTCATGTCCGCAGGAGGTAAATCGAGCTTGAAGTGCTTGACCGTCAACTCGTCGAGTTTCTCCCGCTGGAGCATGAGGGGCACCTCGTAAATGGTATGATTCACGTCCTTTTCCTCGATGACCGCCTCGGGAGTGACGTTGCAGAACATCGAGAGCTTGGCGCGCAATTCGCGGTCGATGGAATGCTCTGTGCGACAAATCAGGACGTGGGGTTGAATACCAATCTCGCGCAATTTCGCGACGCTCTGCTGCGTCGGCTTCGATTTCAGTTCGCCCGCCGCCTTGATAAACGGCACGAGCGTCACATGAATAAAAAGAGCGTTGTCGTGTCCGACTTCCAGCGCGAATTGACGGATGGCCTCGAGGAACGGCAGTCCCTCGATGTCGCCCGTCGTCCCGCCGATTTCGGTGATGACCACATCGCAATCCTGGAACTGTCCCACCTGTCGGATGCGCTGCTTGATCTCATCCGTGACGTGCGGGATGACCTGGACCGTCTTGCCGAGATAATCGCCGCGCCGTTCCTTGGCCAGTACCGCCTCGTAAATCTGGCCGGTGGTGAGGTTGTTCTTGCGGGTCAACTTGGCCGAGGTGAAGCGCTCGTAGTGGCCGAGATCGAGATCGGTTTCCGCGCCGTCTTCAAGCACGTAGACTTCACCGTGCTGATAGGGGCTCATCGTGCCCGGATCGACATTGAGATAGGGGTCGAACTTTTGGAGGACGACCTTGAGTCCGCGATGTTCCAAAAGCGTGCCCAACGCCGCAGCGGTGAGACCTTTTCCCAGTGAACTTACCACGCCGCCAGTGACAAAAATATATTTCATTTCTTTTTCCTCTTTGCTTTTCGAGTCGCAGGGACCTTGGCCTGTCGGCGCAGGGTCGTTTCGACGCGCGCCAAATCTGCGGGCGTATCGACGCCGAGGCAACGATATTTGGTTTCAATTACTTGGATGACCATGCCATTTTCCAGTGCCCGGAGCTGTTCCAGGCTTTCGGCCATCTCCAGCGCACTCGGTTTGAGCGAGACAAAGTGGGCCAGCGCCCGTGCCCGGAAAGCATAAATACCCACATGCCGCAACAGTCGGGCGTTAGCATCAAACGCGCGTTGAAAGGGAAGCGGCGAGCGCGAGAAATAGAGCGCCTCCTGATGGCGATTGCAGACGACCTTCACCACCTCCGGGCTGAGCCATTCCGCCTCCGACTCGATCCGGTGCGCCAGCGTGCCGATCGGTACGCGGGGACTTTCCATCATCGCCCGGATCAGATCGTCCACGGCGGAGGGCGAAAGCAGCGGCTCATCGCCCTGAACATTGATGTAAA
Organism: Verrucomicrobiota bacterium; assembly: GCA_013285645.1. GTDB lineage: Bacteria > Verrucomicrobiota > Verrucomicrobiia > Methylacidiphilales > UBA1321 > JABDGH01. The sequence goes on along the minus strand of JABDHJ010000007.1, from coordinate 60,212 downwards.
GTTGTGATGGAACCTTATCGGCCACCTCCGCAATTCGGTCGGTGCCGGAGCGGTGCGACTTCTTCGTCATGACCACATCGGCTCCGAACTTCGCTGCCACATCGGCGATCCGGTCATCATCCGTTGCTACAACTACTTGCTCGGTAAGGCGGCTTTTGCACGCAGCCTCCCAGACCCATTGGATCATGGGACGCCCCTGAATCCGGGCGAGACTCTTGCCGGGAAAACGACTGGCGCCATAGCGCGCCGGGATGACGATGACAGATTTCATTTAGCTTTTTCTAAGAAACACATAATAAATCAAAACGACTGCTACCGACCCAAACAAAACTCTATAGGAAATGTGAACCCAAAGCCCGGCCCGAGAAATCTTTGGATTGTTGAGTGCGTTGTATGCCCCCGGTTTCAAAATCGCTCTAAACTCTTCGCGGTTCATTCCTTTAACACCTCCGAAAGCGTTATACTTTGGCTTGCCTAGTCTCTCCCATATATCGGGAGCTTCCTTCTCGATAGTATCCACGAAGTTTTTCATCGCCAGGTTCATTCCCTCCCACATCAGGGGCAGGACTATCCAGAGAACAGATGAAAGAGAAAAATTCATGGCCTTCGATTTCATTCCAATTCGTGAGTCTTGAGATTAGGCGTTGTTGAAGTGACCTCAAGAATCCATCGCGCGGCCTGAACCAAGTTTTCGGCAATATAATGGGCCTTGTCCCGGGCCAGGGCATCCTCGGGATCAGCGCTATTGAATCGGCTCGATTTCAGATGCGTCAGCAGCACCGTGCGGCATCCCGCGTTGATTCCGCATTCGATGTCGGAAAGGCGATCGCCCACGAAAAACGACTGCGAAAGATCAATATTATTGATTTCGGCGGCCTTGAGCAGAAGCTCGGGCGAAGGCTTGCGGTCCGTGGCCTTGGGATCGTCCGGTGCGGAAAAGGAATGATAAAAGGCGTGGATATAGTCGCCATCGAGTTGTCGCTTCATCTCCGCGTTCACCGCAAAAACCTGGCTGCGCGAAATCAGCCCACGTCCCACGCCCGACTGATTGCTCACCACGAAAAGCCAGAAATCCGCCTGACGCAACTCGTAGAGCGCCGCCGCCGCCTCGGGAAAAATCTCCACGAGCCCCGGATCTCCCAGATAGGGGACATTGACCATCAACGTATCGTCCCGGTCAAAAAATACAGCGCGGCTTTTCATATCAGACCTTCCATTTTAACAAACATTTCATGCAATTCATCCACATTCAAGGTGGCTGTACCGAGCTTGGCGACAACAACTCCTGCCGCGTGATTGGCGATCTCCACCGCCTCAATCCCCGTAGCTCCCGCTGCCAGCGCCAGGGTAAACGCAGCGATGGATGTATCGCCCGCGCCGGACGCGTCCGAGACATCAGGCGCCCGAGTTGGTGTGTGGTAAGGTTTCGCTCCCGGTTCGAGCAAAAACATACCGGCTTCGCTCAGCGTGATGAGCAGATGGTGGATCGTGTGCGTTTTCTGCAGAACAGCTCCGGCTTGCAACACGGCTGCCTCGTCCAGCGCATAGGGCAACCCGGCCATCAGAAAAGCTTCGCGCCGGTTCGGTTTTAGCACCGTGGCACCCGACCAGTTGCAGGGATTGTTCGGATTCGGATCGACCGCCACGATTTTCCCCTGGGACTTCGCCTCATTAATGACAAGAGTGAGCAGTTCCTGGTCGATCAACCCCTTGGCATAATCCGAGAAGATCACGGCATCGTAGTTGCGAATCTCGCCGCGCAACCGGTCAAAAAGCCATTTCTTGCTCTCGGGATCCAACGCTGCGCGCGTTTCTTCATCCAACCGCACGATTTGCTGCTGGTCCTCAATCTCGAGATGATCGTGGACCTGCCGGGTGATTGCGCAGATGCGGGTCTTGTGGGTAGTAGGGCGTAAAGATGTCGCGCGAGTATTGTCAGTCGCGATTCCCTTTTCTTTAAGAATCTGAACCAAGTGCAATCCCGGTTCGTCCTGGCCGATAACGCCCGCCAGTCCCGTCTGCGCCCCCAAGCTGGCGAGATTCAACGCCACATTGGCTGCACCGCCCGGATAGAAAGCCCGGCGCTGGACATCGACGATAGGCACGGGTGCTTCGGGCGAGATACGCGTCACCTTGCCCCAGAGAAATTCATCCAGCATAAGGTCGCCGATGACCAGGATTTTGATGCGCGAGAAGGCGCCAAGAATTTCCGCGAGTCGCGCCGAAGTAAAATGCATGGATCAGTAAATAAAAACTGCGGGCAAACTCCAAGCTCAATTATAAAATCAATCCGCCTGCGCCTGTCGAAGAATCTCTTTGACCAGCTCTTCATGGACATGGTGCTGGAGGACGTGCTTGCGGCCTTCCTCGGCTATTCTCTGCAGGCGGGGCTTATCGGCAAGGGCCTCATGGATTACGTCCGCCAGCAAATTCTCCTCTGGTGGATAGTAAAGGGCATGGACTCCATGGAGGAGGGGACGATGCAGTCGCACGTTGGGGTAATTGATCAGGGGCACCGATTTCATCAGTAGCGACTCATAGTGGCGCGCGCTTTGCCACTCCGCGCCTTCGGGTGAAAGTACCAGCCACGATTCGGAGCAGAGCCGTAGGAATTCGCGATGGGGCACCTGGCCAGGCAGGCAGACGCGAAGGCCTTTCTCCTGGAGTTCTTCCAAAATCCGTTTTCCGTCCTGGCGTACCGGCGAGTATTTCAGGCCGCCGCTGAAGAAAACGTCGTACTTTTTCTCCGGGGCAACGCATTCGTCATAATAATCTTGAAGATCGGTCCCGTAGGAAATGGGACGTATTTTCTTTACCCACGCGTTGTAACGGGGATTGCGCAGGACATTCCACAGATTGCCGTCGCGCTTCGATTGAAAAAGAAACGACTTATGGAGATTGATGGCGGGATGGACCTTGAAGTAGAGATGACACGCCTCCAGAAACGGATTCCGGATCGAGGGAATGATGGTCAAATCGTCGTAATCGTAGATGACCAGACGGGTGCCCGACGCCTTAATCGTCGGCAGGAGAAGGCGCGGTCCAAAAGCCGGAAAATAAAAGAGCAGTTTTTTGACGGCATGGGGGAGATTGCGGAAGATCGAGCGGTTCGGGCGCCAGAGCCCCTCTTCGCACGCATAGGCGATGATCAGGTCGAACTCCCGCGCCTGGATGCGCCGTCGCAGGGAGCGGAATTTCGTCCAGTCCATCAGGCTGACATCTTCCGGCAGGACCTTCGGATCCACCTTGAAGCAGAAAACCGATTCCGAAACCGCGCGAAAAGCGCGAGACATCCCGTCATTGACGTAAGGATGATAAAGGAAAAGGATTTTCATGGCTTTGACTGACTCAATAATGCCCTATTAATGTAGCGGCGGTCTATGACCGTCGTCTGATTTCGCCCTCTCTGTCATCCTGAGCTTGTCGAAGGATCAGACTCGCTCTCACGAGATAGAGGGACTAACAGGTTGGAAAGTCGGTGAATGACAGGATTAGCCGAATCCAATGTTCTCGCTGTCAGGGCATAGTTGCTGGCGAGATCGAGATCACCGGTAGCTTTGGCAGCCAAGGCTAGAAATACGTTTGAGTAAACCTTGTCAACCATGCTGTCAGTTTGTGCGAGGACTTTTTCCAGCATCGTTTTGCCTTCTTCAATGCGGCCTTGATCGATCAGAATCGATCCGCGTGTGCCCCGAGTGCTGATGCAGTCATTTTCTCTCAAGAGGCGTAGTGATAAGGCATCAGTGACCTCAGGATTGGAAGAGGGACCTTGATGAAGCTGCCAGGTCAGATACGTATCTATTATTATCTCAAGATATTTGGACTGCATCTTTGGGTGATCGACGAGTTTTAAAACATAATCTTGATAGCGCAGATCGCTGGAAGCATGCATTCGGTTGGTGATCTCCCACAAAAAGACGACTGTCTCGGGATGGCGTTTGGAGTTACTTAATAAGTCGGCAAGAGACATGCCTTCCAGGCTATTCAAGCTCAATTCACGCCTTAGGAGCGCCGCATTCACATAAGACTGAATCTCGGATTCGGAATACTTCAACGTCTTGAGAAACAGCATCCCGTCGTTGTAGCGCGTGGGACGGTGATACCATTGGAAAGGAGGGACCGTGCCAAGCAAGAGGAGTCCGTTTGCCAGGCACCAACCCGTCAAATAGAATGGAGTTTCCGATGAATCTTCAAAAGCCAGCCATGCCACAGTCGTAAGAAGCAAAAAAAGATTGGTCATGGGACCGCAAGCGATCATCCAGCACTGGCGAAAACGATATAGCCGAGTCGTGTAAAACGATGCGTGAACGGAACCGGAAAGAGGAGCCGAGTAGATTTTCCAAGGGAAGCCTATAAATCTGAAGGTCCACGGTTCCCATTTTGGATAGGCTTGTCCGAGTTGAATAAAGTGCACCTCGCCTCCAACTAGAACAGCGCCACAGGCATGTCCCAATTCATGAAGACAAACGGCTATTATATAAGAAATAAGGAATGTCGCTGCGGTAAGTATGAGGTCGAGCCTCTCGTTCTGAGCGCAATAGATACCGAATCCGATCCCGATCAGGATAAAGGCGACAATATTCCTAATGCGAGAGGCCTTTTTTAAACGAGAAACGTACAATAATGCCTCCCGTCCGTCTTATTGACTCAACTTCTTCACCAGAATCTCGCCGACGAGTTGTGGGTTGGCGGTGCCTTTGCTGAGCTTCATGACTTGGCCCTTGAGCGCGTTGACGGCGTTTTGCTTGCCGGCCTTGAAATCGGCGACGCTCTTCGGATTCGCGGCGATGGCTTGATCGCAGAAGGCCTCCAAAGCGCCGACATCGCTGACTTGCGCGAGGCCGAGTTCCTTGACCAGCGTGGCAGGCGATTTGCCCGTGACGAACATCTGCGCGAAGACATCCTTGGCCTGCTTGCCGTTGATCTGGCCGGAGGTGGTCAATTCCGCGAGTTCGTTGAAATAGTGAGGCGCGAGGCTGGGCAGGGGATTCTCGCCGGTCGCGGTGGCGAGGAAGTCGTTGAGCAGAAAGTTCGCAATGGCGGCACCATTGGCGGGCTTCGGCTCGGCGGCTTTCTCGAAGTAATCAGAGAGCGTCGCATCGGAAGCGAGCACGCCTGCCTGATACGCACTGATGCCGTAGGCTTGCACGAGGCGCAATTTCTTGGCCGCAGGCAGCTCCGGCATTCGGGCCTTGGCGCGGTCGTAGAGACCGTGATCGGTGCGCACGGCTTGGATGTCCGGCTCGGGGAAGTAGCGGTAATCGTGGGCCTTTTCCTTCACGCGCATCAGCGTGGTCTCGCCTTTGTCGTCGTCCCAGCGGCGGGTCTGCTGCTCGATGGTGCCACCGGAGGTGACCACATCGATCTGCCTCGCGATCTCATATTTGAGCGCGCGCCGGACGCCGCTGACGCTGTTGAGATTTTTCAACTCGCACTTGGTGCCGAATTCCTTCTGGCCGCGCGGGCGGATGGAGACATTGACGTCGCAACGCATTTGGCCCTTTTCCATGTCGGCATCGCTGACGCCGCCGTAGACCAGGATTTGCTTGAGCGCGGAGAGATAGGCGAAGGCCTCCTCCGGCGTCGACATATCGGCCTCGCTCACGATTTCCATCAGAGGTGTGCCCGCGCGGTTGAAGTCGATTCCGCTGGTGCCGTCGTCGAAGTGGAACGATTTCGCCACGTCCTCCTCGAGGTGAATACGCACGAGTCGCACCGGCTTGTCGATCTGCGTGGATGCCTCCTTCTGCGCATCCTTGGGATAGGCGAGTAGGTCAAGCGTGACCGCGCCGCCGAGGCAAAGCGGCTCGTCGTACTGCGTGATCTGGTAATTCTTCGGCATGTCCGGATAGAAATAATTCTTCCGGTCAAACTTGCAACGCGTCGCAATCTGGCAGCCCAGCATCTCGCCGGTCAGGATCGTTTTCTCGATCGCCTCCTCATTCGGCACCGGCATCACACCTGGCATTCCGAGGCATACCGGGCACACATGCGAATTGGACGGCCCGCCAAACTCATTCTTGCAAGAGCAGAACATCTTCGTGTTCGTCTTAAGCTGGCAGTGGACTTCAAGGCCAATCACGACTTCGTAATCGGCGGTGGTGAGGGGGGCGGTGGTGGCGGACATAGAATGATTATTAGATTGCAACTGATTGCCCGTTTTGGGAGCAGAATCAAGACAACCTTTTTGCTTAAGGCCTTTGGCTATTTGTTCAAGATCATTGAAATCGCTAGAAGATATTCGAGTCTTTATTTCTGGAAAACGTTCAATTGCCTCTAGCGTGCATAAAGCTAAATGCCTTGATGCATTAAAAAGTGCAAGACACACCACGTCGGCAATGAATTTTTCGTGTTCACTTGGATCCTCAAAGAAGGAAACGACAAATGCCGAAGAGTGGATGGCTGCGTTGCCTAAATCGAAATAATGCTTTCGTTCGGATGGATCTAAACGCTTTTCTAGAATAGTATTCCAATCCGATTTCAAATAATCTTCTTGGGTCTCGCCTCTTAACACCATTTGTTGCTTTTCAGGTGATAAAGCGATGAAGGGGAGCCACCTTTCGATCCCAGCACTTTTCAAATCGGCTTTTCTTTTGTCGATGAGTCTTTCAGTGCGAACAAGGCTATCTTCGCGTTCCTGCTTATTGTTTGGGTCAGGGGCGACGGTTCGATTCAAGCTCTTATATTTGACCGCACCTACCAGCGAAAAATATAACGTTCTAATTTTTAGTTCGAAATCGTCTACTGGCGATAGCGCTAGATAGTTGAATTTGTCGCAGACTTCGATAAGTACGCGCGATAAGGCAAGAATCGATTGTGAATTATCCGCAATTGCCTTCGGGTCGACTTTGGCTGCAATTTTTGTCAATCGGATGATTGACCCCGCAACACTGATTATCCTGTTCTGTAACCTATTTGCGACCTTGTGGCGGAAAGAGCTTAGTTCGTTGCTATTTAGTACGGTCGGAAAAACAATATCCAGGGTGGCATCGAAGCTCTGAGCGTATTTCAGTAGCTGAGCGTCGATTTCCTCCGGTGTTTGTTCTTTTTTGGGATCGTCGGTGTTCAAATTAAAGCGGCGGCTTCTCTTTGTGCCAGGGCGTGGCCTGCTCGTAGGCGTGGGCGACGCGGAACATGGTTTCCTCGCCCCACTTCGGGCCGATGATCTGGAGGCCGATGGGCAGCTTGCTCGACGTGAAACCGCAGGGAATGGAGATGCCGCAGATGCCCGCGAGATTCACCGCGATGGTGAAGATATCGGCGAGATACATCTGGAGCGGGTCGGCGGTGCGTTCACCGATCTTGAAGGCGGCGGTGGGCGAGGTGGGCGTGAGTAGCGCGTCGCACGATTCAAAGGCGACCCGGAAATCCTCGGCGATCATGTGTCGCACTTTCTGCGCGCGATTGTAGTAGGCGTCGTAGTAACCGGAGCTCAGCACGTAGGTGCCGAGAATAATGCGCCGCTTCACTTCCGCACCGAAACCTTCCGCGCGGGTGCGGCCATACATGTCCAGAATGTCCTTCGGATTCTGTGCCCGCTTGCCATAGCGCACGCCATCAAAACGCGCCAGATTCGCCGAGGCCTCCGCCGTCGCGATGATATAATAGACCGCCACGGCATACTTCGTGTGCGGTAGCGAAACCTCCACGATTTCCGCGCCCTGCTTCTTATATTCCTCAATCGCATCGCGCACGGCCTTTTCGACTTCGGGATCGATTCCCTCGATGAAATATTCCTTCGGCACGCCGAGCCGCAGCCCCTTCACGCCCTGATGTAGCGAGTGCGTATATTTCGGCACGGGCCGGTCGATGCTCGTGTTGTCGTGCGGATCGTACCCCGCGATGATTTCCAGCAGCAGCGCCGCTTCTTCCACCGTCTTGGTGAACGTGCCGATTTGATCGAGACTCGATGCAAACGCAACGAGTCCATAACGCGAAACGCGACCATAAGTCGGCTTCAATCCCACGCAGCTACACAGCGCCGCCGGTTGCCGGATCGAGCCACCCGTATCCGTGCCTAGCGCCGCAAAAGCCTCATGCCCACCCACCGCCGCCGCCGAGCCGCCGCTGCTCCCGCCCGGAATGCGGTCGAGGTCCCACGGATTGCGCGTCGAGCCCCACGACGAATTCTCCGTCGAGGAACCCATGGCAAACTCGTCCATGTTCGTGCGTCCAAAAAGAACCGCCCCGGCCTCGCGCAACTTGGTGATGACCGTCGCATCATACGGCGCGACGTAGCCCTGCAAAATCTTCGACGCGCAGGTGCACGGATCGCCCTTCACATTGATCACGTCCTTAATCGCAATCGGCACGCCGCCTAGCGGTAGCGCTGGATTCGCGACATCCGCCGCCGCGCGCGCCTTCTCCACATCAAGATGAAGATAAGCCTTCAGCTTCGGATCGACCGCTTCAACGCGGCTCGCAAGTTGATCGACAACTTCGCGCGGAGTGACTGCTTTCGATGAAAGCTTTTGGCGAAGTTCGGGAATGGTAAGACTGGTGATATCCATGGGGAAAATAGTTTAAGAAATTGCTAAGGGAAGGCATCCGCCGCTAGGGACAGCGGCGGCTACCACGGAAATTATTCGACCATCTTGGGCACGACGAAAAGATTGTTGTCCTGCCGCGGCGCGTTGGCCAGGGCTTCGGTCGGAGATAAGCTGGGCTGCAACTCGTCGGCACGAAGCCGGTTTTTCAAATCCGCATCGCCAAGCAACGAGACATGGGAAACGTCGACCTCCTGAAGCTGGCTGACATAGCCGAGCACATCGCCAAGCTGCTTCTGGAAGGTCGCGATCTCCCCGGGAGAAAGGCGCAGGCGTGCGAGGTCGGCGACATAAGTCACGTCGATGCTGTCGGATGAAGTTTCGGCCATAAGCTGTAAATGCTCTTCCGTTCGAGGGAAACGGACAAGCGTTTTTTCTGATAATGGATTTTGTCCCCCTGTAGCGGCGGTCTATGACCGTCGAACTCGGCGACATTGCTTCACCAACGGTCGGCGGTCATAGACAGCCGCTACAGACGGAATTACTTGATGCCCGAGTAATTCTTATCGTCGAACTTCACGAAGTAAGCTTCCGCCGCGTCATCGAGCATTTCCGCTGTGACGGTCGGCTCGATTTGCCGGTACCGGCAAACGTCGAGAATGTTGTCGATAATGTCGCGCGGTTGGCAGCCCCGGAGCGGGCGCCCAAAGGTGCGCATGTGCTTTTCCACGAAGTAATCGACGATTTCATCCGCATACGGCACGCCCTTGTGCTCGCTGACGATGCGCCAGATGGCCCGATAATTTTCGTGCGATGGATCAAGAATCGGAATCTTATAGCGGATTCGGCGCAGGAACGCGTCATCGACCAAGTCGCGCGGATTGAGATTCGTCGAGAAAACGATCAACTGATCAAACGGAATTTCGATCTTCGTTCCGGTATGCAGCGTAAGGAAGTCGATCTGCTTTTCGAGCGGAACAATCCAGCGATTGAGCAGCGTCTTGGGATCGATGCGTTGGCGGCCAAAGTCATCGATCATGAGCGCGCCGCCGTTGGCCTTCATCTGAATGGGCGCCTCGTAAAAGCGCGATTCCTCGTTCCAGATCAAATCAAGAGAACTCATGTTCAACTCGCCGCCGACGATGATGACGGGGCGTTCGATTAGGCGAAAGCGTTTGTCGTGCTTTCCCTGCAAACGCATGTCGGAATTCGGCGCGATCTCCTTGTGATTGTACTCGTCAAAAACCTTGATGATCGATCCTTTGACCTCGACCGCAAACGGAATGAAGATCGAGCCGCCGAACGATTTGACGATGCGCTCGCAAATGGAAGTCTTGCCGTTACCGGGAGGGCCGTAGAGAAAGATCGAGCGCCCAGAATTAACGGCGGGTCCCACCTGGTCGAGAATCTTCTCATCAAAGACCAGGCCGCGAAACGCATCGCGCAGCCGTTCCGCGTGCACGGTGATCTGCCGCAGGCTTTGTTCCGCGATGATCTTGACGTAACTCTCCACCGAAATCGGTGCGGGCCCGACATACGTGGTCTGCTCGAAGTATTGCGCGGCGCGCGCGCGGCCCGCATCGGTGATCGTGTAGACGTAGGAAACCGAGGCCATGTCGCCGCGGGTGATTTCGATCAGCCGGCTATCCTTTAGCTCCACCAGGATGGGCTCGACGACATTGTAGAAGGGCAAGCAGACTTCAGCCGCGATCTCATGCGCGACCATCCGGGTATTCATATACATCATCCGGAGGATCAAGCCCGCGATGACGGTATCGGGGATGTCGATTTTCTCCAGCGACTCCGGTTCAGCCGGGGTGAACAGCGACGCATTTGCGAAGAGATCGGATGCCATGGCGCTTTATGTTTACGAGGGCCGCCCGGTTTGCCAAGGAATAAGATTGTTCATTGAGGGACGCCTTGATGACCCTTGTCGAGATCGCTGCAAAATTTTTTTAAAACAATCTGTCATCCTGAGCTTGTCGAAGGATCAGTTCAGGCTGCCTTTTCTTTGACGTACAGAACAGATCCTTCGACAAGGATGACGGACTTTTAAAGTAGACTCTTTGAATAGAGGCTACAGTTCTGCCAGCACCTCGGCGATATGCTCGGCTGGCTTCACCTTCCGGTAAATCGCCTTCAGCTTGCCGTCGGGACCAATCACAAACGTGCTTCGCTCCACGCCCATGTATTTCTTCCCATACATGCTCTTTTCAACCCAGACGTCGTAAGCCTCGCAAATTTTGTGGTCCTCATCCGCCAGCAAGGGGAAGGGGAGCGAGAACTTCTCGATGAACTTCGTATGCTTCTTGGGACTATCCGGGCTCACGCCAATCACCACGGCGCCTTTTTTCTGGAAAGCCGAATGTTCATCGCGAAAAGAGCAGGCCTCCGTGGTGCATCCCGGCGTATCGTCCTTCGGGTAAAAATACAAAATCACCAGTTTGCCTTTGAAATCGGAAAGGGAAACGGTCTGGCTGGATTGATCCGGCGCCGAAAAAGCGGGCGCTTTCGAGCCGACAGTGAGTTCACTCATGCCTTGAACCAAGCAGCCGTCTCGGCGCTGTCAACTCAGCAGACTTGTATCGCGCACGACAAATGCCATTTTGAGCGCGATGAGTTATTTGAAGGACCTCGATTATTCCGTGGTGCAGCAGTGCATGCATTGCGGCATGTGCCTGCCCACCTGCCCGACGTACATGGAGACAAAACTGGAGCGCAACAGTCCGCGCGGACGCATCTCGCTCATGCGCGCGATTGCCGATGGGCAACTCGAGGCGAAGAAGGCCTTTTCGGATGAAATGTATTTTTGCCTCGGTTGCCTTGCCTGCGAGACGGCCTGCCCAGCGGGAGTCGATTACACGCAGCTTTTCGAAATGGCCCGCGCCGAGGCGGAGCGAAGTGTGGGGAAGCAATCGGCTCCGCGCCGGTTATTTCGCTGGCTTCTGCTCGACGTTCTTTTCCGCGAACAATGGCGGCTCCGTCTCGCGGGACGTCTCCTCTGGATCTATCAGGCGACCGGATTGCAAAGCCTGATCCGCCATTCCGGCGTGCTGAATTTACTGCCAAAATCATTGCGCGGTCTCGAAGCCAAGACGCCCGTAATCAAGCGCCACTTCTCGCCCGACCTCATCGCGCCCTTAGAGGTAGCCGCCGCTGTCCCTAGCGGCGGTTCGGCGCAGCCCCGCTACCGCGTCGGCCTCCTCACCGGCTGCGTCCAGGACCTAATCTACAGCGACGTCAACCGCGACACCGCCGACGTCCTCCTCGCCAACGGTTGCACCGTCATCACACCCCCCACGCAGGCCTGTTGCGGATCACTCCACGCCCATAACGGCGAATACGAAATGGCCAAGGCCTACGCCCGCCGTCTCCTTGATCATTTCGACCTCGACCACCTCGATGCCATCATCACCAACGCCGCCGGTTGCGGCTCACACCTCAAGCATTTCGATCGCCTCCTGCATGATGATCCGCGCTATGCTGCCAGGGCCGTGCAATGGTCGGAGAAAGTGAAAGACATCAGCGAGTGGCTCGTCGAAATCAATTTCCGCGCACCCGAAAAATCGCCAACAACCGCCCGCGTCACCTATCACGACGCCTGCCATCTTTGCCACGGTCAGAAAATCACCACCCAGCCCCGCGAACTCCTGAAAAAGATTCCAGGACTGGACGTCGCGCCACTAACAGAATCAATGTGGTGCTGCGGCAGCGCAGGCATCTACAACCTCATCCAGCCCGAAATGGCCGGTAAACTTCAGCAGCGCAAGCTCGACCACATCGCCGCCACCGGCGCGACTATTGTCGCGACAGGCAACCCCGGCTGCCTGCTACAAATCCAGAACGGTCTCGCCGCGCGAGGCATGAAGATCGAAGCGGTTCATCCCGTGTCCTTGCTGGCACAGGCCTATCGTTCGGAAAGTGGAATCAACCCTCCGAAAAATTATTACCGTCCCAAGCACGGGCCTGGTCGAGGATTTGACCTCCCTCTTTATTGAGACCTCTGCAAAGCTCACGATTTTAATAACGCCGTCATCCTGAGCGAAGGCGAGCCTGTGCGCATCCTTTTCTCAGAGGATTTACCCGAGCCGCAGTCGAAGGACCTATGTTGCCTCCAGGAAAAATATTCGCGATCACCAGAGGCACCCCGGCTTCAAATGGCACGTTCGCCCTCGTTAACCCTGTCAAAGACCTGCCTTTGCTCCACGATCACGCTGGGCGAACGACTTTCGCAGAGGTCTCTTATTGGATAAGAAAGATGAAAAGAATTTTGCGTCTTCCGCCTGGCTGATCGTTAAGGGTGTCGAATTTGCAGTTGCACTTTTATCGCGCGAAGGCACCCTCATCTCAACAACCAACCAGGAGTTTATTATGGGTAAAGGCGACAACCGGCAGAAAAAAGAAGTCAAAAAGCCAAAGAAGGAAAAGCCGAAAGTCCTGGCCACCCGCAAGACGAACTAAGGTCAGATCGACTTGAGATACGTCCTGCCATGATTCGCAAGGCCTTCGTCATGTCGGTTGATCCGAAGTTTCACGCCGAATACGAAAAGCGGCATCGTCCGATCTGGGCCGAACTCGCAGCCACGCTCACGGCGCATGGCGTGCACAACTATTCGATTCATCTCGATGAATCGACGCACCAGCTTTTTGGCTATGCTGAAATCGAGGACGAAAGCCGCTGGGCCGCGATTGCTCAAACGGAAATCTGCCAGAAGTGGTGGAATCACATGAAAGACATCATGCCATCCAATCCCGACGGCAGTCCCGTTTCGCGAAATTTACGTGAAGTTTTCTATCTCGAGTAAGCCCAAATCGCGAAGCAGGGTTGCCAACTCCGTGTCAAAACGGTTACGGTGATCGCTTCCCATGGCCAGCCTTAAACAAACCACCGTTCGCGAACCCCAATCGGTCAAGGGTTTCGCGCTGCACACCGGCTCCGATGTCACGCTCACCGTCAAACCGGCAGCGGCCAACACCGGCTATATTTTCAAACGCATCGATCTGCCCGACGAGCCGACCGTCACCGCGCACATCGACAACGTCAAGCAGGTCGAGCGCGCGACCACCCTCGGCGAGGGCAATGTCAAGATCCACACCGTCGAGCATCTGCTCTCGGCCCTGCGCGGTTGCGGAATCGACAACGCGCTGATCGAGATCGACGCCAACGAGCCGCCCATCGGCGACGGCAGTGGACGTCTCTTCATCGAATTGATCGAGAAGGCCGGCAAAGTTGAACTCGACGCCACTGTGGCCGAGTACGAATTGACCGAGCCCGTCCGCGTGACCGGTCGCGATGGTGGCTACATCATCGCGTGGCCTTCCGATCGTTTCGAAGTGAGCTGCACCAACGCGAACCATCTCGGCAAGCACACGCAGTTCCGCGCCTGGAATCCCGAGACCGGCAACTACGCCAAGGAAATCGCGCTGGCCCGCACCTTCGTTTTTTACGAGGAAGTGCAGCCGCTGATGGAGAAGGGACTCATCAAAGGCGGAAGTCTTGAAAATGCCGTAGTCATTCGCGGCGATGCCATTCTTTCCCGCGAACCGCTCCGGTACGACGACGAATTTGTCCGTCACAAGATTCTCGATATCATCGGTGACCTGAGCCTCTTCCCCTTGCGACTCAAGGCGCACATCTACGCCGTCAAGCCGAGCCACGCCCTCAACGTCGAACTCGCGAAGGAAATTTACAAGCAATACAAGCAGCGCCAGGCGCAGCGCGCGCCGTTCGAGCATGTGCCCATCGGCGAGGGCGGCATGGATACTGCCGAAATCATGAAGGTCCTGCCGCATCGTTTCCCTTTCTTGATGATCGATCGCATTCTCGGTTTCGAGGGCAACACCAAGGCGATCGGTCAAAAGGCCGTGACGATGAACGAGCCCTTTTTCCCCGGCCATTTTCCGGGACATCCCGTTATGCCCGGCGTCCTGCAAGTCGAGGCGATGGCGCAGGTCGCCAGCATTCTCCTGAGTCGAGCCACTGGAATAATGGGCAAGGTCGGCTATTTCATGAGCGCCGATAAAGTGAAATGGCGCAAGCCGGTATTCCCCGGCGACGTGCTCATCATCGAAGTGGAACTGACCAAGTCCCGCGGAAAAATCGCCCGCGCCTACGGTGTCTGTCGCGTCAAAAACGACATCGTCTCCGAGGCCGAACTCATGTTCGGCATCATGGATGCCTGACAGAAGTTTCGCAGGAGACCTTTGCGAAACTTTCACATTTAGCATTAGTCATCCTGAGCCTGTCGAAGGATCAGTTCGGTCTGCCTTTCTCAGATGTCAGGGCTGAGCTCCTCTAAAATTAAGAGTGCGGCGAGGATGGATCGTCGCTACATATTGAGAGACCGTTTCACGAAATATTACGTCCATCCATCATGCAGGAAGAGCATCTCCACCCCACCGCCATCATCGATCCCAAGGCCATCCTCGGCGCGGGAGTACAGGTCGGACCTTATGCGGTCATCGGAGCCGGAGTCGAACTCGGCGACGGATGCCGCATCGGCCATCACGCCACGGTCGATGGCCCGAGCAAGCTCGGCCCGCGCAACGAAATTTTCCCCTACGCCGCCATCGGCTTCAAGTCGCAGGACCTGAAATATAAGATCGAACCGACCTATCTTGAAATCGGGGAGGGGAACGTCTTCCGCGAATTCTGCACCATCCATCGCGGAACCGGTGCGGGCGCAAAGACCATCATCGGCGACGGGAATCTATTCCTCGCCTACTCGCACATCGCGCACGACTGCACCGTTGGCAACCACACCATCTTTTCCAACAACGCCACGCTGGCTGGGCACGTTGTGGTCGGCGATTACGCGGTCATCAGCGGCCTCTCCGCCGTGCACCAGTTCTGCCGCATCGGCGCGCATTCGATTATCGGCGGCTGCGCCAAGATCGTCCAGGACGTCCCGCCCTATCTCATCGCCGATGGCAATCCCGCCCATCTGCGCGGCGTGAACCACGTCGGCTTGGAACGGCGCGGCTTCACCGAAGTCGACATCAAGGCCCTCCGCCGCGCCTACCGCATCCTCGCCGACAAGACCCTCAACTTCTCCCAAGCCGTCGAAAAAATCGAAGCCTCCGAAGACGCCGCCAACGGCCACGTCAAACTCCTCCTCGATTTCCTAAAAAGCACCCAACGCGGCGTCATCCGCCCCGAGCCTCTGGCAGGCTCTTAACTTTCCTTTAGAAGACTAATCTGAAAGTACATCGGTGTACCGGAAAGCTTTATAATCCAGACGTGTTTTACCGAGTAAGTCCTTACGCATGGCTAAGACAACGTTACCAATCGCTCGTCGGCCTTCTTCTTGATCCGGTTCTTTGCCTTTATTATCGATTATAAGGTTTGTCAGATGGTTCATGGCCACAACCACTTCGTCAGAGCAATAAAGCCATGATTGATATTGCTCCTCAAAAAATTCTCTTTTTGTTTTTCCTTTCGCCGTGATGCCAACAAAGCCCTGCAATTTTAATAATAACTGAGAGTATTTTTCCTCTTTGTATTTGATGATTGCTTCATCTCTTTTCGATTTGCTGGTGAAATAATATGTAAGATATGAACTCACGACTCCGGCCAGAAGAGGCAATAAGATAGTGGTTATACTTTCCATGAGATTGATATTAAGAGCTCGTCATCCCGAGCTTGTCTTCAGCCAAGCTTAATAATCTCTTCCCAAAAAACAGGGCCGCTGATGGAGTCGACAGTGAGGGAAGGCGCGAGGGTGTAGGTCTTATCCCCAATGAGAAGGGGCTCGGCGATTTCCTCCGAGGCCTTGAGTTTTTTCAGTAACTCAAGGAACTGTCCCACGACTAACGGATCCTTGAAGGGGAGCGAAGAGCCTGCCTGTGGGGTAATAACGATCACCTCAGCTTCACGATAGTGAGTGATCTTTTCCAGAACGAGGGGACCGGAGTTGGAAGCCATTGCTATCCCAAGACTCTGCGCGACTTCTCGTCCGCGTCAAGGGTAACGGGATTATGTCGCAGATCCTCGCGTCATCTCGGAGCTGATTTCCTTCTGCGGCAAAAGTGCATTATCTTTCCGCAACGTCGTCACCAGTTCCGCCGTATCCAGTTCGCAAGCGGATTGTTTCAGCCGGATCGATTGCGCCGCTGCCGTGCCTGCCGCCTGTCCCATCATCGCGCAGGCCGGTTGCACGCGGATCGAGCCATGCACACGGACATCGCTGGAGGCACAGCGTCCCGCCACCCAAAGATTCTGCCAGCCCTTGGGCACGAGAATACCGTAGGGAATCCCGAAGGATTCCCCGACATTCATTCGCAGTTGTTGGTCCTTTTCCTTCATGAACCGCTGATATTCCTCCTCGGAAGTATCGTAAGGATGGATATCCACAAACTTGTTGAAGATGCCGATCTGGTCGGGAAATTCCCGACGCGCCATGTAATCGTCGATGTTGAGCACATACTCGCCCTTGATACGTCGCGATTCGCGCACGCCAATCAGCGATGCCGTGGTCACATGCTCCATTTTTTCGTAGCCGGGAATATATTTCCGATAAAACGCGAGGTAGTCCTGCGCAATCCTGCGGCCCAGCATCACGTTCCGACTCAGTTCCGAGCAGCGCAGCGCGTTAAGGTTGAAGAGATGACCTCCGTTCAGATACCCAACGGTTGGCCCGATCTGCGACATGCCCACCAAAAACGGATCCGGCTGGACAAACATTCCATCGGCAATGCCCTTGCGAATGACACCGTTGCCTTGTTCATGCCCCTCTTCTTTCCAATACCGGCGCACACGTTCCCAATCGATTCCGGCAAAAAGCGACGGCAGCGTCGCTGGCATGATTCGCGGCGTATCGCGCCCGGCTTCCCAACAATCGGCTCCGCACAAGTCGGCCAGCACCGCATCGCCCGTGCAGTCGATAAAGGCCTTCGCTGCGATGAACGAGTAGCCTTCGATGTTGTGAATGACAATGCCCTTCACGCGTTTGTCGCTGGCATCAGCCTCAGCATCGATCACCCGAGTGAAAAAGCGCACCTCCACTCCCGCAGCGGTCATCTTTTCATCGAGGATGAGCTTATAGCCCTCCACATTGAAAGGAATCCAAGCCAGAAAATGTTTGCGCCACTGCTCGGGCGTCACTTTCGAGCCAAGAAATTTCCGCTCGTAAAGTTCCTCGACGACTTCACGCATGAATCCGCCCACCATTGCCTCCACTCCGTTCGCCATAGGGTCAAACGCCGTCACGAGTCCCGAAGTTCCCATGCCGCCCAAACAGCCGGTCGCTTCGATCAACAACGTCTTGGCGCCTGAACGCGCGGCGCAAACTGCGGCTGCCGCTCCTGCGGGGCCACCTCCGGCAACGACGACATCGTAGGATTCCTCGATGGGGACATTCCGCTTCAAGACGTAAAAGGACATCCCTCGACCATAATCCGTTCGAGAGAGGCTGGCTCCGCGCTTTCCGCCGCTAAATTGACTTTTTCCGCTATTCCGACGATCTTTCTTCTGTCCATGCCCTACCTCGATGTCCCCGAGCGAGCCATTCAATCGTTCGAAAAGATCCATCAACTTCAGGTGACCATCCACGATCTCCCCGGATCGCTGACCTCCTCGCTGGCCCATCCCCGATTTCAGCACACGCATCCCATTTGTCGTTGCGTCAAAGCCAGCGGCGGCGAGCGACATTGCGCGACCTTCGAGATTTTGCGGCTCCGCGCCAATCTGCATGCTCTTCCGGAGGGCCGCTACCACGTCTGCCATGCCGGTCTCGTGGAGTGGGTCGTTCCGGTTTATGACCAGTTTGAATTGGAGTGGGTCATCTTCGCCGGCGCGAGAAGTCCGGGACCGCAGTTTCGTTCCGCGCATCGGGAACCGCTCACGCGCTGGGAAAAACCGCCGTGGAATCCCAAGACCCATCCGCTGCCCTCCGTGGACGAGGCGGAAGCCGAGCTTATCCTCGAACATCTGCGGCAACTGGGTGCCCGGTTGCATGCCTGGGCGCATCCGAAAGAAACTCTCCAGCCTCCTAGACGGCAGGCAGAACCCGCCTCGAAAAATCTGATGACCCGTCGCCGCACGTTGATCCGGCGGTACATCGAATCCCAGCAGGCACATGACGTCCGGCTCAAGGACATCGCCGCCGAACTGGAAGTGAGCGAGGACCGCGCCACGCATCTGATCCGGGAATGTTGCGGACAAACTTTTCGCGACATGTTGATCGAAGCGCGATTGAAGACGGCCAAGGAATTGTTGCGGCTTTCGGCATTGCCCGTTTTGGAAGTCGCGCTCTGCAGTGGCTTCAACGAGATCAGCCATTTCAACCGGCTCTTCCGTCGTCGTGCGGGATTGACGCCGGGGCAATATCGTCGGCAGGCGCTTTCTCAGTTTGAGAGTGGGGCTTAGCGGGGTTGTGGTAGCCGCCGCACGCTGGGCGGCGGTCAGTCGCCTTTCAACTACACCGCCGCCCAGCGTGCGGCGGCTACCTACTGAAGTTAAGCCGCTTCCTGCCACGAGGCATCTCCTTCAACTGATCGGTGAGGTTCAATAAAGAATCGTTCGCCTTGCACGATCTTGATTCCAGCCTCACGTAATTCTTCAGCGGACAAAATCGCGAGATCAGACAAAATGGCCTCTCTATCGACTTCAGGCTCGGGCACTCGCAGGTAAGGCTTACCCCAGGCGACCTCGGCCAGCCTCAGCGCAGCCGCGGTCCAAGTCCATTTGCGGCTGGCGCGTTCGACCCGGGGTAATGTCTCCCGAAATCCAATCGCAGCATGCGGGCAATCCATCGAGCGTTTCTCCGTCAACGCGACCGGATTCTGTCGCGCCCAAGCCTCCACCCACGAGGTTTCCATCTGGAGATAGCGATCCAGTTCGGCGAAGGGAAGGCGGTACTTTTCGCGGATCGCGGCGATTTCGCTCTCCTGGGTTCGGACGAGTTCAGCCTGCTCACGTTGCAGCAGAACAATATTTTCCACCACGGCATCAAGTTGCTCGCGACTGCGGATGGCGGGCGGCAGGGAAAGAGGTGTCATGTCGGCGTGATCAAGGTTCAAAAGGATTCTCCAGCGCACGATTGAGGGCATGACCGAAGCGTTTCTTATAAAACTCGATCAGGCTTGCTCGCGTAACTCGTCGATGCAGCCGCTTTTTATGCTCCGAGGAGTTGACCGAAGAGGCCCTGAGTTCGCCGTTATCGATTAGTGCATAAACGGTGCACCTTGAGACGGAGAGGAGTCTGGCGACATCTCGAATTTTAACCAAAGGGGGAATGAGCTCTTTTTTCGCAATGCTGCTGATTGTGATCATATTGTGTATTTAAAGTGAATTTAGAATGGGCTGTTAAAAGAGAATCGGCCCACTCCGCGTGAGAATTAGTAATTTCAGTCAACGATATTCGTTATATTATGTGCACTTATCGGTTGATTTGCGCTCATCTGTGCCGATTTGTCGTCAGGGTTACGTTGTAACACAGTAAAAAACTCGACAAAGTGCTCTTACGAGCTTTGTTAGACCTATGTTCACAGGACTTGTCGAAGGCACCGGTCGAGTGACCGCGCTCCAAGCACGCGAGACGGGTACGCTGCTTACGGTCGATGCGGGCTCTATTGCCAACGGTGTTCAAATTGGGGACAGCATCGCCATTAACGGATGCTGTCTCACGGTGGTCTCGTCCAAAGGCGCCGCCCTCGATTTCGATCTTTTACGAGAGACCGAGGCCGTGACCAATCTGGGCAAGTTGAAGCCAGGCGCGGTCGTTAATCTCGAGCGGGCGCTGCCTGCTCAAGGTCGTTATGGGGGCCATTTCGTGACCGGCCACATTGATGCGACCGGGACGATTCGGAAATGGGAGCAGGTGGGCAAGGATTACGAATTGCGAATCGGTATCGAGCCGGCCCAGGGCATTTATCTGGTGCCCAAGGGGTGCATCGCCATTGACGGGATCAGTCTCACTGTCGCTGAGGTGGGGAACGATGAATTTTCGGTCTGGATCATCCCCCACACGCGGTCGGTTACGGCTCTGTCTGAACGTGGTGTGGGCGATCTCGTGAATTTGGAATTCGACTTGCTTGCCAAGTACACGGAGAAAATTTTAACCATGCGCGGCTCGCCAAGAGGATAAGAGAGAAGAATGACCGCGCGCGAATTTGCTTATGCGGTCCTTTTTTAGCTGGGCGCACTCGTTGGTTTACGTGGTGCAGGGCGCGCGCGCTTTTAGAAAGCACGATTACGACGGCGTGATTGAGCATTACAGCCGCGCGATCGAGATTAGTCCCGAGGACCTCGACTATTATTACATGAGAGGCGGTGCTTATTGGCGGAGACGGCAGTATGGCCTGGCGGTGGCTGATTTCACGAAGGTGATCGAGCTGAATCCGGACGATGCCTACGCCTTTTACGCCCGTGGGGTGATCAACCGGAAAAGAGGATTCCTGGCGTATGCCTTGATGGATTCAAGCCAAGCCATCGTACTCGACCCCGAATATACCGCCGCCCTTTGTTTGCGCGCCGAGTGTTATCTCGAAAAGAAAGAAACCGGGAAGGCTCTGGCCGATCTGGAGGAGGTGTTGAAAATCGATCCGACGCACCCCAAGGCGTCACGGTTGAAGAAGCACTGTGAAAGTCTCCTGGAAAACGGTGACGCGGACAAATAAAAGACTGGCGATGGCCGCTGGGTTGTTTAGTTTGATGCAGTAATGATGAATCCAACGGTTGAGGCGCTTTTAATTTTGCAGGAACGGGATGTCCGGGTATCGGCGCTTACTGCCGAACTCGAGAATCTTCCGATTCAAATTGAAGCCGTGGAGGATGATCTCGCGGTGCGCACGGCCAAGTTCGACGAGACCAAGGTCAAGACACGGCAGATCGAGGCGGACCGCAAGAAGCTCGACCTCGACGTGCAGTCGAAGCAGGCCGCGATTGCGCGCTACCGGACTCAGCAACAAACAACCCGCAAGAACGAGGAATTCTCCGCGTTGAATCACGAAATCGAACACGCCGAGAAGGAGATTTCCGCCCTGGAAGACCAGGAGCTCGAATTGATGGAAGCTTACGACAAGGGGCTGGCCGTTGTCGCGCAAGCGCAGAAGGATTTGGCAGTTTTCCAGGAAAAGGCCAAGCAGAAGAAAACCGATTTGGAAAAACGGACTGCTGCCGTCACTGCCGAGTTGACTGGCGCGAAGGAAAAGCAGGCGGCTGCCGAGAAGACGGTAGATGAAGAAGTGCTCTCGCGTTACCGCCGGATATTGAAAAGCAAAAAGGATGTCGCGCTCGTTCCCATCCATGGTGGCTCCTGCGGCGGTTGCCACATGAAGCTGACCTCGCAAACCGTTCTATCCGCTAAAGGCGGGGAGAATCTGGCCTCCTGCGAGAATTGCGGGCGGCTGGTTTATTGGTTGGAGTAGGAATTAAATCCTTCGGGGCCAAAAACTGAGCCTAATAAAGGCCATGGCATATCTACCCTCTCATCTCAAATATGCGCTAACAGATGAGGAGATAGTCCATGCCGATGAGGGCAAAGACATTCTTTTCAAGCGAATCAAGATAGCTGATTTATCAGTAAACTCTCCTGAGATCTGCGCCTGCGATCCACTCGTCTGTCCGGAAACTCTATCCTTTGTACAAAAAGTTCCAACAGGACGGTTCCCGGTCTATTTGTCGATAGCTCATATCAACACTGATCGGAGAGTAGGTTTTGCAGCATTGGTATTTTCTACTAATCCAGTTCTTCGTTGGGAGATGGCGGTGCTTCCCAAGCAGGATGTGACCAAACTCAAGTCGGAAGAAATCTTTGGTTATGGGGTTGATTCGGGGACTGGGTGCTTTATTGATTCTCACGGTGCGGCCCTGCTTAATGCGCGAATGAAAGGCGATGATGCTTATTACGAGGTCATCACTGATGAATTGGATAAAACACAGGTAAATACGTGGGCTTGGGCGAATATGGAGCTTTCGAACAGTCCTTCGGCAAACCTTGTAGCTTTCTCGAGTGGGTACGGAGACGGAATGTATGCCTCCTATTTTGGCTTTGGTGAGGGTAAAGTGCCGATATGCGTAGTGACTGATTTCGGTTTGATTTACGAAAAATCACTTGAAGGAGAAAAAGTAGTTGAAAAGCCGAAAAATAGTCGGTGGATGTTCTGGAAAAAGTAGGAAAGGGGCTCGGGAACTCGAGTCATAAAGCAGGCTCCCCTCGCTCCCAAGTCGTAATGGGGAGCGTTCCTGTCGCCGCAGTTTCGTTGCCCCGCGTGAAGCGCAGCTTCGCAGACAAGTGCGGTCCCAAGTGCAACTTGGGAACGAGGGAGCGCAGAGAGGTCTTAATTAATCGGAAGGGAAGTCGATAATAAAGATATGGCCACGAAAATGCGCAAAGTAACTTGTTTGCTTAAACCGGCAATGGTGAAGCGGGTTCAGAAACGAGCGAAACAGTGGGGCGTGAGCAGGTCAGAGGTCATTCGACTGGCGATTGATCGGTTGTTGCCGCCCGAAAATCTGAACAGCAAAGTCCTCACGCCCATGCAGGTGTTAAATCGCCTGCAAAAACGCGGGGGAATTTCCCGCAAAGTTGCAGAACATTGGTGTGCTGAGATTCGACGCGAGCGTCGGGCTTCTGGCATTGCGAGGGGACGAAGGTTGGAACAGGCTTGGGCCGAAGCTGGGTTGAAATATTGAACGCTGAGGGAACCAATAGTTAGAGGTCCTTCGACAAGCTCAGGATGACAGATATTTGAAAAGCGCTTACGCGCTTGGCTTTGGTCGCCATAGTTACTTCTTCCGCAACTTCTCCCACTCCGCGAGGCGGGCCTTGATTTTGGCTTCGTAGCCGTGGTCGGTGGGTTGGAAGAAGCGACCGGGCTTGATGCCGTAGTTTTGCGGGGCGATGCCGCCGGGGAAATCGTGGCTGTACTGGTAGCCGACGCCGTGACCGAGTTTCTTTGCGCTGGGATAGTGGGCATCGCGCAAATGAGTGGGTACTTGGACGACTTCGCCCTGTTGCACCGCTTCGAGGGCGGCGCCGATGCCGGCGACGGAGGAATTGCTCTTCGCGGCGCAGGCGAGATAAAGCGTGGCGTTGGCGAGGGTGATCTTCCCCTCGGGCATGCCGATGAATTCAACTGCTTGCAGGGTGGAAACGGCAACGACGAGTCCCATGGGATCGGCGAGGCCGATGTCTTCGCTGGCGAGGATGATCAGGCGACGCGCGATGAAGCGCGGGTCCTCGCCCGCTTCGATCATCTTCGCGAGCCAATAGAGCGCGGAGTCGGGATCGCTGCCTCGCACCGACTTGATGAAGGCTGAGATGGTGTCGTAATGCTGGTCCTCGTCCTTGTCATAAAGGACGCGCTTTTTCTGCACGCATTCCTCGATTGTGGTGATGTCAATATGCACTACTCCAGACGCGTCCGGCGGAGTAGTCAGTGCGGCGATTTCGAGACCGTTGAGTGCACGCCGGGCATCGCCTTCTGCGGTGAAAATGAGGTGAGTCCGTGCTTCCGGCGTCAAATCGACCT
This sequence comes from Verrucomicrobiota bacterium, assembly GCA_013285645.1. Taxonomy (GTDB): domain Bacteria; phylum Verrucomicrobiota; class Verrucomicrobiia; order Methylacidiphilales; family UBA1321; genus JABDGH01. The sequence goes on along the minus strand of JABDHJ010000007.1, from coordinate 36,252 downwards.
TGAGTTTACCGAGGCCCCGTTCGGCGTCAGAGAGGGCGCTGTCGATTAGCTCAGAAAGCTCGGTTGAACTGAGCGGTTCGAGTTGAAAAATCTGCGAACGCGAAACCAGCGGGCCGTTGATGTAGAACGAGGGATTGTGAGTCGTCGCGCCAATGAGCCGCACCGAACCAGCTTCGACGTCGGGGAGCAACACATCCTGCTGCGCCTTGTTGAAGCGATGGATTTCGTCGATGAAGAGAACGGTACGCTGGCCGTTGACCTTAAGGCGCGTGACCGCCGCAGCCAGAACGCGGCGTAGGTCGGATACGGCTGCTTCGACGCCATTGAGCCGTTCAAAGTGGCAAACCGTGCGCCGCGCGATGACCTCCGCCAGCGAAGTTTTTCCGACGCCGGGAGGTCCAAAAAGAATCAACGAAGTAAGTCGGTCCGCTTCGATCAATCGCCGGAGCGGTTTGCCAGCGGCGAGCAAATGGCCCTGGCCGATATATTCCTCCAGCGTGCGCGGACGAAACCGCGCTGCCAGCGGCGCGTTGGCGGAGACCTTTCCACCTGCATTTCCCAAGGCATCGGATTCGGATTTAAACAGATCGTCCATGTTCTCTTAATGTAGCGGCGGTCCATGGCCGTCGCGCTTACTTTGCTACATTAGCTTAGCGCGCTTCGAGGACGAAGATAAACCGGCCCTGTTTGAAGTCGGGGCCGTTGATGAAAAGGGGCGTATCGTGATGAGGCTCGTACTTGCCCTTGGCGACGATAAAGCCGTCCTTGTAGATTTCATAGTAGACGGTTTTCGTTTCGCCGGGCTGGCAGGCGAGGGGTTCCACGCGAATGAAGAAATCGTTTCGCGGCACCGCCCATTGCTGCCACTCGTTGTCCATTTCGATTTCCTGCGCCTTGACCAACTCATAATAGGTGAAGCCGAAAACCGCGTTAAGGCGTTGTTCCAGCTTTTTGGGCGCGAGTTCCGCCTTGGGTGCTGGTGGCGTATTTTCAGCGAAGTAGAGACCGACCCGAACCTTATCGCCTGCCAGACTTGGACTGATTCCAAGAACGAGCAAAGTCAGAATTAACGCTAAAATTTTCATTTCCATCTCTTGAAATCAATCCCTTCGCGCTCATAAACGCTTGGTTCCTCCACGTAGGCGACTAGCGGCTTTACAGACGGTTCGGATCGTCCGCAGGCTTGGTCTGTCCCTGGGTGCGATGGATGACCGTTGTCGGGTCCAAATAGGTGGGTTTATCGGTGGCTGGCGCCAATCCATTCAGCCAGACCACCTGGGCCTGCGCAGAGTGAGAATAGAAACTGGTGGCGTAAATACCGGGCACTTCGCTATCGGCGGAGGCGAACGAAATAGGGCGGTAATTCATGACGACGCTGTTTCCCACGAAGATCAGGACGCAAATAGCGGCCAAGGCGATTCCGGCTCCGCGCCACACCGGAAGATAAAGCCAAGACCACCAAGACTGAGCCGGCTTCGATGAATAAAGGCGTTGCTGGAGCGCCTTCCAGGCACGAGCCTCCTGCCCCGGACGAACCGGGCAGCTCTCCAAGAGGAGTTTTTTAAGTTCACTGTCGTGCATGGACGTGGTTAACTGAATATGTCTAGTGGCTCCATCCCCTATGACGATGGATTATTACTATTAGTTCAGTTTTTCTCTCTTTTTCTTCCTTTTCTTTTTTTGGCTCTTTTTTCAGGTGGGTTTCTTTAATTTGGTTAGTTTGCGGCGAAGGTGCTCGCATGCGTAATGGAGCCTTGAATTAACCGTCCCCGGCCTGCATCGCAGGAGCTTGGCTGTTTCTTCGAGACTCATTTCGTCGATAAGGCGGAGCTGAATGACGGCGCGATGCTCGACGGTCAATTCGGCCATCGCTTCGAAGATGGTTTCGCGAAGTTCCGCGTTCTCCAAACCGATGCTCGCGGTAGGGGAGACATGGCCTTCGGGCATGGCCGGTTGATTTTCGTCGTCGGCCAGAGGTGAGAGGAAGGAAAGCCAGCGCTCGGTCCGCTGCCTTTTTCGAATGGTGTCGAGCGCCTGGTTGACCGCGATGCGGTAGAGCCAGGTGCCGAGCTGGGATTGGCCGGCGAATCTCCGGATGTCGCGATGCGCCTTGATGAAGGCTTCCTGAACGACATCGTCGGCGAGCGTGGGATTATTCAGGATGCGCTGGACGCTGCTCCACAGCCGTGGGTAATGATCGCGGTGCAATTCGCCCCAGGCGGTCTCTTCGCCTGAGATAAGTCGCTGCAGGAAGTCACGGGATGTGTCCACCCTCGATTTTAGGGGGCGACTTCAAAATAGGGCAAGGCCGCGTTAAGGCCGCAAGAAAAAGGGATTCACGGTGGGGAGAATTTGAGGTGAAATGGAACGAAGGCCATCGGCCCGTAAAAGCGCAATTACCGTGACGTTGATCCATAATTACATCTACCGCGAAATCATCCTGCTCACGGGAGCGATCATCGCGGTACTGACCTTCCTGCTGGTGGCGGTGAACCTGTTCCGGGTCATCCAGTTGATCATGTACACGGATCTGCCGTTGTGGGTGACGGCCAAGTTTGTGCTCCTGGCCATGCCGTTAACGCTGACGTTAACGATTCCTGCGGGACTACTCTCGGCGGTGCTCATCGTCTTCGGGCGGATGTCGTCGGATAGGGAACTCCTTGCGCTCAAGGCCTCGGGACTTGGCCTGGCGCCGATCGTCGCGCCAGTCATCCTGATGGCCATGGGCCTGAGCCTGATCGATTACTGGCTGGTGGCCTACGTCGTGCCGGAATCGCAAATGGAATACGTCAACATGAAGCACGAGATCGTGACCAATAATCCTCTGGCGCTCTTCAACCCGGAGGTGGTGGTCGACAAGATTCCGGGCTGGCGCATTTATTTTGCGAATAAGGAGGGATCGTATCTTAACGATGTTATCTTGTGGCAACTCAATGACCGGGGCGAACTGGCCTCCTCGTTGCGGGCGAAACGGGTCAAGATTGACCTCGATTTGGAGCACCAGCAAATGGTACTCAATCTCTTCAATTACCGGCAGGAGCAATACCCCTCGGATAATGATGCGATGAAGGTCAATCCGGGCGGTCATGGGGACCAGATAGCCGAGGCCATATCGCTCAATAGCTTTTACGAAAAAGCGGGAAAAAAGATCGCGTTCATGACGCTTCCAGAAATTGAGGATGTCATCTTCACGATGCAAAGCGCTCCGCCCGGTTTTCTGGCGTCGCCGTATCTGACCGAGTTGCAGGCGCGCATTTCGTTTTCGATCGCGGCGTTCACGTTCATCGTCGTGGGCATCCCATTGGCCATCCAGACGCAGCGACGGGAAACCTCGTGGGGCGTGGTGTTGGCACTCGTTATCGTGGGAGTCTATTATTTTCTCGGTGCGATCGGGCGGGGATTCAAGGACTACGCGGGGCTCTACCCTGAACTCATCATTTGGACGCCCAACATCCTGTTCCAGGCCCTCGGCTTTTGGCTCTTTTACCGCGCGAATCGGAGATAGACTTGATGACCGATTCTAATTCTTCCCGACGGATCGTCGGATTCGCGATTTTCTTTCTGGTGCTCCTGACTCTCTTCCGGCTTGTTTTCAGCACGCATCTCGAGCTCGTCGCGGACGAAGCTTACTACTGGGAGTGGAGCAAACATCTCGATGCCTGTTACCGGGACAAGGGCCCGGCAGTGGCATGGACGATTGCGGCGGGGACTTGGATCGCGGGTGACACGGTGTTCGGCGTGCGCTGGCTGGGCGTGCTACTCGCGGCCGGGACGGCATGGCAGGTTTTCGTTCTGGCGCGGCGTCTATTCAATGAGTCGGTCGCGTTGGCCGCCTTGATGATATCTGCGGTGATTCCGCTCTGCGCCGTGGGGTCGATCATCATGACGATCGACTCGCTCAGCGTCTTTTTCTGGGCGTGGTCGGCCAATCTGGCCTGGACGGCATTCCAGACCAATCGTAAAGGCACCTGGGCGTTGCTCGGTTTCGCAATAGGCTGCGGATTTCTCGCCAAATTCACCAACGTCCTTCAGCTCGGCTCCGTTTTTCTCTACCTCCTCTCTACGCCCTCGAAACGGCGATTGATCTTCAGTCTCGGGACAACCTTGATGCTCGTTGTCTTCGCGATCTGCACCACGCCCATCTTGTATTGGAACTGGATTCATAACTGGCCCAATCAGCGGGCCCTCGAATCGCGCAGCAGCCTTGATGTTGGATTCCATATACGTCCTCACGAGCTGGTCCAGTTTTTGCGAGACCAGGCCATCGTCATCTCGCCCTTGATCTATTTCGGCATGGTCATCGGCGTAATCGGGTTATGGATCTGGCGCGTGCACGAGGACCGCATCCGCTTTCTGCTCTGCGATTGCGTGCCGATCTACGCCTGCTTCACTTTTTTCAGCCTCAACGTGGCGGGCAAGGCCAACTGGACTGCTCCGGCGTTGATCTCGGGAGTCATTCTCATGGTCGTTTTTTGGAAGCAGTGCCTCGCCCGGTCGCGCGCGTGGTGGATACTCGTGGGACTGGCCCTGCTCGTGGGCTTTGTCGAAACGGCGGCTTTACATGAAACCTCGTGGCTGCATCTCAACCCGCACAAAGATCCGTTGCAGAGGGCGCGTGGCTGGGAAGATTTGGCGGATCACACGCAGAAATGGAAAACGCAATACTCGGCGGACTTGATCATCGCCAATCACTATTCAACGGCGAGCCTTCTAGCGTTTTATCTTCCGGGACACCTAACGACATACACGCCCACATCGTCCACCATCGATAATCAGTATGACCTTTGGCCGGGATATCAGGTTGGTCCCAACACCGCGGCGCTATTTGTGACCGATAGCAACGAAGCAAATGCTGCTCCGCAGATTCTTCAGAAGGAATTCAAGCACGTCACCCTGCTGGAAAAATTTTACACCCAGCACCACGGAAATCCCGTGAAGCAGTTCCAGATTTATCTGTGCACCAATAGGGACAGCTAATCCTTGTAGGGAATGGCGGTATAATCGATCAGATGCACCGAGGTAGTCGTGCCCAGGGACGTCGTGCGCGACTGGGTTTCATCCACGAGCCAGCTTCCGATGGCTTCAGGAAGAACGGTCCCGTAATCGTCCGTCAGTCCGGGCTTCACCTGCTGGGCGATTTTGAACGTGGAACCTCCGGTAAACCGAAGAACTATTTTGCGGTTGGCCATCCCGCAAAACTAAGCATGTCCACAAACGTAGGCAAGACTGACCTCAGCGTGGTACGGAGAGAGGGACCACCAAACTGCCCGACCTTATACGAGAGGAATCAGCAGGAATCGGTAGTAGCACGGGTTGAAATTCTACAAAAAAATCTTACGTTAAGATCCGTCATCCTGAGCTTGTCGAAGGATCAGCTTCCGGGGCATTGGTTCGTTACCTGCCCTCCTTTGATTGCGAAAGTCACTGGAGGCTGATCCTTCGACAAGCTCAGGATGACGGATTGTTTGTAGAAAACTTTACGCAAAGACTGAAACTGTACCACTACCCAGCAGTCTGAGTACTTTACTCCGGACTCCGGCTTAACCTAGCTTGTTAGAGAATGAAAACAGCGGTTTTTACCATCATTTGCCATAATTATACCGCTCAGGCAAAAACGCTTTTTCAGTCTCTTCAGGAGCACGAACCGGATTGGGATCGCTTTGTCCTCAATCTCGATCAGGAGTTGAATACCCCGCTGATTTCGGCCAGTGAAGCAACCTGCCTCACGCCGAAAGAGCTGTCCTTGCCTCATCCCGATTTGTTTTTCCTGCAATATTCCATTATTGAGGCGAGCACGGCGGTCAAGCCCTGGGCCGTTGAGCATCTTTTTGAGCGAGGCTACGAGGCGGTGATTTATCTCGACCCGGATATCAAAGTCTATTCGCCGATGGAAGAATTGCATCAGGCGTTGGACCACCACGATCTCATTTTAACTCCGCATTCCTTGCGGCCCTATCCGGATGAGCAATATCCCAACGAATGTATCATCCGGCTCTCGGGTATTTTTAATTTGGGTTTTGCCGCTTTTAGTCGCTCCGAGAATGCCAGGGCCGCCCTGCGCTGGTGGCAACTCAAGTTGCTCCATAATTGCCGAGTGGCTTTGTCGGAGGGAGTTTTTGTCGATCAAAGTTGGATGGACTTTGCCCCCCACTATTTTGACGCGCACTCCCTGATCGAACCCGGTTATAACGTTGCCTATTGGAATCTCCATGAGCGGAGGATTGATGGCGATGAACCTTCCGGTGCAGATGTTCCCCGGGTCAATGAGAAGCCCCTTCGCTTCATGCATTTCAGCGGTTATCAGCCTTCCAACCCGCGTGAACTCTCCAAGCACCAGACCCGCTTTAAATGGGATGATTTATCCAAAGAGGTGAGAGGTCTGCTCGAGGATTATGGAGATTGCCTCAGGAAGAATGGCTACGAGATATCAAGTCAGATTCCTCCGCAGAAAACCGGGGTTGAAATTAAGATTCCCCATTTTTTATGGCCGACTCTATTCCAACCGGACTTTGTTAATTTGTGGAAAGGGAAGAACGTATCCCGGACGGAATTTGCGTCGGTGACCATTCGCTATCTGACTCAGGCCGATCCAGATTATAAAAATCTCCCGCTCTTTTTAGGCCGTTTTTACGCAGCTCGTGGCGATTTTCAAATCACCTTTCCTGTGCGTGATGCGGGCATACGACTAAATGAGTTTTTGATCTGGTTCGAATCGCGCGGGCGCCGTGAAGGTGGCTTTGACAAGGCTTTCCCCGTTTTCGGTTGGTGGACGCGAGGGCTGGGAATCTTCACGCTCGCGCAAATGGCCATGCACCGGCTTCTGTTTGCCATCGGACTTGATTAGGTTCGATCAGGACGATTCGGTGGCAAGAGGAGCGGACGATAAACCCTTCGCAGATCGTCAGTAATTTGCGCTTCGTCTTTAGGAGAGAGAAGAGTGGCGTGATGCGGATACGTTTTTTCGGTGGCAACTTTGACCCAGCGATAGCCTTCCGCCTCGGTAAAATAGAGAAGGCAATGTTCCAGGACGTGCGCCATGGTTCCATCGAGCTGTCCTGATTCCTCCTCGAAATCCTCAAGCTTCAGATGGAGATCAAGCAGTTGGCGGAAGGCGGCGGATTTCGCCCAGAACATGGACCCGGACGGAAATTCCGAGATCATGTCGCGGTGAAGAGTAATTCCGGCCCTCTCGAGAAAAGTTCTGGCTGGCCGAAAGCAATGGCCCCAATTGACCGCCTTACGAACAATCGCGTGATGTTGAGGAAAGATGATTCCGATGTCATCGCGCTCCAGCAGACGGAGAATGGACGAAACGATTTCGCGGGAACCCAGTAAATTTGAGTAAATATATTCCCGCCATCCGGTGAGAGCCTCATTGAAAAGCGATTTCTTGCCGTGGATGTGAAGGAAGTAGTCGTAGCGCGAATAGACGTCCGCATAGCCGACCCATTTGGGTGCGATGTCCCGGCCTCGATTCGGAAAAATCCGTATCTCGATTTTGCCGTTGGCATAACCGGCGAAGGCAGTTGCGATTTGCTCCTTCTTTTCCGGGGTATCGGTCGAGATATAGAGATCGGCTTCGACTGGAATGTGATTGATATACCCGAGAAGTTCTGTGCAAAGATCCGGATAATAAATATGGGCCATGACGGCAACCCTCGTGATGCCGTGAGATTGCAGGGGCGCGGGGAAGGGGATAGCGAAGGCGTAATCCTCTTCAAGGGCAGGCCGGACACCGATTCCGATATCCAGCTCCGGGATATAATTGGGATCCTGTTTCTTCTCTTTCCCGAACCAAGCAGACACGGTGGCGAACAGGTTCATATCGTCGAGGCCGATTATTGTCCTGTGCCTCGCAAAGTTTCAATCGGTTCCAATTTAGCCGCGCGCCGGGCGGGAACGTAGGAGGCGATGAATACCGCCAGCACGGCCAGGACGGCGGCGAGGATGTAATGAATCGGGGACCACTCGACGATGAAATAATCGGTGCGCAGGATGCCGCGGAAATTGACCGGGATGATCGAGATAATGTAGGTCAACAGCGCACCCAGTCCCCAACCGAAGACGATGCCGACCAGCGCGACGCATGCCCCCTGCCACAGGAAAATGGCGGCGATATCCGTGCGCTGATATCCCATCGATCGAAGGATGGCGATTTCCTTGGTTCGTTGCATGACGGAGAGCGAGAGGACATTGAAAATACCGAAACCGGAAAGAAGAATGATCATCGAAACCACGATCCCGGCGGAGATGCGCAAGGCGTCGAAAATAGCCAGGTTCCCCGCCTGACGTTGTTGCCATGAGGCGGAGGAATGAGAAAGCAGATCCTCGAATTCAGCCGCCATTTCCGGTGCGCGGGACGGGTTGCGCAATTTCACCAGCATGAAGGACGTGTAGTAAGGCTCCTGCAGTAGCGACTGCGCGGTGCGCATATGCACGAAGACATTTTTGATGTCGAAATCCCAGACGCCTGTTTCATAGATAACGTCGATACGGAATCGGCGGCTCTCGTTGCCCGGACCGGTGATGTAGATGTTCTGGCCCGCGACCAGGCGCATGCGTTCGGCCAGGCTGGCGCCGACGCAAGCGCCATTTTGATCGTCGCGAAAATCATCCATCGAGCCCTTCGTCACCTGCTTGCCCAGATCGGTCGTGCGCAGATGCAGATCGAGATCGATGCCCTGCAGCGAAATGGCTTCGCTGGAAAAACCGGATCGCAGAAAAGCGCGCCCCTCCGTGATGGGTGAGCAGGCCACGACTTCCTTATAGGTGTCCAGCACCTTGATCATCCGGTAGGCATCGGAGATGCCGGGATAATATTTACGGTGCTGCTCGCTGGCGATCATGACGGTCTTGCTCGAGTTGGCATCCTGAATCTGGGTATGCTCTTGTTGAAAACGATCTGTGATCACCACGCTGCCTTCGGATCCCAACACGGTGTTGATATAGAAGATCTCGAATCCCTCGGTTTGCGCCAGGGCGGCGATGAACGATCCCACTCCAAAAATAACGCCCAACGCGCTCAGGCCGAGAGAACGTTTGTGGGCGAGGAGAAATCGCAGGGCGATTTGAAAGGAGGGAGAATGCACGTCGAAGGGCCCTTAGTAGAAACCCGGAACTGGGCGGAAGCCTTTCGACTCAATTGTCTTTCGCATTTAACTCCCGAACGTGCATTCCCGGTTTATAGAGATCCTGGTTGGACAGGATCACGGCGGTGCCCTCGGTCAGGCCACTCGTAATTTCGCTGGTCTCGAGCGTCTTGAATCCGATGCTGACTGTAGCCGCGTGGACGACCCCGTCTTCAACCGTCAGGACGGTGTAGCCATGCCGGATGGCTCGCGTGGGAATGGTCAGGGCATCTTTGTGTTCGCCGAGGATCACGTTCATTTCCCCGGTCATGCCCGGCAACAGGTTTTGCGTGGTATCATCCAGGCTGAAACGGACCGGATAGGCCTGGTTGACCGAGGAACTCCCGACCGATAAAAGTGTGCCGGTCAAATCTTTGTCCGGGTAAGCATAGAGACGAATCTGGGCTTTCATACCCGGTTTCAAGTCACCGATATCCTCCTCGTTGACACTGGCGACGATCTCATTGGCGGCGCTGCCGATCCGGCATAACTGGGTTTGCGGGGGAAGAAATTCGCCCGGGTTGGCGTAGATGTTCAGGACGATGCCGTCGAGGGGCGAAACCAATTGGTTCTCCTTGAGTTGGGCTTGCAGGCCATCCAAAATCCGTTGAGTGGAATCGACATCATTATCGAGGGTGATGGCTTCATTTTGAACCTGGTCACGCAACTGGATAAGTTTGTTTTTTTCCTTGTCGAGTTCGACCTGCGCAAGGTTGCCCGCTTCCACCAGCTTGGTGACCTTATCGACTTCGATTTCCTGGTTTTTCAGCGCAGGCGCGGAGGCAGGTCCAAGACTCTGGCGAATTTTAGCCTGGGCGAGATTCGACTGGGCCGAATCGAGTTGCCGTTGGAAGGTATCGTCCGTCATTTCCGCCAGGACTTGATCTTTTTTGACCGCATCGCCTGCCTTCACTTTCCACGCCGACAACATCCCGTTATTGCGAGTGCGCACAATGATCTGTTCGACAGGATCGACGTTGACGGTTCCGTAGACACTGGTGACTGCCGTTCCCCGCTTCACATAGGCGACTTCAGCGGAAGCAATCGTTGCGTAATAATAGTAGTAGTAAGCGCCTCCGCCACCGGCGCAGAGCAGCAAAAGTACCCAAAGGATCCAGGTCCGGGCAAAAAAACCGCGACGCGGAGGCATTCTTTGGGCGGTTCGCGGAGGGTTCATGGTTGGGCTTTGAGACATGGAAAACAACCGTACCTTTCCTCAGGAAACGGCACACATTTTAAGGGTGAGGCTCTGGCGGTGCGGAACGAACTATCTTTAGCCCATGGCCCAAGGCATGGTCAAGTGCCGCTGCCGCGAGGCTCAGTTGGTATTCAGAAGTCAGATGAAGCAATTCCTGGGTAAGGATATCGTTTTCAAGGTTCACCTTGTCGAGTTGTCGCAATTCCCCGGCTTGATAGGATGTCTCGGCAAGATGGCGCAATTCTTCCGGTTTCGGTTGGTCGTCCATCGCTTTCAAACTCTTTCTTTGCGTGATGATCCTGGCGACGGCGCCGCCGACTTCCCCGGTGATGGATTGTTTCAACTGCGTCAGCGCCACATCCCGTGAGGCGATCATCGCCTTGTCCGACATCTTCACTCCGCGGAGATTACCGCCATCGAAGAAAATCCAAGTGGCGTAAAGACTGAACGGCAACTGGGTATCGCCCGGCGCCACCACGGTGGAGGGTTGACCATAGTTCGCTTCCGCATTGAATGCGTTGGCGAACGCCAGGCTGGGAGGTTGAATGGTTGAGTTGGAAGAAATGCCGACGATCGGATAGGCGTTTTGCATATCGATCTGAATTTGTTGCTCAGCTGACATCTGTTGCGATTCCAATAATTTTAAATCCTCGCGATCTCGCAAGGCCTCGGCGATTAATTCGCCGGTATCGAGATTCGCCGGAAGCGTTGTGCTGTAATTGCCAACAAAATGCGCGGATTGCGGCAGGGACTGGCCGAGCAGGTTTTCCAGGACTAGTTTGGCCTGAGTGTAAGCCAGTTCGGTGTTGGCCAATTCCTGGGTGGCGAGGTTGGCCTGGACCTGAATATTCGTGACGACACTTTTCTGGACCTGTCCCCCGTCGAAAAGCTGCTGGGCGGATTTGATTGCCTGGGTCTTGTCGTCCGAGAACTGTCGAATGATCTCGACCTGGTCATGCGCAGCCAAGACATTGGTGAAGGCCTGTCGAACCTGAAAAACGACATCGTTCAACGTCTGCCGATAGTTGATGTAGGCTTGGTCTGTCGTCAGACGACTGAGACGCAATTGCGGGAACGTTGCGTGATTGTAGAGAACTTGTTGAAACTGGACGTAAAATTCCAACGGCGTCGTTAGGCCCTGTGCGTCCAGGGTGGGATATAAAATGGCGCGGAGTTGAATCACCTGCCCCTTGGCCGCGAGGAATTGATTCGAAGCGAGACGCATTTCTGGATTGTGATCCGCGGCGATTTGCAGGCATTGGTTGAGTGAATACGTTGGCGGCGATGGGGCCGCCTGACCGGGGATCATCCACCCCATGAAAAAAAGGACGAGCGACGTACTAAAGAAAATCTTTTTCATGACTAGTGCACAGCGCCGGAAGGCGTCGCAAGCGGCGGCGGCAAGGTCGGTGCGGTCGAGGGAGTATAGGAGGTCACGCCATCTTTGGGCCAATCGACAAACTTGAGTGAAATGGCATGTTCGAGATCGGCCAATGCATCCAGATAGAGTTGTTTCGTTTTGATTTCCTGCGTGCGCGCATCGGTCAGGTCCAGAGTCGCCTGCAGGACATCCAGCAACGTGGCGTAACCGGTATCGGACGAAAGCTGCGCCAGCTTCACCGATTCCTCGGCAGTTTTAACATTGGCGACCTGGGATTGAACGGTTTGCTGGGCGGTCAGAAGTCGGGCGTAAGCATCCCGCACCTCGCTTTGAATTTGCAGGCTCTTTTGATCTTTCGAAATGTGAGCTGTGCCCAAGACGGCGGTATCGGACACCGTTTGTCCTTTGCTCGCGAAGCCATCGAAAATGTTCCAGGTTCCCAGCAAGCCCACGGCGTACTGATTGACCGATTGATCAAAGGAACTGTCGTTTTGATCGCGCAAGGCCTGGTCGCTCACATACGCGTCGACTTTCGGCACCAGCGCCGCCTTGTCGATTTGGATCTGCCGCTCCGCCATGTCGATCTGTCGATCGAGAACCTGCAATTCAGGACGACGATTCATGGCCAACGTGATGAGGTCGTCCACTTTGATATTGCCCACGAGTGGACAATCGAGATTTTCTTGAACGGTAAAAGGTGGACTGAAGGGCGATTGATTTCGAGGCCATGGCACGTTCAATAATTGGGCCAGGGCAATTTCCGAGGCGGTCAGGTCGTCCTGCGTTTGATAGAGAATGGACTCCTGGTTTCCAATGTTCACCTGAATGCGAAGGACGTTAAAGCGGGTGGTTCGGCCCGCGTCAAAGAGCGCCTTTTGTTGGGCTTCCTGTTTTACCAGCAGGTCGATGCTCTGCTGCTGGGCCACAATTTGCGCCTCGTTGACCACGATGGCATAGACCGCGTACTTAACTGCCCTCAAGGCCTGATCAATCGTTGCCTGAAATTGGAGCATCGAGCTCTGATGCTGAAGATTGGCGATGGCGATCTGTTGCCGGTTAATTCCTCCGGAATAGAGACTTTGCGTGGCGATGATTTGAACGACCCAGAAATCCCGGAACCGCTGAATGCTCGGATCGTTTCCCTGGGCTAATAGATCATCGTTTCTTTCTTCTATACGACCATTGGTGCTCAGTTGAGGATAGAGCGTTGATTTCGCTGTGATTACCAAGCCCTGCGTTCTTTCTATTTCCTTTTGAGCTTTGAGGATATCGGGATTCCGTTCCAAGGCCAATTGCAAGCAATCGTTCAATGAATACGTGGGAGCCGGTTGGCCTGGAACGGGTAAAATCGGTGCGGCTGTCGCAGGATTTGATAGAAGAATATTTAGAAGATAAACGTAAGCTAAGATTGAAGACGAATGAGCTAGAATGTTTATTGGGCGGTATATATTCAACCTGCGAAAAATGAAATGCATGAATTGAAGAAAAGGTGGTATCACCCGTGCCGAAACGATATGGTTAAAGCCCACCGGCCCTCGAATTTAATGCTTTTACCATCGTTTATAAATACTTCCAAGCCCCTTTTGGAACGGTATCAATCCGACCAAGGCACCAAGCTGCGCCTGAAGTATCAGCCCTACTATCATAGTGCCGAAGTACAGGATGGATCTCATGTAGTTGTCGCTGGTCGCCGCATGTTGATGATGAGCAGCAACGAATATCTAGGCTTGAGCTCTCATCCCAGAGTTAAGAAGGCGGCCTGTGATGCGATCAACGAATGGGGCACCAGTCCTTGCGGATCGAGATTGGCAAATGGCAGTCGGCATTTTCATATAGAACTCGAAAATGCCTTGGCCGAATTTCTTGGCGTTGAAGCATGCCATGTGACTTCCGCCGGCTACCTCGCCTGCATGGCCACGTTAAGCACGCTCGTCCGTCATGGCGATGCGCTGATCGTGGATAAAAGCATTCATTCCGCGTTATGGGATGGCGCGGTTCTCAGCAATGCCGAAGTCGAACGCTTTAGCCACGAGGACATTCCCGAACTGGAAACCCTGCTCAGTTCGTTGCCGGCCAGTCAGGCCAAGGCCATCGCGATTGACGGCGTTTATTCGATGGAGGGCCACGTCGCATCGCTGCCGAAGATTGTTGAACTGGCGGAACGGCATAAGGCCATTGTCATTATTGACGATGCCCACGGGTTCGGCGTCCTGGGACGAGAAGGCCGCGGCATTGCCGATCATTATCAACTGAGTAAACGGGTCGAGGTGGTGACGGGAAGTTTCTCCAAGTCTCTGGCCAGCACGGGTGGTTTTATCGCTGGCAGTCGTCAACTCATCGAATTTCTCCGGACCAATTGTCGACAGATTATCTTTAGCGCGGGACTTCCTGCATCCCAGGCGGCCGCCGCGTTGACGGCGCTTCGTGTCATGCAGGAAGAACCAGAGCATCGCCAGCGCCTATTAGAAAACGCCGCTTACTATCGCGCGGGGCTGCATGAACTCGGAGTCGATTACTGGAACAGCGTCACACCGGGACACTGCATTGTTCTCGGCGACAAGGAAAAATGTTATCGAGTTTGGTCCATGCTATGGGAGCAGGGCTATTTTACGGTGATGGCCATTTCACCCGGAGTTCCTGCCGGTAAGGATCTGATCAGGACTTCGGTTACAGCGCTGCACACCACGGAGCAGATCGATCTTTTCCTTGCAGAATTGGGCAAGGCCCTTAAAAAGGTTGGGTTTGTCGCGCGGAACCGGGAGTTGGTATCAACAACGTAAAACAAAACGGTCAAAGCGAACGCATTGTCATGGATGAGGTAGAATTACGGACTATGGAAACGACCGATAGCGCAACGCTGACGCCAGAACAGGAAGCCAAGCTCCGCGAATCCTTCAAGCGGTGCAGTCCTCAAACCATTGAGGCCATCCTTCGTTTTCGGAACGAAAAGAAGATCAGTTCGGTCATCGTTGCCGTTCACGGTATTATTGAGCGATACGTGAAATCAGAAGAGGCGCAGGGAATCAGCACCCGCCCCGATAGCGCGCGCCTGGGTGAGGATTTGGGCATTGATTCGCTCACCATGCTGGAGATTGTGATGTCGATTGAAGAGGCGCTTGATTTTCGCATCGAGGACGCGGATGCGCGCAGCATACGGACTCTTGGTGATGTTCGCCGCTATGTGGATGATCGCGTGCATGGCCGCGCGGTTTCCCTTGTCGAGGTGGAAGGCTATGACCGTGACCGGCTCTGCCTCATTTTGCCTCAGCAACCTCCCTTCCTGTTTCTCGACAAGGCTGAGATTCAAGGCGATTGCATCCGTGCCAGCTATCTCTTCAAAGGGGATGAATTCTTTTTTGCCGGACATTTCCTCAACGATCCGGTCGTGCCAGCCTCGATCGTTTATGAGGCACTGGGGCAGGCGTGTTGTCTGTGGATCCTGGAGCGCGTTCCCTCCCGCTTGGATCAGGTTTTGACCACGAACCAGATACTTTTTGTCGGAATGGACGAAGCCCGATTCTTCAAGCGCGCCAAGCCGAATGATGAAATTCATGTCAGCCTGACTTTGACCCGGCTTCGCGCGCCGTTGGCCATCTTCGCGGGAGAAGTCAAAGTGCAGGATCAGCTTCTGGCTCGCGTGGAGGGGTTAACCCTGGCCTTCGGCAATTTCAATCCTGCTAACTTCGATGCCGCGCCTGGTGCCGCTTCAGATGCACCTCACGGCGGTGAGATCGAAAACAATCACAAACCTCCGGTGCCGACTGAAAAAGAAGTTGCTTCTCTCAATCGCAACAAGATTGAGGTCTAGGGCCAATATTCTAGCTGGAGGGAGGACGCGTTCCTGTGCGTCCCTCCAAAAAAAAATCCTAGGGTCTATTCATACTAAAGGTGACTCGGTCAGGAGTCCCAACGGGGCGGCATAACCAGAGCCTAGGGCAACGCCCTGGGTAAAAATTCCTCTCTGGTACAAGCCCTGAAGGGGCGTCCTAAAATAATGATCGGATTAGGTCGCCCTTTCAGGGCTCCTCCCGCTTTTTTTCCATCACCAGGGCGTTGCCTTGGGCTAGGACTAGATCGCCCCGTTGGGGCTGAAGGCATTCCGAAGGTTGACTCCGCCTTTAGCGTGAACAGGCCTCGGCATTTTTCGATGTCAGGGCCGAGAGATTGATGTCCTTGTTGAAATCGAGGATGTGCCCCTGAGCATCTGGAGTTTGTGCCCGGATGGAGAATGTGAGAACGGCCATACCGATAATGGCGAGACAGTTTGTCCGGCAAATTCGATAAGAAGATGCGATCACTCGCACTATTAACCCAAGCGGACTTGAACAGTTGCGCAGGAAACCTCCGGCGAGCCGTCGAGTGGGAAGGGGATGTTACTGCGGATAAAGATAATCGTAAGCCGTTCCCGGGCCCTGATAGACAGTGGTCATTTTCGTATTATCAAAACTTCGCGCATTTTCCACATGCCCATCGGCGAAAACGAGATTAACTGACCCACCATGGATGGTGATAGATGTTACGGTGCCAGCGGCTGCCATGGCTGCTGTGTATCCATTGAAGGCGGGATCCTGTGTGTAGTCATCCTTATCGCAGTCATCGACGCTGAACGATCCTGGGAAAGCGATGTCGCCAGCCATAATGTACGAACTGGGAGAGCGTATTTTGATCAGGCTCACCGGGCCAAAGCCACCGAGTTGAGCTTGTGCGGCATGAGAGCCATTGAAATAGCTATAGTATTTATTAGTGGGTATCAGGTTTCGATCGGGACACTGGAAAATGCTCCCCCCACTTGCGTTTTCCACGGCCGATCCGACGCCCAAGTATGGTTCCAATTGTTGCGTCCAGCCGTATTGTCCGGTGACGGGGTCCTTGGCATTGTAGGCAATTATACTGCCCGATTCCGGCAGATTCCCGTTATTGTCTCCCGCAAACATAATCATGGCTGCGCCGATATTGCGCAGATTGGAAGCACACTTGGCGGTGCGGGCATGCGATATGGCCGAATTGAGGGCAGACCAAGAGACAGCAGCCAAGATGGCGATAATCCCCATCACAACCAGAAGCTCGATCAGGGTAAATCCGCGGGTAGAATTTCGTTTATTAATTAGAGTATTCATGGGCAAAGCGTTTCTTTCCTAAAGATACATCTCAAATGAAAGGAAAGGTGTGGATAGGTGTATCCACTCTACACCGTATCCCAAGGGTGCATTAAGTGCAATTTCAATAGCGCTCGCCACAGCGTCTCTTTGAGTATGGAAGCAACGAGGCCTTGCCCTCTTTCGGGAATGCGTCCTAGAATGCCTTTTCTCAAAACTCATCCCCACCATGAAATACCTTATCCCCACGCTGGCCGTACTTCTTGTCTCCACCCTTTTCCTTCGCGCCGATAACATGGACAACGTCGTCCAGACCGCCACGCAGATCCTGGAAAAGCGGCAGGGCTCCGTTGATCCCATTCCGAATGAGATTCTGGCCAATGCCAGGGGCGTGGCCATTTTGACGATTACGAAGGGCGGCATCGGCATCGGCGGGCAGGGCGGCGAAGGCATCATCGTCGTGCACCATCAGGATGGCAATGCACCCAAGGTCTGGCGTGCGCCCTCGGCATTCAGCATCAGCGGCGCCAGCATCGGAGCGCAAATCGGTTTCTCCACCATTCGCTATATTATTATTCTTAACACAGAAAGCGCCATCGGGCAGTTCGTCGGGGTCGGTAAAATCAAATGGGATGCCACGGCCGCCGGAACAGCAGGTGAAGACACCGGCACAGCGACGGAATCGACCCGCGACCTCGAAAAGCACGCCGTCCTGGTTTACCGGGATTCCGGCGGTCTTTTTGGCGGCGCCACCTTGGGCGGAAGCTCCATTGAAGTGGATGATGACGTCAACCAAAAGGAATACGGTCCCCACATCCACGTGCGGGACATTCTTGAAGGCAAAGTCCAGCCCCCGCCCTCGGCCACGCGCCTCTATCAGATCCTCGACGGAAAACGGGATTAGAAAGTCCCGGATGGGTTTCTGGAAGTGGTAGCCCGCGATCTCCGAGCGCGGGCCTGCTTTCTGACCGTCGCCCAGAGGTCGACGGCTACCACGGAGGGAAGGCACCGCCACCCAGCGTGTGGCGGCTACCAACGGAAGGTGCGACGACTACCTCTGAAATGCTTCGAAGTTCTTTACTTTAACCGGTACTTAGCGGAACGCCGCCCAGATGCGGTGAACGTCGTCGTGGTCGTCAAGTAATTGCAGAAACTCGCCGACCTCCGCGCGTTGCTCGTCCGTGAGCTGGGGCATATTCTTGGGAATGTAGCCCATTTCGCTCGTGATTACCGTCCAGCCATTTTTAGTGAGCCACTGGGAGACCGTATGAATGGCCGCCCGGTCCGCGATGAATCGTGCTCCAGTGGCACCCTCGGGAATGTCATCGTTCTGGCCGTGATTCAACGGTTCGACTTCGTTGGCGCCCGCTTCGATGGCGGCGGCTTCGATATCGGCCGCCGCGTCGGGATGATGCGCCTCGATCAGGCCGACGTGATCGAAAAGAAATTTATTGCTGCCCGCCACGCCCAATTGCCCCTTTTTAAAGAGCACGCGGATTTCCGGCGCGGTGCGGTTATGGTTATCGGTAAGTGCCTCGACGATGACCGGCACCTTGTGCGGCGCGTAGCCTTCGAAGGCCATGATCTCAAGGATCATTTTTTCGCCACCGATGCCTGCACCCTTCTTGATCGCCCGTTCGATGTTGTCGCGGGGAACACTCTCCTTGCGGGCCTTTTCGATCGCCGCAAAGAGCCGCGCGTTGGCGGTGGGATCCGGTCCGCCATGCTTGGCGGCCACCATGATTTCCTTGAGATATTTGCCTGTTGCCTGAGATTTTCTCAGCGAATTGACTTCGCGTTTAGCGAGTAACCATTGACGTCCCATGATTGAACTTAAACAAGATCATGGCGTAAGGAAATCTTTAAAGAATCATCATCGCGGAATCTCGTTAAGCTTGCCACCTGCCTTGAACCTGCCAAAGTAGTCCCCCATCCATTTTACAAGACCGGATGGTTGCAAAGTCAGTTTCTTCGGGTTGTGGCTCAGCTTGGTAGAGCGCGCCGTTCGGGTCGGCGAGGTCCAGGGTTCAAATCCCTGCAGCCCGACGTTATGGGCGTCAACTACTTACAGAAATAGTAGCAAATTCAATTAGAGCCTTCGCTCTGACGCTGCTTCTTGTCGGATTCTGCATCTCCGTACCTCTGCGTGGAGAGGTGATTTTCGCAGGGGGGGCTTGAATGAACTACATCCTGTGTGCGAGTGCTTTCAAGGCCTTGTGAGCAATGCGGGGTGATGTAAATTGCTTCAACATCATGCCTTCCGTTTCTCCCACCAATGCCATCAGCGATGCGACTTTTGAACTTTGGCAACGGCTCGCCAATTTTCCTGCCAGTGAGACGGATGCCGCGCTAAAGTACCTTCAGGAATGGATCGCGAAAGAGATCGATGCCGATAACGTTATCTGGATCGGTGGTGTTCGGGTTCTGCGCGGCGCAACTGCGAAGAAAGACCCCTTTCTCGGCTGGCGTCTCCGCGCTCGGGTCGCCCTACGGCCTGATCCAGCGCCTTACCGAAAACAACTTGCCGAATACTACGACAGCGAGCACTACGGGAAACTTACCCCGACCTACTACCAGCGGTCGCACGAAGCCAAGGATGCCGATCACATCGGCATGGACAGCCGCGCCACCATGGGCAGCACAGGTCGCTTCCGCTTTTATCGGATTCGCGATGGAAAGCTCTTCGACTTTGCCGCGTTCAAAAAGACGCCCCACTACAAACGCTATTACCGTGACGGTGGCATCGCAGATCGCATCATGGTCGGATTTCCTGTCACCGCCGATCTCGAATCCTTTTTTCTGATCGATCGTTTCCAGACCAAACCCCGCCGACGGCTCTTCACTCAGCGCGAGGCCGATCTGGCCGGCAATGCCCTGCGAGGCATTCCCGAACTGCATCACCGTCTCCTTCTTGGTAACGGACTTCTCGTGAGCGACAAACTTCTCAGTCCCATGGAGCGGCAAATCCTGCAAGGTCTCTTGACCGGTCAGACGGAGAATCAGATCGCCGTATCCCTCGGTCGAAAACCCTCCACTCTGCACAAAAGCGTGACCAATCTTTACACCCTTTTTGGCGTGAAAAGCCGCGCGGCTCTGATGGCTCTTTGGCTCGAAGGAAACAGGCATGAGGTACACCGTCGGCAGGCTTGATGCAACAAGTGCCTGTAGAGACAACTAACGCTTTAAAGCCCTCTTATCTAAATAGGGGGGTATACAGAAAGTCGGGCATCTCTATAGTCCGGGCGTGATCCCCCGGCATTTTTTTCAATTAACACCGACCGAGATAGCGCTCTCGTCCTGGGCTCGTTTCCGCATTCGGAAGGGGATTTTTGCCTGCTGTCAGTTCCTCGTTCTGGTTCTTTTGACGGCAGCACCTGCTTTCGGGACCACCTATACGGTGACCAGTACGAGCGATACGGGAACGGGCTCCGGCAGTTCGGGTGATCTGCTCTATTGTCTGACACTGGCGAACGCCAATCCAGGCAGCACGATCAATCTTGCCAATAATCTGGGTACGATCACGTTGACGAGCGCCTTGCCGATCATCACCAGTGCCGTCACGATTAACGGTGGCACGGGAAACACAATCAGCGGAAATAACGCCTATCGCATTTTCTTTGTCGATACGGCAAGCCCCACGGCAGCCGTCAATATTGAAAACGTCACACTCACCAATGGCAGCGCCACGGGAGGCGCGGGTGGCCTCGGCGGCGGCGGCGGGGGCTTGGGCGCGGGTGGAGCGCTGTTCGTTAATTCGGGGGCCGTAACCATCAGCGGTGTCGCTTTCACGAACAATTCCGCCACGGGAGGAGCGGGTGGCGCGGGGAACGTCCCGGTTACCGGCGTTAGTGCTACTGACTTCGTAGGAGGAGGTGGTGGCGGACTGGGAGGTAACGGAGGCACCGGCTATTATGGTTCTTCAGGCGCGGGAGGCGGTGGAGGGGGCTTTGCGGGTAATGGTGGAAATTCGAACGGCGGTACCGGCGGTGGCGGCGGACTCGTCGGCTCCGGCGGGAATGGAATAAACAACGGCGGCCACCCGGCTGGGGGTGGTGGCGGCGGGCTGACGTCTGGATCGAATGCCACGACAATCAATAGCACCGCAACGGGTGGAGCAGGCGGAACCGGAGGCGGAACCGGAGCCTCGTACCCAGCCGGTGGTCCCGGTGGAAATGGTTCCCTCAATGGCGGCGGCGGAGGAGGATCGGCCTTTTACCAAAACATTACAGGTAATTTTGTTGCTGGAGGCAATGGAGGCACTGGTGGCAAATTCGGCGGCGGCGGCGGCGGCGCGCTTGGCTATAACGGCGGCAACGGGGGTGACTTCGGTGGCGGCGGCGGAAATGGAAGCGAGGATAGTACCGCAGGCTCAGGAGGATACGGCGGCGGCGGCGGCGGTGGATCTTCGATAGACGACGGAGGACATACCACCAAGGGTGGCAACGGAGGCTTTGGCGGTGGTGGTGGTGGCTCGTTATTGACTTCTTTCAACAGCGTGGGCGGCTATCTCGGAGGTGCTGGAGGCGCCAGCGAGGACGCTAACAACAATATTGGTGCGGGCGGCGGCGGTGGCGGCGGAGCAGCGGGTGGAGCTATTTTTGTGCGAGGCAGCAACGGAGCCAGTCTGACCGTGGCCGATAGCTCTCTCAACGGAGACACCGTTACAGGAGGAGCTGGCGGGGCCACTAATTTAAGCTCGATTTTTGGTGTCGAAGCAGGCGACGGGACAGGTGCGGGCAACGGGATCTTCCTCGACGGAGGAACAGTGAATCTTGGCGTTTCCTCGGGGACGGAAACCTTTTCCGAGAACATCGCCGATTCTTCTCCCGGCGGTTATGCGGCTGCGAGTATCAACAAGACCGGCGCGGGCACGCTCGTCCTTTCAGGGGAGAATACCTACGCGGGAGGCACCACCCTGACTGCAGGCGTGCTCAATCTCGGCAGTGGCGGCGCGATCGGCACTAAGGGGGCCATCACTTTTTCCGGTGGCACCTTGCAATACAGTACGGCGAATTCCACCGACTACTCGGCCCGTTTCTCCACGGGGGCTAATCAGATTTTTTCCATCGACACCAATGGTCAAGCGGTCACCTTTGCCTCGTCTCTGGTCAGCGCGGGAGGAAGCTTGAACAAGCTTGGGACTGGAACGTTGACTCTGGACGGTGCAAATAATTATACGGGCAGCACGACGATCACGGCGGGCACCCTGCAGTTAGGGAATGCCAATGCGCTGGCGGCGACGGGTGAGGTGCTGGTTTTCAGCGGCACCCTGGATCTCAATGGTCAGCAGAATGTGCAGGCCAGTAACCTTCAACTGGAAAGCGGCACCGCCAGCAGTCTGATCAACAGTAATGCCAACACCAGCGCCAACTTCGCGAACGCCGTAAGCCTGGCGGGTAGCGGAGCGAGCAACCTGGGCGGGGCGGGCTATCTCGCCTTGAGCGGAGTGATCAGCGGTGGCGGCGGCATCAATAAAATCGGGGCGGGCAGCCTCGTCCTGACTGGCAACAACATCTACACCGGTGGTACCACGGTAACCGCAGGCAACCTGGAGATTGGCACAGGCTCCGCGATCAGCACGAGCGGCAGTCTGGGCACAGGCGGCATTTTCCTCAATGGCGTGACCTCTGGATTGGAATACGCTCGCTCGGACATCTTCACAGAAAGCAATGTGATCAGCGGTAGCGGCTCCATTTCGCAAGGGAACACCGGCACATTGATCCTGACCGGAGTGAACACCTATTCCGGTTCCACGTTCATTGAGGGTGGTGGAACGATCCAGGTGGGCAACGGAGGCACCACGGGTAACCTGGGCAGCGGCCAAGTGCTCGATTACGCCACCCTGGCCTTCAATCGCAGCGATAACGTGACGGTGGACAATTATATCTTCGGCTCGGGCAACCTGGTGCAGATGGGCCCCGGCGTGCTCACGCTCACCGGTGGGAACGATTACGCCGGCGGCACGACGATCAACGGCGGAACAATCTCCATTTCCGCCGACAATAATCTCGGCACGGCGACGGGTAGCGTGACGTTGAACGGTGGCACGTTGCAATTCACCAGCAACATGAGTTCCTCTCGTAACATCACGTTGGGAACGCTGGGAGGAACCCTCAGTACGAGTAATGCGTTTGTCGGGATCTCCGGCACCGTCTCGGGTTCCGGTGGATTGACCATTACGGGCAATACGCTTGTCTCCTTGGGCGGAAACCAGACGTACACCGGCGCCACGGTCATCGCCAGTGGTGACTTTGAGGTGGATAATAATGGGGCGGGCACTTCAACCTTCGCCTCGTCGAGCATCAGCATCGCGAGTGGTTCGATTATGTACTTCAGCGATTCACAGACTTATGCGGGATCGATCTCAGGGGCTGGCATTCTAAACCACCAATTTGGAGGCACGCTCACTCTTACAGGTACTGCCACACAAACGGGAGGTACCAACATTGGACAATTTGGTGGCATTCAGATCGGCAACGGCGGAACGAGTGGTTCCCTGGCGGGCAACGTGACTGACAATGGCACGCTGACCTTTAACCATTCGGACGACATCACCTTCTCCGGCAATATCACGGATAATGGTGGATCCAGTGGGGCTGGCTCAGTCGACCAACTCGGTTCCGGTTCTTTGACGCTTTCTGGCAGCAACAGTTACAGCGGTGGAACGACGATCAACGCAGGCACGCTCGACATCGGAAGTGATAACGCCTTGGGCAGCGGAACCATCACCATCAACGGTGGCGGCATTCGTGCCTCGGGTGAGGCGCGGACGTTGGGCAATGCGCTTGCTCTCAACGGCGACTTTACCCTTGGGCGGGAAACCAACTTTACAGGGGACGCGGTTCTCGGGGCAGACATCACCATCACTTCGGCCAATCCGGACACCTCGCCCGCTACAACCTCCAACTTTAGCGGAATAATCAGCGGTAATTACGGGATTACCCTGACGACGGGAGTCAATCCCGTTGGTGCCATTATTTTCAGTGGAGCCAATACCTACACCGGCACCACCACGATCACCTCGGGCACACTGCAAATCGGCAATGGCGGTACCTCGGGCAATCTGGGCATCGGTGCCGTGATCGATGACGCGACCTTGACCTACGACCGCTCCGACACTCTGACCGAAGCACACGCGATCAGTGGAACGGGCAACGTCACTCAAT
Source organism: Verrucomicrobiota bacterium (assembly GCA_013285645.1). Taxonomy (GTDB): domain Bacteria; phylum Verrucomicrobiota; class Verrucomicrobiia; order Methylacidiphilales; family UBA1321; genus JABDGH01. The sequence continues at coordinate 12,283 of JABDHJ010000007.1, read as the reverse complement.
CCGGAACTGGCACGACAATCCTGACGGAGGCCAACACTTACACTGGCGGAACGACGATTACCTCAGGCACGCTGCAGGTCGGCAACGGCGGTACCACGGGCAGTCTGGGCTCCGGCGGTGTGATCGATGACAGCGTCCTTAGCTACGACCACTCCAATACCCTGACGGAAACGAACGTGATCAGCGGAACGGGCACCCTCACGCAAGCTGGCTCCGGCATCACTATTTTGACTGCCGCGAACACCTACACTGGCGGCACGACCATCCTCTCGGGCACGCTGCAAATCGGCGCTGGCCTCTTCCTCTCAGGCACCACGGGCAGCCTCGGTACGGGTGGCGTGGTTGACAACGGCACTTTGATTTATAACCGACTGGGTGGCAGCCTGACCGATGGCAATGTGATCAGTGGCACGGGTAAGGTCATCCAGACAGGCGCGAGTAGCACCTTGGTCCTGACCGGCACGAACACCTACACCGGCGGCACAACCGTTGGAGCCAGCACCACGCTTCTAATCGGAGTGGGCGCGGCCAGCGCCACGGCCAGTGCGCTGGGAAGTCAAAGTGGTTCGGCGGCGATCGGCGGTACGCTCGATCTTCACGGTCATGACCAGGGCGTGGGTCTCTTGACGGGTTCCGGGGTGGTGCTCAACAGTAGCAACGGTACGACTCAAACGCTGACGGTCGGCAACGGCAACGGGTCCAGCACCTTCAACGGAACGATTGAGAACAACGCCGGTGGCGGTGCGACCGGGGTCATTACCTTGGATAAGGCGGGCACTGGCGTGACCTTCCTGACGGGAGCCAATTCCTATTCGGGCGGCACAATCCTTTCGGCGGGATCGATCCAGGTCGGCAACAATACCACGACGGGTAGTCTCGGTTCCGGCGGCGTGACGGACGATGGAACTTTGTTTTATAAGCGATCGAACACCCTGACGGAAAACAATCTCATCAGCGGCACGGGCAATGTCAGTCAGATAGGTTCTGGCACCACGATTCTGGCCGCGGCCAACACGTATACGGGCACGACGACGATCAGTGCCGGTACATTGAGTGTCAGTCAGCTCTCCGACGGAGGGACGGCCAGCGGCATCGGTCAATCGACCAATGCGGCTTCGAACCTCGTGCTGAACGGTGGCACCCTTCAATATACCGGCTCTGGCGACAGTACCGATCGCGAGTTCACCATGGGTTCCAATGGCGGAACGTTTGATGCCTCGGGCATCGGTCCAGTCGATTTCACCAACTCCGCGAATGTCGCCTTCAGCACAGCAAACACTGCTGAGACATTTACCCTCACAGGATCCAATGCTGGAGATAATATTCTCAACGCGGCCATCGGGGACAACGGAACAGCAGCGACCTCCTTGGTCAAAAATGGCGTGGGAACCTGGGACCTGACGGGCAACAACACTTACACGGGCGGCACAACGGTCAATCAGGGCAATCTCGTGCTCAACGGTAGTATCACCGGTGCTCTTTCGATCAACTCCGGTTCCTCGTTTAGTGTCGGTAGCGGCGGTACGGTCAACGGCAACGCCACGGTTGGCAACGGCGGCACGCTTGGCGGCAAAGGTACGATTAACGGCAACGTCACCGTGCAGAGCGGCGGCACGCTCTATCCAGGCGATCCCTCGATCACGACCATTAGCGGTAGTCTCACCTTCGATACGGGATCCAAGGCCGAGTTCGCCATCGCCAACACCGCGACTGCCAATCCACCGCGTTTGGTGACTCCCGGCATGGATTACGATCAGGACGCCATCCAGGCTCCCGGGACGGGCGTTAACTTGAACATTCAAAGCGGGGCGACGTTGCAGATTGATAACATCGGTTCACTCCAACTCAATTCCGTGTCGTATGTTCCCGGGGGGCCAAACACGAACCTGGACAACTACTACGTTTTTACTCTCCAAAGCGGTTCCACCTTGGGCCAATTCGATTTCCTTTCGGATGGGACGAACACCGCGACGATTTCTTATCTCGATGGCGTCGGCACCGTCACGATCGATAATGTTCTTTTCTATATCAGCTATACTGGAGATTACGCCACGAACTCGACCATCGGAGGTCAGGATGTCGTGCTCTCCGCCTATAATCCTGCCGCCGTGCCCGAGCCCAGTATCTGGGCGATGCTCGGACTCGGTCTATTGGGATTATTTATCTTCAGGCGTCGGAGTAAAGCCGATCGCTGAAATTCTGGTCTCTAATGAATCGCCAGTCTGATGTTCCCAATGGCTCTGGGTTCCTTGCACCGAATCGAGTAAGTAGCCCGGCGCTTTAAGCGTCAAGGACACGGGTTAAAGCACCGGGGACAGCGGTCTCAGGGCCGCTTCCATCAGTTTTTCGCGATAGGACCGCTTGGCAAATAGCTCTCGGTTGATTTCGTGGGATTCGGAAAGGGTCTCTTGAAAGATCTCCGCAAACTCATGATTTGTTTCGTGGTTATAGGCGAGGAGGCTTAACTCAAAATTCAAGCGCATCGATCTCTCGTCAAAATTCGATGAGCCGACGGAAACCCATTCCTCGTCGATGATGACATATTTGGAGTGCTCGATACCCTGATCGTATTCAAAAATTTTGACACCATGGCGCAACAAGGCGTCGTAATACGATCTGCCCGCCTTGACCAGGAGCGGATGCTGGCTTTTTAACGAAACCAAGATACGCACATCGACACCACGCGCGGTCGCAACCTGTAACGCCGCCAGCATCGTTTCGCCGGGAACAAAATAACCGGGGGCGATCCACAGGCGTTTGCTGGCCGTGGCAACCAGGGCAAGGTTCGAACGCAGCATCGGTTGGTCTTCTTCGTCCGGGCCGCCGCGCAGGATTTGGATGAAGCTGACCTCTTCCGTTTCCACGGCGATTTTTGGCGGGTCTTGGATGTCGCTTTTGCCTGTGCCAAAAAACCAGTCTTCCGCAAAAATTTGTTGAAGGACCCGGACAACTGTTCCTTCCACGCGAACCTGTACGTCACCCCAGTCACCATAATAGGGATTGCGACTCGCGTATTCGCGCCCGAAGTTCATTCCGCCCACGTAGGCAATCGCTCCATCGATCACCTGAAGCTTCCGGTGATTTCGAAGATTGAACGAGTAGCGGCTTCTCAAGGGGGAAAGGGTATGGCACCAGGAAAATTGTCCCCCAGCCTTTACCAAGGGGCGAAAATAACTCTCCCTTAACCAGAATGATCCCAGTTCATCGACCAGGACTCGGACGGTCACGCCGCGCTGTGCCGTCTCGATCAGGAGCTCCAGGAATTCCGCGCCTACTTCATCGTCGCGCCAGATGAAGGTCTGGAATTCAACCGAATGCGTCGCGCCCCGGATGGCCTCCTTGAGTGAAGCATAATAGGCGGGCGCTTTTCGTAAGACCTGCAGATCGGAAACGGTGCAGACGGGCAATTGCGTGATATTCGATAAAGTATCGAAGAGAGTTTGGGCTTTGATCGCGATTGATTTCTTCTTCGACCACGCCTTGCCGGCGTGGGACCGGGCCGAGAACCATTGATTTTTCTGTCGAAACTCCACGCGACGATTCATCCGGCGACGCTTCACCTGCTCGGAACCGATCATCAGATAAAGAACGGTCCCAAAAAACGGAAAGAGAAGCAGGGCCCATAACCAGGCCAGAGTCGCCGTGGGTCGTTTATTGAGCAGGAGTAAGTGCGGAATACAAGCCGGACCTGCGGCCCAGACCAGGACAAGAAGCCAAAACCACATGCCGATGGTTAGAAGAATTTCCGTCAGGACTCAAGAGCGGTTATCTCAAGTGTTTCGGCCCGGCGCTCGCACGAAGCCCAATTGGTGCAATAATGGGCCTATGAGCAATATCGATCAAAACTCCATCGAAGCGGAAGCGTATGCCATTTATCTCGCGGAAGGGTGCCCCGAAGGCAAGGCGTTGTGCCACTGGTTAGCTGCGAAAGAACGATTGATGGAAAAATTGACGACAGAAGACGAAATACGACAGGAGGAAAGCGAGGGCGGGATAACTTCCGGATCAGTCTCCAATTAATCCCTTGGGTTGAATTCTCCGAAGCTTGCTTCGGCTTGATCGAAGGAGTTGATTCTGAGGTAGCCGTCGACCTCCGGGCGACGGTCGGAGAGCAGGCCCACGCTCGGAGATCGCGGGCTACCACTGATCGCGGTAGCAGTTCCACGGTAGCCGCCGCACGCTGGGCGGCGGTGCCTTCTCGGACTTAAAGCCCCGTTATCCGTTTGACTTCCTCGGGCGGATTCAGTTTTTCGCCCTGATAATGATGTCCGCGCGGATGGCGTGTTGCCACCGGCAAAGCCTGGCCGGGGCACCAGAAGGCCCACTTGTCCATCAAGGCCATTATGCTTGGCACGAGCAGGAGACGAATCACTGTCGCATCCAGCAGCACAGCGAACGAGAGGCCCACGCCCAACTGTTCAATCTCCACCACATCGCCAAAGGCGAAAGAAAGAAAGACCGCGATCATGATAAAGGCGGCGGAAGTGATGATGCCCGCTACACGCTGAAGCCCATCCTGGACCGCCAGATTCATGTTGTGGTTGTCCAACCAGCTCTCGCGCACAGCGGCAAGAATGAAGACCTCATAATCCATCGAGAGACCGAACAACGCGCAGAAGCAGATGACCAGCACGATGGTGTTCAAGCCGTCGGTGGCAAAGAAGTTGAACAGGGTCGCCCCCCATCCGTCTTGGAAGCAGATGACCTGGAACCCATAAGCAGCGAGCACACAAATGAGGTTGAGAGCGATGGCCTTCAACGAGACCAGGATCGAGCGCATGAAAATAACCAGGAGAACAAACGTGCTGCAAAGCGTGGCTATGACGACCCACGGCAACGCATGCATGATGACGCGATCGGCCGTGAGCGTCACCGAAGGCAACCCTCCCACATAATAACGAGGGCCTTCCGGATGGGCCTTTTCGCTTTCGGCCAGCAGCGAGGTCATTTCGTCCAGCCACTTGCGCGCGTCCATGGATTGAGGATCGCTCTTGCTCAGGGCCATGATCACGCTCTGGGTCTGGTCGCCATTATTGGTGCTCGTCAGCATGGAATAGCGCGCCGACTGCATGATTTTCGAGCCGCTCGTATCCGTCACGGATATTACCTTTTCGGTATTGGGAAGCGCGTTGATTTTTGCGACCAAATCCTTTTCTCCATCCATTCCCTGGATCACCCAATCGGCTGTCGGATGTTGTACCAGAATGATGGCGGGCATCATCCAGCCCGGTCCGAGATTTTTGGTCAGGCTCTCATAACCGAGTCGGGATTCGGACTGGGGCGGAATATTTTTCGCTTCGATCGAGGCAATGCGCAGGCGCAGGGTCGGCAGCGCCAGGATAACAAGGATGGCCAGCCCGATCGTCACGCAGATCCATGGCTGGCGGACGACAAACCGTCCCCATCGCTCGCAGCATTGTGGCCCGAGGCGAAGTTTTTTGAGCGGGCTGAACAGCGAGGCGCCGTCCTCGAGATGCGATCCAACGAGAAAAATCATCGCGGGTAAAAGAGTGAGCGTCGCCAGCGCCACACATGCCACGACCAACATTCCACCCACGGCGATGGAGGTGAAGAATTCGAGGGGAATAAACAGCAGCGTCAGGAAGCCGCTCATCACCAGCATGGCGGAAACCAGCACGGTCTTGCCTGCGGTCTGCCGGGTGATCTGCAGAGCCTCCTGGGTCGTGAGATGGTTGGCGCGCTCACGCCGGTAACGGGCGAGATAAATGAGGCAATAATCGATGCCGACGCCCAGGCCGATCATCGTTACGAGATTGGGAACGAAGAAAGTCACCGGCATGCTGGTGGCCAAAATGCTCAGGATGCCCAGAGTGCAGGTGACTCCAAGGGTCGCGACCAGTACCGGCAAAAAGGCGGACACCAGCGAACGAAAAACCAAAATGAGAATGATAAACGCGACGGGAAGCGCGATCAGTTCACCCGATCGCAGCGATTTGGTGGAGGCGATATTGAGGTCCAGAAAAAGGGCCGGTCCGCCCGTGACCCAGGGATGGTTGGAGGTCGGAAACGGAAGCTGCTTAATGTCTTTGCGCAAACGGGGCACGATCTTTTCCGCCTCGCCGTAGGTGGTTGCCTTGGATGCGACGAAGGCTGCGTACCAGTCACTCCTCGGCCAGTTTTCTATCATCACTTTACCGTCGGTTACTTCGACCACGTTATCGTCGGCCCCAACCGTGGTGAGAAGATTTTTCCAAGCCGCGTTAGCTTCGTCGGGTGGAAGGCCCTTCGCATCCCAGACGATGGCGGTGGGGAAAGCGAGGGCGGTGGTAAAGTTTTTCACCACGTTGATCCGCACGGTTTCCGAGGGGGCGCCCTTCATGCCGGTGAGGGTGCTCTGGATGTGGCTGGCAAATTGAAGGACGGGGTAGATGAAACAGGCGGTCAGGATAACCCAACAGCCCACGCTCAGGATGGCGTGACGACGCGTGTAAAGGTTCTTGATGGGCAGAGCCCCGCCCTCAGGTTCCGAGGAGGAACCGTTCGAAGAGGTCTGAGTCAAGGAGATTTTCAGCTCCACGCTTCGATGAGTTGATCCTATTTTTGAATCCACGTTCCGTCTTCTTTCTGCACCCATTCTCCTGGAAAGGCACGATCCCGCCAAAGTTTGGCGTAGTCCGCGCCAACCAGTTCCATCGGTTCATTTTTAGCCTGGGCATTGGCAAGGTAAAGATAGGAACGGTCTGTGTTTTCAGCTTGGATCACGCTTTGGGCGTACGCCAAATATTTCGGATCTTTGGGCGGATTCCTCATATCAAGATAGCCGTCGCGATCCTCACCGATAATATGGGCGCCCTTCAACTGTTGAATTTCACCCGAGCGTAAACGCCGGTTTGCGGCGATCACCAGGCTCGACTGCTCCTCCTTGGCCTTGGTCGGGGCCGTTTTCTGGTAGACGTCCAGACGGACGGACACATCGACCTTGATCGGTTCCGGCGTGACCAGGTTGACCGTGGGGGCGCATCCGCCGAGACACCCGATCCCAAGCATCAGCAGGGTCAGTCGCAGGGCGCTTGCCTGGAAAAAAGAATGACTCAGAGAATAATTCACGAGAGATGGCGACTGGCGTCCTGGTACTGAAATCGAGGGGTGCATCCTATTGTTACTTATTGTCTGCGTTGTTGGCAACCTTTGAACTTGCATCGGCCTTGGTCCATGGATGCAGGTAGACGTCCAGTTGGCGGCGCCCCGTGGGGCCATTGACAATTAATGAGCCGACGCCGCCCTGGGAGTTATAGTCAAGTTTCAGTTCACCTTCGTTATAGGGGTAGTTCGCGAGTGCGGTCACGGCGATCTTCGCCGCATCTCTTTTGAAAACCGAGGCATCCGCCGGGAGACGGTCGAGTAGTTCATTGACCGACTTGATATTCACGATACCCGCCTTTGGCATCTTCAGTACACCATTGACTTTCTGGATATCCGTCACTTGGCCATCCACCGTAATGTCGCCGTCAAGCTCGCCCGTCAGGTTGATATATTTCCCGGCCAACTTTTCGGCGATCGGCTGGCAATTGACCTTTTTCGCAAAGAAATCCACGTTCCAGGTAAAGCCCTTGGTATAATAGAATTCGAAATTGCCCGAGAGTTCGCCGCCCTCGCACCCCCCACTCAGCGATCCATAAACACCATCGGGGTCAAAGGTAATGGTGCTGGCCACGTTGGTGGCCGCAATGTCGTTCCAGGAGAGCTCCTTGATCTTGATCGTGTTGACCACGTTATTCGCGTCGGCGTCACTTGGCGGCCAACTGAAATAGAGGCCTCCGGTAAGACCGACAATCCGGATCTTGTAGTCGGGATAATCCTGGTCCAACTCTTGAATGGTGATCTTGCTCTTGGCGCTGATTTTATCGAGTTGATCCAGCCGAATGTCTGCGACCTTCGTATTGAAGAAGAACGGAAAATTCACCACCGGCTGGCCGAAGGCGCTGACGGCCAATTGCCCATAGCGCACCTTGAAAATATCCACGTTCCAGGGTGCCGACACGCCCACATCGGGCTTGGACTCGCGCTCCTTCTTGAATTCGGAAGTGAACCAAAACAAATCCTCGCCCACGAACAAAGTCGGCTTGATCAAGTCGACTTCGCGGATGCGATGATGCCAGAACTCGTCATAGGTGAATGTGACCCGGATCAGAGGCAGCGAGAGTACCGGGGAGGTGGGATCAAAAGGCGAGACAAATGTCACATTCTCGACATCGATGGTCTCTACTTTCTTCATCGCCGGGCTGGCATCGGGCTTGCCCAACCTGAGTTGGTGTAACGTGAGAGGCCATCGTACGCCAATGCGAACGGGTACGGTGGTGTCGGGCACGAGAGCATTCAGCATGAGCGTCCCGCGACTTATCTCCAATGTCCCAATTGTCCAGTTGAGGCCCGTATCCTTATCGGCGTTGGGATTTGCATCCATAACGGCATATAATTCCTTGGTAAAAACCTGTCCTCCCAAGACTTGAACTCGGGCCACATGACGCCGGAGAAGGCCGATTGGGCTGGCCGTAATAATAATCGAATCCGCATAAAAGAAGCCCCCGACTTTCACGGTGTCGATTTCGAGCGTGCGGCGGTTCAGCCAAAACACCTTGCCGACGGTTGCGGGTGGGGGCATCTCGGTCAGCAGCCTGTCTACAAAACGTTCCGGGTGGAATCGGATCGTGTAGAGGATGCCACAAATCCACATTGCTAGGATCAGGGCGATGCTTCCCAAATAAGTGGCGACGCGCTGCCAGCGGATACGAATGATCCTTGGACAGTCATCAGGCGGCTGTACGGGATCTGGGTTCGGTTCGGTCATGATAATCGGATGGGAGCCGACTGTTCGGCATCATCGACTATCGATGCCCGTTAGGCGAGCGTATCTGATGTATCACGCGGAATATCCTGACACATGGCATCCGTTCAAAACATGAACGTTTGATCTCGATTCAAAAACAGCGCGGCAAATTCCGTTTTATTGCCACAATCCTCCTTCTAATTGCAGAAGATTGCGGCAAATCAGACGAGAGCCGCTTCAGTCGTCGCCTGCTTTTCAACGGGCGGATTGATGCGGTGTCGCGGCTTTGTCACAATAACGTGATCTGCTTGACGCTTTCGGATAAGTATGGCCGCATGGGCCAAAGGGCTAAGCTCGCTCGTGAGAGGGATGGGTGCGAAAGTGAAAATAGGTGATATAGTCATAACGTGTTATTTGTAGAACCAATGTCTAATGGTTCTAAGCCAATTCTGCAATAGTTTACTAAAGAGTCAAGTATTACATTTATGTAATACACAATATTAGCCAGCATAAACGATTCCTCTCGACTCTAATGCTTTCTGACAGCAGAAGCTAAGAATTTGGGTGATAGCTTAGAGGTAGAACAACTTAAGGACATTTTGCGTGAGAGGTCCCACTAAATTGCCTCCATACGATCCATCCTACCGCTATGCAGATCATGCTATCTGCGACATTAAATACGGGCCATCGCAAATTATAGGTACTGATGTGAAAATCGAAAAAATCGACCACCCACCCATGGCGCGCTCGATCTAACAAGTTTCCCAAGGCTCCGCCACAGAGAAAACCTCCAATGAGATTGGGCTCGAAGCCAACCCAATCGAGGCTTCTTGTATAAAAGAGGGCCATCAGGATAAGAGCGACGACAAATAAGCCCACGAGTGCGCCTTCCCCTGCAAACATCCCGAACGCGATTCCGCGGTTTTCCACATACGTGAGATTGAAGAAACCCGGGATCACCGTCACGGAGATGATCGGTTGGAGCGAAGCCATCGCCCATGCCTTCGTGATCTGGTCGATCCCGAGGACCAGGGCGGTCACCAGATAAAAAAGAGGCCGGGGCCAGCGTGCAATCATTGGCGTCCACCCTAGGGCGTGTTCGTGAAATAAGGCAAGGCCGGGGCGAATACTTTGGCTGCAAAGTTCTTGAATCGTGTCCGGCCCGGGCCAACACTGGGGCAGATGTCGTTCCCGGAGATTCACCTGCCAGCAGAGAAAAAACAGGGAGAATTTCCCGCAGGCGAAACGTGGCCATTCGGGGCCACCTGGGTCGAATCCGAGAAGGCCTTCAACTTCGCGATCTTTTCCAGATATGCGACGAGCGTGACTCTTGTCTTTTATCGCAAGGAAGATGTGGTCACGCCCGCCTTCACTTTTCAACTCCTTCACCCGGCGCATAAGACGGGAAATATCTGGCATTGCCGCATTCCGCGCGAGGCCTTGAATGATGCGTGTCTTTACGCCTACCGGATCGACGGCCCGCACGAACCCCAAAAAGGGCATCGCTTCGACCCGGAAAAAATCCTGCTCGATCCCTACGCCCCGGAGGTCTTCTTTCCGCCGAGTTTCAGCCGTCTCGCCTGCGAGCGCCCAGGGCCGACCGACGGCGTCGCGCCCCTCGGTTATCTGCTCCGGCCACAACAGGCGCGGACGTTGGGCGATATCTCGACGCTGCGCCACACGCACGACCTCGTCATCTACGAGTTGCACGTCAAGGGCTTCACCGCGAATCCCAATTCCGGTGTCAGTCCGGCCAAGCGCGGCACCTTCGCGGGGCTGGTGGAAAAAATTCCTTATTTGAAGGAACTCGGCATCACCGTGGTCGAGTTGTTACCCGTCCATCAATTCGATCCGCAGGAGGGGAATTATTGGGGCTACATGACTCTCAATTTTTTCTCTCCACATCAGCAATACGCCGCAGGAGACGCGTTTGATGAATTTCGAGAAATGGTACATGCGTTCCACGCTGCCGGAATCGAAGTCTGGTTGGACGTCGTCTACAACCACACCAGCGAGGGGAACGAGGACGGCCCCACTTACAGTCTGCGCGGCATCGACAACAAGAGCTACTACCTCCTGACCAAGAGCGACGAGCGCCACTACCTCAACGATACCGGGTGCGGCAACACCGTCCGCACCGGCCATGCGGCGGGGAGGGCACTCGTGCTGGAAAGCCTCCGCTTCTGGGCGCGCAAGATGGGCGTGGATGGATTTCGCTTTGATCTGGCCTCGATTTTCTCGCGCTCCAGTTCCGGCACGGTGAACATGACCGATTCCCCGATGATCATGGAGATCAGCTATCTCAGCCGTCTGCTTGATGTGCGTTTGGTGGCCGAGGCGTGGGACATTGGCAGCTATCAACTGGGCCGCTCCTTTCCGGGTTTGGATTGGATGCAGTGGAACGGACAATTTCGGGACGACATCCGCGGATTTGTGAAGAGTGATCGCGGTCTGGTGGCCGCCGCGATGCAACGGCTCTACGGCAGCGACGATCTTTTTCCCGACAAGCTTTACGAAACCTATCGTCCGCGCCAGAGCATCAATTTCATCACCGCACACGACGGCTTTTGCCTGCACGATCTCGTTGCTTACAACGAAAAACACAACGAGTCCAACGGCCATCAAAATACCGATGGCAGCAACTATAATCTGAGTTGGAACTGCGGACATGAAGGCGATGTCGATGTGCCGCCCGCCGTGCTCGCCTTGCGCCTGAAACAGGCGAAAAACTTCTGCGTCCTGCTGCTGCTCGCCCAAGGCACGCCCATGATCGTGGCCGGGGACGAATTCCTGAACACGCAGCGCGGCAACAACAATCCCTACAACCAGGACAACGTCACGACCTGGCTTGACTGGGATCGCCTCCAACAAAACCACGAGTTCTTCCGCTTCTTCAAGCTGATGATCGGGTTCCGCAAAGCGCATCCGTCCATCGCGCGCCCCACCTATTGGCGCAAGGATGTTAGCTGGTACGGGCCGGTTGGCTCGGTCAATTGCGATCCGGAATCTTACTGGTTCGCCTACTGCCTCCACGGCGCCTCCGTCGGTGACGACGACCTCTATGTCATGGTCAACGCCCACTGGGAAGACCGCATGTTCCATGTCCAGGAAGGCGCTCCACAGGACTGGTCCTGCGTCGTGGACACCGCTCTTGATAGTCCCAATGATTTTTCGGAGGAGGATCGACCCTTATCAGGATCGGAGTATCTCGTCACCGCCCGCTCCGTGGTGGTTTTGAAGTCTGCTGTGAAAAGAGCTGTCACGGCGTAGGAAAAGTGAAAGATCTTGCAGAGGATTTCCTTTGGAAATCCGTCATCCTGAGCTTGTCGAAGGATCAGACTCATATCGCGATTAAGAGGACAGAACAGAATCAATTCGATCCCACTTTAAGTCTGTCCAGTCTTGCAGTGCGTCCACACGAGTCTGATCCTTCGACAAGCTCAGGATGACGGATCGTTTTGAGAAGGTTTAGCAGTAACGTCCTTCAAGATTGAC
>JABDHJ010000006.1 GCA_013285645.1 Verrucomicrobiota bacterium | reverse complement strand
AGGGCGGAAATGCTGCGGTCGGCATTGGTGATGACTTCCGTGCCGTAGTGGACGATACCGGCTTTGCCATCGGTCTCCTTGATCGCCTGCACGCGAATTCCGGCGTCGATCAATTTCCAGTCCCCGGTCCGGGCAGAGGGGTAAAAGACGCGGAGCACTTCCATGCGGTCTTCCATGCTCTGCGTGCCTTGCTGAAGGAGATAGCGGACGAGATCGAAATTGTGAATGCCGATGTTGATCAAGGTAAAAAGATTGTCGGGGCGAACCGAAAACGGCAGGTCCGTGACGCTGCCCTTTTTGTGGAGGAACTTGGTGGTCCATGCGGCGAACGGTCCGAAGAGCAGTGTTTTCTTTCCATCGAGAATGCGGGAATCGAGATGCGGTGCAGCCATGGTCGGCGCGGCGGGGAGGGGCTGGCCGTAGACTTTGGCCTGATGCTTTTTGATGATCTCGGGGTTTTTCGCAAACCAGCCATTGGCCGCCGATCGGGAAACCGCCCATGCCCTTCGCCTCGGGAATTCCAGACTTTTGCAGCAAGGAGAGACTGCCGCCACCCGCGCCGACGAAGACGAATTTTGCGTGGTTCGTGCGGATGACATTTGTATCGAGATCCCTGACGCGGACTTCCCAGCCGGAGTCCGTTTTCTTCAGGCCGACGACGCGATGATTGGAGGCGACACCGCAGTGGTCCTGTCGGTTGAGCCAGTCGATCAGCTTGCGGGAGATCGCGCCGAAATTGACATCGGTGCCGTTGTTCATCTTGGTCGCCGCGATCGGAATATCGGCGCGGTTTTCAACGAGCAGAGGCGCCCAACCACCGATGGTGGTGCGGTCGGTGGTAAAGTCCATTTCCTGAAAAAAATGGTGGGCGGACATTCCTTCGTAGCGTGCCTTTAGAAAATCGACCATCTCCTGGCCGTGCACAAAACTGAGATGCGGCACGGGGTTGATGAATTCCTTCGGGTTATCCACCATGCCGCTCGACACCGCGTAGCTCCAGAATTGTCGCGAATGTTCGAACTGCTCGAAAATCTGGATGGCCTTGCTGACGTTGACGGTGCCATTCGCCTCGCGCGTGGGCGTGTAGCTCAACTCGCAAATACCGGCGTGTCCGGTGCCGGCATTGTTCCAACCGTTCGAGCTTTCCTGCGCCAATTCCTCGGTGACTTCGTAGACCTGAATGGAAAGGGTCGGCTCCAGGCGCTTGAGCATCGCGCCCAGGTTGGAGGACATGATGCCGCTGCCGATCAGGACGACATCGGGGTTCTCAATGTGGGTGGAATATTTCATAAGAGCGGTGTGGCAGAAAGATTGCTACATTAAGGAGGGCCTTCTGTTTTGAAAGGACGGATTGCGGCAGGCGCTGTGCTTGCGTTACATCCGTTTCTCGATCAATCCGGTTAGCTCCGGAAGAATCTGGGTGGCGGGGCCATAATGGCGTGCGCTGAATGCGGCTTCGTTCATCGCGGTGCCTGGTTCGAGATTGACTAGGATTGAAAAGGCGGGCGAGGCGCCGAATAATTGGTCGGCAGGCAACACGGTGCCGGAGGTTCCGACGATGATCGCGGTATCGGAAGGTCGCAGGTTGCGGACAATGGTGTGAAGGGTCTCGTATTCGGGCGCGGCCTGACCGAAAAAGACAACTGCCGGTTTGACCGTTTTCTTTTTGCCGCAGGTGGGGCAACCGGATTGATCGTAGGCGACCGCCTCGATTTTCCATTGGAGATCGCACACGACGCAATGCATGGAAAGGGCGTCGCCGTGGAGATGGACGACGGAATGGCAACCGGCGCGTTCCAGCAGGGGATCGACTTTTTGGGTGAGGATGCGGACGCGATCAGGCCAGCGCTTCTGCCATTCAGCAATGATGACGTGGGCTTGATTGGGTTTCGCGTCGCTGGCGGCAATGCGGCGGGCATCGTAGAAGGCGTGGACGGCATCGAAGTTTCGTTCCCAGGTCGCGAAGTTGCAAACGACATCCAAGGGAACATTCTCCCACAGGCCGCTTGTCCCGCGAAAGGTGCTCAGTCCGCTTTCTGCCGAGAGGCCTGCACCGGAGAAGATGATGAGTTGCGCTGAAGATGGGATCCGGTGTTTGTCAGACATTGTCTAGCGAAGTTCGATTAACTTGTCTCCGGCTTGAATTCGTTGAGCGAGGGCGGGCAGTAAAGGCAAGACCCAAAGGAGAAGAGCCTTGGAGGAGGCGTTTCCGATTCGCAACCAAACGATCGCCGGGCCATTCGATTGGCGCCGAAAGCGATCTACGAAGTCCTCGTCCTTGGTAATGATCGCTGCACCTTGTTGAAGGGCATAGTTCCAAATCACCGCATCCTTGGCGTGCCGTAAGCCAACTTCCTCAACATGCAGGGCCTCGTGTCCTGCATTCTTTAACGCCTTGGCGAGCGCCGGAGGCAATTGTGCATCGACGAGAAAAAGCACAACTTAGGCTGCCCGTAAAATGGCATGGTCCATTTCCGAAGCTGCAAACTCCAGGCAGGCCTGAATGTCTTCGGATTCCAGATACGGAAAGTCAGCCAGAATTTCGGATTCAGGCACGCGCGCTGCCAACATCTCCAGCACGTCCTTTACCCGGATACGCATGCCTCGAATGCAGGGTCGTCCCCCACATTGCTCCGGGTCAAAGGTAATCCGCTCCGCGTACTTCATGCTTGAAGGATACACTTTAACGCCGAACGAACAAGCCGGGTGTATGGAATGAAGTTACCGCTTAAAGCCCAGCACTTCCTGCATGGAGTAGAGGCCGGGCTTTTGGGTGCGGACCCATTGGGCGGCGCGGAGGGCGCCCGAGGCAAAAGTGTCGCGGCTGGAGGCTCGATGCGTGAGTTCGATTCGCTCGCCGATGTTGGCGAAGTGCACAGTGTGGTCGCCGACGACGTCGCCGCCGCGCAGGGCGTGCATGCCGATCTCGCGCTTGGGGCGTGCCCCGACATCGCCATGGCGACCATGCTTGGTCAGCTCTTCATACGTGCCGCCATCGGCCTTGGCGAGGATCTCGGCTAGACGTCTCGCCGTGCCGCTCGGGGAATCGATCTTGAGGCGATGATGCATCTCAACGATTTCCTGGTCGTAATTCTCGCCGAGCGTCTCGGCGGCGATTTGCGTCAGATAAAACAGGAGATTTACGCCGATCGAGTAATTGGGCGCGAAGACGATGGGGATGCGTTGCGCGACCGCAGAGATGGCCTTGCGTTCGTCGTCAGTGTGACCGGTCGTGCCGATGACGAGGGCCTTGCCGTGGTCCGCGACGGTCTTGGCGAGATCGCCGGAGAGAGAGTGGTGCGCGAATTCGATCAGCGTGTCGCAACGGTCGATGACATCAAGGAGGTTGTCGCCCTTGTCGATTGCTCCGACGACTTCGAGTTGGGGATTTTGGCCCGCGAGGCGCAGGAGGGCTTCGCCCATGCGGCCCTTGGATCCTACGATAACGATGCGTGTTTTTTCGGTGCTCATAACATCCTTAGAGGCCCAAACTCTTGAGCGTGGCTTCGAGCTTCGTGCGACTTTGCGGTTGCAGAGGAACGAGCGGGAGGCGCACGTCCTCGGTCATCCAACCCTTGCGGGCGATGGCGACCTTGGTGGGAACCGGATTCGATTCGATGAAGAGATCGCGGAAGATGGGGTAGAGCTTGCGGTGCTGGCGTTCAGCTTCGGCAGCATGACCAGCTAGGGCTGCGCGAACCATGTCGCCGACTTCCTTCGGAATCAAGTTGGAGGCGACGCTGATGACGCCGGTCGCGCCGACTGCCATGGCGGGCAACGTCATGGAATCGTCGCCGCTCAGGATCGCGATATTATCCGGCAACACCTGACGCAATTGGCTGAAGCGTTCGATGGAGCCACCTGCCTCCTTGATCGCGACAATATTGGGAAACTTGGCAGCGAGGCTGGCCATGGTATCGAGCGAAATCTCGATCCCGCACCGGCCCGGGATGCTGTAGGTGATGATCGGCAACTTGGTGCACTCCGCGAGCTTGGCGTAGTGGGCAAAGACCCCGGCTTGCGTGGGCTTATTGTAGTAGGGAGCGACGATGAGGACGCCGTCCGCACCCAGCTTTTCAGACTCCTGCGTGTAATAGATCGCCTCGGTCGTGTTGTTGGAGCCGGTACCGGCGATGACCTTGATGCGTCCCTTGACGACCTGTACCGCCAGCTCAATAACGCGGAGATGTTCCTCGGTGGAAAGCGTGGCGGACTCGCCCGTGGTGCCGACGGGGATGACGCCATCAATGCCGGCTGCGACCTGTTCTTCCAGCAACTGAGTGAACGCTTTTTCATCCACCCGGTCATTGCGGAAGGGAGTGATGAGAGCGGTATAAGTACCGCGATAGGGAGCAGATGAAGAGGACATGATGGGAGGTTGACTATACCCAAGGTACGCGCGTTAGCAATCCGCGCTTTGCAAGGAATGGTCCGACTCAACTCGATTTATACGCAAAAGCGAACCACGCTGCCCCGGCCAAAAACGCAAAACTGACCATGTAATTCCATTTGATATTTTCGTCGAGAACCACCTTGGCGAAAATCACGAAGATGACGAGGGTGATAATCTCCTGGAGGATTTTAAGCTGGTAACCGTCGAGCACCTTGAAGCCGATGCGATTGGCGGGAACCTGAAAACAGTATTCGAAAAAGGCGATACCCCACGCGATGAGGATCACGACCCAGAGGGACTTATCGTGGAAGTATTTGAGGTGGCCGTACCATGCGAAAGTCATAAAAGCATTGGAGGCGGTGAGGAGCAGAATGGTTTGAAGCAGGGATGATATGGGCATAAGGAATAAAATTAATTTATTATTGGAAAGGTATCTCTTAACAACGAGTTGCAAAATAAAATTGCCACCATAAATCGATAGAACGCTTGACAAAAAACAAAAGTAATATAAGTCTACTGACATTATAGACAATATGAAAAAGATACTTACCCCCGTCCTCGTTACCTTGGCGCTTGGTTTTAGTGTTTCGCTCGCACCCGCCAAGGATGTCGCCCTCCTCAACGTCTCCTACGATCCCACGCGGGAACTTTATCAAGACTACAACCAAGTCTTCGCTGACTACTGGAAAAAGAAGACGGGCGATGATGTCACGATTACGCAGTCGCATGGCGGTTCGGGTAAGCAGGCTCGCGCGGTCATCGACGGGTTGTCGGCGGATGTCGTGACGCTTGGGTTGCCGCCGGACATCAACTCGATTGTGAATACGGCGCATACCATCAACCCGAAATGGGAAGGCCTTTATCCAGATCACAGCACGCCTTATACCTCGACCATCGTGTTCCTGGTGCGCAAAGGGAATCCGAAGGGCGTCAAGGATTGGCCGGACCTCGTCAAATCAGGCATTGAAGTGGTGACGCCGAATCCGAAGACATCGGGCGGTGCTCGCTGGAATTTCCTGGCCGCTTATGGTTACGCGAAAAATACGGGTCAAGAGCCGAAGGCGTTCGTCAAGGCGCTCTACGGTAACGTGAAGGTGCTCGATACCGGCGCACGCGGTTCAACGGTGACGTTCACCGAGCGGGGCGAGGGCGACGTTCTCATCGCTTGGGAAAACGAGGCGCTCCTCAGCGTGAAGGGCGCACCGGATCAGTTTGAAATCGTTTACCCGAGCCAGACGATTCTGGCCGAGCCGCCGGTGGCCGTGGTTGATGCCAATGTGGATAAACACGGTACGCGCGATGTGGCCGTCGCTTACCTCCAGTATCTTTATTCGCCGGAAGGGCAGGACGTGATCGCCCGCAATTACTATCGGCCCCGCGATAAGGCCGTGCTGGCTAAGTATTCCAGCCAGTACCCTCCCATCAAACTCTTCACGGAAGCCGAGCAATTTGGGCCATGGGACAAGGTGCAGAAGGATTATTTCGGAGACGGCGGCGTCTTCGACGAGATTTATAAGGCGCCTGCAACGGCAGCGAAATAAGACCAAACATTAAATGGCAAAGCCTCTTCGCTTAATCAGCGAGGAGGCTTTTGCTTTTACACGGAGAGTCATATGCCCTCTTTCAACTCCGTCATCCTGAGCTTGTCGAAGGATCAGACTCGCATTCACCGTTGCTATCCGGTTTCCGACTTCCTACATCGGTTGTCAGGCACTTTTAAGATTCGTGAGTTGGAACCTCACCGTGTGAACGAGTCTGATCCTTCGACAAGCTCAGGATGACGAATCGTTTTGTGGGAGGCTTTGGCGACAGCGGCAAAGGGCTGCTTACCCTTTAATGGCCGCATCAATCGCGTCGGTCAGTTCCTTGTCATCCGGCTTCACTTTGCTCGGGAAAAACTTGAGGACCTTGCCGGTGGGATCGATGAGATATTTGCAGAAGTTCCAGGAAGGCGGAGGAAAACCAGTGGTCAGGAATTGATAGACCGGAGCTTCAGTGTCTCCCTTTTTGGTGACGACTTTCTCGAACATTGGGAAGGTGACATTGTACTTGGTCGAGCAGAAGGTGGCGATTTCCGCAGGCGAGCCGGGTTCCTGACCGCCAAAATCGTTGGAGGGAAAAGCGAGAATGAAGAAGCCCTTGTCTTTGTAGTCCGTGTAAAGTTTTTCCAGGCCGGCGTACTGCGGAGTAAATCCACAATGGGAGGCCACATTGACGACCAGGGTGACGTGGCCCTTGTACTGGGCGAGGTCGGCTGGTTTACCGTCGAGCGAATTGACCTTGAGGTCGTAGAGCGATTGGACGGGATCGGCGGAGGCAGTCATGGAGGTGAGGATAATAAGGGCCAGGCTATAAATAAATGAGCGCATGAAGATCAGACGCTAGAGGTTACTCAAATATTCCTTCGAAGAATCAGAAAGATCCATGCCCTTGCCCATGGCGTTCAAAGTCGTCAGGTTCTTGGGAATGATCACTGGGGCTTCCAGTCCCACGAAATAAACCTCAATGGTCGCGCCGACGACGGTGACGCGGGCGACGTGATCGAAGTTGATGTAGGTCGTTTTGTCTTCAGCCTTGGGGAGTACGTAAAAGCGCATCGGGACGAATCATGCACGCGGAGTTTTCTCCTGACAACAGGGGAGTTGCGGGTTGCGCTAGCATCGCGGCGAAGGATTAGCTAAAACGATGCCATGAGATTTGCTGATATACGTCCGGGCATGCAGGTATTGCATCCACGATTTGGTTTAGGTGATGTCAAAATGTTGACCGAGAAGTCGGTGGAGGTGCTCTTTAATGAAGGGCGACGGACGCTGACGGATGAGCAGGTCGGCGAGATGAAAACTTCCGAGCCGATGGTGAAAGTGGAAGGCCTGGAGAAACCATTGAGCGACCTGATCGCCGAGGTGGTTTCCGCAACGGCAGACAAGTTGAATCTGAAGGTAAGCGACCAGGACGAACTTTCCCCGCAACTAGCCCCGCGCTGGGTGGGGGGGAAAGTGGTAATTCATCCGAACGATCCGGCCCTCGTGACCAAGGAGATTGAACTGGAGGTCTTTTTCCGGAAAGTCGTCTTGGTGCGCGATTACCTGCGTGTGTTGGAGCAGAAAATCAACTCGCATCCGAAGCTGAACGATGCCGAGCGGATGGAACTGCAATATTACATCACGAAGTCGTATGGATCGCTGACGACGTTCAATTTGTTGTTTAAGGAGAAGGAGCAGACTTTCTGATTTTTGACGGAATTACGGGAGGCAGACGGAATTAACGGGATGAAGGCAGAGGAGCATTAGAAAAAGGCTTTCACATCCCCTCCGTCATCCTGAGCTTGTCGAAGGATCAGCCTCTAGTGATTTGGAGGCGATCAGTTGGCTTCGATTTCAAAAGGGCCCCGGTCGCTGATCCTTCGACAAGCTCAGGATGACGGAGGGGAGGAAGGCATGGCGGTCATAGGCCTCCGCTACACAAACTGCACCGTCACACGGAGTGCGACGGCTACCTGCTGAAGCCTGCGAGGTGAGGAAAATAGGTGGGCTTGAAATCGGCGAGGACGGCGCGGGCTTCTTCGCTGGGGTAGCCGTAGACTTCGAGGCGCACGGGACGGCAGGTTTGGAGGAAACGTTCGGCGAATTTTCCGAAGCTCTGGATGTGTGTCAGGAGCGCGGCGGAGTTGACGTACCGCTCGTAAATGTGGCAAGCGGTATTGTCCTCGCTGAGATTATATTCGTAACTGAGAGTGCCTTCTTCCGTTTGCGTGGCCGCGATAAGATCGTGGGCCACGAGGCGGAAGTTATCGAGTTGCCCGGGTTGGATCGCAACCACGAGCACGAAGCGGATTTCGTAGCTCATTAGAGTAGGCTTTGGGCGACTTCGAGGACGTGTTCAATCGTGAGGCCGTATTCCTTGAGGATACGCTCGTAAGGGGCCGAGGCGCCAAACTTATCGACGCCGACAAACTTGCCGGACGACGTGGTGTAGCGTTCCCAGCCCATATGAATGCCTGCTTCGACGGCGACGCGCTTCGTGACCGCAGGCGGCAGAACGCTGTCGCGATATTCCTGGGTCTGCGCTTCGAAGAGTTCCCAACTCGGGAGCGAAACGACGCGGGCCGCTTTGCCTTCGGCGCCGAGCTTCTGTCCGGCTTCGAACGCGAGCTGAACTTCTGAGCCGGTGCCGATCAGGATGATCTCGGGCGTGGAACCGGGCTTCGATTCCCAGAGGGTGTAACCGCCCTTGAGCGCGTTGGCGGCGGGGGCCGTCTTGGTGCGATCGAAGACCGGGATGTTCTGGCGCGTGAGCATGATCGTGCTGGTCTGCGTCTTGTGCTGGAGCGCGGCGAGCCACATGTAGCTGGCTTCGTTCGCATCACCGGGACGCAGGACGAGGACGCCAGGAATCGCGCGCAGCGTGGCGAGATGTTCGACCGGTTCGTGGGTTGGGCCGTCTTCGCCGACGCAGATCGAGTCGTGCGTGAAGACGTAGATCGTCTGGATGCCGCTCAACGAGGCGAGCCGGATCGGCGGGCGCATGTAATCGGTGAAGACGAAGAAGGTTGAGCCGAACGGAATGAGGCCACCGTAATAAGCGAGGCCCGCGCAGATCGCGCCCATGCCGTGTTCGCGGATGCCGAAGTGGAGATTGCGTCCGCCGTAGTTGCCCTTCTCGAAGGAACCGAATTCCTTGATCCAGGTTTTGGTTGAGGGCGCGAGATCGGCCGAACCGCCGATGAGATTCGGCACCGCACCAAAGAGGACCTTGAGGATTTCGCCGCCGGCATTGCGGGTGGCGACGGCTTTTTCCGGACCGAACTTGGGCAGGAGCGATTCGAGATTGGCGGGAAGCTTCTTGGCGAGGAAATCGCTCCAGAGTTGGGCTTTCTCGGAATTTTTCGCGGCGTAACCGGAGAAGAGAGTATTCCAGTCGGCTTCTTCCTTGGCCCAGACTTTTTGCTTCTCGGCAAAGAACGCTTTCACGCGCTCGGGCACGAGGAACTGGGCATCGACCGGCCAGCCGAGATTCTTTTTCGTGGCGGCGACTTCCTCAACACCGAAGGCGTCAGAGTGGGCCTTGGGCGTGCCCTGCAATTTGGGCGAACCGTGACCAATGATCGTCTTGCCGATGATGATGGTCGGCTGGCCTTTGGTGGCCAGGGCTTCCTTGAGCGCGGCGTCGATTTGCGTCTGGTCGTTGCCGTTGATGGAGATGACGTGCCAGTGATAACCCTTGAAGCGGGAGGCAACGTCGTCGCTATAGGAGAGGCTGGTCATGCCCTCGATCGAGACGCTGTTGTCGTCGTAGAACCAGCAGAGGTTGTCGAGGCCGAGGTGACCGGCGAGCCCGGCGGCTTCATGCGAGACGCCTTCCTGGAGATCGCCATCGGAGACGATGGTGTAGATGCGGTGATCGGAAACGCCGAACTCGGGCGTATTAAAAGTGGAGGCAAAAAACTTCTGGCCGATGGCGAGACCGACCGAGTTGCCAGTGCCCTGGCCGAGCGGGCCGGTGGTGACTTCGACGCCCTCGGTCTCGTGGCTCTCCGGATGGCCGGGAGTGAGGCTGCCCCACTGGCGGAAACTCTGCAGTTGCTCGATCGTCATCTTCTTGAAGCCGGTGAGATGGAGTAGCGAGTAGATCAACATCGAACCGTGACCGGCGGAGAGAACGAAGCGGTCGCGATTGGCCCAGTGCGGATTGGCCGGGTTGAACTTGAGGTACTTGGTCCAGAGGACGAAGGCGAAATCCGCGCAGCCCATGGGCAGGCCGCAATGGCCGCTTTGCGCTTTTTGCACCGCATCCACGGTAAGGGTCGCGATGGTCTTGGGGACGAGGGATTCGATCGGCTCGGTGGCGAAGTGGGCGGGTTCTTGGCTCATAGGTTCGGTCAGGCTAGCGCGGTGCAAGCCGCATGTCTAGACTGTGTCGTGTGACGATGCGGTGAAGATGCAGATTTTGACGGAATTAACGGAACAAATGCTTAGGTGAGGGCGGTGTTCTCGAGTAAGACTGTTTCAAGCATGGCAAGCCTTCGGCAAATCTTTGAGGCGGCATCCCGTCGACCGAAGCCTCCCTTTTGGCTGGGATCCGGGGTCGGTTTGGTCGCTTTTGCCAACAAGCTGCGAACGCCCTTTTTTAATGTCCGGGGTGGCCGGAAGCTGAGAAAGCTGGAGGTGTCTTCCGACCTTAAAATCCATCTGGGTTGCGGAAAAAAGGGGAAGTATTTTCCTCAATTCATCAACTGCGACATGACTCCGCACAAGAATGTGGACCTTATCATGGACTGCGGAAATCTTCACCGCTTCCACGATCAGTCGGCCAACAGGATCTATTCCAACGCGTTTTTCGAGCATCTCTATCGGGACCAGCACTCGAATTTTGTCAACGAGTGCCACCGGGTTCTTCGCTCGCAAGGCGTGCTGGTCACGTTCGCCGTTCCCGATTTTGAGGAAATTGCCCGATGTTATCTGGGCGGAGTGGAGGTGGAGACCGGGAAAATTTTTGACCGCGAGACGGCCTATAACCAGACGCATGGGCTTCCTGAAAGCGATCCTCTCTGCTGGATCGGTCAACTGCACAAGAGCCTGTTTGATCGCCGTTACCTGATGGACCTTCACCAGAAGGCCGGCTTCAAGGAGATTCGCCTTTTCAACTACAGTTCCAAAACCGAGTTAACGAATCACAATCTGGCCATCCTGGCCTCGCCGGGGCCCATCGAGACGTCCACTTGGGATTTGGTGAAACAATTCGCGCCTTTCATCCTGGGAAAAGAGGCCTCATCGGACCGCATCAAGAACGAATTAGTCTGGCGGGCTTAGTCTTTGGGCTGAAACGATAGTCTGTTTGGGTATACTTAAAACACTGTCCTATCCGTGGAAAAGCTAAGCCGTTTTATTGCATTTTTCGATGAATGTGGAGATCACTCCATGGAAAAAATAGACAATGACTTCCCACTATTTGTTCTTTCCACGGTAATTGTTGAAAGATTGGAGTATATCGAAAAGATTGTTCCGGCATTCGCCCGCCTGAAGCTTCAATTCTGGTCTCATGAAGGTGTCAATCTTCACAGCCGCGACATCCGAAAAGCTCATGGGGATTTTGCCTTCTTACAAGTTGCGGCTCAGAGACAAGTCTTTCTAAAAGCCTTGAGTGAAATGATGGCGACTCTTCCATTCACGCTCTTCATTACAGCCATTCACAAAGACACCCATAAAATACGCTATGGGTCGCAGGCGACTAATCCGTATGATTTGGCTTTGACTTATACTTTTGAGAGAATTTTGCATTTTCTCGAAGGCCATAATGAAACCGATCTTCCAGTTACTGCAGAGGCTCGTGGTAAAAATGAAGACAATGCCTTGGCAGCAGCTTTTTATCGCATGATGACTCAAGGTACTCGCTACAACTCTGCCCAACGATTTCAAGCTCTCCAGTGTCCCCTGACTTTTCGGCGGAAAACTGATAACATTGCTGGAACCCAGATTGCCGACCTGTGTGCTCATCCAGCAGCGCGAAAACTCCTTAATCCGGGTCAGATTAACCAAGCCTACGATCTCATTGAGTCTCATCTCTATCGTCGAGATAATGTTAGCGGTTGGAAGTCTTTTCCATAAACAATAAAAAAGCGGCTCCGGATAAATCCAGAAGCCGCTTTCCGACCGAGAATTCCCAGTCCTGTTAAGAACATCTCATGTTTTGGGTGCTCAGTCAAACATACATGATGGCTGTCCTGTTTTCTCCCAACCTAGTTGAAACTAATTTTATCCAAAAGGAATTACCCAACAAGGAGGCGCGTCATCAAAATCGAGTGTTTGGTCGTGCCAATAAACCGTGTAGAGAGGTTCATCTGGAAAATCATTCATTACCAATTCGCATGAGTCATCACGTACACTTGCTGACCAACCAGGCTTTTCCGGGCTTTTTAACCATCTGATTGGCACAGAGAGTAAATCTTCAATTTTTTGGATATTTTTCATTACAGCGGTTCGGTGGTGTGAAACCAGGTCTATTTCACCAAGGAATCTCGCCGTTGGCTTCGAGGAAGCTGTTAGTGAGGCTGTGGGGGACGTCGGTGATGAGGCGGACGATGTTTTTGCCGCCTTGCTCGACGGAAAGGGTGGCGCTTTCGCCGCCCATGTCGGTGCGGACCCAGCCGGGGGAGGCGGCGTTGACGCTGATGCCGCGTGGCTGAAGCGCCTCGGCGAGTTTACGCGTGGCGGCGTTAAGCGCGGCTTTCGAGATGCCGTAACCGGCCCAGCCATCGGTCATGTTTTCAATGGAACCGAGCTGGCTGCTGACATTGATCACGCGGGACGGCTTTCCGGCTTCGAGCAGTGGCAGCAATGCTTGCGTGAGGAGGATCGGGCCGAGCGTATTGGTGATGAAAGTGTCGCGGAGTTCGTCGGCTTTCACATTGAGGATACTACCCGCCCACGTAGGCAATATCGCGGCGTTATTGATGAGAACGTGGAGCACCTTAAGGCGTTTGGTCAGGTCGCGCGCGGCGGCTTGGATGCTAGCTTCGTCGGCGGTGTCGAGGAGCAGGAATTCGACCTTGAGATTTTCCTTCGCCAGCGTGGCGACGGCTTCGCGGCCTCGTTTCTCTGAGCGCGCGCTGAGGATAATGTGGTGGCCGAGTCGAGCGAGTTGTCGGCAGATTTCGAGGCCGATGCCTTTGTTTCCGCCGGTGACGAGGATGGTTTGAGGGGGTGCCTTCATGGGAGAATTTTGGATAGGATTAATAAGATTAACATGATTTTTGGGGAGAGAAAGAAACGGAGATGACAGGTTTTTAATTTTGCGTGGCTGGACAAGCGGGGAGTGAGGACTAGGCTCGCGGTATCGCAATTATTGTTTGTTATGAGTGACGAATCAGTCTCCGCGCTTGAGAAGGTGATTGATCCCCCGGCAGCTCCCGAGGTGCTTGTGGAGGACGCTGGCAAGGCTGCGCAAAATTTGTGGTGGGACGACCGGGATGAGTCGCTTTGGTGGACTGATGTGGAAGGCGGTCGCCTTTACCGGCTGAATTTCAGGACCCGCATCCAAAGCGCGGTTTACGAGGGCCCGGCAGTCGGCGCGTTTATTCCCCAAGGCGATCACAGTTGGTTGCTCTTTCGTGAAAAGGACATCGTCTCGTTCGATTTTGAAAGTCATGCCCAGGTGACGCCGCTGATTGAAAACGTGCGGGTGGACGGTGATCGTTTCAACGAGATCATCGCCGACTCCGAGGGCCGGGTGCTGGTGGGCACCGTGCGCGATGGACGACCCAACGGCGCTGGCATTTATCGATTGGAAACTTCAGGTACGCTTTCGAAGGTGCTGGGCGGCACGGGACAATCCAACGGGATGGGATGGAATGCGAAGGGTGACGCGCTTTATTGGTCGTGTGGGACAACGAAAACCATCTGGCGTTGTCGTTATGATGCGAAGCGCGGCGCACTGGGCAGTCGCCAGGTTTTTCATGAATGCATGCCGGACGAAGGAACGCCGGCGGGATTGGCGCTGGATGTCGAGGGAACGCTTTGGTCCGCGAGGCGCGAGGCGGGAGTGATTTTAAAGATCGGCGAGAACCGGCGATTGCTCGGGCAGGTGACTTTTCCCGCGCGACATGTGACTTCGCTGGCGTTTGGCGGCCCGGATCATCGCACGGTGTTTGCGACGGCGATCACGGAGGAAAAGCAGTCGAAAATCTTTATGCTCCAATCGCCCGTGCCGGGAATGCCTTTGCAGCGATCCAAGATCAAGCCCAATGGGGCGGCAGAGAGCGCCATCTAAATAAGGTGATCGCCTGTGCCTTGATTCACTTTTCTCGTTCATGTGACTCAAACCGAAACCTTCCAAGCGGAAAATCCGGGAACATCCAACTATTGGGCCGATCAAAGGGGCCCGGAAATGTTTCCGCAGTGGGAACGAGTCGATACGAGTCGCGGCGAACAAAGGTCACTTCCAAAGTTTCGGGAATGCGCACATCATCCGCAACGAGGATCCGTGCGAGATTGTTTCCATGAACATGCACGACCTGATGATGACGTGATAAATGAACCAGCGCGGTAAGGGCTTGGTTCCTCCAATTCGTGTCCACCACGCAATCGAGTGCATGAAACTCGACGAGGATTTGGCGAAAAACCTTGAGTTGATCCGGATCAATTTGGGCGAATACATCCCATTCCGCACCATCAATGTCTATTTTCAAAATCAGATCCGTATCTTCGTGATGATTCAGGCAAATGAGCGACGGCAGCGAAACGACTTGCGCGTCCGGGTCGTGATGCGTTCCGATGCGCCATGGTTGAAAAGTAAAGAGCTTATGGTGCATGGGCGATTGGGAAACGGTGTGATCGTACTGATATACGGGCACTCCCCGCTCGGCAATGGCCATGTCCCAATCCACATTAGGCCCAATACCCAGGGAGTAAGCTCCTTTGATTCCGCTAAGATCGTCCAGCATCACATAGCCGCCATCATGACGCCCTCCCATGCGTATTTTGTCGACCCTTTCAGCGCGTTGCGGAGCAAGCTTGCCAAGCAGTTCCGCAAGAGGGCCGCGCCACTTCGATTCCAAATGGTGATAGGGATCGAGTCGAAACAGGAAATAATTCCACAGTCCTTTGGTCGTGCTCCACATATCTTGGATTTCTTTAGGGCAGGCGAGTCTCTAACGCCTAACCGTAAAGAACCCGAGCGGGTCTGGCAATGAGTCCTCAGCTTTAAACCGTAACGATACAGTTGCCCGCTATCCCGAAGGAGACCTCTGCAAAAGTCGCTGAATCATGTTTTTGGCATTCCGGAGGAATGACACAATCCTAGCCGGTGGTTGAGCCCGTTGCGGGCGACACCACCGGAAAATATTCTTCAAGGAGCGCACCCCGTGCAGGGGGCCACCTCTGTACGACCCCTTGTATGTCGGGATCGGTTTGCGAAGAGATAAAATACCAGTGGTGGCGACCGCCGGGGCGGTCTTACCACTGGCTAGGATTGTGACAAGCCTTCGGCTTGCGATGACGAAAAGACGGCTTTCGCAGAGGTCTCAAGTTGTCCGGGCCACCCACTCAATGGGCACCTTATCTTAAGCTGCTCTAGGCGGAAGTCGGCGTCACCTTGGCAACTTCATCGTCTGGATGATTGAGCAGGGTATCGACGATGGTTTCGGCGGCGTTGGGGCGGCCATAAAAAAGCGCCTTTTGTCGCATGGCTTCGAGTTGTTCGGGATGATCGAGAAGTCCGTCGATTTTATAGGCGAGCGTGGTGAATTCGTTGCATTTGAGGGCGATGCCCTTTTCGAGGAGATGATCGCTGTTGCGGTCCTCCTGGCCGGGGATGGGTGCGACGATAATCATGGGCAGGCCGCAGGCAAGTGATTCCGCCGTGGTCAGGCCGCCGGGTTTGCCGATGAAGAGGTCGGACATCTGCATCCACTTATGCATCTCGTCGGTGTAGCCGATAATTTTGAAGGTGAGGTGAGGATTCGCCGCTTCGACGGCGCGGGCTTGCTCTTCCAACTTGGCTTTCATTTCGGCATTTTTACCGCAGATGACGATGGCTTGGGCGGGATGACGCAGGCGGGCGAGACCGTCGAGCACGCCTGCCGCGGGGCTGACGCCGAGCGCTCCACCGGAGATGAGGAAGAGGGGACGCTCATTGTCGAAACCGGCTTCGGCGCGAAGCGTGGCGCGGTCTCTTTTCTCACCGAAAACCGGATCGATCGGAATGCCACTGACCGTGATGTGACTGCCGGGTAACCCCAGTACTTCGAGATGCACTTTGCTTTCCTCGAGCGCGACGAAGTAGCGGTCGAAGGTGCGGCAGAGCCACATGGCGTGGACGTCGAGATCGGTCACCACGATGGAAAGCCGGGCGTTGAGTTTTCCCTTGCTGATGAGGTAGGAAATGATTTCCGACGGAAGGAAATGGGTGCAGACGGTGATGTCGGGCTTGAACTTGGCGATGAAGCGTTCGAGCGGACCGGTGTTGAGGCGATCGAGCATGAGCCGCATGCGATCGGTTTTCCACGGCTCGTCGGTGGTATTATAGACGATGCCGAGGACCGTAGGCGCTCTTTGAACGAGAGTGATGTAGAGCTTCGAATAGAAATCGCGGAAGAGCTGATTGGTAAAACGGAGTGCGTCGATGTTGCGCACTTCTCCCACGCCGGGTTGTTGGCGAAAAACTTTCTCAAGGGCCGCGGCGGCGCGAACGTGGCCGGTGCCCGCGCTGGCGGAAAGAATGAGAACTTTGCGGCCTTGCGTGGAAGGCGAGTCGGGAATTTCCAACGGATCGGGGACCTGCTTGGCCCGGAGAAAATTCATTTTGCTGGCGGTCTTCCGCAGCTTGTCGAAGGATCGCCCCGTGGGGTTGGTGTTGGATCCGGGTAAGTCCAAAGGTGAAAGGGGTTCTTTGACCGGGGATCAGGACGATTTTTTGAGACCGCCGATGAAAAGGCAATGCACGCCGCCGAACTGCAGGCTGTCCTGAACGCCGAGCCAACGTTCCTTGATCGGCTGACCGGCGACGTAGGTGCCGTTGGTCGAGCCGAGATCCTTGAGGAAGACGCCGCTGCGGGAATACTCGAGGCTGGCGTGGCGCTGGGAAATGGTGGCGTCGTTGATGACGATGTCGTTGACGGTCGAGCGTCCGAGATAGGCGAGGCCGGGGCGAATCGGGAAAGTCTTGATTTCAGTCCCGAGCGTGATGCGCAAATAGGGATTGGTCGGGGCAAGGCGAATCGGCTCGGTGGGACGGTTACTGGGATCGTCCTGGGTCTCGTCCCTTACTCGCGCCGCTTCGCAGAGAACCTGCATGTAGGGGATTTCAATCGTGCGGCGTTGCGCTTTTTCTCCGACGATGAATTCCGTTTGCGGATCCATCAGGTTGATCAGCGCGACTGCGGCGTCAATGCCGGAGCGAAGACCAAACTGGGCATCGACGATTTCGCCATCGACCAGATTAATGCGCGCGGGAGGCGCCACATTGGTAATGTAAATTTCTCCGGTCTTTCGGCCGAGGCCGAACGCCTGAATTTGTTCGGCGATACTGAGAAGATTCCCCAGCTTGACCGTGTCCCTGCGTAAGTCGGGCAGCATCCTTGTATTATACTTGTGGTTATGGAGAAGGCGAGTTTTTCTCGAAAGCAAACGGCTGACTGCCTACGGACCAGCCTGTAGTTTAGTGTCCCGAAACTCGCCGTGGAGTTTGCGACTGATCAAGAGGCCAATTCCGGCAAGAAGAAAAATCGCCGTTGTCCAACGAGGTTCGGGAACAGCACTATAAGTGATACCGGCAAAGCCAAGGCTGTTCGCATTGCTTGCGATGACCGATCCACTGGGTGTGGTCAGGTAAACTCCATTGGTGGTGGTGAAGCCTGCATCGGTTAAGTCAAAAGCGTACCCTTGGAGATTTCCTGCTTCAGGGCCGGATGGGACGATTCTATAAATGCCGACATCCGCCCCCACAATTGTACCCGTGGCATTGACCGTAAAGGTATCATCTCCGGCAACGAAACCGTATCCACTGGCAATTAAGTCGATAGTGGGTGCCTGAGGATAGGCCGGCGATCCTATTGGCTGGCCAGTGATGATGATATCGGTAGGAGTGGACGTGCTGTTGATGCTTAGTCCTTCAATTTCCCCGGACACCGTTCCTCCAGGAACTGTTTCTGTGAATGTGAAATTGAGTAATTGAGCCCGTGCGGGACACGCCAAAGCAACCAAAGCGACAAATATGAGGATAGTGAGGCGTAGATTCACGGAGATAAGTCGCGAAGCTACTTTATAAACAAGTGTTTTGCAATTACTGGTTTTAAGAAATGCAGGAGCCTTGCCAGTTGAGGCGCTCTGTCCCATAAAAGCAGGAACCATGTCTGGAAAGCTTTATGTGGTGGCGACACCGATTGGAAATCTTGAGGATATGCCGCCACGGGCCGTGCGCGTTTTGCGCGAGGTCGATTTAATCGCGGCGGAGGACACTCGGCATACGGGGCATTTGCTGACCCGATTTGAGATTCGGAAGCCGCTCATTAGCTATCACCAATTTAGTGAGGCGAAGCGGACGGCGGAATTTTTGAAGAAATTCGAGATGGGGCAATCGATCGCGCTGGTTTCGGATGCGGGGTTGCCGGGGGTGAGCGATCCGGGTGAGCGGTTGATTCGCGCGGCGGTGGCGGCGGGCGTGACGGTTGAAGTTGTGCCGGGGCCTTCCGCGCCCTTGATGGCGCTGGCCGGTTCGGGCTTTCCGATGGTGCCGTTTTATTTTGGAGGATTTCTACCGGTGAAGGGGGGGCAAAGGCGCAAGGAGCTGTTGGCGGCGTCAGCGCGCGAATGCACGAGCATCTATTTTGAATCGCCCTATCGTGTGGTGCGGATGCTGGAGGATGCCGTGACAGAAATACCATTAGCCCGGCTTTGTCTCGCGCGTGAACTGACGAAGAAGTTTGAGGAATACAAACGCGGGACGGCGGCGGAGCTTCTGGCCCATTTTCAGGCGCATGAACCGCGTGGAGAATTTTGTCTGGTGATCGCGCCGGAGAGCATTAATAAGAAAACAGTCGATCCACTTTTACCATGAAAATTCTATCAGGACTGGCGAACGGTCAGGTTTTGCAACGTCTCGGTTCACGCGGAGCTAATGCCCGGGTTGAAGGCACGAGTGCGGAAAGCGGTGCAGTATTTGCGACGATTTCACAGGCAGGCCGTGTGCTAAAAGGTTGGAAAAAACGAGCGGTGGGAAAAGCTGCGCGCGGAAAATTCAGCATGGAACTCAAAGGCGTTCCTGCTGGTGGCCCTTATCATCTACAACTGGAGATCGGTAAGGACCGGGTGGAAATCGCTTCATTTTTTGTGGGCGACGTCTGGGTCTTGGCGGGCCAGAGCAACATGGAAGGAGTGGGCGATATCAGCGGGGCGGCACGGTCGCATCCGTTGATCCGCGCTCTTTCGATGCGCCGCGAATGGCGGTTGGCGTCTGATCCGCTTCATATCACAGCGGAATCTCCTGATGTGTGTCATCACGGCGGCGCGCCGTGTACGCCCGAAGAGGCGGAAAGAAGACGGCGGGAGAGTGTGAAGGGCACCGGCGTAGGAGTCTTTTTTGGGCGCGAGATGTTGAAACGCTCCGGCGTTCCCCAGGGACTGCTCTGCACGGCGCATGGCGGCACGAGCATGGAACAGTGGAGTCCCGAGCGTAAGCGCCTCGGCGGCGAATCGCTTTACGCCTCGATGCTGGAATCGGTGCGGTTGACGGGACAGCCGGTCTCGGGCGTGTTGTGGTACCAGGGCGAGAGCGATGCGAACGAGCAGGTGGCTCCGCTTTACACCGGGCGGATGCAGAAACTGGTGGCGGCCACGCGTCGCGATTTTGATCACACGAAATTGCCCTGGATCATCGTGCAACTGGGGCGCTTTTTTAACGTCAACCCGAGTGCCACTTGGTGGAACAACATCCAGGAACAGCAGCGGATTCTCCCGAATAAAATCAAATATCTGGAGACCGTGCCCGCGATCGATCTGCCGATGGATGATCACATTCACATTGGCGCGGAAGGCTTCGTGGATTTGGGTGAGCGGATGGCCCGCGCCGCGGACTTGCTGGTTTATGGAAATAGGAAGGAAAAGCGTCCACCGCGCCTGCGCCGGATTCGCCATTACGCATCGTCGCGCAAGACGGGGCCTGCGGTTAATGGCATCGAGGTGATCTATGACGATGTGGTTGGGCCATTGAAATCATCTGGCGAGCCAGACGGTTTCATGCTGGTGAACGCGGCTGGAATGGGCGTCCCTCTTATTTATAAAACCACCTTGCAGGGCAATAGCATCCGGCTGGATGTGCAGGCATTGATTCCGAAGGATGCGCGGCTCAGTTACGGCCACGGATTTGTTCCGCATTGCAACATCACGGACGGCCGTGGTTTTCCGCTGCCGGTTTTTGGCCCGTGCGATATCGGGGGCGATCAGGCGGCTGGATTTTTGCCTTACGTGACGGAGTGGAAGGTCAGTGAGATTGTCGCCACGACCGAGACATTGGACAAGGTTCCGTGTCCCGACGTCGATCAATTAAATCCGGTGGTGAAAAAGTATGGCGAGCAGGGTTTTGATTTTGGCATGGACGGTTTCATCAATGAGCGTCCCGCGTGGCAGCACAAAGGTGGTCATGCTTATTTCCAGGCCAAGTTGCATCTCGACGAGTCGATGAAACTGCTGGTACTGATGGGCTATGATGGTCCGTTCAAATTGTGGTTGGATGGAAAGCCATTTTTCACCGATATCAAAGGAGTTAATCCGTGCATTCCGGATAAGAGCCGGAAAGTGGTCGAGTTGAACCGGGGTTCGCACGACTTACGCGTCGGCATGGATCTCAACAGCGGGCAGGCGTGGGGATTTTTCCTGCGCTTTCGCCGAAAAGATGTGAGCCCAGCGAAACTGCGCGCTGGAAATTTCGTGAAGCCGACGTATTCAGTGTAGCACCGAGGGAACCAGACCCAATTTTCTGGCAGATCAATTCCGGGGCAGCGGCGGCTACCCCGGAGAAAGACTGCAGGATCGCGGCTAAAGTTTGATGACGCTGGAGGCTTTGAGTCCTTTGTCGGACTGGAGGATTTCAAACTCGACGCGGTCGCCTTCGTCTAAAGTTTTGAAACCTTCTCCTCCGATAACAGAAAAGTGAACGAACACATCCTGTCCACCTTCGTCTTGGGCAATGAAGCCGAAGCCCTTTTTATTATCGAACCATTTGATAATTCCTTGAGCCATTAGAAACTCCCTCTGTTGTAACAAGGCCAACTACTTGGAACGCTTTGATTTGAAGCCCATGGTACGACGGGGCGAGCATTGCCTGAATTAGATTCATTCTCTGCGCAAGCCTTAAGTTGAAATGATTATGAACGCATACATTTTAGAGCGTCAATGCAAAAGATGGAGTTTAAGCGAAAGGCAGGGAAGCGGGAAACAGGGAAGTTTTTTGACAGGATTAACAAGATTTACAGGATTGGGGAAAGGCAGGGGAAGGTTTTGACGGAATTAACGGAATTCCGGAATTTTTTTAAAAGGAAAATATGAAGACGAGGTGAAGGGAGGCAATGGAATGGGGAAATTTTTAGATAGGATTGATAAGATTAAGAGGATTGGAAAAACAGAGGGGAGCAAGGAAGGCAGGATGAACTGATCCTTCGACGGGCTCAGGATGACGGATTGCTTTTTTTAGTGGAAATCTTCGACGGCAAGTTCCCAAGAGCCACCGGAAGCTTCGATCTTGAGATAATAATCTCCGGGGCCAACGAGTTGGGTTGTGTCGCCGCCGGAGCCGAGCTTGGAGCAGACTTTTTGCGGAACGGTGTCGTCCTTGGGAAAGGCATTGAGAAATAACGCGCTGGTGTTGACGTAGGCTTTGCCCTCCTTGTCCTGATTGTGCCAGAGGACTCGCCATTGGTGGCCTTGAATCTGGAAAAGATCGGTGTTTTTGTTGTCGGTGCCGGAGAGGGAGAAGAGGCGGTGCCAGGAGGGTGTGCCGGGCATTCCTTCCGGTTGGGCCGCGGGAAGATAGCTGGCGGGCGGTGGAGGGGGCGTCGGTGCGGCGGGTGGGGCTTGGGCCGTGGTGGTTCCGGTGACGGTGGGGGCGGCGACTGGCGGTGGATTCGCGGCGGCGGCGGAAAGCTGGTCGATTTTATTCTGTAACTTGTCGTTCTCGATGAGTGTTTCCTGGAGGCGCTCTTCGAGGGACTGGATTTGCCGGCTTTGCAGGCGGCGATCGAATTGAATGTCCTCGAGAACGGCTTGTTGTTTCTTGAGCAAGTCGAGAAGAGTGAGATTACTTTCGGTGAGGCGGTCGATGGAGCTTTGCGACGTCTGCGTGGACGGATGAGAGTTCGGAGGAGGAGTGGTGGCGGGCCTCGGGGGCGTCGCGGGGTCGGTCGTCAGTGTTTGCGCGAAGGCGAAGTTGGAGAGAAGAGCGAGCGCGAGGATGAGGAAGAGTCTCATGAGCTATCCTCTTATCTTAACCACGCGGACGAAAAAATAAATGAGAGAACCGATGTCGGGGACGCAAACGACGAGGAGAAGCCAGAGGATTTTTTGCGAGGAGTTGGGTTCGCGGGTGGCGCAGTGATAGATCATCCAGATCCAAAAAGCGATGCCGATGAGGGCGAAGCCGCTGGAGCTTTCGAGCAGAGCGAGAGGCATGAAAATTTAAAGGGAAGGCACTTCCATCTTGAAGGGCGGGATGCGGGTGAAGACGCGTTCGCCGTCCTCGACCTGGCCGAGGTAGGCGCCCTCAGCGAGGCTGTCGGAAGCGATGAGGTGATAGCTCGAATAATGGAACTGGGTGCCAGGGGTGAGGCGGGGGCATTCGCCGACGACGCCGTCGCCTTCGATGACGAGCTTGGAGTTGTCGGCATTGGTGACGACCCACTTGCGTCCCTTGATGGTGACGACGCGCGTGCTGTCATTGTGGATGGTGATATGATACACAAATCCATATGGCCGGTCCGGGGTGCCTTCTTCGTGCGGATTGTATTCCACACGATCAAGGGAGACCCAGAGACCGGGTAATTCGCGTATAGGTTCGCCTGCCACATCCTTTAGATAAATGATTAGCTCCTCCGGGCAAAGAGAAACTTCACGGGCACGACCGTCGGCACACCGCCGAAATGTGCCGGTGGTGCTGTCGATTGCGGGCTCGGACAACAGCGGCGGTGCGGGAATTCAGGCCGATTTGAAGACGTTTACGACACTGGGCGTGTATGGAACGACGGCAGTGACGTGCGTGGTGGCGGAGCATCCGGGGCGGGTGCTGAATATCACGCCAATTCCACCAGAACGCGTGGCGGACCAGATTCGGTTGGTGCTGGAGGCGTTCCCGGTCGCGGCGATCAAGACGGGGATGCTTTACTCGGCGGAGATTATAGAGGCGGTGATGGAGGCGATTGCGCCTGCGCTGAAACAGGGCGTGCCGCTGGTGGTGGATCCGGTGATGGTGGCGAGTAGCGGGAAGGTGCTTCTTAAAAAGGATGCGATCCGGGCGCTGCGTAGATTTATTGCGATGGCGACGATTGTGACGCCGAATCGGGATGAGGCGGCGCTGCTTTGGGGGAGGCCGATAACGAATTTAAAAACGTTGGAAGAAGCTGCTTTGGAATTGGCGGAGAGATTTGGGCGGCCCCATGTTTTGGCGAAAGGTGGGCATCTCAAAACGGGACAGGCGATTGATGTACTGGCATCGCCGGGGGGAAAGATCCGCGAGTTTGGGGTGAAGCGGATTCCGGGAGTGGATCCGCATGGGACGGGGTGCACGTATTCGGCGGCGATCGCGGCCGGGTTGGCGCAGGGACTGACCGTTGGTCAGGCGGTGGCATCGGGAAAGCGGTTTATTACGCGGGCGTTGAAGAGGCGGTTTGAGATTGGGGATTATCAACTGTTGAATCATCTCTCGGAGTGAGGGCTGAAGGGAAGCAGGACCAAATTGCCAAATTTTCCAAATTACTAAATTGGAGGAAAGGCAGGGAAAGTTTTGACGGAATTACGGAATTAACGGAATTTGGGAGAACGGGAGGGCAGGTAGAAATGAACAAAGGGAATACAAGAAAAAGGCTATTTGCCAAACCTACGGCTTTTCAAATCACCTGCCTAATTTTATTAATAGGTGGGATTTTCCTATAGGCGTTTTCGTACATGGTGGAGAACGCATATGGACCTCCTCCGGTTATGTACACGCGGATTAGCTCTGAGTTGGAATATTCTACTGAGCATCGCTGAAGTCAGTGCGAAGTGAAACTTCGCAGGGAATAAGGGACGTTCCCAAGTGAAACTTGGGAACGAGGGAAGGGGGAGGCAGCTTACTGCGCGGCCATGAAATCGGTGCGATTCAAGCGAGTCCACTTATTGTCGGCGCCTTTTTCGTAGAGGAAATTCAAGACGTGGTTGGCGGAAATGAAGATACCCTTGGGCTCTTCGTTGGAACTGATGATGGCTTCCTTGTAGCCGCCGCGCTCGACGTCCTTGACGGCAATTTTCCAGACTTCATCCACTTCCTGGCTCAAGGCCTTGTTTTCATCGACGGAGAGGGGGGTCTGGTAGCGGACCATGAGCGCCATGACGCCCTTGGAGAACTCGACCTTGGAGATGCTGAGGACCTTGATGGTGTGGCCGCAGGGAAGTTTAAAGGTCTCGTTTTCCGTGAGGATGAGAGGGGCGGCCTGGGAGTGAGGCGCGGTGAGGAGAACGGCGGCGAGTGCCAAAAGCGGCAAAAGCGGGGTGCGTCGGTTCATATAGTAAGTAGCGGGACTCAAGCGAAGTCGGGGGATTTTGGCAAGCGTGGTGTTTTAAGCAAATCTTATACCGGGGAGCCGATTTTCTCGCGTGATGAGTGGTGGATGTATGATAATCTCCGTTTCTGTGGCTGATCTTACATCTATTTCACGGCAACTTGCGGCAATCCTGCCCGCGAATCGCATTCTGACGGAAGCGGAGGATAT
Organism: Verrucomicrobiota bacterium; assembly: GCA_013285645.1. Classification (GTDB taxonomy): domain Bacteria; phylum Verrucomicrobiota; class Verrucomicrobiia; order Methylacidiphilales; family UBA1321; genus JABDGH01. The sequence continues at coordinate 92,710 of JABDHJ010000006.1, read as the reverse complement.
TATTCCGTACTCGTTTGACGGGACGGCGGCGTTGTCGCACCGACCGGTGGCGGTGGTGCTGGCCAATACGACGGAGGAAGTTTCGCGGCTGATGAAGTGGGCGAACGAGACGCGGACGCCGATCATTGCGCGCGGGAGCGGGACCGGATTGGCGGGCGGGAGCGTGCCGTCGGCAGGGTCGGTGGTGATGTGCCTGAGCCGCTTTGACAAGGTACTGGAGTTGGATCGCGCGAATTTGACGATGACAGTCGAACCGGGTGTGACGACGCAGGCGATTTTTGAGCAGGCCGATGCGGTCGGGTTGCTTTATCCACCGGACCCGGGATCGATGAAGATTTCGACGATTGGCGGGAACGTGGCAAATAACTCGGGCGGGCTGCGCGGGTTGAAATACGGCGTGACGAAGGATTACGTGATGGGTTTCGAGATCGTGCTGCCGAGCGGCGAGGTGGTCTGGATTGGGAACAAATGCGTGAAGGATGTGGCGGGATATTCGTTGCGCGAGGTGTTCATTGGGTCGGAGGGGACGCTGGGGATTTTTACGAAGATTTTGTTGTGTCTGCTGCCAAAGCCGGCGGCGAAGAAGACGTTGCTGGCCGTTTATTCGCGGATGGCGGATGCGGCGGAGACGGTGTCGGCGATTATCGCGCACCCGATTATTCCGTGCACGCTGGAGTTTCTCGATAAAATGACGATCAATTGCGTGGAGGATTTTGCCCCTGTGGGCCTGCCGCGCGAGGCGGAGGCGGTGCTGCTGATGGAATCGGATGGGCATCCAGCGGTAGTGGCGGAGGAGGCGGAGATTATGGCGCGGCTGGCACGGAAGTGTGGAGCGCTGGAAGTGCGCGTGGCGCAGACGGCGGAGGAATCGCTGAAGCTGGCATCGGCGCGGCGTTCGGCATTCCCGGCCTTGGCGCGCGTGGCTCCCACGACGATTTTGGAGGATATCACGGTGCCGCGAAGCGAACTGGCGGGGATGGTGGCGTTTATTCAGGACTTGGGGAAGCGGCACAACTTACGAGTCGGGACTTTTGGGCATATGGGGGATGGGAATTTGCATCCTACGTTTTTGACGAACGAGAAGGACGCGGAGGAAATGCATCGCGTGGAGCTGGCCTTTCAGGAAATCGTGACGGAGACGGTGCGGCGCAAAGGGACGATCACCGGCGAGCACGGCGTGGGTCTGGCAAAGAAGAAGTTTTTACCGGAATCGGTGGGCGGCCTGAATGTGGAAATCATGCGGAATCTGAAACGGTTGTTTGATCCGAATTTGATTCTTAATCCGGGGAAGATGTTTGATTGCTGAGGGGGGCCGACGAACAGTGAACTTGCTTGAGCCCAGCTACTGCAATTTCTGCTTACTGGCGGACGGTGACTGTGTCGCGATTCCTGAAAAAACGGGCTCGAGGAGAGGCCGTACTTTCATCGCACCAGCAACTGAAAGATGGTGGTCGTCAAAATAAAGGGATTTGCCCCCTTCAACCACGATGAGCCGGTTCTCAGAGCTGATGAAAAACCTGGCAGGATCGAGAATCGTGGCGTCAGATGGCGAGATATCCTGAAATATCCGATCCTGAGCAATGCGGTCCTCTTGGTAGTAGTTCGGGGGAAACGTGAAATCATCGAGCTTTTGGGGATGAAGGATGACAGATAAAGCAAGCGCACGAGGCACATCCAAACCCGGTCGTGGTACATCCAACAGAATCCAGACTCTTGCGCCAGAATTTTTCAGCGCTTTTATAGTCTTAAGCACGGGACGATTAAACTGGAGGTTGTCGTTCTCATAAACAGCCCACTTAGCTGCGAGGATTACATTTTTGATTCGATTATCTTCGATGTATTTTATGACTGAATTGTTATACGGAATGCTCTCTTCCTTAAGAGACCATTCACCCGTGGATTCATAGTCCAATGCCGGAGCTGTTGATGAATGAGTCGCGGCAACGCCTCGAACCCCATTTTCCTTGCAGAGAATATCCAGAATGGAAAGGACTGCCATCGCATGGCTGTCACCCCAGACAAAGAGCTTGATAGGCACATGCTTGTTTCCGGATCCCAACTCGACGAAATCACCGTTCAAGGCATCTTCTAAAGTTAACTCATCCCGAAATCCACGGTCGTCGCGATAGCTTGCATAGACCTGCGCTTGTGCAGGAAATCTAAACGGAAGTCCCTGCAGTTTTTGAATGGTAAAACCTGCGAACAAGAGAACTACGGTCGTGAGGGCGCCAAAAATTAAAATCTGATCCCGACTTTTAAAAATGGTGCGCTTACGAAAGGGAGTCTCGACATATTTCCAGGACAAAACGGCGAGAATCGCACTGATAAGCAAAAGCAAGAGTCGACCCGATACGGATATTGGTTCAAGCGCCCAATATCGGGCGAATGCAAGCACAGGCCAGTGCCAAAGATAAAGCGAGTAGGATATAAGGCCGATAAATACCAGCGGAGGCAGGGCAAGGAGCGTCCCGATCGACGTCGGGGTTCCGGTATTGCTCCAGATGATCAAGGCGGCGCCGCCACAGGGGAGAATGGCTGCAGTTCCCGGGAAGCGGGTTTCGCTAGTATAGAAGAAATCGGCGTAAAGAATGGCCAGAAGCCCCACCCAACTGGCGCACTCTTTCTGCCACCGTGGCGATTCGCCGCGTGTGGAAAGCGTGGCCAATAATGCTCCAGCCGTAAGCTCGCAGGCACGCGTAGGTAAAAAAAAGAAATTAACGGCTTGGTGAAAATAACTGCAATAAACACTTAGACAGAAGGAGGCGGCGCCAAGCATGCAGATGGCTGAAATTCGGACGCGGTGGGAAAAACGATCCAATACGATCAAGAAAAGAGGGAAAAGTAGATAGAATTGCTCCTCTACGGCGAGAGTCCAGGTATGCAGAAGAGGCATCAGTTCCGAAGGCTCTGCAAAATAACCAGAATGCCTCTCAAAATATAAGTTGGAGACCAGCAGGGCCTGCGCGACTACGGATTGGCCCAGTTCTTTAAAATCAACGGGGAGAAGGAGGCACCAGCCCACGGCGAGGCATGAAAGAATGAGAACGGTCATGGCGGGAAGAATTCGCCGCACCCGACGTGCCCAGAACTCCAGAATCTTAAACCGACCGTTCTCGAGATCCTGAAGGATTAGTCCTGTAATAAGATATCCTGAGATCACAAAGAATATATCCACCCCGACAAAACCTCCGCTCACACCCAGGTGCGCATGAAAGAATAGCACCGCCAGGACGGCAAGGGCCCTCAGGCCATCAATATCTGTTCGATATTGGAAGGATTTACTCACAGATATTCGTCCTATTGATGGACCTCACGCAAGAGGTGGTGCACTAACAAGTTTACGAGACGAGAACTTCTTCGCGGAGGCCCAGGGTGTCGCGGGTCCAGTTGGTGATGCGGTCGCTGAGCTGCGCGTCCTTGGCGAGTGATTCGCCGTGGGAGGGGATCATTTCCTTGAGGCGGGTCTGCCACGGCAGGGTTTTCATCTGCTCGGGGAAGCAATCGGCGATGAGCTTGAGCATGATGGAGACAGCAGTCGATGCGCCGGGCGATGCGCCGAGAAGCGCGGCGATGGAACCGTCTTTTGACGCGATAACTTCGGTGCCGAACTGGAGGATGCCCCCCTTCTTTGGATCTTTTTTGATGACCTGGACGCGCTGGCCAGCATGTTCGAGTTTCCAGTCCGCCATTTTCGCGAGTGGGACGAATTCCTTCAGCGCGGTGAGGCGATCTTCCGGCGATTGCAGGACCTGGCCGATGAGGTATCGCGTGAGGCCGATATTTTGCAGGGCCGCCGCGGTCATGGGCACGATATTGTTGGGCTGGATGGCGAGAGGGAAATCGAAGACGGAACCCTTCTTGAGATACTTGGTCGTGAAGCCGGCGAAGGGTCCGAAGAGGAGTCCCTTTTTGCCGTCGATCATGCGGGTGTCGAGATGCGGCACGGACATCGGCGGCGCACCGACGGCCGCTTTGCCATAGACCTTGGCATCGTGCTGCTCGATGAGTTTGGGATCGAGACAGCGGAGCCATTGACCGCTGACGGGGAAGCCGCCGAAGCCTTTGCCCTCGGGGATGTTCGATTTTTGGAGGAGAGGAAGCGCTCCGCCGCCTGCGCCGAGGAAAACGAACTTGGCGGTGACGGTGCGTTTCTGATTGGCGACCTTGTCGTTGACGTAGAGGCGCCATGAGGCGTCACCGTCGCGATGGAGGTTGAGGACCTCGTGCCGCAGATGGACCTTCACGCCTTCGAGGCCCTGAAGATAGCTGATGAGGCTGCGCGTGAGAGCCCCAAAATTAACGTCGGTGCCGGTGGCCATGCGGGTGGCGGCGACGGGCTGCTTCGGATCGCGACCGGCCATGATGAGCGGCATCCATTCGGCGAGCTTGGTGGGGTCGTCGGAGAATTCCATTCCGGCGAAGAGATGATGCGCGCCGAGGGCCTGATAGCGTTTCCGCAGGTAAGGCACGTTCTTCGCGCCATGAATAAAACTCATGTGCGGAATGCGGCGGATGAAATTCGAAGGCGTCGGGATGTGATTTTGCTGAACGAGGTAGGACCAGAATTGCTTGGAGACTTTGAAGGCCTCGTTGATGGGGAGCGCCTTGGCGGTATCGATGGAGCCGTCGGTCTTTTCGGGCGTGTAGTTGAGTTCGCAGAGAGCGGAATGACCGGTGCCTGCGTTGTTCCAGGCGTCGGAACTTTCCTCGGCGACGCCGTCGAGGCTTTCAAAGATTTCGATAGTCAGATCGGGCTGCAGTTCCTTGAGGAGAACGCCGAGGGTGGCGCTCATGATGCCAGCGCCGACGAGGACGACATCAGGGCCGGGTTGGGAGGGAGAGTTCATGGGCATGGGAGTTCGAGACGAGAATTAGCAATTCTAATATAGAACATGGGCACTTGCCAAACGATTTGCGGTGGGCACCTTGAAGCCATGATTGTCCAACTCATCGCCACGAATCGTCCGGGAAGTAACTCGGGTAAGGTCGCTGCCCACGTCGCCGAAATTTATGCCGCGAAGGGGACGCCTCTTGAGGTGGTCGATCTGCACAATCTGCCGCCGGAGATTTTTAATCCGGCGAGTTACGCGGAAAAGCCCGCGAGCTTTGCCTCGATGCAGGAATCGATGACGAAGGCCACCGGGATTCTGGTTGTGACGCCGGAGTACAACGGGGGATTTCCGGGCGTGTTCAAGTACTTCATCGATATGCTGAAGTTTCCAGAGACGTTTGCCGGGAAGCCGTTCGCGTTTGTGGGGCTATCGGCGGGCGGCGGTGGCGCGGTGCGTCCGGTGGAGCAGTTCACGACGCTGGTGCACTATCTGCGGGGAATTGTTTACCCCGCGACGGTCAATATTCCGGGGATCAATAATCATTTGGATGAAGCGGGACGGATCAAGTCACCGGAGATTATCGAGCGTCTTGAGAAGCAAGCCGATGGGTTCGCGAAGTTTGTGGAGAAGACGGGGAAGAAGTAGGATTTCTCAGCGCTCCAAACTTCAGCGTTCCTTTAATTTTTTCTCCAAATGGGAAATATCCAGGCTCTCATAAAAAGAGAGTGGGGTTATTTACTTGGTGTCAGGCCATCACGGAAAGTATGGCTGATCCTGATAGTGGTGGGCGTCCTGATCTGTCAGTCGGCATTTTTCAAGATTGGACCTAACGACGGAGCAATGCGGGATTACGTATACAATACAATTGGAGAAAAATACGGTTTCCCCATCTTTAGTTACGTCGGAAATGGCCCGCCACCTTCAGTTAAGATATCGTGGCAAATTGTTTCCTATGTAGAAGATGCTGATAAAAAGGGCGGACTTTATACAGTTAAATTCCAGCACATGACCCAGAATGGGGGGCAGATAGATAGGATTAGTGGTCAAATGGAATGCCACTACGATACAGTAGGCAAGAAAATCGCTTTGATAGCCTTCTCAGCGGCCAAGCCCAATTGACAGATTCATCGAGCAGCGTCGGATATCAACGGAAGCTGATCCTTCGACAAGCTCAGGATGACGGATTGTTTAGTGGGCAACTTTTGCAGATGTCTCCAGAGGAACGGTTGAAGCCTCTCCCTTACGACCGGACCACCTAACGACCGGGCCATCCGCCTCTTTATCGGCCCGCTAAATTTGTGTCGATGCTCAGGACTGTCCCCTTTACGTCCAGGCGATTGCGAATGGCTTTTGCGAATTTCTCGGTTTCAAATGGTTTGGCCAGAAAGTTGACTCCTTCTTCGAGGGGAAAGTCCTGGGCGGCGATTTCGGCGCTGTAGCCGCTGATGTAAATCACTTTCAAGGCGGGATTTTCCTGAAGAAGCCGTTTCGCCAATTCCTTGCCATTCATACCGTCCGGCATCATCAAGTCCGTCAAGAGCAGATCAATCTCGTTGCGCTTGTGTTTCCACACTTCCAAGGCGTTGAGGCCCGTGGCGGCCTCAAGGATGTTATAGCCGAGCTTGGACAGCATCTTGTGAATGGACATGCGCAATGACTGGTCATCCTCGACCAGCAGGATGGTCTCGTTGCCGCCGGTCACCGAAACAAGCGTTCTCGGCGCTTTGTCCTTGCCGGTTATCGCGGAGAGCCATGGCAGGTAGACCCGGAAGGTCGTCCCGTGGCCAACTTCGCTGTAGACATTGATCCAGCCTTGGTGCTGTTGCACGATACCGAACACGGTGGCCAGGCCAAGTCCGGTGCCTTTGCCGATGTCCTTGGTGGAAAAGAACGGATTGAAAATTTGCGGCAGAATTTCCGGCGGGATGCCAGTGCCGGTGTCACTCACGCTCAGGCACGCAAAGGAGCCAGGGCGGGACTGGGGGGCCTGCGCCACCGACTGATCATCAAACGTCACCACCGAAGTTTCGAGGAAAAGATTTCCGCCCTTGGGCATGGCGTCACGGGCGTTCACCGTCAGGTTCATCAGCACCTGATCCAGCATCCCCGCATCGGCATGGACAAACAGGGGATGAGACGCGTACTTGAACTGCATCTGGATATCCTCGCGCAAGACTCTCTGGAGCATTTTGGTGATGCTGACGACGACGTCGTTCAGGTCAATGTTGCGCAGAAGCATCGCCTGCTGGCGGCTGAACACCAGTAGTTGCCGGGTGAGATTGGCGGCGCGCTGGGAGGCTGCGCCAATCTCGTTGGCAAATTCCAGGTGCATCGGGACCAGGTTGCCGTCGGCCTTCATCAAGTCGGCCTGCATTTGGATGACCGCCAGGATGTTATTGAAATCATGGGCCACGCCGCTGGCCAACTGGCCGATGGCCTCCATCTTCTGGGATTGCCTCAACTGCATTTCCAGTTTCCGCTGTTCGGTGATCTCGCGAAACGCCCAGATTCGCCCGTAATATTTTCCCGTCTTGTCGCAGACCGGCGCTGAATAGCGGTCCAGGATCGTCCCATCCTTCAACTCGATTTCATCGCGCCCGGTCTCGTCCCGATGCGCATAAAGGTGGCCCACTCTTTCGCTGAATTTCTTCGGGTCCTTCGTTTGCTGAGCCACATGCTGGAGTAATTTGACATCGTCATCGTCACGGGCTATGTCCTCCGGAACCTTGAATAACTGGAACAGCCGTTCGTTTTGCAGAATTCGCTTGGCTCGGTCATCGACCACCAAAATACCGTCAAGGGAGGAATCCACCTGTGCCTCGAGAAAAGCGGTTTTCCAAATCATTTCCTCCTGCGTCCGCTTTTGCTCCGTGATGTCCTGGCTCGTTCCGGAGATTTTGACCGTCTGGCCCCCCGCACTCTGGACGACTCTGGCGCGGGCCATCATCACCCCCTCGGTTCCGTCCGCGCGGATGAACCGATGCTCAAATTGCCGGGCGAAGTTCGGATCGGTCGTGGCAACGCCCAGGGCGACTTCCCGTGCCACCAAGCCGGCATCCAGCGGATGGACAAATTTACGGATATATTCTTCGGGAGCCATGGACAACCCTCCTGCCTGTGCCGAGGTCGTGCCTAGCAATTGGAAAAGGTGTTCGTCCGCGGTGACACGGTTGGCCGCCACATCGAACTCCCAATGGGCCAGCTTGGCGATATCCATGGCGAGAATGAGTTGGGCCTGTTTCTCGCGCAGGGCCTCTTCCGCCCGCTTGCGCTCGGTGATGTCCTCAACCAAAGACACGATGCACTTTATGCCTCCTAATTCGATCTGTTCGGCGTTAGTTAAAACAGTCTTGGTTTCGCCCTCGCGGGTATGCGATTGCATCTTAAAATCACGCATCGAACCGCTAGTGCGCAACGACTGGAGCATTCGGTTACGGTCTTCCGCTCTTCCCCAAATGCCCAATTCCAGACCGGTGCGCCCGATCATCTCGGGTTGGGAATAGCCATAAAGTCGGCAAAAACTTTCGTTGACCTCGATATAACGCCCCGTCTCCATGTCGGTGATGGCGATACCGCTGGGATTGGCTTGAAACGCCTTCGCAAATTTTTCCGCGCTGGCCTGCAATTCCTCCTCATTTTTCAGCACCTCGGCATAACGCGTGTCAAGCAGGCTGCGGATGATCCAGCCCATGACGCAAGCGGCAAAGAGCAGCGTGAAGCTGATGATAAAATAATATTGCAGACGCCGCTCTTCGATGGAACGAATGCGGATTGATAAAAGCTCGTCCAGTTCGTTCTCCCCGACCTGCGAGAGACGGAAGCTTTCCGCGCGAGCCTTCCAGCCCGCCGCTTCAAACTCCTCCACCGGTACCTTCCCGCCCGCGGCGATGCGGTTGAGCAAGGCAAGAAACGCCTGATTGGCCGAGGCATAGCTGGCCACGGCTGGTGGAAGATTTTTTTGAAGCGATTTGCTGGCGCCGTAATCATTTTTGTTCTCACTCAGCGAAGTTTGTGCGTCGTTGACGATACGGTTCTGGTCATCCTGCTGCACCAAATCGGCAAGTACGGCGATCTGCGTTTTGTTCGCGCTCGTCAGGCCGTTGCGCAGCCAGTCGCCGACTTGCAGCGTAATGTCGCTTAAACGCTGCTGGGCTTGTGGCAGCGCGTAAACGGTGAGATCCATCAGATAGTAACTGTCCAGCTTCTCGTCGAGGATCAGGTTGGAAAGGTCTCCCGCATGGGCGATCATCTCGCGAATGGAATCGATCATCGGACTGGCTGCGTCGCTGCTCGCGGCCATCGCCGGTGGAGCACTTTTGAGGTTATTCCAATCGGTTTGCAGGACAGAGAGCCGGGCGTTTTCGCGCTTTCGCAAGGCCAGTTTCACGTCGGTAAACCCCAAGGCCTGTCCCAAATCTCCCTGATAATTTTTAGCCACCAGGGCCATGGCATCATCAATCTGCTCCCGGAGATCGGCCAAGCCTGATGCTGCGGGGGTATCGCCGGCCAGAGTCTGCCGTTCCGTTGCCTGGTAACGCGATACCAAGTCGAGCAATTGCTCCAGGGGACGCTGGAAAGCAATGCCGCGCTGTTCTTGAAGAACAAAATCGACGCTGCCGTTGTAAGACGTCGAAATCAGCACCAGGGAAACAATGAACAACGGCACCGTCCCAATCAACGCCACCATCAACAGACGCTGCCACAATTTCACGTCACTGGCAGTTGGTGACGATTTTTTCATAGCTTATTGAAAGCTCAAGAGACAGTTGCTGTTGGTTCAACCATGCTTTACCGCTCGAAAAATGCGCTTCAACGTTGTTAACGTCAAGTAACCAATTAATTCTCTGTGTTAGCCATCGACCCCTTCAGCCGTCCCTCATGTAGTCGCGCTCGTGAGAGCGTGGTTTCCTGGGGCCTGTTCACACTAACATTCAACGCGTCATCTCTTAAGCTTGGCGGCCTCATGGCAACCCCAACGGGGTTGCAATCATTTAGCCCAGGGTTGGCGCAGCAGCGCCTACCCTGGGTCAATCAAAAATGGGAACAACCCTGAAGGGGTTGAAGCTTGCTCCTGCTGCTCCGGATTCAACTCTTTCAGAGTAGAGCCCGCCCGGCCTCTACCCAGGGTAGGCGCGGACGCGCCAACCCTGGGCTGAGTGATCACAACCCCGTTGGGGTTGCAGAATTTTTGAGCGTAGTGTTAACAGTCCCTAGGGTACACGCCGAAGGCGTGTCAGTATAGTAGCCGGTGTTTGAGCAGCAGCAACACCACCGGTCCATGTGATAAGGGGATTTTATCCCGCAAGGGATAACAGCACTGCGGGCCACTTAAAACCAGTCTTGGCGGATTGGTCACCCCGACTCCCACTCCCCCATTCCGTCATCCTGAGCCCGTCGAAGGATCAGTTCCGTCTGCCTTTTCTTCGCCTCGCAGAACAGATCCCGCCACATGTGCGCGCGACAAGCTCAGCCCTAACGATGCAGTTCCCCGTTACCCCGAAGGGATCAAATCCTATAGCCCAAGGTCGCGAGCAAAAAGCCACCCAGGGACTCAACGTCGAAAGCGATCAACCCTGAAAGCGGTTGCACACTCTTCCCTCGTTCCCAAGTTGCTTCACGCGTGCGTGCTTGGGAACGCACTTGTCTGCGCAATTCCATTGCCTCCCCGTCGCGACCGTAGCGTCGTTGCGCGAAATAATCCACTTACCCAATTCCCTATCCCATCCCAACGGAGACCTCTGCAAAAGTCGCTGATCTTTTTTTGGGCATTCCGGAGGAATAGCACAATCCTAGCCGGTGGTTGAGCCCGTGGCGGGCGACACCACCGGAACTGCTCCCAAAATCGCTCACCCCGGCAGGGGTGACAGCACTTCAGGCAGGGCCACATAACGCCCGTCCCGCAGCGCTCGATCCATCCGCCCTTTCGATCGGCCCGCTAATTTTTTCTCAACATTCGGGACTGACCATTTTACCCTCTATAAGCTTAAGTTTGTTAATAATTGATGATAAAATGAAGATGGACGCTGTTCTCTAATAGTACAGTATAAACCCACGTTTCCATTCCACCGACTGACTTCTAAGCCAATGTGATAATGGGGCCATCGCATAATCTATCATTATTGATTGTCGAAACGATGCTCGACTACAACAAACAGGACTAAGGCCAATACCATGACACCGGAAGAATTAGGAATAGAGATTCGTTCGTTTTCCGCTAAATCTAGATCATTATTGTTCGCGGGGGCTGGGGTTAGTGCACGGGTTGGAATGCCAACTTGGGAAGCTTTATTAAATGGAATGGCTGGGGTTTGTCGTGAATTCCATGATTCTTTGTCAGCTGATCTGATATTGGACAAAGTAAGCCAAGGCGATTATTTAGGTGCTGCCGCTGTTTACAAGCTATGCACAAAAATACCTATTGGAGTTCGCCTAGCTCGAATAGCAGATACTTTTAGTAACATTTCAGGAGATATAAACCAACTTAAGTCGCTGTCGAAATTACCCTTCTCGGGTATGTTAACGACGAATTACGATCGTGTCTTGCATACAGCGATCGCTACCTTTCGCAATATATCTCCTCTACAGATAGAACTGGGGGACGAAACAATGAAATACGGCGCGGGCATCACCGAGTTTTTTGTCGCGCGCATACATGGCAGATACGAAGTGCCTAGTAGCATCGTGTTAGATTCCAGCGATTATGATAAGTTAAAAATTAATTCTACATATCGCGATTTTTTAACTCAAATATTAAGACAACGTCCAACTCTCTTTATAGGGTTTTCGTTTTTTGATCCAGCTATTCAAATTGTGCTTGATACGTACAAGGCTGCCTTCGGCCCAAATTTTCCGGAAATGCACTTAGCTATAATTCCAGATGGCCATGATAAACGGCTGCTAACTGCGCTTTCGGAAGTTAATATACAAGTTTTAACGTACGATCCTAACGATCTGCATAAGAATTTATGGCGATCTATTCGCGTTGCTACTGAGGTGCCCGCCCCACTTCCTGAACAGACGCATGCGGACGCTCTAATTCCTAAAGACTTACCCAATTCTTGCTTGCATCGAATGATCGCCTTCACCTTTGCTCAGTCATCGACTCCAGATCATATTAGGCGCCCTGCTCTTGAGATGGTTCAAGATGGCGCGCTTTTATCGGTACTCGATGAATGGGGCGGAGGCAACGTCGACAAGATATCCGTAGTAGAAAGCCTGCGGCAGTTATTAGGCATCGAAAAAGATCAAGCAGTGGCTCTATTTGAGCAATCTTCCCGACGGCTCCTCGCCGCAGGGCAAATTCGTGATTTAGGAAAATACATAAGCAAAGCGGCAACTAACAATGATAGTTTTGATAAAACACTGAACATATTGGCATCTGGCACGACTGATAGAGTTAAGATCCTTAAGGGAATCACCCTCGAACCTCGGTACGGCCCTTTATTAAAAGAACTCTGGGAGAATCTTTTTATTATTCGGTCGTGGGATCTAGCTCCACAATATGCAGGTTCGATGGCGATTAAAGGCGTAGCAGTTGAGGAGACTATAAGTAGTCTCTTGCAAGGAAAAGGAGTGCCTGTCGGGGTGGAGAAAGCTCTATTGGAAAGTTTCTTGCACGTCATTCGTCATCCAGATAACGCTCAAGCAACAGCGTTAGCAGAAATGTCTCGAACGGCTATAACAGTTCAAATTCTTTTAGCCTCACCACGACAGACAATTGCTCATGCCTATACTTTGCCGACTAAAATATATTTTGATGCCAGCGTCCTGCTTCCCGCGATTATTCCAGGACATCCTATGCATCACGGTTATTTGTCCGCTATAAAGCGATTGAAGTCAGCGGCTAAAAATGCACGTCAAAAATGTGAATTTGAGATTAGAGCGGAATTCCTAGAAGAAATCCTAAAACATAGAGAAAAAGCAATCGAGTTGGTTAAGCAGCTCAAGCTAGAAGAGCCAGTATTCATGGCTAAGCACATTTCTTTTTATGGTGCTGAGAATACTAATGTATATGTTGGGGCGTTCTCTTCACTTTTTAAGAGAGGGGAGACCAGTCCTCATTCCTTTTCCGCATTTTTATTTAAGATCGCTCCTTATCGGAATGAAAAAGAATTGATAGCTTTTCTGCAACAAGAAGGATTTAAGGCGGAAATGGAGCGTTTCTTTTATAAGAATCACTCGGATTTTTCGCACATATTCAATCACTTACTGTCCGGTTATGAACAGGCATTATCTTTCGGCAAGAACAAGGATCGTGTTCTGATTCAACACGAAGCTTTGCAGCTTACGCAGTTATCTTGCGACGCAGCTAGTGGCATACGGTCGCTTTTCGTAACGGCGGATAGACGCCTTCAACGAATTATCCACTCAACAAAAGATCTCGAAAAATTAACCGGGAGTGTTATTTCGGAGCTTGGATTTATCGGCCTTGTTGACTTGTTGGTGGGCTTAGGCCCCGACAAGGAGATTTTCACACGGTTGATGTGGGCAATGCCGAGAACAAACGTACAGAGACAAATTCGAGATTATTTAGTCACAACTACTTTAAACCATTACGATGACGCTATGGCACTGGCAATGCCAACCGTGCTAGATGAGATTCTCTCATCCGAACAGTATGCCATTGAAGCAAACGGCGAACAATTTAGAAAAGCCACTAGTACAGAGGACGCTAAATCTGCATCTGAGTTTCTAGATCGTCTCCAAGACGAATATTTCGAAAAAATGCGGAAAACTATTGAACGGCGAGAAAAAAGCGCGCGCTGAAATTGTGCCAGTCAGGTCAGTCCTCGCTATTGACACAAAAAGCCGGATAAATACTCGGATTGATTCCTTCATAAAAAATACCACGGCTCATCAGTTAGGCGTCTTCTTCCTCCCCCACAAAAACGGAAACGACTTCGCCGAAATCCAGTGGCCCGCCGATAGCAGCATCTTCACGTGTTCTGGCGCACCCCGCTCATTGCGCTGTAATTGACCGGCGACGAGATCAACCGCATTCGCTGCAATAATCTCCTCGCATTGATCGATTCCGCCAAAGCCCCAGTGATTGGGCGTCCAATCGAGAAGTACCATCGCTTCCTTGGGAAGGGGCGACCATCCCTGCTTGAGCAAAATCTCGATGATCCTCCGGTCGCCCACAATCGCATCCGGCTTGCGTTTCCGAATCCACGCGGCGAGATGGGAAATGTCCTCTGGATTTTCTTGGGCAAGGAAATCCCAGGCGCGATTGCCCATGGGATGATGGGCCAGAAACGACGCCGACCACGCGCGACGCGCCCGTTCCTCGACGCCCTTGTCCAGAAGGGCGACCATCCGGCATTTGCCCATCGCCTGGAGTTGGAGCATGGCCAGCCGCATGCCTCCATAATGATGATGCGCCGAATGGTGCAACTCCGGTTCGCTCTCCGCTGTTCCAATGACCGCTGTGGAAAATAAATTCCAGTCCCAATCGATCTTGAATTTGGGATTCGGTAAATAACTCGGCGAGATCAAGAGACCTGAAATCCCCCGGCTGTAGAGAATCTGCTGCAACCGGCGGGCCGACACACCGGGTGAGGAAAGCCAGAACTCCTCCAGCGTGTAGCCCAATTGCGTCGCGCGCTCCTTCGCCGCGTCAAATATGGGCCGATACGGACGCACGCCAGGTGGCGCATCCACCCACAAAAACGCGATCCGCTCCCCCACCGACACCGGCCTCGCCTGACGGATATAAGCCATCAGAGCCGAGACGCGCGGATTCGGCCGGTACCCCAGCCGCTTGGCCACGGCCTGCACCCGCACCGCCGTTCCCCGCGAAACGCTGCGATCATTCCGCAGCGCATAAGAAACCGCCGCCAACGACACCCCCGCCGCCTCCGCCACCTGGACCAGCGTCACTCGCCTCGCTTTTTTACTCATAACTGAACGATTTCAGTAACTCCCCCCTTTAAGGTCAAGCCCCAAACCCACATCCTGAGTCCATGCAAAAGTTCCCGCCCCAAATCGATCGTGCCCTGCCCACCCAAACGCTCTCCGCCGATATCGTCGTGGTCGGCGGTGGAGTCGCCGGAGTCTGCTTTGCCATCGCTGCGGCCCGCGAAGGCGCCTCCGTGATTCTCGTGCAGGACCGTCCCGTGCTCGGCGGCAACGCCTCGAGCGAAGTCCGCCTCTGGATGAACGGCGCCACTTCGCACGGCTACAACAACAATCGCTGGGCGCGCGAAAGCGGCGTGATGAACGAGATCATGATGCACAACGTCTTCCGGAATCCCGGAGGCAACGCGACCATCCTCGACACGGTGTTTTTCGACATGGTTCTGGCTGAGTCCAACCTGACCCTGCTCCTCAATACTTCCGTTTATGCCGTTGATAAAAAAGACGCGGACACCATCTCCGCCGTGCACGGTTTCAATAGCCAGAACCAAACCTTCTACGAATTAAAGGCGCCCCTTTTCTGCGACGCATCGGGCGATGGCATCATTGGGTTTTTGGCTGGGGCGGCGTTTCGCATCGGCGCCGAGGGCAAGGACGAATTCGGCGAGGCCTTTGCCCCGGACAAGGCCTTCGGGGAACTCTTGGGGCATTCGATTTATTTCTACTCCAAGGATGCCGGGCGACCGGTGCCATTTGTAGCGCCCAGTTACGCACTTCAGGACATCGAAAAGGCGATCCCGCGCTACCGCAACTTCAAGTTGAAGGAAGACGGATGTGCGCTGTGGTGGATCGAGTTTGGCGGGCGACTCGACACGGTTTTTGAAACAGAAAAAATCAAGTGGGAGTTGTGGCGGGTGGTCTACGGTGTTTGGAATTATTTCAAGAACTCCGGCAAGTTCCCTGAAGCGGCGAACTTGACGCTCGAATGGGTCGGCACGATTCCCGGCAAGCGCGAAAGCCGCCGCTTCGAGGGCGATTACATGCTCAACCAGCAGGATGTCGTGCGGCAACGCCAGCATGACGACGACGTCGCCTACGGAGGTTGGGCGCTGGATCTCCATCCGGCGGACGGTGTCTATAGCGAGCTTATCCCAGCCACGCATTACCACTCTAAAGGTCCGTATCCGGTGCCCTACCGCACCATGTACAGCCGCAACATCAAGAATCTTTTTCTGGCGGGCCGCATCCTCAGTTGCTCCCACGTTTCCTTCGGATCTTTGCGCAACATGGCCTCGCTCGGTTACTGCGGACAAGCTGCCGGCATTGCTGCGGCGCTCTGCGCGAAGGGCAAACTTCGTCCGGCAGATATAAGTCACGGAGAAAACCTGAAGTTGATGCAGCACGCTCTCCTTCGCTCCGGACAACACATTCGCGGTTTGCATCACGCGGACCCGGAAGATATCGCGCTTCAGGCCAAGGTTACCGCCTCTTCCGAATATGAGCTGCGTGAATTTCCCGGTGATGGTGAGTGGATTCAATTGAAAGAAGGTTCAGCGCAAATGCTGCCGCTGGCGGCAGGCCCCGTACCCAGTGCCGTCTTCCGGGTCCGTGCCCGCAAGGCAACGACGTTGCAGACCCGATTCATGACCAGCGCTGATGCTATCAATCATACGCCGGAGCAAATCATGGCTGAAGCGAGTCACCAACTGCGCCCCAATGAAGAGCAGGAAATCGTTATTTCCTGCCCGATACCTCTTGAGGATGCGCGATACGGCTATTTTGCCTTCCTTGCCAACGATGACGTCGAAGTCTTTTGCACAACCCACCGAGTTACTGGTGTCCTGACCGTCTTTAACTACGGAACGCAAAAAGAGACCTATCACACGGCCACGAAGCTGCAAGCCAGCGAGATCGGCGTTGAACCCTTTGAATTGTGGTCTCCCCATCGCCGTCCCGACGGGCAAAATTTCGCTCTTCGTCTTTCCACTTCCATCGCACCTTATTCAGCCCAGCAAGTCTGCAATGGTATCTATCGACCGACCTCGATCGTTAACGCATGGGTGGCGGACCCGTCCGATTCCAATCCTGCCCTCTCGCTGGAATGGCAGGCGCCGCAGAAAATCAGCCGGGTCGTGATCGATTTCGATCCTGATTGGGATCACCCGATGGAGTCGGTCATCCGTTGGCATGCGGATCGCGCCATGCCTTTTACCGTGCGCGATTTTCAACTGGAAATCGAAGAGGGTAAGGTACTGTCAAAAATTACCGGAAATTATCTGGCGCGATGCGAAGTGAAGTTGAAAGAGCCGACCTCCGTTCGACGCCTGACTCTTCGCATTCTGGGCATGAATGGGCCTTGTCCAGCGGCAGTATTCGGCGTCGGGGTCTATGCATAGTAAAAGAGGTGATTACGACGAGTTGCCTGCCGACGACCGAATGAGAAATTGCCGGGAAGGGGAAAGATGGAGTGGACGATAATCCGGAATTGTCTTAAAAAGTCACCGATGTAAGAGGGCTATTGCCGGGTAAGTGTTGGGACGATATCACAAAATAGCATCAAACAATCACAGTTTTCTAGGTGGTTTAGCTGCAAATGTAGTGATAGAGTGCCTGAGGATAAATTACGTTATTTCATCAATTGTCCCGGTAATCATCAATGCGGATGAACGTGGGATCTTTCGATCAAATCGCAGTAAGTCATGGCATTGTACATATAATATATGGCCTTCATGAGAACCCGCCTAAAAAGCAAAAATCGCAATCCTGAAAATGGATTTAGCTTGGTTGAGGTTGCCATGGCCTTGGCGGTGATGGCCTTTGCATGTGTGTCGTTGATCGGCCTGATCCCCTTTGGTCTTACGTCCTTTCATCAAGCGATGGGTAGCACCATTGAAGCGGATGTTGTGCAGGACCTCACCAACGACATGCTTTTGGCCAACTTCAGTGATCTCTATCAGTACAGTTACCAAAATAGCACTAATCCCGCCAACCAGACCTATTACTACAATAACGAAGGGGCGCCCTTGACGGTCTCGACGCCGGGAGTTGCACCTGTCGGTACCGTTTACACAGCTGTTGTGACCATTTCGCCAATCAGTAGTAACAGTTCCTCTGCCACCAGCAACTCCCCGGTGAACCTTTTTGTCTCTTCCAGTGGCAACGGTGTATCAACAGCCGGTACGCCGACAGCCGCAACCATCTCCACGCTCACTTCCGCATATAAAATCACTATTACGATCGCGAGCAGTCCTTCCACGGCCACTTACACGATCAATACCTATCCGTCGGTGGCAGCATATCTGAATGCGTATGCCACTTCCGCAAGTGAAAAGGCAACCACCACGCATCCCCCGGATCAATACTCCCTGGTTATTGCCAACAACAATCAATGATCTGTCAGCCAACTAGTGCAAGGAGTACGTCATGGTTCGATCGTCCGCATTAGTCGCACGGCGGCACCCATGCGTTAAACGCGGCAATTGCGCCTCCTTTACCTTGGTGGAGATGTTAGTGGCCACCGTCATTCTCGTTATCATGATCGGGATTCTTTTCAGCATCACCCAGGAAACTAGTCGGGCTTGGAAAAGTACCACGGGAAATGTCGAGGTCTTCAGGAATTCCAAGACGGCTTTTGATACAATGACCCGTACTCTGAGCCAGGCGACCCTTAACACTTATTACGATTATGCTTATCTAAACAACGGGACAAATGCTTTCGTTTCTCTCGGTTCCAGTACGATTCCAACCACCTACGCGCGAAACTCGGACTTGCAAATCGTTTCCGGCCAGGGAAGCGCGCTTGTCACCGGCGTAACTTCCTATACGGCAGTTACCCACGCCGTTTTTTTCCAGGCACCCTTGGGGATGTCCACCAATACTGCCAATTCAAACCTGGACAGCTTGGTCAACGCTTGCGGCTTTTATGTCGCCTATGGACCCGATCCTTCCACGCCGAGTTTTATGCCAACGACTCCGCGGTACCGTTACAGGCTCATGCAATTTACGCAGCCGTCGGACAACCTGAGAATCTATGCTTCTGGCAATAAGGGAACCTCGAATTGGTATCTCCCCGTTATTCAAAACGATGCAACGACCACACCCGCCACTTCGGACTTTGTCCTGGCCGAGAATGTCATCGCCCTCATTATCCTGCCCAAACTTTCGGTCAATGATGAAGTCGCCGCCGAGGCTGCTTATGGAACAAGCGTTACGGGTACGCTGGGCACCGCCCTCGCGCCCAACTATTCCTATGACAGCTCGACAGTGGGGCAGGGCGGAACCCTCAATGCCAACGGAATAGCGCCGTACCCTCTGCTCAATTCCTTTAATCAAATGCCGCCTGTCTTTCAAATAACCATGGTGGCGATTGATGAAGCCTCGGCTATCAAGCTCTGCACGACCTCGGCTGCGCCTAATGCCAAGTTGGGGTTGAACGGCCTCTTCACCCAGGCAAAGAATTTGCAAACGGATTTGCAGCAGTTGGAAAATAACCTCGCCGCCGCCCCAGGAAACGTTGCGGGGAATACGATTCCATTAAGCTTCCGTGTCTTTCAGACGGAAGTGGCGATCCGCGGGGCCAAATGGACAAGTGACAACTAAAGGACTGCTTGTGGAAATTAAACTCTTTCGCAAAGTTCCACCGGGCTCACACCGTAATCGTCGCGGCATCGCGCTTATCATGGTTCTGGCCTGCGTGGTTCTTCTCGCCGTCATGGTCCTTGCTTTTCTCGTCAGCATTGGTGGCGAGGTTCAATCGTCCAGGTTTTATGCCAACGGCTCTTCGGTCAAGCTCCTGGGGCAATCGGCCACTGACTTGGTCATGGCTGAAATTCGCGATGCCACCGCAAATGGCAGCTATTGCTGGGCCTCTCAGCCCGGCATGATCCGTACTTGGGACAACACCGGTACGCCCCAGAATTACTACAAGCTCTATTCGGATGTTGCGATGGTGGGGTCCGGTGTCTTCGATCATACCGCGACTAGTTTGGTGCCCGATGGCAATAACGGGACGATCGCGTGGTACAACCAGCAAGGCGTTTACGTTGATTTGAACCAGCCCGTTTCGATCAACGGCGTCAACCAGTACCCGATCGTCGATGGGGATTCCGGCGATCTCAGTTCCGTGACATTTTCAACCTCGAATACCACCACGCCACTGCCCACCCTCATGAAACCGGCGCCAGCCAGCAATGCGGTCAAGGTGCTCGGCGCTGCCACAGTGGCAACGGGACTACCGAACGGTTTCTGGGTCAACAGCAACACGCCCGCACAAAGCACAACTTCCAATCAAGTGCCCATGCCCGTCAGATGGCTCTACGTCCTGAAGGATGGCAATATCGCCGTGCCGAAAACGGATACGTCGGCTTCAACCGCGGTCAGCTTTCTTGCATCGGATCCGGTGACAAATTTTTCTCTTCCTCAACCTTCCTCCACCAATCCGATCGTTGGGCGGATGGCTTTTTGGACAGACGATGAAACCTGCAAGGTCAACATCAACACCGCCTCGGAAGGTACCTATTGGGATACACCACGAGCGAACGTCTACAATGGGGCGGCGACCCAGGAGGAAAACATGGCCCTGAACTCGCCGGTGCAAAACGAATTCCAGCGTTATCCCGGCCATCCAGCCACGACCAGCCTGAGTACCGTCTTCAACCTGACCACTCCTGAGACTTCCACTCTTCTCATTACCCCACGAGTAGGACCGGGAGGATCGCAGGAAGGGACGGTGAAGACCACCATGGGAACGTCCGTTAGCGCTATCACGCCTAATTCAAATCGGCTTTACGCCACCACGGATGATTACCTGTATCAACCGTTCCTGTCTGGTTCTGCCCGCCTCGTGAATTCAGCCTATGCAGGCGCTTCCGTGCTTACTCCGGCCGTCTTGAAGCAAGCCCGCTTTTTCATCACCGCCAACAGCCGGGCTCCCGACGTTAATCTCTTTAACCAGCCACGTGTCTGCATATGGCCGATTTCCACCAATAATAACGCGGCCTATCGAACGGCCTACGATCAGTTGATCGCCTTTTGTTCGACAATGCGAAAGGACCTGACCAATCCCTATCTCTATTATTTTCAGCGTCAGGATTCCACGGATCCCCATACAGATTTGCCAACCACCCCTGCCACTACCGGTTTGGGCCGGAACCGGATGCTCATGTCTTACCTCAGCTACCTGACCTCGCAGCCTATCCCCGGCTTTGGCGGAAACTTCCTGGCCAAGTATCCGAACGCCGTAGGAGCAAACACCAGCCCCACGGACCGAGATCAGATTCTCACGGATATCTTTGATTATATCCGCTCGACCAATCCCGTAGATGCCGGGCTGGCGCTTGCCAATACCTACACGCCCGGCGTAAAGGTCGGGACATTTTATCCTGGTCAGGGACAGGTGATTCCCATCGAAGATAAATCGACCACGCCCAGCACCCGCGGTTTTGGCCGTTTCCCAACCGTGCAAAGTGGCAACATTCTTTTCATCGCCCAAGCGGATGACGTGACGAATCCGACTGACCAAACGTTTACCGTGGCGGGAACGTCGGTGACAGTTCCTCACGTTGCGCCCGGATTTGTCCGCATGCAGGCCATTTTCCTGATTCAGCTTTTTGATCCTTCTGTCGGCAGCATCTGGAATAATCCCAATTTTACGTTGCAGGTAAGCGGTCTCGATAGCCTTACCTGGCATGGGAGCAATATGGGGTTTCCGGCCAATGCCACGGTAACCGACAAAGTTGGTTTTGGCGTTAATACCAGCTTCTGGGGGGATTCCGTGGGCTTCGGGCAGATGTTCCCCTCCACCGCATCGACTTATGCTCTTGTTAGCTCAACGGTCGATGTTCCGAAAGGTACCTTTGCCTTTGGCAGCAGCGGTACCGGCGATGTTACGATTACCTTGAATACGGCTTCCGGCTACGCGACCACTCCCCAAACTGTGCAGACGGTGGCATTGAACTTTCCTGCCGAGACTTGGCCCACGCCCACCGTCTTTTTTAATTCTAATAGTAGTGTTGATGATGGCAGTCTTCCCAATTTTACCACCGATCCTACCAATTGGCGGCACGGCTTGGTCCAGAACTACACCAGTCTTCCTGCTGTTCTCAACAACAGTGCTGGAGCGTATTTCAACATGCGGTATTTCAAGTGGGATTATGGTTCTGGCACTACCGGTTATCACGGTCGCTTGGGGGGCAATTTCAACGGGTCGAGTTGGTTTGTCAATGTATCGGGCTCTGTCACTGCTCCGCCTCCCCTTACTCTGCTTCCCCCTGCTGGAACCTATACCACTGATTACGGTTGGGATGTGGTAAGATCGGTTGGTGTCGCTTCGGGCGATGCGCGGTTGGTCGCGGCCCAGACCACCACTCCAACTTCCACGAGCGCGAATTATCCTTACGCTCTGAATGCTCAATACGCGAACTCAACCACGGGCGTTTTGGGCGCTCATAATTTAGTTGGCAGCAATGAAGATCCTTACTACGGCGCGACCTTAAACACCCTCGTTCAAGGTGAAACAATAGACAGCACCTCTGCGGTTTTTCCCACGACTGTCACATATAATGGTCTCACCACTTCGACCAGCACTCAAGGTGGTCTCGCAAAAGTATCCAACGCTTCCAACATACCGATCAATGGAGTGGCTGCGGGCTTAGCGACGGCCTATGCCTCCGGTAATGTCCTGGGCGATTGGGACAGTGGAGTGGGTTGCATCCGCGATGGTCCCTATATCAACAAGGCGGATGACGGCGATTTGGGGACTACAACAACTAGTCCCTACATTTGGAAGCAGATAGCTACGAATAATACGATGAATGTATCATCTTCCACTGCCGCAGCCACGCCTGCTCTGTTCACTCCCAACCGGCTCATGCCTTCGGCGGTCGTATTTGGTTCGCTGCCAACGGGCGTCATCCGCAATAAACCTTGGCAGACCTTGTTATTCCGTCCGGGCCCCATTAACCATCCTGGCTTGGGTGCATCGTCTTCGCTTCCTGTTGCAGCCTCTATTGGGGGAAGCGACCAGGGGCCGCCCTACACCACCCCACCCGATCATCTTTTGCTCGACCTCTTCACTATGCCGGTGGTCGAGCCCTATGCCATTAGCGAGCCGCTCTCCACGGCGGGGCGGATCAACATGAACTACCTCATCGTGCCGTTCAATTACATCAACCGCGACACCGGACTTCGCGCGGTGCTCAAATCCGAGCAAATTTCTTCCATCTCGGATGTTCAAGCTAAGAACTACAAAACGGTTAATCTAACTTCTCCGGCTCAGACGCCGATCCGTTTTCCCGTCAATATCGATGCGACTCTCTCGCAGTTTTATGCGAGACGGTTCAACAATAAGGATATTTTCCGCTCTCCTTCCGAAATCTGCGATATCGATATTGTCCCGAACGATTCAAGCCGGCCTTCGACGGAAAATCCGGTATCCACCACCACCGTCGCCAGCCTGGCCACGGGCCCAATTCGGGCTGACATGGACACCTACTGGAACAGCACAACTGCGGGGCACCGGCTCACTGGCGACAACCTCCGTGAGCGCATCTATGCCACCCTGTATCCGCGCCTCACCACCAAGTCCAACACCTTCACCATCCACTTTCGCGTCCAGACCTTGAAGCCGGCGCTGCCGCCCGGATCGGTGGCCACGGCGTGGACGCAATGGCGCGAAGGTACGGATGTCATCACCGGTGAGTACCGCGGCTCGCAGACCATCGAGCGGTATGTCGATCCCAACGACGCCTCGATTCCCGATTTTACGGCCAACCCAAGTACCACGCAGACCCTTGCGCCCTATTACAAATTTCGCGTTCTCTCCCTCAAGCAGTTTGCCCCCTGACCTCCATGCGTAACTCTGGCCGGAATGTCTTTAAGCGAATCACCGGACGAGGGGTGACCGGGGGCTTTACTCTCGTCGAGATGCTGGTCGTCATGGCCATCATGGCCATATTGGTGTCCATCGCGCTTCCGGCCCTTAACTCACTAAACAGCGCCTACAATCTCGACTCCGCTGCGCAGGGCGTGACTTCCCAGTTTACTCTTGCCCGGCAAACCGCGCTTTCGACCAGCCATCCCGTCGAGATTTGCTTCTTCCAGATCGCCGATTACCACACTTCCGCCACGACCGTCTATCGCGCCATGCAGTGCTTCGAGGAAGGAGATAATTCCACCATCATCCCCATCACCAAGCCCTACTTCTTCCCGGCCACGGTCAAAATAATCACCGGTCAAGCCGGCGGGACGGATGCCTCCAGCTTGCTCGACTCTACCAAGTACCTCGGCATCTACCTTGTCTCGAGTGGTGACGCCAATCATGTCTTGCCGCCTCCGTATGGCACGAGCGCTTACAGCTACATTCGCATCCGCTCCAACGGCCAGGTCGACCAGTCCGGTGGTACAGGTTCAACCGCTTGGATCAATGGCTATCTCACCCTCGCGATGGAAACGGCTCCTCTCGCGTCTACGGGGCTTCCGGCCAATTTCGTTGTAATTCAGATTAATTCAGTTACCGGGGCGACCCGATTTTTCCGGCCTTAGACGCTGTCGTTGTTGAGGTCATTCTCGTAGTGGAACAGGTAAATAAATAATCAGGTATTTGCACAATCTTGTAATTTGGATATTTTAATAAAATCCTTTGCTGTGGCCTCGCTTGATTGCTCTCGTGTAATGGTAAGTCCAAATCGACTCGCTTAAAACGAGGCTGAGACGGTTTTCTCGAAACCTCATTTAGTCACAAATAGCTAAATTTATTGTGTGAGCATGGAGGCCAAGTTTTGGGCTATTCCGAGGGGCGTAGCCCATTTTATAGAAATTTCTATTACAAAATGGTAATCACAAAAGAGTACTCGATTATCACAGTTTTTCGCGTGTACCTGAAGCCAAATAGTGTGACCATAGTGATGCCGATAAGGTGTTTGCCCCGACTGTTAACCTAGTTCTTTACCGTCCCAACCCATCTAAGTTTATGAAAAACTCACGTCTGACTTTGACTATCATGGTGGCACTTACCCTGATGGTCTGCCCATCGGCCATGGCCGCCAATACCAATTCCACTTGGACGGGAGGAACGGGAGCGCAGGAATGGAGCGCCGCGGGCAACTGGTCGGGAGGAACGCCGGGCGCCACAAGCGGTGTGACCGACACGAGCGTAGCTACTTTCAATACTGCCACAGTTGGCACCGCAGTGAACATTGATGCCGGTCGCAATATTAAAAGCATAACTTTCGATACCTCGGCGGGCACCTACACCATCGGCGGCGCCGGAGCGAATGCCGGTAATTTCCTGCAACTGACTTCGGGAGGTGCGATCTTGATTGCTCCGACTTTCACCGGCTCTGGCATTACGGAAACGATCAACGCTCCCTTGGTCATCGGCACCACGACTGCGGGCACGTATGCTTTTACAAATAACGCGGCTCCCTCGTCGAGCGTGCTGGACATCGGCGGTAGTGTCACGGGTGCGGCTTCAACGTCGGGCACAACGGTGCTTACGACGACGCTTACGCTCAATGGCAGTAACGCGGGTGCCAACACAATCAGCGGCGTTCTTGGGAACGGGTCTAATGGAGGAACACTTTCGGTTACGAAGACCGGCGCGGGCACTTGGGTCCTGAGCGGCAACAACACCTATACCGGCACGACAACCGCAGTTGGTGGAACGCTGATTTTAGATTATACGACGAACTCCGGTACCAAGCTCGGTGGCAGCAGCAGTACTCTCGCGTTGGGTGGGGTCAATTTGGAACTCAATGGTGGCACCGGAACTGAAACGGGTTCCATCACGACGTTCAACGGAGGCGGGCAGGCAAATATCAGCCGGATAAGTGGGAGTGAAACGCTTGCCTTGGGCGCCATTTCGCAAGCCTTCAATCAGGGTGGTGGTACGCCCACAAGCGTTAATTTCCAGTCGGGTGTCGCGACAACAACAAGTGCGACTAGTAACACGGTAAATACGCAAGCCAGCCTTATCGGTGGCGCGGCGTTTGTCACCGTGGGAACGACGTTGGGCTCCTACGACTGGGCTGCGGTCGATGCTTCTGGTAATATCGTCGGCTACTCGACTGTGAATACGACGGCAGGCACCACTAACGGCTATTTTGTACTGACTTCCGCCAATAATACCAACACGGCCAATAATTTTGTCTTGGACGACACTTTTGGAACTTCCGGAACCGGGACCACCAACCAGACCGGCGTCAATACCCTCAAGATCGCAACGACTTCAACCAGTGCTCAGACCCTCACGTTAAACACGTCTTTTACCTTTGGACCCAACGGAGGCCTCCTCGATTCCGCTGCTGGCAACTACACGATTACCGGATCAACCGTTTTCCTGGGAGGAAGCGGAACAAGCATTGAACAATGGGGCAATGGCTCTTTGGAAATTGACAGTCAGATATTGGGGAACGGTGGCATTTACTTTCAAAAAGGAGGTTCTGGAGCATTGATCCTCACTGGAACTAACGCGTGGAAAGCCGTGCTTACGATCAATCAGGGCGCGGTGAGCGTGTCCAGCGACGCGAATCTGGGTGGAGCAAGTGGAACGGTCACCGTTGCTTCCAGTTCAACCGGCACGGCGACGGTGACTTTGACTAGCGCAGGCGCAAGCACGTTCGTTGTCGGATCAAGCCTTTTGGGAAGTACGGTGAAAACCATCTCCGGGACAACGGTTACATTGAATGCCAATGCCAACGCCACCATCGCAAGTAACACCAGCGTGCCTTATGCTATTGCCGCAGGAATCACTCTCGATGGCGGAACCCTCGAGGCCACGGGAAATTTTTCCATGACTGAGACTGGCTCCGCCGTGCAGAATCGGGCAATTTCGATTGGCGCCAACGGCGGCACTTTCCAGGTCGATGGTTCCAACACGTTGACTGCCCCTGGCGTGATTGCCGATCTTGGCGCTACCTCGATCGGGACTTTGTTTAAGACTGGCCTGGGTACGATGGTCGTGAGCGGCACAAATACTTATAGCGGCGGCACGACGATCAGCGCGGGCACGTTGGAATTTGTGAACACGGTCTCCACGCCCACCACTGGCGCGATCAATGTCAATAGTGGCTCCACCTTGGCGATCGCCGTGGGTGGCGCGGGTCAGTTTGGCACCGGGACTTCGGGCGTTGGCACAATCGGAGGCATCTTCAGCGGCCTCGGTGGTCGAGGCAGCAGTACGGTGGTTCTCAATTCAGGTTCTGCGGTCGGTATCGACACGACCGGAGGCTCCGTAACCTATGCCGGAAACATCACTAACGCGGGCGTGGGCCTGACCAAGCTTGGCAGCAATGCGCTGACCCTCACGGGCAGCAACACCTACTCGGGCGGCACGATCATCTCGTCGGGCACGTTGGTGGTGAGTAACACGAGCGGCTCGGCGACAGGCACGGGTGCACTGCAATTGAATAGTGGAGCAACGTTGACCGGTACCGGTACGATTGCCGCCACGAACGCCACGATCAGAGGCACCGTCATCGTCGGCAACGGCGGAACGACCGACATCTTGCACATGGCCGCGACAGGCGCGACCTCTTTCACCAACGCAAGCTTGACGTTCAACCTGGACAGCGCCACCCAAAATAGCTCGCAATTGGCCTTGGGATCCACTCCATCGGTGGTGTTTGGCAACACATCGCTGACGCTCAACTTGGTGGGTAGCAATCCCATCCCAGCGTCGACGGGATACGTCTTGTTCACCAGTACAGCCACGACCGATGTCTATAGTGGCCTGACGTTATCGGGCAGCATCATCACGTCGGGACTGACCTTGACCTTCACCGGGCCGAACGCCGCCAACTATGGCGGTTCCTACTTGGAGCTGATGAGCAACGGCGCGGGCGGAGACGACATTGTGGCCGTGGTCCCGGAACCAGGCACATGGGCCCTTATGCTCGGTGGGTTGACGCTGCTGATGGTCTGCCAGCGCGCCAGGCGGTTGCGCAACAGCTAACCGTATTTAGTGCCCCCATCGTAAAAAGGGAGACCCGGAATGTATCCCTTTGGGTGACTCACGGATGTCACCTTCCGGACTGCGACTGCGCGTTTTTTAGCGCCGAAAAAAAGAGTCAAGAGTCGAACAATGCCGGAAAATATCGAGTTTTCAAATTCAACATATATCACAAAAAGGTGAAAATTTGTCACGTCTTTGCCCGTGCATTCACTCTTCAATAGAGTGACAATCACTGGTAACTTTTCTATGTCATCTCCTCAAGCCGAAGATCAAAAATCCCTGGGCCACGCCGAGCACACCCGATCCTCCGAGCAACGGGGTTTTCCTGGCGCCATGCCTCGTCCCATTAAAATCACCATGATGGGCGCGGGCAGTGGCTTTACTCCCCGATTGATCACAGATGTGATCAGTATTCCCGGCAATCAGGGAGGGACAATCGCCTTGGTCGATATTGACCGGAATCGTTTGGACATGATGCGCCAAGTCATTGAAAAGCTTTTTGCTGAACGAGGAGCATCCCAATGGAAAGTCGTTGCTTCCGAGAATCGTGCCGATGTGCTCGCTGGCAGCCATTATCTGGTCAATTGCATTGAAGTCTCCGGCCTTGAATGTGTGCGTTTCGATAATGATATTCCGGCAAAATACGGTGTAGATCAGTGCATAGGCGATACGATTGGGCCGGGCGGTCTCTTCAAGGCGTTGCGCACGATTCCGGTCTGGCTTGAAGTCCTCAAGGATGCCGAGTTGTACTGTCCGGAAGCCTTGGTGCTCAACTACACCAATCCGATGAACATGATGTGCCTTGCGGCAGGTCGCACTTCATCCATGCAGGTTGTAGGTCTCTGTCATTCAGTCCAAGGCACGAGCCATCTTTTGGCCCAGCGCGCCGGTGTTCCTTACGAGGAATTGGAATGGGAATGCGCGGGGATCAACCATCTTGCGTGGTTCACCAAGCTCAAGCATCAGGGCAAGGACCTGTATCCATTGTTGAAGAAAAAGGCCGAGGATGACCTGGCAAATAAACCCCCCGACCCTGCGGATGCCGACGACTTGGTGCGCAAGGACATGATGCTTCATTTCGGTGCGTTTATCACCGAGTCGAGCGGGCATCTTTCCGAATACCTGCCCTATTATCGCAAGCGCAAGGATCTCCTTCAACGTTACGCCCGCTCCAGGTACGAGGGTGAATCGAGTTTTTACGCCAACAACTGGCCTCATTGGCGCGCCCAAGCCGACCAGGAACGCACAGATATTTTAAGCGGGGCCAAGCCGATGGACTGGGAGCGGAGTTGGGAATATGCCAGTTGGATCATCGAAGCGCGGGAGAAAGATCATCCCTGCCGGATACATGGCAACGTCATGAATTCGACGGCCAATCTCGGTCGACTGATTACCAACCTGCCGTCCAACGGGTGCGTCGAAGTTGCCACCATGGTCGATCGCAATGGACTGAACCCGTCTCGTTACGGTGCGCTGCCTCCGCAAATGGCCGCGCTGTGCGCCTCGAACATGGCCATGTTCGAACTCGGCGCCACCGCCGCCGTCGAGCGCAGCAAGGAAGCTGCGATCCATGCCTTGCAACTCGACCCACTCACGGCCGCAGTCTGTTCGCCATCTGAAATCAAGGCCATGACGCTGGAATTGTTTGAAGCTGAAGCGAAATTTCTACCGAAGTACTATTAGAAGAAAACGAAAAACAGCCCGTTGGATAATCGATTTTTTGAAATCATGCCGCTGCGTTATTAGGTCAACGAGGTCAGTCTTCGTATTCGTGCAAGCGGATAAGGCAGCGGGATTCGGCGAATAAACTTGTGATAATGAGACTTCTTTTGTGATTATCGCCAAGAGAATGAAGCCTGAATACAAGGATAGTATCTGGTTTTCCATTCCCATTGTCGGTGAGAAGGAAGTCGTTTCCAGCCCGCGTTATCATTGGAGATGCGATGATCGCGGAGACGATCCATTTGTGATTGTGCAATGGACCCAGTCCGGTGAGGGGATTTTTTCCTGTGAAACCGGGACCTTCAAAGTGCCGGCTGGCTACGCTTTTGTGTCCATTATTCCAGAGGACGCGAGCTATTACTACCCGCCCAAGAGCAAGGAGCCCTGGGTATTCGAATGGTTTAATGTATACGGCTCAATTGCGTGCGAAATTTTCCGAAAATTTCGCTCGGAATTTGGCCCCATTGTCCCTTTGCCCATTCAAAGTGCGGCCGCAACCTCGTTTCGTCGGCTCATCGCATCCCTTTCCAACCCGGAGGGCGCCAATCGGTGGCAAGTCAGCGTGGAAGCCTACTCCTTTGTTGTCGAATGGTGGCGAGAGGCCTCCCAATCTGGCAGCCTGGAAGACGGCTTGGAGCGTGCCGAACGTTTTTGCCGGGGACATTTTCGCGAGCAATTAAGCGTGAAACAAATCGCTAGCGAGACGAATATGAGCCGGGAACATTTTACCCGGACTTTTTCGGAGCGCTTCAAGGAAACACCCGCCGCTTTTCTTCGCCGCTTGCGTTTAAACGAGGCGACTACCTTGCTGCGGGATACCCGGTTGCCTTTGGCCGAAGTGGCGATGCGCTCGGGCTTTTACTCCGTCAGGCATATGATGCGCACCTTCCAGCGCGTCCATGGCAAGAATCCGTCAGAGTACCGCCGTCGTGCGGGCGCATCCGTGTAATACTTGTGCCATAGGTTCTCCGGTTTTGGCACGTCTTTGCGGCTAAGACCGTCTCTCTTCGAGACTGAACATCTAGCCAACGTGGAACCTGATGTTCAGGAACGCGTTATCTTTAAGTTTGATCTTCTCGATGCAGAAGAGGGCAGATTGGGTTAGGTTTGTGGTGATCCCAAACGATAAAAACTAATGCGAAAGGACGAGTTAATTTATGAAAAATGATCCTTACATCGTTGCGGCTTTTCTGAAGGCAAAGGAATTGAATAATTGGGTTGCGGATGGAACAAATCCCCTTGTGACTATTTCCAGGCAGATGGGGGCCATGGGAGAAGAGATTGCTTATCGGGCAAGTGTTATTCTTACCGAGATGAGCCAGGGGAAGCATCCATGGGTAGTTGTAGATAAGGATATCGGAGAACGAGTCATTGAAGATCACCATTTACCCAAACGGATAAGCAACTTCTTTTCTGGTGAACAGATATTGTCCATCAACGATCATCTCGATGGAATTTTAGGTATTTCCGTTCCTGGGGCAGTCATGATTGAAAAGATGACCAGTACCATCATCCAGCTTGCCAGGATAGGTCACGTTATCCTCGTTGGGCGGGCGGCGCACTCGATAACGGCCAAATTTCCCCGGGCCGTGCACATTCGGATCGTCGGTTCATTTGATTGTCGAGTCGAACGGGTAGCTGAAAGCAAGCATTGTTCATGGGACGAAGCGGCGACAGAAGTGCGAAGGGTTGACGAACAGCGTCGTCATTTTACATCGACCTATTTTCACTCTGATCTTGATGATCATCAAAACTACGACATGGTTTTCAACACGGACCGTATTTCCGTCGAGGAAGGCGCGCTTGTCATCGCACAGTTGGTCTCCTCAACAGATTTCAGAAAACAGAAGGCGATAGAATTTCAAGAATTACGGCATCTTGTGCTGGGTTAATTCAGCTACGGTAGGCCATGCAATAACGTGCTCAAGGGTGCCTGTCCGTTTTGCGTCTGCGATATTGTGAGGGACTGAGACCGTGGAGCCGTTGAAATGTTCTCATCAAATGCCGTTCGGAATAAAATCCCGAACGCATCGCAATCTCACGTAAAGGCAGATCGGTGTCTTGGACCAGCAGGGTTGCTTCCTGCATCCGCAATCGTTGCAGGTATGCCGAAGGAGACTCCCCGGTCCGGTCCGTGAAGATCCGGGAAAAGTGTTCCCGGCTCATCCCTGCCTCGCCGGCCAACTCCTTTACGCCGAGAGGTTCACGAAAATGCTCCCTGCTGAAGCGAAGCGCGTGAGCCAGACGGTCTTCCGGACGGCGAAGTGGCTGTGATGCCTCCCGCCACCATTCCAAGAGAAACGCATAAGTTTGAAGGCTGGCTTGAAAACGATCTGAAGATTCGGCGCGCGCGCCCTTTATCAACAGACGCCGCAGGCAGGTGGCCGCCGCACCCCGCGAAGCGAGCGGAACGACGGGACCAAATTCCGCCTTGAATTTCAGGAAAAGATCACAGGCCAGTGAACCGTAGAAATTGAACCAGCTGAAGACCCACGGTTCCCGATGTTCCAAGGGGTAATAGTACGTGGATTGTTCAGGGACGATGGCGATAAAAGCGTGATCAGTCGGTACTCGAAAACGACCCTCCTTCCCCTCAAAAATGCCCTCGCCGGAAAGGGTCCACTGCAGGATCACGAATGGGTTGCTGCCGCGGTCCCAGCAATTCCAACGATAACGCGAACTGGAAACACTTTGTCTCCGGTGGCTATAGGGAACGCTGAGTTCGATGCTGCGGGCGGATTTCGTCTCCATGGAGCCAAAATATCACCAAAAAGCACCTAACTGTCACGGGCTTTGTATCGCTTCCAGAAATCAAAGCGGTGAGAATTTAGCTTCACTCCACAACTTTCATGACCACAAAAAAATCAGGCAAAAAAGCACTCGGTCACGCCGAGCACACCAAATCAGCCGAGACCCTGGCCTTGCCGGGCACGATACTCCGTCCCATCAAAATTACTATGATGGGTGCAGGTAGCGGTTTCACTCCCCGGCTTATCACCGATGTCATCAGCATCACCGGTAATCGCGGAGGCACCTTTGCTCTGGTCGATATCGACCGCCATCGCCTCAGCACGATGCACCAGCTGATCAAAAAGCTTTTTGCCGAACGTGGTGCGACCAATTGGGAGGTCATCGCTTCGACCGACCGCACGAAAGTCCTCCCCGGCAGCCATTACATCGTGAACTGCATCGAGGTCTCCGGTCTCGAATGCGTCCGATTTGACAATGACATCCCAGCGAAATATGGCGTCGACCAGTGCATCGGCGATACCATCGGGCCAGGCGGACTCTTCAAGGCGTTGCGCACCATTCCCGTCTGGCTCGGCGTACTCAAGGATGCGGAGCGTCTTTGCCCCGAGGCCATCGTCTTGAACTACACCAATCCGATGAACATGATGTGCGTCGCTGCGGCGCGCACATCTTCGATGCAGGTCGTCGGCCTCTGCCATTCCGTCCAGGGCACGAGCCATCTTCTCGCCAAACGCGCGGGCATTCCATACGAGGAAATGGAATGGGAATGCGCGGGGATCAATCACCTCGCGTGGTTCACCAAGCTTCGGCACAACGGAAAAGATCTTTATCCGCTACTCAAGAAAAAGGCCGAGCAGGACATTGCGGGCAAGCCCTCTAATTCTGACGACAAGAACGACATCGTTCGCAAGGACATGATGCTTCATTTCGGCGCGTTCATTACCGAGTCGAGCGGTCATCTCTCCGAATACCTCCCCTATTACCGTAAGCGCAAGGACCTCATCAAACGCTACTGCCGTCCCGGTTACGATGGCGAATCGAACTTCTACGCCAACAACTGGCCCACGTGGCGCGCGAATGCCGATAAATGGCGCATGGAGTTGCTCGCGGGCACCAAGCCCATGGACTGGAAGCGCAGTTGGGAATATGCCAGCTGGATCATCGAAGCCCGCGAGAAGGATTCACCGTTCCGCATCCATGGTAACGTCATGAATTCCGTCAGCAATCGTGGTTCGCTCATTACCAATCTTCCTGCCAATGGCTGCGTCGAAGTCTCCACCATGATCGACCGGAATGGACTCAATCCGACCCGTTACGGCGCGCTTCCGCCTCAGATGGCGGCGCTTTGCGTGTCCAACATGGCCATGTTCGAGCTCGGCGCCACCGCCGCTGTCGAGCGGAGCAAGGAAGCGGCGATTTACGCGTTGCAACTCGATCCACATACGGCCTCGATTTGCAGCCCCGCTGAGATCAAGAAAATGACCCTCGAGTTGTTTGCCGCCGAGAAGAAGTTCCTGCCCGGATATAAGTAGGTTAATAAGAACCTCGCCACCACCAGCGGAGTATTCTGAGGTAGCCCGCGCACTCCGTGCGCGGGATCGTCGCACGGAGTGAGACAGCTACCAATTGCACGCCAGAACCCTGAGTATGCCAGTTAATATGCATAATTAGGGCGAGGATATGCCACGATTCCGCCCGGTAAAGCCGTCCGGGACAACCTCCTGCTCTTTCCGTGCAACTTTTCCGTTATTTCTTGTTTACTCTAAGTGGTTGTCGTTCCTCTAAAATCATTACTCTCGAGAGAGAGCTCTTTGAGGTTTATCGCTGGTTGTTTGATTACAATAACGATAATTTCTTTTCCTCTCCAGGCCATTGCCCAGACGGAGGTTGTGGGAGCTTCAACCTCACCTGCACCTCTCACTTGGGAAGATTGCGTCCGTCTGGCCACCGCCCATAATCCAGATCTACAGGCTTCACGGGAAGGCGTGCTTAACAGCAACGCGGTGCGGCTCGGCGCCTACTCGACCCTCTATCCGCAAATCACCGCCAACTTCGGCGATACGCGCGCTTATCTCGGACCTTATCTGGGGGCACCCAGCAATTATTCCACCGCCTATATCGCGCAACTGACGCTTTCCCAAACGATCTTTGATGGGTTCACGACGAAGGGCAATATCGACCAGGCAAAGGCGGAACTGGCCCTGGCTTTCGCCAACATGAACGCGGAAAAAGCGACCATCAGCTTCAACCTCAAGTCGTCGTTCGCACAGTTGCTCTATGCGCAGCAACTTATCGTCATCAGCCGTAATGTGATCGACATTCGCCAGAGCGCGGCGCGTTTGGTCCGATTGCTTTACCAAGGCGGCCAGGAGGACAAGGGCGCCATGCTTTTGAGCGACGCCAATCTGGATCAGGCGAAGGTTGATCTTAACCAGGCGCTGCGTACTTACGATCTCTCGGGGCTTCAACTCGAAGTCGTCGTCGGCCAGGAACTACCCAAGCCCGTGCAAGCGGCAGGCGATTTGGAAACGGAACCGTTGCCCGTCACTCCCGATTTCCGAAAACTGGCCGTGCTAACTCCGGCCTATTTTGAGAAACGAGCGCAAACCGACGCGGCTGCCGCCGGCATCACGTTGGCGGAGAGCGGTTGGTATCCGCACGTCTCGGCCAGCGCCTCCGTCTTCGGTTCAGACTCGCAACTTCCGATCCGCCAGAACGGATTCTCAGCGGGTTTCAGCGTCTCCTACCCGATTTTCCAAGGAGGCCAGACCTATTTCGATGTGAAAGCAGCGGATGCCAGTTTTCGCCAGTCGCTGGCCGAACTGCAATCGGGCACGAACCAGGCGGCGCTGACCCTGGGGCAGGCTTTCAAGGCGATGGTTGATTCGCAGGAAAACGTGCGCATTCAGGACGAACTGCTCGAGGCGACCGCCCTGCGTTATAAAATCGCCGAGGCCAGCTACCGGAATGGGCTCATGTCGTTCCAGGATTTTGAAACCATCACCGATAGTTATGTCAGTCAGCAACAAACCTGTCTGTCCGCCCAACTCGCCGCGGTGATCGCGGAAGCGAATTGGGAACAGGCCAGGGGATTAGGAGCTATTCCATGAAACGGCGAAGTTCTTCCAGTTGGAAATATGTGATCTTGGCCTTGTGCATCCTGGCCGGAGCAGTGGGCCTTGTCGCGCTGGCGCTGCGCTGGAATTTCCATCCGACCGCCTACGATTATTTGAAAGTGGAGCAGGGTCCCCTGCTCGTTACCCTGCGGGAGAGCGCTGTGGTCGGACCGGAGCATCGGCTCAACGTCACACCGCCCATACCCGGCCGGATCGATTCGGTGAATGTCCAAAACGGCGTGGCCGTCAAGGAAGGCCAAGTCTTGGCCTGGATCAGTTCCACCGATCGCGCCGCGTTGATGGACGCCGCCGAAGCCGCGGGGGGGAAGGAAGTCGCCTTCTGGAAGGACGTCTATAAAGCGGCTCCGCTCGTCGCGCCGCTGGATGGACACATCATTTCCACTTCCGTCGTTCCCGGTCAGGTCGTCGTCGCGGCGCAAACGGTCTTCACGATGTCGGATCATCTCATCGTCCAGGCCAACGTCGATGAAACCGATCTCGAGCACGTTTCGCTTGGGCAGGCCGTCGATATTACCTTCGACAGTTACCCCGATGAAAAGTTGACCGGCAAAGTCAACGCCATCGCCTACGATGCAACCACGGTCAATAATGTGACGACCTACCTGGTCAATATCTTCCTCGATACGACGCCTGCCTTTGTGCGAAGCGGCATCTCGGCCAACGTTTTCCTCCTGATTTCCAACCGCGAACATGTTCTGCGCATCCCGACCGATGCGATCAGCCCGGAAGGCACCGTGCTTCTGGTACAGGGGGCGGGCCAGCCCTTGCTGACGCGACCTATCCAAGTCGGCGCGAGCGATGGCACGTGGACCGAAGTGCTCTCGGGTCTGACTGAAGGCGACTGGATCGCACGCCCGGCCTTCATGATCCTGGAGGCGCAAAAGAGTTTCTCGTTTACGGCAACTCCGAAAAAGATGAAATGATCGTCCTCGAAAAAGTCACCAAGACCTACCAGATGGGTGAGACGACGGTCAAAGCCCTGCAAGGCGTTTCGTTGCGCATCGAGCAGGGCGAATTCATTTCGCTCATCGGTGCCTCGGGTTCGGGCAAATCGACACTCCTGCACTCCATCGGACTTCTCGACCGGCCTGACACCGGGGTGCTGAGTATCGACGGACGAAACATTGCTGATTTGTCGGATGAAGAGGTTTCGCGTCTGCGCTCGGAAAGCATCGGCTTCGTCTTTCAGCAGTTCCATTTGCTCAAGCGCATGTCGGCTTTCGACAATGTTGAACTCCCGCTCATCTACGCCAAGGGCAATCGGCCCTCCGCCGATCCTGCTGACCTGCTGACCCGGGTCGGCCTCGGGCACCGCGGCTCGCACCGGCCCAACGAACTTTCCGGAGGTCAGCAGCAGCGGGTTGCCATCGCGCGCGCGCTCGTCCGCCGACCAACCATCGTCCTGGCCGATGAACCGACGGGCAATCTCGATTCCCAGAGCGGCGCGGAAATCATGGCCCTCCTGCGCGAGTTGCACGCGGAAGGTCTGACGATTGTGCTGGTGACGCATGAGCCTTCCATCGCGGCTCACGCTGACCGCACCATACGGATGCATGACGGACATATCGTCGAAGATGTCCGAAAGCCGCTGGCTGCCATCGCGCATCCTGTTGCCGCCCTGCCGCCACCTGCGGAGTGGAAAATCTCTTCACAGGTATACTGGAACCTGCTCTTCCTCAATTTGCAGCAGGCGACGCGAGGTCTTTGGGCCAACCGACTGCGCACCTGCCTATCCGCGCTCGGGATCATCATCGGCGTTGCCGCAGTCATTGTCATGCTCGCCTTGGGTAAAGCTGCGCAGGCCTCCGTCGATCGCCAAATCTCCGCATTGGGATCCAATCGCCTCATCATCGTACCCAATGCGCAAAACACCGCCGGAGTGCGGCAACAGCGAGGTGCGGTAAGCCGGTTGACTCTTGACGAAGCCACCCATCTCGATGGCCGCGTCCTGAACATCGCGGCTGTTTCCGGTGGGGTGAGCGGCACGGTCCAGGCGGTTTACGGACATAACAACGTGAGCACCCAACTCTTCGGCGTCATGCCCGGTTATGAAAAGATTTATGCCGCGCCTCCCACCTATGGCCGTTTTTTTACGCTGGAAGAAGGGCGCCTGCGTAAACGGGTTGCGCTGCTGGGCACGACCGTCCTGACGGGGCTTTTCAATCAAACCGATCCGATTGGACAGACGATCGAGATCAACCATGTCCCCTTCACCGTAATCGGCGTCCTCCCCTCGAAAGGCACTAATGGCATGACCGATACCGACGACGCCATCCTCGTTCCCCTACAAACGGCGATGTACCGTGTGCTGGGCAAAAAATATGTCGACTGGATCGACACCAGCGCAACGGATGCCAATGCCATTGACCAAACGGAATCGCAACTCATGGATGTGACGCGCGAGTGGCCTCACATTCCCAGTGTGCAAAACGATAGCTACCGGGTGGTCAACCTGGTTGCCATGGAGCAGGCCCTGAGCGCGGTCACGCGTACCATTTCACTTATGCTCGCCAGTGTGGCGGCCATCTCGCTGGTTGTCGGCGGCATCGGGATCATGAACATTATGCTCGTCTCGGTCACGGAACGAACGCGCGAGATCGGTCTGCGCAAGGCCCTCGGCGCGCGGGGGCGCGACATCCAGGCCCAGTTCCTCATCGAGTCGGTCACCCTATGTTTGAGCGGAGGATTTCTCGGCATCGCCCTCGGCTGGATCATCTCGCTGATCATCGGTTATTTGCAGGGTGTATTGATGAATCCGTCATTTCTTTCCATCGTCCTTTCCTGCGGATTTTCCGTGGGTGTTGGCATCGGTTTCGGTTATTGGCCCGCCGTGCTGGCTTCCCGACTCGATCCGATCGAAGCATTGCGTTACGAATAGCGCATTGCTCAATCCAACTCGGCTTCATCTTCTTTGACTCGTGCGAGCGCCGTAGCTGAGTCCCCTTCCTTTTCAGGCGCCGGGACCTGATGGCCGAGTTGGCTTGCGACGAAGCGCGAGATGAACGGTCCAATCAGAAGCACGACCATGAAGCGCACAATTTGCAAGGCCAGCACGAAAGGCACATCGACCTTGGTCGAGGCCGCGATGATCGCGACCGAGTCCATGCCGCCGGGGCTGGTGGCGAGATAAGCTGTCAGCGGATCGACACCAACTGTTTCCACTAATACCAGGGCGAGCCCACCACAGATGAGCATCAGGGCAATGATCGCCAGGGTGACTTGCGGCAGGACGCGAACGGCATGACCCAGAATATCCCGGGTGAACCCCAGGCCGATGTTCCAGCCAAGAAAGGCGTAGCTCATCGCCAATAACCAGGGCGGAAGCTCAATCGTTACCAGGTTGGTTCCATGAAGAGACGCCCCGGCAAACATCGGAACAAGCACCACTCCGCCCGGAATCCGGGATAAGCGTCCCACGATTCCTCCGATCAAACCAATCGCCACGGTCTCGCCGAACGAAAGCCAGTGCAGGGGAGGAAACCAGATGATTTGCGTAGCTACCGTCCCATGGGCGTGAACAACGAACCGTGCAATAACCGAGGCCGCGATGGCGACAAAGACCACACGCAAGTATTGCATGAAAGCGACGAGTCTTGGATCGGCCCCGTATTCTTCCGCCATGACCATCATGACACTAGCCGCCCCCGGCGAGAGTCCCCAGACAGCCGTTGTTCCCGGTAAAATGCCAAGTCGACCGAGCCCCCAACCCAAAAGACTGCTAGCCACGACCACGCCTAGCATCACGCTGATAAACAACGGCCAATCTTTCAGGAAAGTGCCCACGATGGCGGGCGTAATCGCACGGGCGATCATGCAACCGATGACGGCTTGTGCGGCATAATATAGAATCCGAGGGACCCGCACTGTGCCGCCATTGGTTCCAACCAGAATGGCGGCCACCATCGCACCGAGCAGCAGGGCCGCCGGCAACCCGGCAAGCTCCAGTAGGCCGGAGAGCATGACCGAGCCGATGAGCAGCGTGGCCCATTGTACGGCTCGTGGCAGTCTCGCCAGCAGAGTCAATTGAATCGGTTGCGTTGCGGTCAATCAGTCCTTCTGTAGGCTGATGTTCGCGGCTTTCGTGATCCGGCTGAGACGTGGAAGCATCGATTCAATCGAGAACGCGTGCATTTCGGCGGTTCGACTTGAGGTGGTGTCCTCCGGAATCACGACCTCGTAGCCGCGTTCCCATGCCTGTTCGGCGGTCGATTCGACGCCGAAATTGGTCGCGATGCCGCCAAGAACAATGGTTTTTATGCCGCGCCGCCGCAATTGCACATCAAGATCAGTCCCGTAGAAAGCGCCCCATTGATGCTTGGTCACTCGAATGTCTGTCGGTTGGGCGAGACCATCAACAAGTTCAGCCCAATCTTCAGGTAGGCCACCAGGAGGGAGCGCAAACGGCTGATCGACGTTGGGACGCAAGGCATCGCCAAAATCCTTTGCGAAGGCGACGTTCACAAGTACGACAAGAGATCCGGCTGTCCTGAATCTTTCTGCGAGGCCGATGGACGTTTTGACGACATCAGGGCCGGAATGAGGATTTAACGGCATCGCCACGATGGGCTTTTGCAGATCAATGAGGACGAGGGCGGTGGTGCGGGGATCGAGGTTTATCATGGATTATTTTTTCTATATTGGGTTGTTACTTTGAAAGTCGGCCTTGGCGGACCTTGCCAAAATGGAGGGAAAGTTGAACGCCCAACGCTAGGAATCCCGCGACCAATGCCGCAAAATTCAAGGAAAGGCCGATCGTCACGGGATTACGGGAAAGAAGTAGGACGCTTGCAAATAAATTGAACGCACCCCAGAGGACGTTTACGAGCGGGGAGGAATCGCCAATGCCTCGCGGCTTCGAGAACGGAGAAGGAAATGGCAAGCCCTGCAGTCCGCTCGCGAGGTGCGGGAGGCTGTTGCAAAGAAAGGCGCCGGCAAAGAAATCGGCAAGGTAGCCGAGGAGGGGCATCATGACGTTTTCTTTTCTGCTGGTAGAAGCACGCTGTATAGATGAGGATAGACTCGCATAAGGAGATAGTTGAGGATGTACTCTAATAAGTCAAGACCTGTAAGAAAGCGAATTGCACTGGCACCGCAGCGCAGCCACGGCAAATTGCGGGTCGTCGCGCTCCTGGAGGCGGGCGCAGCCGTCATCGCGGAAAAGGGATTCCAGGCGGCGACGATGGCAGAGATCGCTTCCAAGGCGGGGGCCCCCATTGGCTCGCTCTATCGTTTTTTCCCCAACAAGGAAATCCTGGCGGATGCGCTCATTCAGCGCTTCGAAGAGCTCATCGCCAAGGCCTTTGAGGAAATCAATGGCCGGATCAAGTCGATGTCGATGGCGGCGCTGGCTGATGACCTGCTGGATCTGATGGTTGATCTGCATGGCGAAAGCCTGGCCATTCGGGCTTTGTTGGAGGCCCATTCGGATTGGTCGGCAAAACGCGTTGAATTTCGCAGTGCCATGCGCCAACGCATTGCGAAGACGCTTACGCTCCGCTGCCCCAAACTTAATCCCAAAGTCGCGAGGAATATGGCTACCATCCTATTGCAGAACATGAAAACGGTTGGCGTGCTCAGTGACGAATTACGAGGTGATGCTCTTTCCGGCGCACTGGCAGAGTTGCATGAGATGACCCGGCTCTATTTAGTCGAAAAATTAAGGCATTAAGTACCTGATGCTTTACTTTGGCTGGCGCTTTTGCGTGGCAAGGTGGTATGAATAGCAGAGAGGACTTAAGCTCTGATGAACCCGCCAATGCCAACGAACGAGGCACGGAAAAATGCAGAAGCACTTCTGCAAAGGGAGAGGTTATTTTCAGATACACTCATCGCAAGTGTACCCGGCGTCCTCTATCTTTACGATCAGGAGAGGAGGTTCTTGCGGTGGAACCGGTCCTTTGAAATCGTTTCCGGGTATTCCGCAGAAGAAGTGGCCCGGATGCACCCGCTTGATTTCTTCGCCGAAGGTCAAAAGTCGCTCCTGACAGAAAAAATTAATGAGGTTTTTTCCGAAGGCGAATCGTCAGTTGAAGCAGAATTCCTGACGAAAGACGGTCGCAGCATTCCTTATTTCTTCACGGGTAGAAAAGCCACGATGGACGGTGTCACTTGTCTGGTTGGCCTGGGTATAGATGTCACAGAACGCAAGCAGGCAGGGATGGCCTTGCTGGAAAGTGAACGCAAATACCGCGAACTCGTAGAACATGCCAACAGCATCATTTTGCGTTGGGCGCGGGATGGACGGGTCACTTTTCTCAACGAATACGGCTTGAAATTCTTCGATTACTCCGCCGAAGAAATCATCGGCCGTCCTGTGATCGGCACCATCGTGCCAGAAATCGAAAGCACGAGCCGCGATTTGCGTCCATTGATGGAGGAGATTCTCAAAAATCCCGCGGCCTTTGAGCAAAACACCAATGAAAACATGCGCCGCAACGGCGAACGTGTTTGGATTGCCTGGACCAACAAGACGGTCCTGGATGAGAACGGCCAGATCAAGGAAGTACTGAGCATTGGAACTGACATCACGGAGCGCAGGAGAGACGAGGCACAGATTGCGGAGCAAGCCGCTTTCCTGGACAAGGCGCGGGACGCGATTGTCGCTCGCAGCCTGGAAGGAAAAATTCTTTTTTGGAACCAGGGCGCGGAAATTGTTTATGGCTGGAAAAGTGAGGAGGCCCTCGCCCGGAACATTGGCGAACTCGTTTATACCGATCCCTGCGCATATGCGGAAATCAATCAAAAGGTGTTGGCCAAGGGAGAATGGTCCGGAGAGCTTCGGCATTTCACCAGGAACCGACGGGAAATCGTCGTCGAGTCGCGCTTGACGCTTATTCGCGACAAGGCTGGAAACCCGAAGTCCGTGCTGGAAATCAATACGGACATCACGGAAAAGAAAATAATCGAAACTCAATTCCTGCGGGCGCAGCGCATGGAGAGCATCGGCACTCTCGCGGGCGGCATCGCGCACGATCTGAACAATATTCTGACCCCGATCCTGATGTCGATCGATGCCCTCAAGACGAAAACGTTCGATCCTCATGCCATCAAAATGCTGGAAGCCATCGGGGTGAGCGCCAAACGGGGCGCTGACATCGTCCGACAAGTCCTCTCTTTTGCGAAGGGCATCCAGGGGGAGCGGATTGAAATTCAGCCCAAACATTTGCTGCAGGATATTGAACTGATCATCAAGGACATTTTTCCCAAGGACATTCGGTTGCATTTGTCGATTCCCGAGGAGACTTGGACGATCCAGGGCGACCCCACCCAGATGCATCAGGTGTTGCTCAATCTATGCCTGAATGCTCGGGACGCCATGCCTGACGGCGGAGATTTACACCTCGGCCTCGAAAATTGCCTGCTCGACGAGCAACACGCCGCCATGAACCTTCAGGCGAAACCAGGACGCTATGTCAAATTCAGCGTGATCGATCACGGGACGGGGATGCCACCGGAAATTCTCGACAAAATTTTTGAGCCTTTTTTCACCACCAAGGACATCGACAAGGGGACTGGCCTCGGCCTCTCCACCGTTTCGGCCATCGTGAAAAGCCACGGCGGTTTCATTCATGTTTACAGCGAGCAGGGCACCGGGACGACCTTCCATGTCTATC
Organism: Verrucomicrobiota bacterium; assembly: GCA_013285645.1. GTDB lineage: Bacteria > Verrucomicrobiota > Verrucomicrobiia > Methylacidiphilales > UBA1321 > JABDGH01. The sequence goes on along the minus strand of JABDHJ010000006.1, from coordinate 49,851 downwards.
TTCCCGCGATGGAAACTTCTGGCGAAACGCGTAGGGAACAATCCGAGGAAGCCTGCCTGTCCCGGGGCAACGGTGAAACAATTTTGCTGGTTGACGATGAAGCCCCCATTCTCGAGGTAACGAGCCAGATTCTGCAGGCCGCCGGTTATCGGGTTTTTACCGCCTCGGATGGAGCGGAAGCGCTGATCCTGTACGCGCAGCATAAACAGGAAATCGCGGTTGTGCTGACGGACATGAGAATGCCGGTATTGGATGGATCCGTTATGATTCAGACCCTTATGCCCCACAACCCCGCCATCAAGATCATCGCGACCAGTGGCCTCGACATGAACGACCCCGTGGCCAAACTCGAAGGCACCGGCGTGAGGCACTTTCTCGGCAAGCCCTACACGCCCGCAACCTTACTGAAGATCCTGCGCACGGTCCTTGACGAAAAGTAGGCAGATATCTTACTACTCCAGGACGTCACGGTGTTTCACGAATCCGATCTATTTCGCGATCGATTTCAGATAGTCGTCGATGTCCGCCAGGTCTGCTGTGTCAGCCGAACTGATCACCGCAATGCGAACAGGGACAGGATCGGCAGCCACTATCTGGCAGATCAATCCGATCCCAAGAAGAGCATATAAGGAGAAGCGCATGATAGACACCGAAAGGTCTAATGAACGTTCAACAAAGGTGTCAATGCAGTCCTCCCTCCGTAGAAGGAGCATTAGTGTTGGCCGCATTATTCGGATGTTGAGCTTGTGTGGTGGCTTGGATGTTCTTCAAGACCTCGGGAGGTATCCCGGCAAGTGGGTTGAAGACAGGCGGGCGCTTATCCGCAGCATGCGCTTTGAGGTAAGCATCAATTTCTGTGAAGGGTAAAAACCAGAAGATGGGCAGGGTCATTATTCCTGAATTTATCGTTGAAAAAAGACAGATACCTTGCGTGGAAACGATCATGCGAAAATCTCCAGATGCCGGACTGATCGCCCCATCGAATTGAAACTTGTAAGCTGATGTCATCAACGCTCGGGTGTCGTCATCAATTTTCAGGTCCAGCAAAATGGGAAACGGCGTCGAGTCGTAAGGCTTATACCAAAGAAGCTTAAAACCGGAATCGCGAACCAAGGCGAAGACTTCGTGACCACGAAATCCGTAGTCCATTGCGCTTGTTGGCAATGTCTGCAGCCAAATCTCTTCTTTCGAAAAGGGCGGAAACAAGGGAGGGGAAGAGTTGCCAAGTCCCGAAATGCTAGACTGAAAAACACCGGCATTTTGATCGGGGGGAAATCCCGTGAAAGGATCGAACTTTACTCCTTGAGCCCAAGTTCCGGGTTGCTCTTGTATGGCATAGTTCCCTGCCTCGATCTGGGCATATGTCTTTCCTTCGGGCGTGACGAACACGTCCCGGACTGTGTAAACTAATCGGTCATCAAACTGGTTTTGAGCCGGACGGCGACGACTGTTGGCCAGTATGATCGTTTGATCACCGTCCCAGTCATACCGTCCCAATCCATCCGGGTTACCTTTAAAGCTGAAGTACAACTTGCCGGCCACAGGAAAAAGATCGGATATCTTCGGCGTGACCTCCCGTCTCTGCCAGGCCTTCGTCGATATTTTGAAGTAGTCCAGGTGTTTTCCAATTCCAAAGACATAGAGACCATCTGGAACAAGCCGAATATTCGCCGTATCGTCCTGCTCTACCGGAGTCAGTCGCCAAGGCAGGGGAATCACTTCGGTTTGCAAGTCAGGCACGTGCACCTTAAAAAGCGTGGCTGGAACCGTGCTGTCCCCGAACAGGTGGCTGCCATAGGGATCGTGATAACCCAATATCCACAAGGTATCCCCTACATCCATCGCGTAGGAAAGTACATGAAAAGGCAGGTCAGGATTACCCAACGCAAGACCATCGCCGCCCGCCGATTTCTGCAATTTGAGTTCAGCATCCGCCATCCCCGGCACCTGCCAGGAATGCCACATCGTGGTGACAGGCAATGATGTTGGTGCGGTTGGTGTTGGCGCTACGTTGGAGTCGGGTTGGCCGAACTGCTGGATGTAAGCGTTTTCCAATGCTGTAAACATCGGATTCAGCTTGCTCGGATCATCCGTGTAAGTCCCCGTACCGTCTGCGCCCGTATGACGGGTGACATAGGCCACTGTTCGCTTTTTGCAGTCTTGATATTCCTTCCACAAGGTTGGGGCATCGGAAGCTGGAAAGAGGTCGGGTTGCCATACGTTTACGTAATTACCGATCGGCCAGGACACGAGATTCTGCAAATCATAGTGAAGAAGGGCGATAAACTCCGGGCAGGCTGGCTTGGTGATTTCCCTTTGGAGACGAACCGCCTGGGTTAAATAAATCCCCAAGTCACCCGTCTGGACAAGCTGTTCACGTTTTTCGAACAAATCTTGCAGAAAGGCTTGATAGTCGGCTTGTTTGTCCGCATCGGAAGCCCAGGTCGCCCGAGCGAGTAATCCCGTTGTTTTCGTCGAAGGATCAGAGATCAATTTCTCGATCAGCTTGTCGAAAAGCGCGCGTTGTTCGGAGGGACTTTGAACAAAACGAAGACAGAAATCTTTGGGTCCATTTATGAGGAGGATTCGGCTAATTTCATCGTAAAGGTCGTCTTCAGAAGGATTGCTGGGCCTTGTTGAGGCGAGTGCTTGATAATAGGCAATGATCTCATCCGGTGAAATGGACCAGTCGTCCACATAAAGGGTGGCGCTGAGCCAATCACCGGGAAGATGATGGTTCAACGGATCGTAGCCCTCGAACGAGCGTAGCGCCTGACGCAGTTCGTCTGCCCGAGAATCATGAAGTTGGTCGAGCATCCACAGTATTTTTGTAGCTGAGCGCGAGGCCAGGGTCGTCAACTCGTCTGGTCGGCCATCGGACTTGCCCGCAGTCTGGCCAGGTTGGGCCGGACGGTAATCCAAAATCTCCAGCTTTAGCTCTCCATGTTCGTTTTTGTATCGAGTTGTATCATCCATGGCTCGAAGCATCTTTTCGAATCGGTTATCAAGTCTAGGATCAATCGGCACGGTCTCGTTGGACCTTCGGTGAGTGTCCCCGAATGAGGGCTCGATGCCGGGCTTATCTGCCGCCAGATCGCATAGGACGGGGATACGCGCAGCGTAAAGATCTGATGCGGTCTCTCCGAGTAATTCAGCGCTATCGAGTGCCTCAAGAGCCGGTTCAGAAAGACCGTTTCGCCAGGCCCAGATGCCTTCTGTTAGATATTCCCTGGCTTCCGCTTGGCTATCCCCGGTGGGCGCTGAAACATTGCGGCCGATTGCCTTGAATATCTGTTGGGCTAAGTCCTTGGCGAGTTGCGAAGGGTTATCCGGTGATCCTTTTGCCGAAATGCTCGAGGTTTGACTCTGACTCGGATTTCGAAGCCGAAGGGAAACGGTTATTTCCGACCTTTTATCTGGAGGTATCGCTATCGAGCCGTCGATAAGGTAAGCCCCGTGCAACAGATCCGACGAAAGGTTCATCGTCCTTTCAAAATTAATGGCCCAGGCATGTCGTCTCTCCAATATTATAAATTCAGGAATGAGACTAAGCTGGCTTTCCAAGGCGAGAGTAATTTTGCGCTCTAACTTCACCGATTCGGCATCGCCATATTCAGCCCGTATATTGAGAACGGAAATCAACACAACTTTCTCCGGTGCAATTTTCAGTTTCGGAACCAGGGGTGCGATTTGATTGGTCAGTACCTTGGCGAGCTCTGCGGTATCGAGATCGGGTTGCAATTGCAAATCGAAAAGGACCGCCCCCAATCCGGTCGATGTCAACCGGGCGTGAATGCCGTCTGTAGTCTTGCTTAAAAACATCAAACCATCCGCGCCAACAAGTTTTCCCAGCGCCAGGGCATCACCTCTGGCGAGTTGCTGCACCTTCGCTTCATCGCCCACCTTGGCGAGATCACTCCGTTCCACCAGCGCGATGGCAGGATTATTGGTAAGTTCCGCCGTGAGTAATCCAACAAGATCTGCCGTTTCCGCCGCACCCACAACCGCAACCCGGGCAGACGTCGGAGTGGTAGCAGGAGGAGCAGGCGCCTGCCCGAAAACGCACTGCTCTCCCGAGAGCAGAATCATTCCCAGGCAGAAAAAGCGAATCATAACGAAGGCCAGTGTGACGTCTATTTCGTCAACTTGGGAAGCATTCGTTCGACCAGTTTATCTGCGGCCTTTTGCAGGGCGTCTTTCCCGGCGGTCCGGTTTCCGATATCGATACCCACCTGGGTCTCGCGGTCCGTCCAGAGCAGTTCGTGTGTCGAGGCGCGTACAATTTTGATCTCGATTCGACCGCGGCTGGAAACCAGGTTGCCATGACGGGCACCCAATTCACTGAAGGCCTCGCCCGTAATGAGGATGTCGGCTTTTTTGTGGCTCTGGTCAGGATCGATGATTTGAAATCCAAGTTCCTGCAATTGCATGATCATTTCCGTCTGCGCGGCGGGATCGACGGTGGGTTGGGTATAATCGCGTTCCGTGATGGTGACGGTCACGGAGGGCAGGGGACGCTGGCCTAAAATCGTACGCAACCGTTGCAGTCGTTGGTCGGCGGTCTCTTCCGGTACGACCAACACATCTCGGTGAGAAGCCAGCACGACGTCGATCTTCCCCGACAAATCCTGGGCGGCTTGCGGCAGGCTGGCCAGATCAGGGATGGTTGTCGTTACACCGTAGACCCGACTGGTTTCGGTGCTGATGATCTTCGCCACGATCATGTACTGATTACCCACGGAGAATAACCGGCCCGTCACCAAGACTTGCGCACCCGTCAGGGAACCGATCTTGGCCGCCGTGTCCGCCGAGACCAGGCCCGATGCCCCCAGTTCCTGCTCGTTAAGGACCTTGTCAATCTCTTCGCGTTCCACCATCAGGGCGTGTTCGCTAGTGGACATATCAGCACTCAACACCGTGGCCAATTCCGCACCCTGCTTGCTCATGGATTCATCCGAGCTTTGAAAATTAAGAACAGCTGTGGTCAGCGGAGCGACTGGATTGACCGGAGCAGACGGCGAGGGAGTTGCGGCAACAACTGGTGGTGGCTGCGAGACTGCAGGGGCATTCGTATCAGTTGTGGAGACCGGTGTTTGCGCGGCCAGAGGCATGAGAGAGAGGCTGCCGAAAACAATCAGGGACAAGTAAGGTTGCATAGGATGGGGCTCAATTGGCGGATGGAGGTGGGGCGGAAAGAAGATGAATGATTTTAATGAGACCGAGTTGCGAACGAGGATCGTCGCTGAGGTTGTCGAGAAGAGGTAACGTCACACGGATGAGAACACCGGCGCTTGAGCGGTCGGAATAAACGCCTGCTGGTAACGATTGGTCCGGCGAAAAAAGAACCACACGCCCGCCCGCACTCCGGTCCTGGACCTGTTGAAATTGCTCCTCCGTGCTCAACTCTCCGAGATACAAACGACTCGGATCAAATCGATCCGGCGTGTCGGAACCACCGTCTTCAAAGGGCACGTGCAGGCCGGTTAAAAAGAGTCGGAGTTTCTGGCCGGAGCCGAAGATGATCACGTGGGCATCAGGTTTGGGTTGAAGCAAGTCGGTCAACTCTTTGGTCAGGCTCGCTGGAAAAACTTCAAAGTGGAGATCGCCTAACTGCTCAACTTGTTTCGCGTTCGGCAAATCCGCGATAAGCGATAAACGAACGAGCAACTCCGCGCGCTGTTTGACATCGGGAAATTTGATCGAGACACGAACGTGTTGAGGAGAGGTGTTCGGGAAAGCGATTCCATCCTGCAAATGGATGTCTTTTGCCAGCGGCATGGCCAAACCACCGGCCACTTGAAGCAGGTCTGCGCGCAAGGAAGCGGATTGGGCCGTGACTCCGCTGATCTCGAGATCGAGTCCTTTCTCGTGATTCCCAAAGACAGCTGGCAATTCGACGACGGCAGGTAGAACGCGGCCTTCGAGCCCCACAAGTTGCACCGATGCCGCAGCGTGCGCGGAGGATGTTTGCCAGAGGAGAAGAGCTCCACCAATCAGCCATGAGAAGCGCAAGATCATAAGGACGCCAGGGTTTGCGCCCGCAGGGAATAACCGGCTACTTTCGGATGCTCCGAAGCGAGCCAAACCTGGTCCTCACTTTCCAAAATCACGCCTCCGGCCGGGGTTGCCAAAATTTCAAAGCAGTTCTGGGTTTTGCCTAGCATCAGGCAGACGCGATGTCCGCTGTAGCTCAACACTCGAATGGTTTCATGGCCCCGCTTGAACAAGAGCAAAACAGGTTGGTCTGAGCCGACGACGGGGGACTCGGCAATCGAGAGATCAATCTTTCCGTTTTGCTCCACCACGGCATTGACCTGATTGGGAAACAGCTTCTCCGTCTGCTGGAGAATTTGCCGATCATTCGCCAGATTTTCCGAACTATGCGGATGCCGGAAAAAGAGAAAAGGCAGAGTGCCGAGAATTAGCATCAACGCGACGGCATAACGCCAGTTCCAGCGAAATCCTAGCCATGTGGAATTATCCGGTTGCACGGAACCCGTCTGTTGAAACGCAATAAGTGCCCGATGCCGCGCCCGTTCCCGGGCAGCTTCGGATGGCTCCGGCGTCGTTAACTTGTGAAGACGCTGCTGAAGCTCGTCATCATTCATGGGACTCTCCTTCTTTTTCTTTCAACAGCTTTTTGAGCGCCCGTTTCGCCTGAAAAATCCGCCAGGAGACCGTTGTTTCCGCGCAGTCCATCGCGTCCGCCGCCTCGCGGTGATTCATCTCTTCAAAATAAACAAGGGCAACCGCCTCGCGGAGATCGGGGGACAATTGTTTCAACGCAAAATGAATATCGGCGTAATCCGGTGTGCGTGCTTGGGCGCGTGTGTCCAGTTCGGCGGCAAAATCCACTTGCTTGTCCCGGTGTCGCTTGGCCTTTTTCCCCCAATCGATGAGCGCATTATGGGCGATGCGGTAAAGCCAGTTCTTGAACGATGCGGTCCCGCGAAAATTCGAAATCCCCCGGGCCGCGCGGATAAAAGTCTCCTGTGCGATATCATCCGCCTCGGTTTCAACGAGACAAACTCGGTAGGCGAAAGCGTGGATCATGGCGTAGTAACGATCGAAGAGAATCTCGAATGATTGGGCATCGCCGGACCGGGCGTTGCCCACCAGTTGTGCATCCGGCACATCCTCGTTCTCGATCCTCATTCAATCTTTGTAGGTAAAGACGGCCCCCAGGGCAAAATCCTTGGATAATTTTGAGAGAGCATCAATGAGAGGTTGGTGACATAACGGCTGGAGTCGTCATGGAATTCGCCTTCGCGCGATAGGCGTCGATGTCACTCCACGGAATGACCCAGAAGCCGGGATCAGCCAGCCCATAAATCACCAAGCCGTAGTCGGTCGCTTGCAGGCTTCCAAAGTTGAGAATCGGTGTGGGCGATTGCTTCCACCCAGGTCGGGAGGCCTTCATCGTCTCAAGATCAAAGGCAAGGGGAATCTTCAACCCGTCCTTCTGTCCCTTGGCAAAATAGTAGAGGCTGGCCTCCTTGCCATCGGCCAGACCGTTTTCAACGTTAATGTAAGTCACGAGATCGTCGCCACGCATAATCGCGCTGATATACCGTAGGTTGGCGGTCGGGTTTGAGCGTAATTCCGAGGGAGGATTCCAGAGCGGTTTCCAGGAGGGAGGCGTGGCGTCGTCAGGATCGGCTAGGAGAAGGACGTTCCCATTTGCCCCGATGAAACTCATCTGAGGGAAAGAGGTCCTTGTTTTACCCCCGCAGATCAAGGCTCCGCCCGCGGTAAGGCGCACCTGGCATGAGGCTGGAACCGACGTTAACGATGTCCAAGCATTCTTACCCAGCGGTGTCGCATAAACCTGAAAGGGAGGGTTGTCACTATGAACAGCCAGTGTTAGGCCGCTTTGCGAAATCCACAAATCCAGCGGGTTACCCAAAGGTTTTCCGTCAAGCGTGGTCTGCGGAGGAATGCGGCGGGAGCTTATGACATTCTCGATCGTGGCGGTCGGCAACGCGATATGAATCAGTCCCGACCCTTCCGAGGTCAACTGGCTCGATCTGGGGTCATAAGCCGGACGATAGAGCAGATAGAGTTCCTGGTTGATGAAGCGCGGCTTGTAGATAAAGGGAGGCAGATCCAATTGTCGCCACTGATTATCGGCGCGGGAACAGAGAAAGATTTTATCATCAATGCCGACGGCCAGCCACTGGGGCGAGACGTCGAGACTTTGGATGTTCAGGTGGACGCCGGTCTTGAGCGATGCCATCTCATCCGGAATGGTATAGGTGAAATCGAGCTTTTGCGTGACGGGATCAACTCCGAAGATTCGATAAGGCGGATGCTGAGTCATAAACCAGATCCTGTTTTCGGAAACGGTGAGAGACGTCTGGCTGACATAAACTAGGCGTGGAGACACATTGGCCTCAAAACCAGATGCCTGCGGGCCGCAGTCCCAGAAGCGGGTGACCGGAAGAAAGTCATCATTCAAGGCGGTTGGCATCAGCTCCGTTCTGGAGCGAAAAATCGTCTGACGTGTCTGGCCGAGGGCGCGGAGTAACTGACGATTCTGGATTGGCAGCGCCCCATACCACGCGATGTAGTCATCAATTGAGGAAAGAAAATCGCGCGCTTCATCGTTAGTCATTCGATCCCCGCCAAAGAGGAACCGCGTGCCCGCATCGATCCACGCTGGCGGGACATTCGCGTGACGTTTCAGCAGATCGATGTAAAGCGCCGAGAGCTTTTGCCGTGCGGGCGCGTTGTCTCGTCTGTCGGAAGCCCAGTAGAAAAAACTGTCGCAACCTGCGGCGAAGGGCTTCGCCTGCGGACCCGAAAGGCTGTCTGCGTGTTGCTGAACGAAATCTGCATACCGCGCGACGCAGGCGGTTCGACCGGCGTCCGTCTGTGTCGATTTAAACTCGAACCGGAGCTCGTCGCATTGCAGGACGGGATCAGAAGACGCCGCAAGTTCATTAAGGAATTTTTGCCACATTGCTTTAAGGTCAGTTGGCGAACGTCCGTCCCACGAGATGATCCACGGCATTCCCTGCATCTGCGGCATCCGGTGAAGCATATCGCTTTCTCCATCATCCAAAAACGGCGCATGAAGCGTGTCATACTGAAAGAGACACGCGCGAATGCCATCACCATACATTTGAGAACCGAGATTTTTACGGTAAAAGGCGATGGTCTCTTCGGGAGTCTCGTGCCAGAGGCTGGCGTAGTAGTCTCGATGGCGAAAATAAGCCTGTTTCGCTTCGGAATCGGGTGCGGACAGCATCCGGAGATCGAGTTGTCCGATCAATTTTTGGATGGCATGTCGCAGATCGGCAAACGTATCAGGATGACTTGCGGAAAAGCCCTGTTCATAAGCGGCGCGAAAAGCGCCCAGGCAATTCTCCAGCACGAGAATGCCTAGAGAGGTTGGATCATCTGAGTTGGAAGCCTGGGTGGAGGCGTCATGGTTATTCTCCAGGATGTTGCTCATCAGAATCGCGGTCATACGGGCGGCATCAACGCGCTGGACGAGAGTATCGGGGGCAATCACCTTGGCGGAATAGAAGTCATAATGGGGAAAGAAATAACGCGGATCCTTGGGATAGGCGTCAAGGGCATAGGCCTTCACCCGCAGGATGCGCGTGGCAGAGGTGTCATCGCCAAGGGCCACAGCAGTTTCCATCGCCTCGGTTCCTTCATGTGCGAGGCCGTTATCAATACACCACTGGCCGAGATCGGCAAAATGGCGAGCCTCGTCGCTGGACTTCCATGGACTTTGCGCGGAAGGATTTTCATGAATTTTCATTGCCAGACGTTCGATCAGCGCGGGCATGTTCTCCGGCGTATCGTGATCTGAAATCGAAATCTCCGCTCCCTGCGGAGGTCGTAACCGCAGCGTGACTTCAATTTGGTTGTCTTTCAGACGCATGCTTCCATCGATCAGGCTGCTTCCCGTCCAGAACGGCGATAGCTTTTGCGGGTCCAAAGTTTTTTCGAAGAGAGCATCGTTCAGTCGCCAGCGCTCCAGCACCACGACATCGGGTTCCGCGCTGAGGCGGCTCGCCAGAAAAATGTTCATGCGCCGCTCCATCTCGCGGGTCTCCGGTGCATCTACTTCAAAACGAAGTCCCAATAAGGACAACGCTGTTATTTTGCCTTTTTGAATCTCGGCCAGCTTCGACCAGTAAGGTGAAAATTCTTTTGCGATTACCTGGGCTTGAGTCAGAGGATCGGCGCCATCAGGCAACGCAACTTCCCGTAAGACCACGCCGGGTTGAACGGCGACGAGTCGCGCAAAAACGCCGGTCTTGCCATCATTCGTCACGGATCGCAAAAGCACCAGGCCATCCGCTGGTAGCAAGCGAACGGGCGAAAAATCCTTTGAATTCAGCACCGATTGGATTTCCTGTTCCTGCCCCAATTTATCGAGATCAGCGCGATCAAGAACGCTTAAGTCCGATTGTTTCGAAAGTTCACCGGTCGCGACATCAACCAGATTGGCAAGTGAGGGATCCCCGGCGACAGCTACCCGGACGGATTGACCTAAAGCATGAACGGATACTGCCATGCAAAACAACCAAGCCATCAATAACGAAAGAATGGCGCGGTTCATCATAAGTCTGGGGGGAATCCTCTTCTAACACCATCTGCTGCGACATAAAGACGGATGCAACCCGCAAATCCTTGGTAAAGGTCGATGAAAAAAAAGCTCACCTCTTCTGAAGGAGCGTCCGATACGTTAAATATGGCAATTGACCAACATACAAAAAGTGCACGCGCGGTTTTAAAAGAATATCAAGAAAGCGGGCAGGCTCACGTAGCTTTCGCTACTGGCTCCCTCATTCAAGTCGTCAAACATCTGATTGATGGCCTGAAGGAAGCCCACGAGGAAAACAATAAACTGAAGGAACGGATTGATAAATTGGAAAAACCTCAAGGCTAAGGCAGGGCTCGCAATTCTGCCAAAGCCGTATCGGACGGCTGCTTAAGGATCGATTACGCCATTCCAAACAATTCGTCCTGCTTTTTTCTGAGATCAAAGAGAAAAGAATCGGCGGGAATATCGAGCATGTCCTGGGTGACGACCGCGCCTGCCGGGATATCCTGCTTGAGGCATCGACCGGTGGACAAATGCGCGGGTAGGGGACCTCGTGAACGGAGAGAAACAGCGGGAATGAGCGAGGCTTTGAACGAAGGATCATGCTCGCAGTTGAGAGTCTCGCCCGACTTCATCGCGCGCGTCGTCGTAATGATCATGTCGTAAAGCGGACGGTAGGCGGCGTCGTTGCCGGTGGCGATTCCGAGCAGGCCCGCGCAGAGAATCGTGGTTGGTGTTTCGACGCCGCAAAGATGGTGAGGTCGGAAGATGACCGCCGCAGTTTGCCGCGGATTGGCCCAAAGTCCTTTTTCGACGATCACCTTGCGCGAGTAATCGTTGTCGCAGGCGACCACCGCAAAAACGCCGCCACCCATGTTCGCATCCCGTTCGCCACGCAGGGGAATGACAACGTCGATCACGCCCCGTTTTTCCAGGACACCGCCCTCGGAGCGGGGGCAAAGCACACGCGGAATCTCGGAAATCCGGACGACGGCATCGTGCATCTCGGTTCCATCGGGAACCAGCCCCGTCGCGTTGACAGCGATCACCGACTCGCACAAATCGAAGGTCGCCGAGCGCATCGATGGCATCGATTTCAGGATGCGATGGCGTTCGGCCAGATATTTGGCGGATTCCCCGTCAGGAATGAAGCCAAGCCATTTACGATCTTCCGGCGCAATGGCGGCGGTGTCGTGCGGAGCCGAGGTTTCGCAGTTCGGATTCCATACGCCACGTGCCGAGGAAAAATCGTCCTTGAAGGCAACCTCGCCATCGCGGGCTTTTCCGGCGGAAAGAATCTCAAGGCCGATACTACGCAGCCAACCGACCCACCCGATCATGAGGCCGTGCTGGTCGCCATCGACCTGCGTGTAGACGACGCCCGCCTGATCGGCGAGTTGGCGTAAAATCGGGCCGACGACGGAGTCGGGCTCCTTGCTGATCATGGCCACATGCTTGCCGTGGCGGATCGCCTCGAAGGCGTGGCGCGCACCCGCTTCCGGGGCGCCGGTCGATTCGGCGATAACATCGAGCGGCAGGTCCATGAGTAGAAGCGGGTCCTGAACGACAATCCGCTTCTTCGGCAGTGCGCGCAGCGCTTCCGCCCGGCTGCTGCAAATCACAATGTCCTCTTCAGGGACGCCGGCATGGGCAAAGGCGCGCTTGGCCGCTTCCAGATTATTGTCGGCCACCGCCGCCACATGTAGCAGGGGAATGGTCATCGATTGCGTCAGGATCGCCGTGCCGTAATGTCCCGTGCCGATGAGGCCAACTTTGACTGGACCTTTGGAGGCTGCCTGACGATAGAGCTGGGAATAAATCATGGAAGGAATGGGCCGGAAACGGTCTCGTAGGACGTTATTGCCCTTTTCCGTCAACTCAGGCAATCACGAATCAACGTGGGCATAATGCTAAAATCGACTGAACTGATTGTATATTTTTGGATCGCCCCTATAACTGGACTTTTGCATTTGAAATCCCCCGACACGATGGCCCCCCAAAGACAATTAAACCCCTGGGACGCATGGGTACTCCGCATCATTGCGGTCTATCACTTGCTGAAAGCGGGATTCTTTTTCGCGTTGAGTTTTGGACTGAAACATTATGTCCGCGGCGACATGTATAATTTTCTGCAGGATTACCTGATCGAGCCGTTCCATTTCGATCCCAGCAGTAAATTTTTGAAGATTCTCCTCGAAAAGGCCTCGGACCTTACCCCGCATACGCTGAGGTTTTTCAGCTATGTCTTTTTCGCCTACAGCATTATTTTTGCCCTCGAGGGCATCGGGCTTTATCTGAAGCAGCGGTGGGCGGAATACATGGTGGTGATCGTCGTTACCTCGCTGCTTCCGTTCGAATTGTACGAAATTTATGTCAAGCTGGCCTGGTGGAAAGTCGGACTCGTGGTGGGCAATCTTTTGGTCGTCGCCTTCCTGATCAAGATCCTGATAGACGGGGCTCGAAACAAAAAACATTAGCCAGGGTCGAACAGGCCCAGATGGGACGCAGGTGGACACTCACCCGGTTTCCACTAGAATAAGATCAGGCCTTCTCTTTCGGAAAAGTTTTTAGCATGAGCAGATCAACACCACCTAAGTTGACCCGGGCCAAGTCGGCGCGTCGCAAGGCGAAGAGAAATATCCTGACCTGGTTCCTGGCGGGCACGTTGATCGCCGTGATCTCGGTTTTCATCCTGGTTTACGCTTACTACAGCATGCGGGCGGGGCTGATCAATATCGACGTGATCAAGGAAATGCCCAAAGCCTCCATCCTTTACGATTATCAGGGACACGCCTTCAGTCGTTTTTTCGATGAAAACCGGATCGCGTTGCCGGCGAACCAGCCTGTACCCAAGCTTCTGGCCCAAGCGGTGGTCGATACGGAAGATCGCCGGTTTTATTCTCACGGTGCCATCGATTTATACGGCATGGCCCGGGCTGCTGTGTCCAATCTGGCCGGGCACGGTTCGCGGCAGGGAGGCAGTACGATCACACAGCAACTGGGTCGCAACAGCATTGGCCAGTTGCAACGCACCTACGATCGCAAGGTGTTGGAAATCTTTCTCGCCAATCGGATCGAGCAGGCTTACACGAAGGAGCAGATTCTCCGTTATTATCTCGACCGTATTTATTTCGGGCAGGGGCTTTATGGTGCGGAAACGACAGCAAATGCGTTCTTCGGCATTTCGGCGCGTCAGTTGAATCTGGCTCAGTGCGCGTTGCTGGCGGGGATGATTTCCAGTCCGAATTCCTCTTCACCGTGGAAGGACATCAACGCCGCCCGGGCTGCACGGGACCGCTCGTTGGCCAAGATGGTCCGGGCGGGCGACATCACCCAGGCCCAGGCGGACAAAGCGCAAAAAGCGCCACTGGCCCTGCGACCGCGCCCCGATTTCGGCGGCGGTTTTGCGACGAGCGAAGTACGGCGGCAGCTTGAGCAGATTCTCGACCCGACCACGATTCAGCAGGGCGGCTTGAAAATTTTCACCACCATCGATCCCCGCCTGCAGGCAATTGCCGAAAACGCGCTTACGGCGCGCATCAACGAAATCGAATCGTCGAAGGGCGAAACCCACGCCAACGGTTTTGGCGATCCGAACACCGGCATGCCGGACGAAGACGTTCTCGAAGGCGCCTTCTTTGCCATGGATCCTGCCAATGGCGCGATCCGTGCCGTGGTCGGTTCGCGCGATTTTGCGTTAAGCCAGTATAACCGCGCGATGCAGGCGCGACGTCAGGTCGGGTCCACAATTAAGCCGCTCATTTACGCCACGGCCTTCGCGGAGAAAAATTATTGCCCGGCCAGCACCATCGACGCGACCAAGTTCAACTTGACGTCCTCCAATCCAATTCCAGCGGACGATGGTGGACCCCAAACCCTCCTGCGAATCAACGATGCACTGGTCAAGTCGGACGATTATTCGGCGGAGCGGATGGGCGAGATCGTGGGACCGGAATTACTTAACACCTACGCCCATCGCTGTGGCGTGACGACCGACATCCCGCCTTACCGATCAAGCTATCTCGGCGCCTGTGATTTAAGCCTGAATGAGTTGACCGGTATCTACGCGACTTTTGCGGATGAAGGTGTCTGTGTCCGTCAGCATATCGTGGTCCAGGTTCTCGATGACAAGGACCGTGTGATCTACAAATATCAGGGCGAGTCTCACACTGTCTTTAGCAAGCAAGTGGCACGGCAGGTCACGGGCATGTTGCAAAACGTACTCGATTTCGGAACCGGCACACCCGTGCGGCAGCAATATAAATTCACCGCACCCGCCGGAGGCAAGACCGGCACGACCAACGATTACAAGGACGCCTGGTTTGAGGGATTCACCACGCACCTGGTGGTGGGAGTCTGGATCGGTTACGACAAGCCGCGGGAAATCATGCCGGGCGGCTATGCGGCTGCGGTTGCGCTTCCGGTCTGGGCCAACGTGATGAAGCAAATGCAGCAAATGCCCGGCGGTTACCCCATGCTCGACTTTCCTGTGCCCCCCGGCCTGGAAACCGTGACGGTCGGAGGTGATTTCTTCGGCCATGGCGAACGCTACTACCTCACGCCGGAGCAGCACGCGATGCTCGATCAGGAGCCAGTGCTTCCGTCCGATGACAATCAGTCAGCGCCGCAGGGAAGAAACATCATCGACCGCATTTTCGACCTGTTCCATTAGAAACGTCAAGGAGTGGGTGGCTTGTAGAGATCGTGGCCAATCGTGCTTTGCCCGGTTTGCTCGCTGCCCGTCTTTTGATAGACGCGGAGGTAATCGATATCGAGGGACTGGGGGAAAGCCGAGTTGTCGATGCCGTACCGTCCTGCCCATTGTCCGCCCATCGCCAGGTTGAGTAGAACGTGGGCGTTGGGAGCATCTTCTCCGCTGTTGCGCGTCCATTTGTACTCGCGCTTCATCAATTCTTTTCCGTCCAGATACCAGGTAATCGTATCGTCGGTGTCCCAAAGCAACGCAAAGGTATGAAAATCCTGCGTAAAATCATCCGTGCCGTAATATTCGCCTCCGCCCTTGAGCGCCGGATCAATGAAAATAATTTTTCCACTCTGCGGGGC
The DNA here is from genome assembly GCA_013285645.1 of Verrucomicrobiota bacterium. Taxonomy (GTDB): domain Bacteria; phylum Verrucomicrobiota; class Verrucomicrobiia; order Methylacidiphilales; family UBA1321; genus JABDGH01. The sequence goes on along the minus strand of JABDHJ010000006.1, from coordinate 34,223 downwards.
CGGGCCGCCATCCTTTTTTCTCTGCGCAACAGCTCCCATGTGAAACATGGTTGCCTTGTCGTCTTTCACATTATTGACGAATTCAAAGACATCGATTTCAGGTGGCCAGCCGACTTTCCCGTCCGGCGTTGAATCAGCGTTGAGCCAAAAGGCGGGCCACATGCCTTTTCCAGGCGGCATTTTTACCTTGGCCTCGAAGTAACCGTATTTGAAGGTCATCTTCGAACGAATCATTCCCGATTCGTAGCGGGAAGGGCCTCCGGGTGCGATTCTTGCGGTGAGCTGAAGACTATTGCCAGTCATCACTTGATTGTTGTTCTCGCGGTAGTGCTCCTTCTCATCGTTGAGGTGGTCGAGCATGCCGTCGCTGTAGATAAATCGGGTCCACCATTTGGAGATGTCGAGGCTGGGCTCGTTGAATTCATCTCCCATCACCTCGACATAGCCTGCGGGAACGTAGGGGCTCGGCGCGGGAGGGGGATTATCAACGGGAGGAGGAACGGGAGCCGGAACTGGCGCGACGGCGGTTGACGGCGGAGTGGGAGCGGAATTTGTGGAAGCATCCGTTGGTGTTTGTCCCCGGGTTGGCACAGCCAGTGTCAGCAGGAGAACGCTGACGATCAGCGGCGGAAGGGCTTGGTTTATTTGACGAAGGCGACAAAACGAATTCATAGATGAGGGGTGTTTCTGTTGGTTTTCGCAAAATGACTTCAATGAAAACAAAATGCGAAGCTGATGTTGAAGCGATTCTTGATCAACTTGGGCTTGCGGACAATGGACTGCTCTTGGGTTCTCTTGCACTTATCCAAGACAAAACACAGATGAGCGGGATCTTCGTGTTTGTAACAGCGCCGTAAGTGCTGAACGGTTAAGCGGTCGTTCTCACCAGTCATTGAAACAAAAGCGAACTACGGCGCCGTTTTTTCAGGGGTCACCGTGATGATCGGATCGGCCAGTGCCAGCGCCGACCAGAGAGCGCCGACGAGGAGGAGGAAAGGTGGATTCATGAATGAGAAATGGAGTTTCCTGTCGAATGAGAGTCGCAGTCCCACAAAAATTTCAGGGCTTCCTAACGATACAAAATTTATTAGTGAACAAATGAGAGCGTTCCCTATACATCATTAGGAGTAATCGGCTTTTGCGATTATTGCCTGGTTAGCGGAAAATTTTCAAAAATTATAAAATGTCTCTCCTTGCAGTTCGCCCATATGGGAATTTCTATGCTTCGCCGTGAGTGGCTTTATTTGATCGTCGCGCTGGCCTTGCTTCCCTTCATGATCACAGGGGACAGTCTTTGGATGGATGAGGGCGATACGTGGCAATTCGCGATGCAGCGAAATTTCAACGACTGGCTCCTTCTCTTGCATCACGATGGCGGGGCTGATTGCCAGATGCCACTGGGAATGTTTGTCGCGTGGATGGGAGGAAAGACTCTCGGCCTCAGTGAATGGCAGTTGAGAGCCGTCAATCTCTTTTGGGGCGCACTCACCTTAATAGTCATGGCGAGAATTGGTCGCAGGCTTCAAGTGCCATGGTTGCCGCTGTTTTTTGCCCTTCAGCCCTTTTTTTGGTTTTATACCAATGAAGCACGGCCTTACGCCCAGCAAATAACCTTTGGAGCGATAATACTTTTGTCTCTTGTCCAATTTATTCAGAATCGTGGCCAGGGGCTTCTTTGGGCCGTAACTTTCACCATCGGGTCAGTCCTACTTTGCTGCGCAAGCATGATCGCCCCGGCGCTGATCGCTGCGACTGCGACAGTTGGAGGAATAATCGCCTATAGAAATGGATGGAAGATTGAGCGAAGGTGCCTTCAGGTTATTCTCTTAGGCGCGGTCTCGTTGCTGCCGGTGGGATATTATTATATCGAAACGCTAATTCGCGGCGCAAAAGGGGTGACGTTCTGGGGCATAGATTTTAGGTATCTCGTCTATATCGCTTATGAGGTATCGGGAGCCCTTGGATTGGGGCCGTCCGTGGTGCATCTTCGGGAACTTGCGCTCAGGCCAGGGGGGCCGTCTCCGGGTGAAATCATCGTTCAATGTGGGCTGGCCTTTTTTTTATTGGCTATTATCGCCCTCATATTTTTTATCGCCATTCGTGATCGACGGAGGAACGACAACCCATATCTTCTACCGCTTTTGTTCATTTTTCTAATCGAGGTGGCGGTCCTATTTACGGCAGGCCTGGCCATCCACAAGGCTTTTTGGCCAAGGCATTATTCCCCAGCTTTTCCCTTCTACGTCACGGCCCTAGCCCTGGCCTTGGGATCATTGGTGGCTTCTCAAAGAAGATTGAATCAGATTCTTCCGCTCTTGATGCTTGGTCTTTTGATCGCTGCCATGATCGAGATTCGCTTTGGACCTGAACATCAAAAGGAGGATTATCGCTGGGCATCCGGGCAGGCACTGCGCTTTGTCCAGCAAGGAAAAGATGTCTGGTGGTGCGGCGCCGGTGCTGCCTCAAATTATTATGGGATCACTTTCAATACCCGCCAACCGGGACAGGGCGAAATCTATTTGGTCGCGCAGCATAATTGGGACGGAAAATTTCCTTTTAAGTTTTCGAACGTCGAATCGCTCGCTCCAGACGAGGTCTTTATCACGCGCGCGGACATTCACGATCGCAACGGCGCCGTGAGAAAATTTATCCATGATGCCGGCTATCGCCTGGAAGTAAGCCGGGGCTCATTTGAGATATGGTCCCGGTAACGAGGTATTGAAAAACCACCCTCAGTCGGGCCGCAGTTGGACACTGACGCGCCAAGACTTGGCAGAGGAGTGGCTGGAGCCGGGATCGAACCGGCGACACGCGGATTTTCAGTCCGCTGCTCTACCAGCTGAGCTATCCAGCCTTTCCTCTCGATCATAGGTAGTTATGACCGAAACTTGGTACTGCATCAAAGGCGGGTTGAAACGCCTCTGGCATTACCGGAGCCTGAAACGTTACGCCAAAGATCGGGTGGGGCGCAAGCAGATTGGTGATGGTGAGGTTTGAAATTCTCCAAAACATCTCACGTTTAAATTCCGCCAGCCTGAGTCTGTCGACGGATCAACTTGGATTGCCCTTTTAAAAGACTCAGAAATGATCTTTCGACAAGCACGTGCGGCAGGCGTAAGAAGGAATCTCAGGGAAAATTTAAAACATGGCCCCTTCTCCCACCGCTCCCGCCAAAGGCCGCAAAACGTGGTTCCGGTGGTGTCTGAGATGGTCGGTTAGAAGCGTTGTCGGCTTGGCTTTGTTGATCGTCCTTTTCTACCTCGAAGAAGATTGGCGCGGTGCGCACGCCTGGGCCCAAGCACAAGCCGAAATCGAGGCGCAGGGAATCTCACTCGATCCCCAAACCTACATCCCGCCGCCTGTTCCCGACGCGGAGAACTTTGGGGTTTTACCTATCTTTCAAGGAGCAACTGTTTTCGATCCGGCCGATTCAAGACAGCAATCACCTGATGCTTTAACCAAGGCTCTAAAGGACATCAGCTCCAACATTTCTTCGTCTAAAGAGCAGAGTTCCAGTCCCGATCATCTTCCTTATTTGGGAAACTGGCAAAAAGGGGAATTGCCAGATTTGCCTGCGATTCAAAAGCAATTGGAGGAATTTTGTCATCACCAAACGCCGGAGCTTCAAATTCCTTCGGATGCCAAGCCAATCGATATTTTTAAGCTTCTTTGCCCCACTCTTACCGACCTTCGTGAAGCGAATACCAGCCATCCGGTGTGTCGATTTAATCTCGATTGTTCAATCCAGACTCCTCGGTCGATGTCGCTCGGGCCTATAACGAACCAAATCATGCTCGCGAAAGTGCTCTCTTACGAAGAGAGACTCGCTTTTTTGAGCGATCAACCTGATCTGGCCCTCGACGATCTTAAGATAAGCTGGAAGATCGATTTAGGGCTTCGCAATGAGCCGTTACTTGTCTCCGGCTTGGTTTCCCTTGGAGTTGTAGCTATTCAGTTGGCCGTGGTGAATCAAGGATTGGGTGAACATATCTGGAATGACCACCAGTTGGCAGCGTTGGATGACGATCTTGGAAATATTGATTGTTTGAAAGAAAGTTTGCTCGCCATACGTGGTGACACCACGGTGTTCTTGATTCCGACCGGCGATTATTACAAAGATCATCGATACGCGATGATGAAGGCTCTTTTGATGAAAGGGACTGTGTTTGAACATGAGGCCGATTGGCAAGATTACTTTATCCAAGCAATCTTTGGGCTGACTCCTAATGGCTGGTACGACAGATTCACCGCCGATTGCGCCAAGTATAATCTTCTTGAGACAGTCAGAATGGTAGATCCTTCTTCACGGCGCGTGTTTCCCGATCGAGAGAAGGATGCTTTGAGTTCTATTGGAGACTCGAGTTCAACCGATTGGTGGCGTCAGTATGTAAGCTCAGTAGTTGAACCTATATTCAATTCCATCAGAAAGTTTTCCTACGGACAGGTGCAGATTGATGAAACCCGGATTGCGTGCAGGTTGGAGCGGTTTCGAATAGCACACGGGTCATATCCGGATTCACTTAGTATGCTCGTTCCTGTGTACGGCACTGATCTGCCACACGACATTATGAACGGCGAGCCTTATCACTATAAACTCAACGGAGATGGCACCTATATGCTTTATTCCGTGGGCTGGGATCAGAAGGATGACGGCGGTCAACTCGGGACGAAAAGTCCTTATCACAGTACCGATAACCTCGACTGGATTTGGACGAACTATCCCGATTTAGTAAAAAAGTAAACCCAGGCATCCTGAGCTAGGGCGAGCTACGCGGGCGGAAGCTCGGCCCGATGAGGCAACGCCGTTCCATCCCATGGTGCGATGTGTAGCGCGTTGTCGGCGAGCAGCACGGTCGCCTCCTGCCACGGGTTCGCGGAGTTCAATTCGAGACGAACCTCGTACGATTCCTGATCGGGAACAAAGAGGGCATGGCTGTCTTGCGCCGAGCGATGCGTGGCGGGGACATAAGGGACGCCAGCAGGACATTCGATCACCTGTTGGCCGTTGATCCAAAGACGACATCCTTCCCGCGCGAGAGCGATGACTTTAAATGGCTTGTTTATGTCATGGCCGGGACGCCATTGCCAAGTGGCCCGTCCCGTGGCTTTCACTTCAGTGGGAAGTTCGCCATTCGCCCAAGGGACTTCAGCATTGCCCGCGATCATCATGATCGAGCCCGGGAGGGATTGAAGCGCGGGAATTTGAATGGATTTTTCAGGCAACACCGGCGTCAAATCCCTGACACGGGCATGCAACGCGAGACTCCGCTCCGTAAGTTCCTGAAGTGTTCGAGGTGCACGAATGCCGATGATCCCCGGTCCGACCGCGACGGCGTCGCCCAGCGGGGCGATCCACTTTTCCGGAAGCCGCTCGGCACCGTGGAGAAATCCGAGAACGGCGCCGGCGCTCGCCGCCGTGCAATCGGTATCGTAACCGCCGTTCACACCCAGCAGGATCGTCGCCTCAAAATCACCATTTCCGAACAGGATCGCCCACAGGGTCAGGGCCACATTAAGAGGGGCGTGAGTAAAATTATCATTTGGGTATTCCTTAAGCAGAAGTCCATGCGTAGCCCAACAATCCATGCCCCTTTTGTGTGAGGCGAAAACGAGATCAAGCGCACGACGTGTCTCGGTGGCGGGATCGACCCGTGCCCACGCTGCCTCCATCGCTTCCGGCAAATCAGCGCCACCCAATACGAGAGCCTGCAATACGGTCAGGAAAACCTCGCCAGCGACACCTTCCGAGCCGTGATCGATCATTGAATCAAGCTTCGCGTAGCGCTCCGCGAGATCGGGATTTCCCGCCGCAATGATCGCCCAGACTTCACTGCGAATGGGCGATCCCATGCCCGAGGCAAACGGATTTTCATAGATGCCGTTCAATGCCGCCGGCACGCCCCGCCGGATATTCCAGCGGGCGCGACCGTATTCATCCCACATGTAATGGATATGCGCGCGCCAAGCATCGACCAGGGTCTCAATTGTGACCGGGCCGGTATGATTCTCCATCTTGTCGAGCCAGACGAGTTGAAGCTCCAAATCATCATTAGGCGGAACTACCGTGGGAATGGGATCGTAAAATTGATAGTGCTGGCGCTCCGTACGACCTTCCGCGGGAAGGCCCAGGGTGCCTCCGGCGGACTTGCCGCGCCAAGCGCCCAATACTCGTGATTCGAGAGACAAAACCGACGATGTTGTCAGCGACATGAACGTCACAATGCCTGTTGAACGGGAAGCGGCAAGAGGCAACTCAAACAAAAAGAAACGCCGTCCCGCGTGAGCAGGACGGCGTTCCGGATAATCTTCTTAGGTTATTTGGTCGGGACAGTCTGGACCGTCTGGAGAATCCGGCTGGCGATCTTATAGGGATCTCCTTGAGAATTCGGACGACGATCTTCGAGGTAGCCCTTGTAAGCGTTATTCGGAAAGCTGTGCGGGACGCGAATGGACGCGCCACGATTGGCCACACCGTAGTTAAACTTATCGATCGACTGGGTCTCATGCAGGCCGGTCAGGCGCATGTGATTGTCCGGGCCGTAGACGGCGATGTGCTCGTTCTTGTGCTTGTCGAACGCAGCCATGAGTTTTTCGAAGTACTCCTTGCCGCCGACTTCACGCATAAACTTGGTCGAGAAGTTCGAGTGCATGCCGGAGCCGTTCCAATCCGTTGCGCCGAGAGGCTTGCAATGGTAGTTCACGGTTACCTTGTACTTTTCGGTGAGGCGCTGCAGGAGGTAGCGGGCGACCCACATTTCGTCGGCGGCCTTCTTGGAGCCTTTGCCGAAGATCTGGAATTCCCACTGACCCTTGGCCACTTCGGCGTTGATGCCTTCGTGGTTGATGCCGGCATCGATACAAAGATCGAGGTGCTTGTCGACAATTTCACGGGCAATATCGCCAACGTTTTCATAGCCAACGCCGGTGTAGTACGTGCCTTGGGGTGCAGGATAACCTTCCACCGGGAAGCCGAGCGGACGTCCGTCCTTGTAAAGGAAATATTCCTGCTCAAAACCGAACCAAGTCTCGGGATCGTCCAGAACGGTCGCACGGGCATTGGTGGAATGCGGCGTGAGGTCGGCATGGAGAACTTCGCAAAGAACGATGACACCGTTGCGCTTGGTGGAGTCGAGATAACGGGCAACCGGCTTGAGCACGCAATCCGAGCTGTGGCCCTCGGCCTGGCGAGTGGAACTGCCGTCAAATCCCCAGTTCGGGAGCTCTTCGAGGGTCGGGAACTTTTCGAATTCCTTGACCAGGGTTTTACCGCGGATGTTGGGGACGGGTGTGTAACCGTCGAGCCAGATGTATTCCAGTAGATACTTCGCCATTTGATGTGTTGTAGTAAGGGTTGGGGTTGAGGGGTGAATGCCGATATTCGGCGGTGAGCAACTTAAAGCACCTGTCATGCCATATTCAAGATCAATAGGATGAATGGATTGGGCTTATTTCGCATGAAATGAGCGGCAAGTCGTCGGAGCAATTCCCGGTTGGCCTTGTCTCCAGAGTGGGGCATAGTTTTCCGAGATGGATCAAGTCAAAGATACTCTGAGAGCCTTGGTGCGCATCAGTTATGATGGCAAGGTCTACAAGACCTTCCGCGGTCCGAAGGCGGAGGAGCGATTCGTCAATGAAGTGCGCGTCCTGCGCTATCTCGAAGAGAAAAAATGTCCTTTCGTGCCCAGACTGCTCGAATCGGACCCGGTTCAATTGCGCATTGTGACCACCAATTGCGGCAGCCGGGTCGATCACTTGGACGAAGCCCGGACAAAGGAACTTTTCGCCGAGCTTTTGCCCTACGGCGTGCGTCACGACGATGCTGAGATGCGCAACGTGACCTATCGGATATCGGACGGGCGCTTCTGCCTGATCGATTTCGAATTCGCCACCATTTTCCCCGCGAACGGAAAGCCCGATGACGCATCCAAATAATCCCGAGATTTCACAGAGGCTTCACTGGTCCGGGCGAACGGACCGGGGAAAGGTCCGGCTGAACAACGAGGACTCCTTTCTTGCCCTCCAGTTCAACGCGCAGGAGGTGCATTATCTGGGAAAGATCGGCGATGCGACGACGGCGAACACCGACTTCGTTTTTGCGGTGAGCGACGGCATGGGTGGCGCGATGGCAGGGGAATTTGCCAGCCGGATCACGGTGGAAAAAATCACGCATTTGCTGCCGCGTTCGTTCAAGCAATCTGCCATAGGATTGGCGGCTGGTTATACCGAAGTGCTGACCGAGTTGTTCGATGAAATTCATAGTGCGTTAACCTTTGTCGGGGCGAGCTACGAGGAGTGTCGTGGCATGCAGGCCACCTTGAGCATGTGCTGGTTCACTCCCGGCTGGATGTACTTCGGACATGTTGGGGACAGTCGCATTTATTATCTACCGGCCCGGGAAGGTGGAATTCGGCAGATCAGCCACGACGATACCTATGTCGGCTGGCTTTTCCGCACCGGACAAATCAATGAACGGGAAGCCCGCGATCATCCCCGGCGCACGGCGCTTCAAAAAGCCCTGGGCGCGGGCAATCAGTTTGTCAGTCCGCAGGTCGGCGCGGTGGCCTACGAACCCGGTGACCGCTTCATGCTTTGCACGGACGGCCTGGTGGAAGGCCTCTTCGATAACCAGTTTCTAGAGCTATTGAGAGACCCTAGCTCGGCCGAAGCGACGCTCGATCCGGCGCAACGGCTGGTGGAAGCTTCTCTTGAGCGAGCAGGTCGCGACAATACCACGGCGCTCGTCATCGAGGTGGGATGATTCGGGTAGGCCAGGCTACTTGAGACCTCTGCAAAAGTCTCACATTTAGCATTAGTCATCCTGAGCCTGTCGAAGGATCAGTTCGGTCTGTCTTTTCACCGGAGTTACGGAACTGATCTTGCCGCATGTATGTGCGACAAACTCAAGATAACGGATTGCTTAAAGAAGGACTTTTACAGAAATCACGCCAAGCCAGCCTGCTGAATCTGTTCGCGAAAACCTTGCACGCTCCCCGGCGCCTGCTCCGGAAATTGTTTCCAGCCGCATTCGTAACTGATCGCGCCCTTGAAATCGATTTGCTTTAACGCGCGCAGAAAGGGACCGAAGTCTTCTCCGGCGGTTCCAGGTGCAAAACGGCCTTCGCACTCGGCGACGTGAACATGCTGAATCCACTTACCATGAACGACAATTTCGTTCGGGTCTTCGCCATCCTTGAGCATGTGATAAAAATCGGCCAGCAAGCGCACATGGGGATGATTCGTCGCCTCCACAAAGGAGGCACCATCCGCCAGCGAGTTGATGAAATTGCACTCCTTTTTATGCAGCGGCTCGACGACAATTATAACGTCGTGCTCTTCCGCCAATGGCGCAATGCGGCGCAGGCAGGTCAGAAATTGATCGCGGGCATGGGCATGATCAAAGCCCTCGGGAACCTGGCGGGATCCGCCGCTGCCGAAAACAATGAACCGCATTCCCACCTGACGCGCGCGACGAAACGCCGTTTCCGCATAACGCACAATCCGTTCGAGATCCACGGCGGGACCGGTACATTTGAGCGCGCCGGGGAGAAAACAATTGGCCGCAAGGGTCGGTAGCGGCGCATTTTGAGCGACCTTTAGTATCGGGGCAAACACCTCGTCTGCTGCCTCTGCCATCAGGAGGGTCTGGACATTTTCCTCCACGTAATCAAAACCGGATTTAGCCGCGATATCCGCCTGTTGAACCGACGTACAAAGGCCTATTTTCATATGGTATGTGGCTCTAAAATGGAGCCAGCTTGCAGTGAAGGCAAGATTGCTTTGGGCGCAGTTATTGTTGGCGGCCCGGTTTTCCTTGCCCATGGCCAGAGGCTTGCGTAGAGTAACTCTCCGCGCCGCCGACAGGAGTCGTCGCGCTAGTCACGCGCTCGTGGCGAAATGGCAGACGCGCTAGTTTCAGGTACTAGTGGAGCAATCCATGGAGGTTCGAGTCCTCTCGAGCGCACTCTCATGCGAACTATATTGAACGCATGTGAACCGGTCTCAATTTAGTCGCAAATTGTGCGCTGACAAAACTCGGAACTCATTGGAACCGGTCCATACCTCTGACAGGCCTATTCGTGTTTGCCTGTTCTGGTCTCTTCCATGGTTTTCAATCCATCGGCAAACATGCCTCCCACCATCTTGTCGCAGTCAACGAACAGACCGAATGCTTTCGCGAAGAAATTGTTTTTGCCGATCATGGACCAAGTAACAAGAGTCGCGTTGCCTTCTGGCCTGAACGTGAACTCGGCGATGTTGTCAGCCTTGAAGGGTTTGGTGAAGTGAAGGTCGAATCGGACCAATTCGTTCGGGCGACTTTCGATGGTAGTCATGCTTCCTGCGCCCGACTTGGGACAATCCCAAGAGCAACTAGCGCCAACGCCGGAAGTCGGACCAGCGAATGTCCTCTTCATGTCGGAATCGGCCCGGTCAAAAGGAGACCACGCGCTCCAGTTTTGCAGGACATCGACCTGTTCAAAGAGAACCGATGCAGGCGCGTGGATGCTTCGCGAACGAGTGATGCGAAAATCGGTCGGCTGCATATTCACGAGGATGACCAGCGCGACGATTAGTAACGCGGCGACAATAAGGATGATGGTAAACATGGTGGTTATTTTCAATTCTGAGCTAGGGGCCAGTCATATCAGAGGTGTTTTAATATATGTATAGAAAAAGATAAGCTAAAACATTTTAGGGTACATTTGTCGTAAAACTATACGTGGGGAAAGCCAAATCGTTAAGGCCCAAAAAAATTTTCGCACCGCTTCGCTCCGAGTGAAGCCTGACAAACGTATTTTCTTAATTAGCTTGCGAATGAGCATGCTTCCATATTGGTCTTTAACTAGATCTGAACCCAATCGATATAAAATCAGTTTAAAGTAAATAACTTCATAGCTGTCCCATCTATTTAAAGTGGCAATCTCAAGACCTCTTTCCCTTGCTTGCTTCCGAATCAGATTATGAAAAGTATCGACGTGCTTTACAAACATCTCCACTTTTTCACGACTCAAATTCTTAGGGCTAGTATCAGCGATATTGACCCAAGCATTAGTATCGTGATGCCTATAGCAAGCGAGATTTTCATCCAAAACGGTAACTTCAGCTAGAAAGGGTGCTTGATAGGTAAGCCAACCATCCGCGCAAATTCGAAATTCAGCTTCAGGCATCGGCAAGAGTTTCTGCAACAAGCTGCGGCTGTAAGCTAGTCCCGAGGTGGGCAGCCCTATATAACCACCGTCGCGCAAGAGGCGGGGAACCAGGTCGCCGGAGTCGAGAGTGTGATTTTTTCCTGGAAAAGTTCCGAGTTCTTTTCCGTTGATATCGACCACCAATAGACGGTGGTGAAGGATATGCACCCCATCATGCCAAGCGGAGACGATTCGTTCCGCCGCGATGGGGCTGAGGTAATCATCTGAATCCAAAAGCTTGATGATTTCGCCTCGCGTCTGGGCAAAGCCAGCGTTTAACGCGGATCCCTGCCCTCCGTTTTCCTTGAAAATGGAGTGAATTTTCATGCCGTACGAACGGATAATACCCGGAGAATCATCCGTGGACCCGTCATCCACGACCACTACCTCACAATGCGGATAGGTCTGAGCCAAAGCGCTGTCGATGGCCTGCCTGAGAAAGCGACCATAGTTGTAATTATTAATGAGGAAGCTAACCGTCAAGTTCATGGTATATCAGTTTTTCATCCCGATTTCTCGCAGATCTCCAGCCGCATTCAAATAGTTGAAAAGAATTTTGCGCGCAGATTCGACGGCGAAGGCCTCTTTCGCGTAGTCCGTGGCGGCACGAGAAGCCTTTTCCCAATCCGTCGAGTCGTTGGCAAACTCCTGTACCGTGGCGAGAAAGTCTTCTGCCGTGGAGACCAGTCGAGTGCATTCATGCGGGGTTGTTTGAAAAAACTCATGGATGCCGGTGTTTTCACCAGTGCAGGCAATGACGGGCAGTCCGCATACCAGATAATCAGGAATGCGTGACGGAAACGAATATCGAAGAGTTGTGTGCTGCAAGTGCGACACCGGTACATAAGCCATATGACACGAGCGCAGAAGTTTCCGGTAGGCTGCTGTATCGAGCAAGCCATGGTCGCGTATGTAGGGGCGTAGTTCCTCCGGCAAACCCCAGCTGGCGGCACCGGAATAATGAAGTTCTGCTCCGGGGAACGCGCGCGCCACTTGGGGCCAAGCTTCGAGCAGCAGATTCATTGCTTTATTTTCAACATTGAAATTGGAATAAAGAGCACCGCTAATAATAATTTTTAGGGGAGCGGAAGGACTTTTTCCGCGTGGGATAGGCTCCAAGTCTGAGCATAGAGAGAACAGACTCGTTTCAACAGCTCCAATCCGCTGCATTTCGCGCTCGATCAGTCGGTTTAGGCAGAGAACGTGATTCGCGTTCCGGGCGAGGAAAGTTATGTTTGGGGTGCAGGTCTCGGAAAGCTCAGAATCAAAAATATCCAGGATGTGCAGGACAAAGGGCGGACACCCAGTCGCCTTCCAGAGCTCGCAAGCCCGGGCGGCATCCGCCTCGTTGAAGAAGTTGATGTAGGCTTGGCGCGGACGAAGGGGAACGAGGGCCATTGCTTTTCTCAATCGTGAAGAATTCAATTGCCCCGACTTCCACCAAGGGTGAAAAAACGATTCTTTTAGGTTTCGCAAGATTCGCCCCAGCCGGATGAAAGGAAATTTCCAGTAGAGTCCGAAATCGCCGTCATCAGTGTTGATTACCCAGCGAATGGATTGATCTCCAGCTTCCCGCTGGTCCCACATGAGATGCACCAGGCTTTCATCAGCGCTTCCGAACATGCGCTGCATCTGCACAGAGGTGCCATTCGTAGGCGCAAAGCCGGTGCGGTAGATGAGGAAAGTGGGAGAAAGTGTCATGGAGATATCCTTGGCCTTTCTGGCCTGACAGCATTCAACTTCGAAACACCCCTATTTCCAAAGAATAATTACCGAGTCTAAGTTTGAGTTGTCTGGGGGAAACCTTCCGGCCAAGATCGACTAATGGAGCGAGTCGTTGCTGATGCTCGCGAAACTCTTGCCATATGCGAACTTCTTTAGCCGATTTTTCGGGGAGGCTAGCCGCTTGCAATAAAATTTCCGCCAATCGGTCCGCTGCCCTTTTCCATGAGAAAAGAAGAGACCGTGCAATGCCCTTGGACTTCATCTGAGATCGCACGAGTGGATCTCCCACCCTGAGCAGGGCAGCCTCAAGTCCGGTGACATCGTCACTGCCAACGAAAAGCGCAGCGTCGCCCGCCACCTCAGGAATGGAGCCGTTCGGGCAGGTAATCACAGGACATCCACACGCCATCGCTTCGATGATAGGCAGTCCGAATCCTTCCCAGCGTGACGGGTAAACCAGGGCTTCCGCTCCCGAGTAAAGAGCGATCAGGTCGTCGTCGGAAACATGGGGCAAGAGACGCACCGAGATATTTTTAAAGGTAGCCAGTTCTTCCAGGGCGGGCTCCCCGCCCACGCAGACCACTTCAAAATCGGCGGCTTGTTTCATTCGATCCAGTGTCCGGACAAGAAAGATCGCGTTTTTGTAGCCGCGAAACCCTTTACGAGTGCCAACAAGGAGAAAATAGGGCTTCTTCAGTCCATATTTTTCTTTTGTCGTTGTAATTCTATCTGGTTCCGCTGGCTGGAAAATGGGGTCGACTCCGCTAGGCACTACGGAAACATCCTTTTCAGTTAAATAAGGATAACAGGCGCGAAGATCGGTTGAGGTATTGTGGGAAATCGCCACGAAATGACTCGCTTGGAGAATCGCCAGCGATTTCTCCTCCTGACCCAATCCGTCCATGGTTCCATCCGAGTTCAACTCCATAATCATATCGTGGACCATCATGACCGAGGTTGTTTTAATTGGGCTCGAATAGAAGGTGGAGATGAAAACATCAGCTCGCAACTCTTGACACCAGTCCTCGATTTGCAGCATCTCTCTCCCGCAGAAATTCCAATCGAATTCTGGTACGTCGAGATAGGAGATACCTGGAATCCGCGGAGCCGAATGATTACGGTCCAGCACAATCAGGTGTACTGCAAGATCAGTTCCAGCCCATTGTTCGAGATAGGATTTCCAAAGTCGCGCGATCCCCGTCTTGGCGACCTGAAAGAAAAAGCCGTCGAGAATGATTCTTGGTTTTTTTGCCGTCATGATTCATCTCGTTTCACGTCTTTGTCTTTTTCCTCAGTCAGTTTCTCAACAATGAAGTCGTGATCCCGAACTGTCAGAGATCCTCGAGATATCTTCTTTTTCTTCCTTCCCCATAATCTTTGCCAAAGGCTATTGGAATCCGAAAGCGCTTTGAGATCAAAGGCTTTGCGTGAAAAAACATGCAGACTTGAACCGTCACTACTCAAGCGATAATTGAACTCGTTGGCCAGAATCTCCAAGCTTTTGCGAGTATAGAAAGAGACGTGTTGCCCATGCTCGAGACCATAATACCACCAATCCCCCGTCTGAGGGATCGAATCGGGAACGAGCATCGTGCTGAAAATCAGGCATGATGTATGTGTAGATAATTTCTGTATTTCTACCCTCGGATGGGTTAGGTGCTCGAAGACCTCAAAAGCGGTGATCGCTTCAAAAGTGCCGGACAACGGAGCAGGCGCTTCAAATCCACGCGCAAAAAGGTTCTGGCAGTAGAGATCAGACCAACGGAAGTCATAACCCATGTCACGCATAAGTCGCACAAAAAGGCCATAGCCTGCGGCGTAGTCCAGAAATACCCCATCAGGATTGAGAAAGGATTCCACTAGTTCACTCACCCGGTCTCGCGCCCAAAGATTTCGCCAGACGTAGCCTGTGTCCGATTGATTGATGGGATCAGCATAAGCTTCGGAAAGCCATGTTGGATTGGGAATGAAGATGAAGTCGCAATTCCGGCACCTTAGAAATAAAGCAGGGTATTGACCTCGAATGGTCGCACTGGCGTGCTCGCGGGTTGGACCATCGCATATCGGACACGAGTTCATGACTACGAAACGGCTTTTTTTACGAGAAACCTGAGCGAAGATAGTTTTGATCGAATCCAAGCGATGCTTATTTTGATTCGGTTCTTCTCTTCTCCACCATAGTGCGTTTCAAAAGTGAAACGGTCGGCGGCGTGATTCATCGAAATCTTCCGAGGGTGGTACAGATGTCCCAATTTTCCCGTGGGAAGGGCCAGTGAAGAAACATCTCCCTTCGTGTGAGTAGCGTCCGGACCGGCACCAATATTGGTAATCAGATTCACATTGGGTATGATTGACATGCTATTTTTCCGCCAGCAGGTATAAGCCCACGGGAAGCACCACGTGTTAATTGTTCCAGAATAAGCCCCTTCAAGCATGCTTTCCCAATATTCGCTCTCAAGTCGGGTTGAAAAGACCTTTGCAATCCATTTTGCTTCTTTTGCTTGAGGCCATAATTGCATTTTTGAGTCATAAAATTGCCAGGCTCTTCGCCAAGATGCCCATCCCCAAACATGGGGATAAACTGAGAAATAATAGCTTCCATCACCGCGAATACGCCCTTTTTGAAAGTTTGCACCCCCGATATGCATGACCTTAGGGTTGTCCCGATAATAGGTCAGCATTTCGGTACAAAAAGTGAAGAAGTCGGGGCAGGGCACGCAGTCATCTTCGAGGAAAATTGCCTCCTCGACTTGGGAGAAGACCCAGTCGATTCCTGAGGACATCCGATTTCTGCAACCCATATTTTGTTCGCTGAAGTTAAGATGCACTTCGCAGGGCCAATCGACTGCTTGCATAATTTCGCGGACCGATTCGCAACGAGCCATGTCCGTGGGAACGTCCGACCTGGGGCCGTCCGCCACGAGGAATAGCTTTTCAGGACTGTAAGACCGAATCGCTTCGAATACGATTTTGGTGCAATCGGGGCGATTGAAGCCAAAGAATGCGACGGGAGGTTTTGTCATGAAGCCCTTCTTAATCTGATTATCGCGATTGACTCACTTCGTTTCGATAGTTTGTACACTGCAATGTAACTAGTGAGCAATTATGCTAAAAGATGTTAGATCGGAAGACGAGCAAACGTCCTTTCTAATGGCGAGGATGTTTTGAAAGGCGAATATTTCGTTGCGTGAAGTATATGGCCCTAAGGGTAACAAACCGTTTGGCATTAGACGAAAAAAAGAATATCCATCTAGAAATCCATAGAAGTCCTTTAGAAAGGATCTTGAAATAATATTCATCTCATTAAACTCGAACTGTATAATTGGAAGCCCTCCGGCTGATATCAGGCTTTCTGCCCCTTTAAGTACAGTCAGTTCATTTCCTTCGGTGTCAATTTTGATGAAATCAATAAGTTTAATTTGCTTCGACTTGCAGTACAAATCGATCGTAGTCATCTCCACATCAAAGCTTCTGATTTTAGTTGGTTGATGGAGCAAAGTAAAAACCTCTTTATACAATGAAGCGTGCGTTGACGCAGGTGAATCTCCATAATCAAAGAAGCTCTCGGTGCCAGCGTGGTCGCTTAATCCCTTGGCAACGAAATGGACGTTCTTTCCTTGAATATTATTGATTAATTTCGAATATGTTTCTAAAGCTGGCTCGAAAGCGTGAACCTCAGCAGACGGAAGAGCCTTAAGAAGTTTTGATGTATAGTCTCCAAGATTTGCGCCCACATCAAAACAAATTGGTTTTCGATTTTTTAACAATTTGGGGATAATCTGACGCAATAAAAAGTCTTCACCACTCAGCTTATCTGTTTCGTAGTTAAGTATGCCGATGCGTTTATATGCTGTGAGAAGAATTTGTTCAGGAGTGATTGGATTCAGAGGCGTTAATAGCGATAGATTTTCCAGCAAAGGCCTTAGTCTGGTCCTAAGACGTGACGGAATGATATCGATAACCTTTTTCATGTCTTATTTTCAAAAATTATATTCGAACCCAGCGCTCCGGTATCAAATCAAGCGTTGATCGGTTGGGATCCCCCCACCATTTTTGCGGACAAAAAATCCTTTTGTAAGGGTACTTACCAAGCCAAGCACCCCACCAGCTAAATGTGCTGTTGGCGATGATAAAGTGTTTGCAATGGCTCATCAGGCGCAGATCCTCGAAATCATGCTTTCCAACGTTATGCTGGATATAAGTGCAAGGAGCATCCAATTTTATGTTATTACGTGTCCACTCCGGGGCATCAGAAAAAATAAAAAAATGCGGATTGTTGACCTCTAGCATAAGCGAAGCTACAGCTCGATGATAATAATCAAGATCACAAGGCCCCAGCCCGCCAACCGCTGGATATAATAGGTAATCCCCTCGGCGTACATGAAGAGCAACGGCTTCAACAGAGTGGATCTGGTTGAGAAGATTCCTGTTTTGCGTATTGGGTGCGAAACGGAGCGTTAACTCCTCACGTATCTGGTCGGCAATGTGCGCAAAGTAGCGTTCGGAAACCCAGAATCCATTAAGATAAATATCACCTTTTATAGAAAGAAATCTTTCTTCAAAACTTGAGATTTTGTCATTAAACATGACCATTCCCGAAGGAAGTTCCGTACTGGTTTCTTTAGAATCGTAAAGGGCGATTTTCCCGAAAGGGAAGCCACTTCTACGAAGTAGATCGGACGCACGATAACGATATTGGCGAGGCAAATAGACAAGCATCTCATCGTAGAAGGGCGTAATCGACTTCGCTTTGATGTTAAAATGGCGCAGAAGATTATTACGATTAGGAACCGCCTTGTAATAAGAAGTATCTAACTTAAGAGAAGCATTCAGCCGGAGGGAAAGGGCTCGGCCAGCTGCATATTGGAAAAGCTGGTTTCCCAAACCGCCCATCAAACGAACAATGACCATATTATAAAAGAGATTTCCTGTCGATTTAGCACGAGCTTAGTTTAATTCATCAAATTTCCGAAACCCAAAGCAACCGCAGCCCAGCCGCTGAGAAATTAGTTTTGTTTTCTTGAAGTGCTCGTAAGTCAGTTTTTGGCTTTAAAATACATACGGGCATTTTTATTGCCAAAACCGTGCCATGCTCCCGAAAAGCGAACGTTTTGTAGGAATAGCTTGGCTAAACCGTTCATTAAAATGGTCCATCCAATCAGCATCCAAAATTTGCTTCAATTTGTTTGGCACTGAAATGATTACATCATCATGGATGGTGGTGGTATGCTCCGGAAATAGAGAAAAGATATAAGCAAAAAGTCTGTCGATACTAACCCAATGCTCCGGATTGTGGGGAGGAGGAGGAGGGCCGAGAAAACATCGAGCATCGTCTATTAAAATGATAGGATTTATAGCAGAGCGCAATGCTTTCAATTCAGCCAGGATCGGACATTCGTTGGATACTCCAGCCGTTCCCGGGCCGGAGTAGTGGCCATCAAGCCAAAATACGGCTGATCCTTCAAGTTGATCAACTACTCTAGACATTAGTTCCGAGCTGTCGCCGATTAAAAACTCGATGTTCCTAGGGCAATCTAGTCTTTGAGATACTTGACGACTAAGTTCTGAGTTTAGTTCAATTGTTATAACCTTATGAAAATGCTTGGCAGCCCAGAAAGTTGTATCACCCTTAAACGTGCCGGTTTCAACAAAATTAGGTGTAGGTTGGACCATCAAGAGCTTAATTACCAAATCTTTTGGCACTCCCATTCGAATGTATCCCATATATTTTAGATTTTATGAAATTTGAGTATCGGGGCCATCAGGCCGGGACGGGCATTTATCCAATAAGGCGATTCACTTAATTCTCCCCGAACATCGAACCGTAACGCGGGAGCATTAACCAAGGGCTGACTAACCCATTTTGCAAAGTGAATGCTAACGATAAGTTCGCAACGGTAGCTGCCTTCGTTTAACAGATGGGGCGGTATCCAGCAGATTAATCTATTCCTCCCCACTTTTAAACTTGGCCACTGAGAAGTTTCTGTATCCGTTTGAAGAGACCACCATAGAAGTTGATTCTGTGTGGTATATAGCGCAAAACCAACTGTCAACATAGGATTAGCTATTGTTACCTCGCCCTCGATTAGCACTCCGATCTCAACGTCCGCACTCACGGTTCCATTTAGAACCATCAGCGCTTTATCGACTAATTCAAATTTAAGAGGGGTGAACGCGGGTTCATCCGAGAATCGCTCCTTAGTATAGCTCCAACTGGTTGTCCCCTTAGACTGATCGCCCATATAACGATTTATCGTTACGTCTATAGGGGCATCACAGTCTATTTTTCCCAGTTCTAGTAAAATTCCTCTATCACACAGATTCTCAATCGCGTTAATCTGATGGCTGACAAACAGCACCGTCCGCCCTCCTTTGGCGACCTCACTCATCTTCCCCAGGCACTTTTTCTGAAATTGCGCGTCTCCTACTGCGAGCACTTCATCCACGATTAGAATTTCAGGTTCCAGATGCGCAGCCACGGCGAAGGCGAGTCGCACATACATCCCGCTGGAATAATGTTTCACCGGCGTGTCGAGAAATTTTTCCACCTCCGCAAAGGCGACGATTTCGTCGAACACCTTTTTAATTTCCGCCTGTCTCAAGCCAAGGATGGCGCCGTTCAGGTAGACGTTTTCGCGACCGGTCAGCTCGGGATGGAACCCGGTGCCAACCTCGAGCAGGCTGGCGACGCGTCCGTTGATGACAACGCGCCCCGTAGTCGGTTCGGTGATTCGGCTCAGGATTTTTAACAGGGTCGACTTGCCCGCACCGTTCCGCCCGATGATTCCGATCACTTCGCCCTGTTTCACTTCGAAGGAAACATCCTTCAGTGCCCAGAATTCCTCCTGGTCTGGCTCAAGATCATGTAGCCCCTGCAGGCGCCGGAAGGGCGCTTGTACGGCCCGGGTCAACACGTCACTGATACGGTCCGAGCCCCCGTTCCGCTTGGATTGATGGGAGAGAACGTAACGCTTGGAGAGGTTCTCCACTTGGATGACAATATCACTCATGGCAGTGCAGGTAAAATGACGGGCACCTGTTTAACGGACAACTTTAGCAAAGCAATCCGCTTTTAACCAGAGCGAGCGCGAAATTGTTTCGTGAGCAAGTTCCGTCATTTAGTCGGGTTGATCGACGCATCTACCGGTTCCAAGTCCTTCAACCGCAAACAGGCATGATTGAAAACCAAAGGTAAAAAGCGTGGTGAGCGTCGCAATTTCTCCCATTACGCAGGTGTAATCACAATAGGTTGAACATTGATCCCTCTGGCGGGTCTATCCCTTTGTAAGTTCATTCATTCCTCCCCTGACCGGGTGGTGACTCTTGTCGAGTTGCTGCCCGGTCTTTTTTTTGGCGGGAATGGGAACAGCGAGGGTAGTCTACTGGAAATTTACCGGTTTGGTTTATATCCCAGCGCTCAACGCAGTCTCAAGAGGGGTGCCATGAGATTGTCCGAATGCCGGTCGGACTCCATGTAGAACGAGGTTTCGTTTGGAATATCCAGGATGGAATCCGCGATCATCTGGAATTCGAGCACAGTCAATCCCTTGGCGGACAGGGTGACTTTGTAGGAAGACATGGACTTGAAATCGGGTTTGAGGTTTTTGGGCACGGCATTGTAGCGTTCCGCAGTCAGGAACTGGACGAACTGGCTGATAGCCTTGGCGTTGTGAATGGTAAAGTTTTCGGCTCCGCCCAAATCGTTCGTACCGGAAACGTCCACGCAATCGGTGGACTTGATTATCGGTATATAGCGCTCCGGAATGCTGATGTCCGGCGTATCGCCGAAAGCGGAGGAATAAAAAAGTGCCAGGCAGGCGAGTAGGACGAATTTCATGAAATTTATGGGTCGGGACGAATTAAACGGTGTTCCCCCAACAGCGAGCCTCATTTAAGCGCAATCGGAAGTCAAGGCGCGGGCAATGCCGGGGATGCCGTTTTCTGAAGTCGCCTAAAAGAGTTGATGCCAGCTTCAACAAAAATTCTTCATGAAAGATTGATTAAGTTCCGGCTGTGCTAACATGGGGGTAATACCTTATGCCGAACGAAACTAAAAAATATGATCTGGTTATTATCGGTGGTGGTCCGGCTGGCCTGATTGCCGCTTCGAGTGCCCGGGTGCTCCACAAAACGGTTGCCTTGGTCAATTGCCATCTGGATCTGGGAGGGGCCGGTGTCAATACCGGTACGGTCCCGAGTAAGACACTTCGCGAAACGGCCCTGGCCCTGTCCGGTTTGAAATCCCGCAACCTCTACGGAGTGGACCTCTCCTTGCGGCGAGAGGTAAACATTTCCGATTTTCTCGGCCACGAACAGAGCGTTCGAGCCGGTTTCAACACTGCTCTCTTGAAGCGCCTCGAAATGCAGAAAGCCGATGTTTTCTTTGGTACCGCTTCCTTCGTCGATCCGCATACGATCAGCGTTCTTCCCATCCCTGGTGGCGATTCATCCATCGCCGGTGAGCCCATCATTCTCCGCGGTGAAAACATCCTAATTGCAACAGGGTCTTCACCTGTGCGGCCCGACCTCTTTCCATTCGGCAAGGGCGAGGTTTACGATTCCGACACGATCCTGAAGCTGGATCGCATTCCCAAGACGATGGCGGCCATCGGTTCCGGCGTGATTGGCAGCGAGTACGGCTGCACATTCGCCGCCCTCGGGGCCAAGGTCCATATCGTTGACGGACGGGACAAGCTTTTGCCCTTTCTCGATCACGAAGTTTCGCTGGCGCTGGCCACTGCGATGGAACGCACGGGCATTACTTTCCACTGGAACGAAAAGGTTGAGAAATGCGAAGTGCTGCCTTCCGGCGAAGTGATGCTCAGCTTCGCTTCCGGCACATCGTTGACGGTGGATGCGGTGCTGGTGGCCGCGGGAAGACAAAGCAACACGGAGATGCTGAACTTGCCAGCGGCGGGTGTGGCTACTGGCAAGCGCGGGATTATCGCAGTCGATGATCAGTTTCGCACGAACGTCCCGCATATCTACGCCGCAGGTGACGTGATTGGATTTCCGGCCCTGGCCTCGACCAGCATGGAGCAGGCCCGCCGCGCGGTGGATCATGCGTTGGGCGGGGGAGAGAGCAAAATCTCTCCGCTTTTACCCAACGGAATCTACACCATTCCGGAAGTCAGCATGATCGGCGAAACGGAAGAGTCGCTCAAGACGCAGGGCATCGACTACGTGGTCGGGCGCACCCGGTACGATGCCAATGCGCGAGGCCGGATCATTGGAGACCAGGATGGCTTCCTCAAGCTGCTTTTCCGGCGCGATAACTTGAAATTGGTCGGCGTGCATGTAATGGGAGAACTGGCCACGGAGATCGTTCACATCGGCCTGATGGCGATGCTCACGGGCTCTTCCGCACAAATCTTCGCCGAGGCCTGCTTCAATGTGCCGACGCTCGGCATGCTCTATAAAACCGCGAGCATCGAGGCGATTCATGAGGTCTCAGGACACGCTTAAGCGTCCCATTACCTTGAACGATTCGGATTACATGAGCGATTTGATCGCATCGTCCGCGCTAAGAATATCGTTTTTTGCGTGAAGGGTGTCGCCGGTGGAAAGTTCGCTTAGCGCGGTCTCGATTGATTGTTTCGCGCCTTTCAACTGGCCGTGATAACCGCCGCGCGGAATTTCAGAGAGCATCTTGAGGGCCTTGTTCAATAATTCAGTTTGTTGGGCGACAGTCGGCGTGGCGTCTTGGTCGCCCACGGCTTGAAGCAGGACTTTATGGATGTCCGCGAACGAAGCTGAGGCGGTAGCATCGCCGAATGCCGGTGAATAACTGAAAGCGATCCCGATGATCGCAAGAATCAAAAGACTGGGAAGGCGAGTTATGTTCATGGACGAAAAATATTGTGATCGCGGCGGAAATGCAATCCGCTAATGAGCATCGCAGGGAAGTGGCCTAAGCAACTTAAGGAGCGGCGTAACGCTGGCCGGTGAAGGCATCGAAGAGGACGGTGCCGCTGGTCACCCCGCTGGCAGGAACCTGGGAATTCGACCACGGAGAACGGATCGTGCCCTGGTCCGTGATGTATCCGTGGGGGAGGGGCTTGGAGTTTGCGCTCGTGTTGCTTTCCGAGTGTGTCGCGGGAATCTGATTTACAACAGTGACATGGGTAGGGGCCTGCTGCGCGGGAGCGGGAGATTCTTGCTGGACTGGTGCGTTCCAAGGCTGGTTGTTGTTGGCGGCAACGGCTCCTCCGATGGCATTCACGATGGAGGCCGCACCGAACAAGATGCCAACGGTGTTATTTCCGCCGTAAAAGCCACCACCGTAGCAGCCGTAAGGATAGTACCCATAAGGACGGTAACCGTAACCATAGGCATAAGGACGGTAACCATAGTTCACATAACCACCATGGTATCCGCCAACATAACCTCCGTGATACCCGCTAACGTAACCCCCACGATATTGTGCTTGAGCCGGGGTAGCGAAGCTAAGACCAGCGAGACAAAGAGCCAGGATGACGAGGTGCCGGATTTTCATAGGGGTATATCGAGCTTTTGGCAGGTTAGCAGGTGGTGGGAGGATATTCAAGAGTACACTGTTACTGGCGTTCAGTCCGTTGCGCTTATGAGGCAAAATAGATTTAACACTTAGCCTTGAGACGCTGGCGGGACTGGTTTCTTCACAATTTTTTTGCAGAGGGAAGCAGCGCGCCTGGTTGCGTGTTTGTAATGACACCCGCTTGAACATAGCGAACCCCGCTGGGTCTATCTCTTCGTAAGTTCATTCATTCCTCCCCTGACCGGGCGGTGACTCTCGTCTGAGTTGCTGCCCGGTCTCTTTTTTGGCGGAAACGGGCTAACGAAACGTCACTTTTGTTTCGGAGTTGAACTCGCCTGCGGCGCTGAATTAGCGGGCGCCGGCGAAGAACTCTGGGATGTTGCAAAATTCTTAAACGTGTACGAAGAGGGATAAGTATAAGTCGGCGTCCCCGGGGCTGTCTGCGTTGTGCCGTGAGGTGTGGGATAATCCTTGTAGTGAAAATAGGAAGGATCGTCCTGAGCAAAAAGGCTCGATGAATAAATCGAAATAACAACTACTAGTAGCCACAGACATAGTTTGTTCATAAGCAGCTCTCCTAAATGAGATTGCAATTGATACTCGATCAAAACCGACTCGGGTCAATTAATTTTTTTGGCCGTTCCGATCCCAAGAAGCGATATGAGTTTTGCTGGTGAAGCCTGAAGTAAATCAGGGAGAACCAGATTAGGCATGAGCAGAAATCGATCGCATCCTCCGGGGAATTCATCGGATAGCGGTTCCACTTTAAAGAAAGAGTCAATCGCTGACGGTAATAACGTAACAAGAGTTAGCTTAAGTAAGGTTCCAGAATTTTATGTTTATTTTGTGTTAATCGATCAAGGGACAAGGAATAGTCCGTCGAAACTAATCATCACAGTTTGCCCATTCACAATGTATCTAATAGTGCAAAACACGGGTATGAGACCTGCTTATTGGGACCTGTCTATCGGCGGATTTCGAAGTTAATGAAAGCGCGATGAATAGATCTTTCATGACTTTACCCGCGTCCGTTTCGCTCCGGCTCAAGGCAATTCGACACGAACTTCAGCCGCGTCACCTCTTTCCTGCTTTCTTCGCGGGAATAGTCATCGCCCTGATGACGGTGACCATCGCGGTTTCGTTTGCTGCCCTCATCTTCGTTCGGCCCATCAATGATTGGATGAGTTATGGCAGCGAGCTCATGGTCTTTACGGCCATTGTGGCGGGGCTCGGAATGGTTTTCTTCAGCTCCTTTCCCGGAATGATCGCCATCCCGGAGGACCGCGTCGCTCCCATTCTGGCACTCATGGCGGCCCTGATCATCCATACCATGGGGGCCTCCGCCCCTCCTCAGGACGTGGCCATGACGGTGCTGGCGGCGATCGCCTTAAGCTCCCTGCTGGCAGGACTAACGTGTTATCTCCTCGGCCAGTTCCACCTGGGAAATATCGTCCGCTTTTTCCCTCATCCGGTAATAGGGGGATTTCTGGCCGGAACAGGCTGGCTCCTCGTGATCGGTTCTTGTCACGTCATGAATGAGAAGTACTCGAGCCTCGATAACATGGGCGATTTCTTTTCGTGGGATGTCATGTTGACCTGGATGCCGGCAGCCATTTTTGGCGTACTCCTCTACAGCGTCTCACGCCGGATCAAACATTACCTGACGCTGCCGTTTCTCATCGTCCTCGCGATGATTGGCTTTTTTATCTGGCTTTATTTCGGCGGCATTTCCGTGATGGCAGCGCGGGAAAAAGGCTGGTTGTTGGAAGTGGACACCAGCGAAACCTTTCGTCCCCTGCAGATGGTCTCCTGGTTGGGCCACGCCAACTGGGGTGCGATCCTGCTTCAATCGGGAAGCATGGTCGCCATCCTGCTCACGGTGCTCATCTCCATCCTGCTGAATACCACGGCACTGGAACTCGCGGTGGACCGGGATATCGACTTGAACCAGGAGTTGAGGGCTGCCGGCCTGACCAATCTCGCGGGCAGCCTGGGGGGCGGCATGGCGAGTTGCCAATCGCTGAGTCTTTCCAAGCTCGCCGCTGAAATGGGGGCGCCGTCCCGGTTGGTTGGGCTCTTCTCGGCCATCATCTGTGCGCTGATTCTCTGGTTCGGTACCGGTTTGCTGGGCTGCATTCCGCGTTTTGTGCTGGGTGGCATTCTCATGTTCCATGGAATCGAATTTCTCGTCGAATGGGTCTGGGATGCCTTCTTTGAACTCGCGACGGAAGATTATCTCCTGGTCCAGGTCATTCTCATTATTGTTACCCTGTTCGGCTACTTGGAAGGTGTGGGCGCGGGCATACTCATCGCGACCGTTTTCTTCGTCGTCAAATACAGCAGCATCACGATTGTGAAAGCCGCTTTTTCGGGCGTCAATTGCCATAGCACGGTGGATCGCTGGCCGCCCCAAAAAGAACTCCTGCGGACTCACGGGGAGGAAATCCATATCCTGCGGTTGGCCGGGTACATCTTTTTTGGCAGCGCCAATAATCTCCTGAACCGGATTTTTCAGCGCTACCATGATTCAAAACTCCCCCAGCTTCGATATGTCATCCTCGATTTTCAACACGTGAGCGGGATGGACGCCTCCGCCCTGGTCAGCATGCGCAAGTTGATACGCCTCGCGATCCGGGAGGATTTCACCCTGGTCGTCACCTCAATGTCGGAGGAGCTTGCCCATCATTTTGAACACGATGGAATGGGTTTCTACGAAGTCCCCAATCTGCGGGCTTTTCCCGATTTTGATCACGGACTCGAATGGTGTGAAGACCAGATTCTCGAAGACGAATCGGCCCGGCTTCAGAAACTGCCCGACAGCCTGCAGCAAATTCTCAACAACGCCTACTCGTGGCCCATCGATATCACTCCCCTCTTTCGTTATCTGGAGCGAATCGAGATGGCAAAGGACCAGCAGCTTATGAAACAGGGAGATATCGACTCCGATCTCTACTTCATTGAATCGGGGCGCGTCCAGGTCCATGTTGAACTCGACAATGGTCGCCAGATGCGGGTGCGCACCCTCCATGCAGGCACCGTGGTGGGTGAAATCGGTCTTTTCGTGCAACGGCAGCGCACGGCTTCGGTCATGGCCGAGGAAGAAGGTGTCGCCTATCGCCTGACCTCCGCCCAATTGAAGAAAATGGAAATTGAGGAGCCCTCGCTGGCGCTGGCCTTTACCCACTATATCATCTGGACGATGGCCGACCGCTTAAGCGCCCAAAACCTCACGATCCAGGCACTATTCGATTAAGGTCGGTATCCCTCGTTCCTCAGGTTTAATGTCTCGTCCTGACCTTATCCACCTTGACGGTGATAAGGTGCCACCTATAGCTCAACTGATGCATGGAGCTCCACTTGTTGAGATCGCCAACCTATCCAAGGTGTATGGCTCCTTTGAAGCCGTAAAAGATGTCTCGCTGTTGGTATCATCTGGCACAATATTCGCCCTTCTTGGTCCCAATGGTGCGGGAAAGACGACAACGATCCGAATGCTGATGGGCATTTTGGTGCCGACGTCGGGGACAGCCCGGATCGACGGGCTGGACTGCTTCCAGGACCGGGTGGAAGTAAAGCGGCGCGTTGGATATTTGCCCGATGAGCCGGTCTTCTATGATTACTTGCGGGGAAGCGAAATCATCCGGTTTTCCGGAGAAATGCACGGCCTGAGCCAAGAGCAAATTACCGAGCGGACTGTGGACCTCGTCAAGCGTCTGGAGCTGAACGACGCCTTGGAAGAGTTCGCCGTGAATTATTCCAAGGGCATGAAGAAGAAACTCGCCCTGGTCTGCGCCATGTTGCATGACCCTGCTTTGCTGATTCTGGACGAGCCGACAAATGGACTCGATCCGTTCGCGACCCGCGTCCTGCATGAATTGATTCGCGAGAAAGCTGCGGCAGGCAAAACGGTCTTCTTTAGCACCCATCTGCTCGATCAGGCAGAGAAGCTTTGCAGTCAGATCGCGATTGTCGCGAAGGGTCGTCTTGCTGCCCATGGGACCCTGGAACAGTTGCGCGCCCGGCTCTCCAGCGATAGCACCTTGGAAGAAATTTTCTTTTCTGTGGCTGGCGAATCGAACTCAGGTCCCGTCCCATGATCGATTCGCAACCGGTTTCGTTCATGCAGGCTTTGCGCCTCATGGGATGGCTGGCTGTTCGCCGTCAGATTAACCGGTGGCAAAGTGTTCAACTCGGACGGAAGAAAAGCGATCCGACGAAACGAACAGGAACTGCGTCCAAATCGACCGGTCGAGGCATCTACAGCCTCTTCCTTATGGGCATTCTGCTCTTCAATGGATTTAACCTTGCCTCCCAAGGCCTGGGCAGGCTGGCGGCTTTTGCAAACAACGTTCATACACCGGCCAATAAAATTGCCGTCAGTTCCTACACCCATCGAAAGTTGGTCGAGGCCGAAGTCTCGATAAAACAGGTAAGGCAAACCACCGACATAGACGAACGTCAAAAATATGAAGGACTATGGGATCGCTATCTCGACCAGGTTTTCCAGGGAGAAGTAAGTCGCGAAAACCTGTCTGAGGATGAGGAGTCGGCAAAAGTGCA
This sequence comes from Verrucomicrobiota bacterium, assembly GCA_013285645.1. Lineage (GTDB taxonomy): Bacteria > Verrucomicrobiota > Verrucomicrobiia > Methylacidiphilales > UBA1321 > JABDGH01. Next base: position 6,236 of record JABDHJ010000006.1, on the reverse strand, counting down.
ACGCATGCACGAGGCCTTCAACCAACGCGGTGCGGAAGCTTTCTCCGTCGAATTCGGCAGCCAACTGTATTCCGGTGGTCACACTTGGCCTCGGAAGGATGGCCCGGCGTTGACCTACCAGAACACGCTCGGCCTGCTGGTTCTCGTCTTCGTCCCCATGTTTATTTGTCTATGGCTCGGCATGAATAACAAGGACCTGGGACAGGTCGAGTGGAGCTTCGAATGGCTCTACGGTTTCCCCATTTCCACGCGCGCATTGCTGGCTTCCAGGCTCTTCGTCTATTCGTTGTTCAATCCGCCGGTGTGGATGTTCATTTTTCCGTTTTTGATCATGGTCTACTTCACGGGCGGAAGCGGCCTTATGTCCATTCCCCTGGGTCTCATTGCAACTCTTTACCTGTCCGTGCTTGCCGGTTCGGTGACGATGCTGCTCGAAGTGCTATTGCGGAAGTTCCTGAGCCTGTCGCAACTGAAGAACCTGCAAGCCTTGTTTACCGTTCTGGGAACAATCGGCCTGCTCCTTTATCTTGCCAGCCTCTTTTCGCAACCGCTCGAGGCCTTTCTCGTGGGGTACGCAAAGGCACTTCCAGCGTCCTTCGCATGGAATCCTCTCTCATTTTATCTCCTCCTCGGTTCTCCGACGGGTACTCCCGTCGAAGCGATGAGCGTATATGCCCTCATGGTGATGATTGCCGTTGGAACCGCTGCCCTCGCGCTGTTCTTCGCCGAGTTTTTAATTCGGGAGGGGCTGCTTAAATCGTCGGGACCCTATCAAGGTGTCCGACAACAACCAGCCGAGACCTCGTCCACTGGATGGCTGCGGGGAATCGCGGCCAACGAGATGATTCTCCTTCGTCGCGACCGCAATCTTCTCGTTCAGGTACTGGTCAGTCCCTTGATCGTCGTGGCTTATTATTTCCTCGTAAATTCGAGCATGGTCGCGTCGGCCACAGGCAATTTTCACCATGCAGCCACCATGGCATTTGTCATTGGCTCTTATGTCCTCATGAGCAGTGCCATGCCGGTTCTCAGCCGCGAGAATAAGACCCTCTGGCAGTTGATGACATTTCCGCGTGAGATCAGTTCGATCCTCGTCGAAAAGACCCAGGTCTGGGCCGTCTTCGCCTTGTTTTATGCCGGGGCCATCTTGCTCATCCTCGCCTACTTCAATCACCATTTGCACGCGAGCGCTCTGCTGGATGCTTTTCTGGCCCTCTATGGCGTTGGCCTCTATGCGTTCATCGCGGCGGGAATCGGAATCATGGGCACCAATACGTTGGAAACGGAAGTTCGCGCCCGCTTCCGACCCGAGATGGTTTATCTCTACATGATTCTTGTAGCCATGTATTCCGTAGCGATTTACACGCCTTCGATCTGGAGCAAGTTCGCGCAAATTGTTCTTTCAACCCTTCTGGCGTATGCGCTGTGGCAAAAGGTAAAGGATATTTCGCCTTACTTGCTCGATCCGACAGAAAAACCAACTCGGACGCTAAGTCTGGCCGACGGCATGATAGCCGCGCTCGCCTTCTTTGTCCTACAGGGGTTGTTCGGCTTTTTCTTTTCAGAAAGCATGTCGATGCCCTTGGCCATGCAGGTCGTCCTCGCTTACGTGATCGCTGGCTTTCTCGTCTTCGTTCTGTGCCTATCGATTTTCACGTCACAGAAAATTCCCCACGTTTGGCAAAGCGTCGGACTCTCCCGCGACCCGGATAATGCCATGCCCATCGGTAAAGTAATCGTGATCGGTCTCGCGTATGGATCGGCAGCGGCATTAGGTGCGATCATTTACCTTCACGCCATCGATCTTGTTCCTCAAGGGCATATCTGGAAACAGGATGCCGAAATGAGCGCCCTGTTGCGGAGAGCGGATAACCCTCTCTGGATTTGCGGACTGGCCGTGATCGCGGCTCCGCTTTTCGAGGAGTTTATTTTTCGCGGGCTTGTTTTCCAAGGACTGCGGCGCAGTGCGGGTCCCTTTTGGGCGGTACTGACCAGCGCCGCGCTCTTCGCCATGGTGCATCCGCCGTTCGCCGTAATTCCCGTTTTTGGTTTGGGCATCGCTACCGCACTGAGCTTTCAAAGGACGAAATTTCTCATGGCCCCCATCATCGCCCATGCTACCTACAACGCCTGCGTCATCTTTCTGAACCACTAACAGACGGGTTCAAGAAAGCCTTTATTTTTCTCTCCTCTATGGCGCGGTCGCCAAGTACAAGCGTGAAAATGTCGAGATTTTGAGGCTACTTGAAGAGCTTGTTGTAATTTATCCCTTGGGTGGCGTCAGGGTCGGTGACTGGCGGTGGCTTGCGCATGGTGGGATCATTCGGGCTGATCGCCTCAAGGATGACGGTGATTAGGCCCCCGGGACACATGATACGGATATTCGCGTTGGGCAACACTTCGATGGTTTTGAGAAAAAGCGTTGTCTTGAAATGCGCAATGGGGATCACTTCCCCTTTCGCGGAGGTGGCCGTGAAAATGCCCTTCGCTTCATCGAAGGTTACGCCCGGCAGGTCGAAATAGTAGGTCTCGTCGTTGGCCGTTGTATCGTTTTGCCGGGCATCGCTGAAGCTGATGCAGGCGACGAGCATCTTCCGATTTTTATACCAGATCAGCTTGTGATTTCTGATGTCGGCATGGGGGAAGGTGGTATCAGTATTGGGGCTGGTGATCGAAATGGGCGGACCATCATTTTCGCCGAAGGCTTGGAGAAAGTCCGGCTTGAAAAAAAGCAGGGTCAGGACCAGAAAAGGAAAGAAAACATGCCGGGACATTCGGTCAGGATAGAACGCCTTGGTTCCGCTGTAAAACCGAGAAAATGACTACGCGGAATTGTAACTTGGTTTCTCCCGGCTACTTTCACCGTTTTAAAATCGCTTGTGCCTTGGCCAAATTGGCTTGCGCATCGCTGTCCTGAGGATTCAATCGCACGGCTTGCTGGAACTGAGCAATGGCCTCGTTCACCTGGCCGTTTTGAACGAGAGCGATGCCGAGGTTGGTGTGAATGCTGGCATTGGCGGCGTTAGCTTCCAGGGCCTTTCGATACTCTCCAATAGCCTCATCCAGTCGCCCTTTTTGAACGAGTAGATTGCCGAGATCGTAGTGGGCTTCGGCAAAATTCGGATTGATATCCAGGGCTCTCTGGTAGTGAATGATGGCCTCGTCCGTATGCCCCATTTGTGCGAAGGCATTGCCGAGGTTTTCGTGGGCCTCGGCATAATTGGGATTGATATCCAGGGCCTTCAGAAATTGAACCATCGCTTCGTCCGTATGCCCCGTTTGTGCGAGGGTATTGCCAAGGTTATTATGGCTCGGGGCATCGTTGGGATTAATTTCCAAGGCTTGCTGAAATCGGGCCATCGCCGCGTCCACCTGCCCTTTTTGGATAAGGACAACGCCGAGGTTGTAGTAGCCCACCCAGCAGTTCGGATTTTTGGCCACGGTATCGACCCATAGTGTCTCCTGACTCGCGTAGGCCCGGGCTCTCTGCCAGCTCAGCATCCCCAAAACCAGCAGCAATCCGGCGCAAAAGCTTGCCTGCAACTGGGACTTTTCTTTGACCATAAAATCAGCCAGTCGGGTCAGTCCTGCCCCGGCCAGCGCCAGTGGTCCCATGCTGGCCAGATACTGGAAATGGTCCCCGACAAACGAATAGCGCAGAAACGAATGCTCCACCAATCCCAGGACCGGAAGCAGCGCGGCCAAAAAATAAGTGAACGCGAAAAACCAGGGTCGAGACCATGACTCGCGCTTGAGCCAAAAAATAAACAGGACGATGATCACAGCTAGCAGAGGGAGATACGAAAGAGGTTGGCTGACGTCGATCTGCCAGCGCGGATAAACCATGATCAACGGATGCGGCCAAAGCAGTTTGCCCAAATAAAACCAGACCGCGTCACCTGCCGTTGCCAGGCGTTCCGGCCAACTTCGCGCCAGCGACGAGCCCATGCCTCCCTCTAGCTTTTGCGTCCAAATCGATAGAGCCGAGGCGGCGACCGACATGAGAATGATCGGCCCTACGCGTACCAGATTGCGCCAATTCCAGCGGCCTTCCATCCACCACGCGCATAGGCAAAGGACAATCGGCAGAATCACCGTGGACGACTTGCTGGTCATCGCCAAGGCCGCACAGAGCAGGGTTAATGCATCGTTCCAGCCCCAGGTTCCTCGATTATTGGAATCCCGGGCTTTAAGGGCCTTCACAAAGAAAAGGACCGTTAAGAGGTAAAATAAGCACGACTGCGTATTCTTCATTTCGGTAATCCACGCCACCGATTCCACTTCCACTGGGTGGAGTGCCCACAACGCTGCACCCAGCCACGCCCCCGGCACCCGCAACCCAAGTAAAACCCGCCAGAGCAAAATAGCACTCGCCCCGTGCAGCAAAACATTCACGAGATGATAGGGCAGGGGGTGCAATCCCCAGAGCGCATCCTCCACCCAAAATGTGGTAAAGGTTAACGGGCCAATCCGCGCGGCACTCGTCGTCCAGATTTCTTTCAACCCGAGCGGCCCGATTATACAGGGATTGGTCGTTAAGTGATAATCATCATCCCAGATGAATCCCGCATGCCACACCGGGCCATAGGCCAGAATGACGGCGAAAATCAGGATCGATCCCCACACCCAATCACGCTGGTACCAGGCGTGCAACGGTAAGAGGGGATCAACCTTCTTCATTGCGATCGGTGAAATCGCACTGTCCGCTGTACTTTTTCTCTTGGATCGCTTCGCCATGCTGTTTCGGCAGGAGAATGAACACTTTTCGTTTTCCTAGAAGCAGATTTCTTTCGATTAGATCCGTGACATTGGTTCGAGAGTCCGTACTCGGGAAAGCAAAAATGATGGCCAGTGCGAGAGCAGGTTCCCTCGGTGTTAACTGATAATCTGTTGGCTAAATCAACGGCGTCGTCGCGCAATCGTAACCATTTCGTCGCGCATTATTAACATTGCCTCCTTCATGTTGTCACAATCAGTTTGTACCTTTTTGCTCGGCCTGAGGCAACAGGCTGAATGTTAGGCGTGAGTGATCCCGCAAAACACGGAATGAAAAATTGCCATTAACCCCAGGGAGAATGAAAGTGAAACTTACAAATTATATCTTCGGGCTTGCCGCCTTGTGCGCCATTGCCTTTGTGCCGGCAACTCCGGCACATGCTCAATCGAACAGTCCTCAAGATAGCGCGTTATTGGATGCGCTGGTCAAAAAAGGCGTGCTCTCCGACCAGGAAGCCGAAGACATCACCTCGCAAGAGGAAAAGGCATATGCCGCCACGGGCGCGAGCAAGATTCAGATGCCGTCATCCATCAAATCCATCACTTTCTACGGCGACCTGCGTCTCCGCTTTGAAATGCGCGATGGTACTACGGGTTCCGGGTACACGGGGCCGGGTGGAGCATTGATGACGCATGGTGACACTCAAACCCTGAATCGCTTCCGTTATCGCCTCCGCCTCGGCGTCAAGGGGGACTTGTACGATAATTTTTTCTACGGCGTCCGTGCTTCAAGCAATCCGTATTATGATCGTTCAGGCAACGTCAATTTCGGAGCCAGCGATGCGGGTGGAGAATTCGGCAAATCCCGGAATATCCTCGCGCTCGACCAGGTTTATTTGGGCTTCAAGCCGACGAGCGACATCACTTTGGTTGGTGGCCAGCAGCCCCAGCCTTTCTATACGACCAGCATGATTTGGGATGACAATATCAATCCCGAAGGTGCATCGGAAAAGTGGGACCACACCTTCGATAACGGTTTGGAAACCTTCGTGACCCTCGGCCAGTACGTGTACGGTGCCGCAAATGGTAACGGTATCGCCAACAACTTTGGTGGTGGCGGCAACAATGCCAGCACGATCTTCATGTACGCTGAGCAAGCCGGTATCAAGTACAACATCAACAAGGATACCTTCTTCAAGGGCGCTGCCTCGTTCTACACCTATAGTGGCAGCTCGAATACGAACGGTGCGACCTCGGTCGGAAGCCTCTATAGTAGCAATCCGATTGTGCTCAATGGAGCCGGTCAAAGCCCGAGTTTCTTCAACGGCCCATTTGTGGGAGCAGCCTCCAATAACGGAGCTACTGCCACTGCGGGAGCATCAAATGTCACCGGCATCAACGACCTGGCCGTATTGGAAGTTCCAATGGAATTCGACTTCACGATCGGGCCTGGCATTCACCAGACAACTTCTGGAGATCCGAAGGACGTGAAGGACATGACGACCACGACAACAGGTTGG
>JABDHJ010000005.1 GCA_013285645.1 Verrucomicrobiota bacterium | reverse complement strand
CGTCATCCTGAGCTTGTCGAAGGATCAGACACGTCTACACGGTCAAGTTTCGGTCGACGAATGCTGAAGGCGCTCGAATACGGATTGGAATCGTGAATGAACCGCTAAGGTGAATAAGTGTCTGATCCTTCGACAAGCTCAGGATGACGGATTGCTAGAGAGATTATTTTCGCGCCGTCAAAATCTTCTGCCAGCGGGCGAGTTGCTGCTGCACCAGCTTGGGATTGGGCGAGCCGATCGTGGTGCGTGTGGCGAGGCCAATGGTTAACGTGAAGACTTCCAGCGCGCTGGCATCGAAAACGGGACTGATCTTCTTCCAGTCGGTGAGGCTGATTTGGGTGATAGGAATTTTCTGAGTCTCCGCGAGAGCGACCGCTTCGCCAACGAGATGATGGGCTTGGCGGAACGGGACGCCCTTGCGCACGAGCCAATCGGCGAGATCGGTGGCGAGGAGGAGTGGGTCGGATGCCGCCTTGGAGCAGGCGGCTTCGTTGACTTCAATATGGCCGAGCATCTCCGCAAAAATGAGGAGCGTGCTTTGGACGGTTTTTGCGGTATCAAAGAGCCGCTCCTTGTCCTCCTGCAAATCACGATTGTAGGTCATCGGTAGACCCTTGAGCAGCGTCAGTAAAGAAACCAAATTGCCGATCACGCGACCCGATTTCCCGCGCGCCAACTCGGCTATGTCGGGATTCTTCTTCTGCGGCATCAGGCTGGAGCCGGTGGTATAGGCGTCGCCGATGCGGATGAAATGGAACTCGGCGGTTGACCACAGAATAAGATCTTCAGACAACCGCGAGAGGTGTACCGCAAGCAGGGCGCAGGCAGCATTGTATTCGATGATAAAGTCGCGGTCGCTCACCGAATCCATCGAATTTTCCGAGACTCGGGCAAAGCCCAGTTCCTTCGCTACGAAAGCGCGATCGAGCGGCAGCGTGCTCCCCGCAATCGCGCCGGATCCAAGCGGCAGAACATCCGCCCGCTTGGCGCAATCGGCCAACCGCGTGTAATCACGCTCCAACATTTCGACGTAAGCAAGAAGATGGTGCGCCAGCAACACCGGCTGCGCGCGTTGCAGATGTGTATATCCGGGAATAACGACGTGAAGATCACGCGCGGCCCACTCAAGTAGCGCCGATTGAAGGGAAGAGATGGCGTATTGGTTCGAGACAATCTGGTCCTTGATCCAAAGCCGCATCGCCGTCGCGACCTGGTCATTGCGGCTCCGCCCCGTGTGCAGCTTTGCCCCCGCGGGATAACGCTCCGTCAGCGCCGCTTCGATGTTCATGTGAACGTCTTCGCGCTCGATCTTCCACTTGAACTTCCCCGCATCAATCTCGTCCCGGATTTCTCCGAGGCCCTTGATGATGTCGGCAAGTTCGCCCGCTTTGAGGACGCCGATCTTCTTGAGCATCTTCGCTTGCGCGATGCTGCCCGCGATGTCATGGCGATAAAGTTGCCAGTCGAATGAAACGGATTCGGTGTAATCGCGCAGGAGTTCCGCCGCGCCCGATTTGAAGCGGCCACCCCACATCGCTTTCGACTTGGGCTTAGCCACGATCCGACTCCGGTGAGATTTTGGCCCGGACCATCTTCGGCGCAGGCTTCTTGACAGTGCGATTTGCTCCTGGTGGTGGGAAGTATCGCTGCACCTCGTCTTGACTGAGCACGCGATGTTGGCCAACCGCCAGTTTATCAAGCATGAGCGTTCCAATCTGGACCCGGACCAACCGTTTCACTTCATAACCGAACTTGTAAAACATTTCGCGGATCTGCCGCTTGAGCCCCTGGGTCAGTATCACCTTCAAGGTGCGCGGCCCAACGCGGAAAACGTCCTCCATCTTGGCGAATCCTTCTTCGATGGGAAAACCCTTCTTCATTTTCGGTGCGAGGGAGAAATCGAATTCCTTATCGATGGTGACAATGTAAGTCTTGCGCAGCTTGCTCGTGGGATGAGTCAGGCGTTGGGAAAGATTGCCATCATTGGTGACGACGAGCAGGCCCTCGGAATCCTTGTCGAGCCGCCCAACATAAACAACGCGCGGCCAGCCAGCGGGCAGGAGATCATAGATCGTCTTCTCGTTAGTGGCGTCGGGCGAGGTGCAGAGATAGCCGACCGGCTTGTGCAAAATAGCGACAAGCGACAGTGGCTGCTTCACGGGCTTGCCATTCACGAGGACGTTGTCGTCCGCGCTGACCCGGGTGGCGAGTTCGCGTAGGCGGTGGCCATTGATCGTGACCGAGCCTTCGAGGATGAGGGCCTCGCACGCGCGCCGGGAACCGAAACCGGCCCGGGCAAGATATTGGTTCAAACGCACGGGATGAGGATTAAGCCAAAGGGTTTAAAATGCAATTCAGGTGTTTTCCTCATTGGATATTTGAGGAAAGCACCGAGGCAACAAAGTTGCGGGGACAAGGGCGTTCCCAAGTACAACTTGGGAACGAGAGGGGAATGGCGAAGCGTTACTGCCGTCCGCAGGACTAAACGTCGGGCTTGGTCTTGGGCAGGCTCATCACGCTACGGCCTTCTTTCCATTGACCGCGCTTTTTGAGCAGGTCAACGCGCTCGAAACGTTTGAGAACGTTGCGCTTGGCTGCAATGGTACCGGATGAACGAAGGCTGCGATGCTGGGACATAAAGGGCTCTTTTGGTTAAAGGGAATGCTTATCCAAGCAGAATCGCCGGGGAGCGCAAGCAGAAATACCGGAAGAATTTTTGACGGAATTAACGGAATTACCAAATTTACGGAATGAAAGGGATTAACGGCCGGTGAACGAAGAAGTTCTCATAACGTCATGTCCCTGCTTTTCCCATAAAACTTCCCGGTCCCAATCCCGTAAATTTGGTAATTCCGTTAATTCCGTCAAAATTCAGTAGCTTCCCCGCTTGTTGTTCACGTGCTTTCAGGGCATGCTTGGCGGTTCTTATGAATCGCGTAGGCATTGGTTATGACGTTCACCCACTGGTCGAGGGAAGGAAACTTTTTCTCGGCGGCATCGAATTGGCGCACGACAAGGGGCTCGAGGGCCACTCGGATGCCGATGTGCTCATTCACGCTCTGGCCGATGCCGTCCTCGGCGCGCTCGGTGCGGGCGACATTGGCCATCATTTTCCGAATACCGACGAGCGTTGGCGCGGTGTGAGCAGCCTGGTGTTTCTTCAGGAAATTCGAGGCATGCTCGAAAAGCGCGGCGCTGTACTCGAGAATGTCGATGCATCCGTCATTGCCGAAGCTCCGAAGATCGCGCCGCATCTCGACAAGATGAAGGCCAAGCTCGGCGAAGCACTTGGCATTTCGGTGGATCGTGTGAATCTCAAGGCTACGACGAATGAGAAGCTCGGCTTTGCTGGTCGCGGCGAGGGGATCGCGGCGATGGCCGTGGCGATGGTGACTTTGCCCAAGTAGAATCATGGCGCTGGAGCTTTACAACTCGATGTCCCGCGCGGTCGAGCCGCTCGTGCCGCTCGATCCCGCCGGCAAGCGCGTCAGCCTCTACGTCTGCGGGCCGACCATCTATAACTACGGCCACATCGGCAATTTTCGTACCTACGTTGCGGTCGATCTCTTGCGACGCGCACTGAAACATTTTGGTTATCAGGTCGATCACGTCATGCAGTTTACTGATGTCGATGACAAGACGATCCGCGGCTCGCGCGAGAAGAATTTGCCGCTGAAGGAATTCACCTCCATCTATCGCCAGGCGTTCCTTGAGGACGCGAAGACGTTGAATATCGAGATGGCCGAGCGCACCCCTAACGCGACCGATTACATTCCGGAGATGGTGGCGTTGATTGGAAAGCTGATCGAAAAGAAATCGGCTTACGTCTCCGACGACGGCTCGGTTTATTTTCGTATCGCGTCGTTTCCGAAGTACGGCTGCCTTTGCCATCTCGACATGGCGAACCTGATCTCCGGTGCTCGCGTGAACCAGGACGAGTACGAGAAGGAAGGCGTGGGCGATTTCGTTCTTTGGAAAAAATGGGTGGCCGCTGATGGCGACGTCGGTTGGGATTCGCCATGGGGCAAAGGCCGGCCCGGCTGGCACATCGAGTGTTCCGCGCTGAGCATGAAGCATCTTGGCGAACAGATTGATATTCATGGTGGCGGCACGGACCTGCGCTTTCCGCACCACGAAAACGAGATCGCCCAAAGCGAGGCCGCGACTGGTCTGACTTTCGTGAAGCATTGGTTTCACGTCGAACATCTGCTCGTCGATGGGCAGAAGATGTCGAAATCGCAGGGAAATATGTACACCGTGCGTGATGTGCTGGCGAAGGGCTACACAGGACGCGAGTTGCGGTACGCGCTTCTTTCCGGTGCCGCTTATGCGAAGAATCTCAATTTTACATGGCAGGGGATGGATGATGCGAAGACGGCACTCACGCGGATTGATGAGTGGAGGAAACGGATCAAAGCGGCGGTCACGGACGGGGTCTCGAATGCCGATTCATTCGCAGCCGCTGTTGCATTCCGCGAGCAAATCGATCGTGCTTTTTCCCACGACCTCAATATCAACGATGCGCTCGGACATCTTTTTCAACTGATCCGCGAAACGAACAAGACTCTCGATGCGGGTCAATTGACTGCCGCTCAAGCGAGTGAAGTCGAAGCTGCGTGGATAGCTCTCGATTCCGTCCTCGGTCTCGGCGACGCTACCGTCATCATCCCCGCCGAAGTACAGGCTCTCCTTGATCAGCGCGCCGCCGTTCGCAAGGCCAAGGATTTCGCCAAGAGCGATGAGCTCCGCAAAGCCATCGAAACGCTTGGCTGGAAAGTCAAAGACACCGCCAAGGGGCAGGAACTGTCTCCGTCCTAATTCTGTCATCCTGAGCTTGTCGCACGCATGCGTGGCAGGCTCAGTTCGGTCTGTCTTGTTCCTCGTTCCCAAACTCCTTCACGTGTGCGTGTTTGGGAACGAGGGAAGAATTCCCCAACCTTTGTGTTCTCTGCGTTCCTTGTGGCTAATTCTTCCCGTTAGTCCCCAGATACGCGAAGGGCTTATCGCGCAGATCAGTCAAAGTGCGGCGACAGGCGGCTTCTCTAACGCGCATCACCTTCGGCGGTGTCGTCGCGCTGCCATTCTTTCCAATATTCGCCCAACTGCCAATACCACCCGTACTTGATCGCCAGCAGGTGCAGGCCGATTACGCCGAAAATAATCTCCGTCGCGATGACGGAAAGAAAAGGAGACATGCGGTTATACTTTCCAAAGGGCATGAGCGTCGCCTGCGTGATGACGTATAAAAAGAGAACGCCGATGCTCCATGCCCAGCCTCGCGCCGCCCCGCGCCGATCGGTATGCATTCCATTCAGCAGCGCAAATAGCAGCAGGACGACCAGGCTCAGCGGTTGAAGGACGCGATACCACCATTCGGTGCGAAATCCGGCCAGATGTTCCTTGCTGGCGGTGCTCGCGGCGATGTACTGGGTCAATTGCGGCAGGGTGAGTTGCTCGGCCTGTGAAATGTTAAACGAGAGTTGTTTCGGCGGCGTGGTGATGTCAGGCAGATCGACCTGCGCGAAGTCCTTTACCGTGTCATCGGTCCCATAAATAATCTCTCGGACGTTGCTCAATTTCCAGAATTCGCCATTCCAAACCGCATCGCGGGCAAAGTACTTTTCCATGTCGTGGCCTTGCGCGTCCCGGAAGAGAAGCTCCACGCCCTGCGCTTTGCCATGACCGATGTCGAGGGTCTGGAAAAACCAGACGCGGCGGTTCGTATTATCGACATAGGGAAGATTATGAAAAACATTGCTGCGGGAGTCCTGCCCCTTGACCTGCTGGAGCAGTTGGTCGCGCTTCACCTGCGATTCCGTCGCGGGTCCGGCGAGATCGATTCCCAGGATGACCATCCAAATAAGGGCGAAGAGAAAAAACGGCGCAAAGAGCCAGATCGGCGCCATGCCGCCTGATTGAAGCGCGACCAATTCGCTGCGGCGGTTCAGGTTCAGTAGGGTCCAGAGCGAGGCAAAGAGCATCGTTGCCGGGAGTACCTGCACCAGCATGCTAGGGATCTGCAACGTGTAAAACCAAAGGACGAGGCCAAACGAGGCCTTGTGCTCGAGGAAATCATAAATATTTCCGTAGAGATCCACCATGATCCAGATCACCGTTCCGGCGAATAGACAGACCACAAACGGGATCAGTAACCGCAGAAAAAGGTAGCGAAAATAAATCTTCAACATGGCAGGGCTGGACTAAGCGCGAACCGGTAGCCGGGGTTCGTCATCCTATCATGTTAAAAGGATGGGGGAGAAATCCAACCAAATTGTGCGGACGTAGTGAATCCCTCGTTCCCAAGTTTTACTTGGGAACGCACTTGTCAGCGCAATTCCATTGCTTTCCTGCTTCGCGCGAACCCGATCCTTTTGACTGGAAGCCGCGCTGAACCTGCGACAAGATCGAGTTGTGTCCCCCATGAATCCTCTCGTATCCCAACACTACACCGAACTCATCCAGGCGGTGGCCGACGCCAAGCCGTCGCTTGCCGACTTGGATCGTTGCGCGAAAATCATCGCCGATGCCCTGATGGCGGGAAACAAAGTGCTCGCTGCGGGTAACGGCGGAAGCGCCGCCGATTCGCTTCATTTGTGCGAGGAACTAGTCGGGCGCTATAAAAACAATCGCCGCGCGTTGCCTGCGATCTGTCTGGCGGCGGATGGAACCGCACTGACCTGCATCGGAAACGATTTCGGCTTCGAACAGATTTTTGCCCGGCAGGTGGAGGCGCTGGGAGCCCCGGGCGATGTGCTCGTTCTGTTCACCTCAAGCGGCAACTCGGCCAACCTTCTCCGCGCCTTGGAAATGGCCCGTATTCGCGGTATGCTCGTTGTCGCCTTGACGGGTTGTGGCGGAGGAAAGCTTAAGGGACTCCCCAACGCGGAGTGGATCGTTCCCTCCTCCATTGGCGCACGCGTCCAGGAGCTTCATAGCTGGGCGCTCCATGTCATTCTAGAAGTTGTTGAAGCGCGACTTCTTACCTGATAGATTATTGCCCCTTTATGCTTTTCAAGCGTTATCTCTTTCTGGCGGCGTGTGTGCTGCTCTTTATTTTCGGCTTCATCGGCTACTTTACGGTTGCCCACGCTCAAATGGAGAGCCGGTTTCGCGAAGAGCGCGAAAAGTTCAACGTGCAAGGCATGGTCTTGACGGGCACCAACGCGCCCTCATCCGTCATATCGGTACCAGCGCCGCCCTCCGCTCCTCCGCTCTCTTCGACCTCGGCGCCATCCACGCCAGCTTCTACGGACGCCGTTTCGACCCCCGCGTCCACCACCACCGATTCGTCTGCATCCGCCCCGACCGCGACGCCTGCCGCGCCGACTTCCACGGATACTCCCGCCCCCGCGCTTAACCCCGCTGCGAACGACCCAAATATGATCATCGGTCCGGTGCCGCCACCGCCGAGTACGCCCGATGGTTCGACGAATACTCCTCCTCCCGTGGGCACGCCTGCTCCGCCGATGTCACCGCCCTCGACCATGAACGACTCGCGGCAAAGCTTGGCGCCGTTTCTGGTTCGCGCGGCTTACCATCCGTTCACCGGAACGATGGTTCAGATTTCTGCCATCGAATCGACCAAGACGGCAGTTCCTTCACCGGCTCCGGCTATCTCCGGTACAATGACCCCGGCAGCGACTGGCACCAGCGCGGAAGCAACCAATGCCGCGGCATTAATCGTTCCGGCCACGAATGCCGCACCCTCTGCAATTTCGCCAGCCACCTCCGGCAATGGACGCGCCACAGGCGTCGAAGCCAGCGTGATCGTCCTGCTCTACCATCAATTCGCCGCGCCCGGAGTCCAGATTCCGCCAAAATTCCAATGGACGATGAATGTCGACCACTTTGAAGCGGAAATGAAATATATCCACGACAACGGCTATCATGTCATCCCGATGTCGGACTTGATCAAATTCCTTCACCACGAAATTGGTCTTCCGCCCAACTCGGTGGTAATCACGATCGACGACGGTTACAAGAGCGCGATCGTCTATGCCGCGCCGATTCTGAAGAAGTACGGTTATCCGTGGACCTTCTTCATTTATCCCGATTTTGTCACCGTTGCGGAAGGTAAGGGCGCGGTCAGTTGGAACGATTTGCTCGCGCTGCAAGCGGAAGGCATCGACATCGAATCGCATTCCATGACTCATCCCCAACTGCCCAAGCACACGCAAAAGTGGAAGGGCAGTATTCACCTTTTGTCGCCGGAGGAATATGACGAATGGCTCACCAACGAAACTCTGGGTTCCAAAACTCTCCTCGAGCAAAAGATGGGCAAACAAATTGTCGCTCTCGCTTATCCTTACGGTGCGTACAACAAGGAGGTCGAGGCCAAGGCCATCGCCGCCGGGTATCAATATATTTTCACCGTGGCCGATAACCCGGTGCACAGCACCACTGATCCACACAGCATCGGTCGGTACACGATTACTCAGGGCGTCGAAAAAGATTTTGCCGCCTACCTGCGCCAGGGAGCGCTGGGCGTCGCCGATGCCGATCCCGCGCCCGGTGGAACCACCAGCAATCCTCGGCCTGTGATCACGGCGGTGCTTGGGTACTCCGGTAATCTCGACCCCAATTCCATCGAGACCAGTGTGCGCGATTTCGGGGTCGTTAAACACGATTTCGATCCGAAGACCTCGACGATCCGTCTCTACCTTCCACGCGATTTGATCCAGCCGGTGAACCTCATCAACATCCGGGTGAAAGACGCACAGACTGGGCAAATCATGGTCGCCAACTGGCATTTCAATTATGAACCGGCCGGTGGCGCCGGCGTCACGCATGCGCCCATCGCTTCTGTGACGAATGCCCCGGCTGCTTCGACCAACGCACCCGCTTCTTTGTCGTCCGAGACGCCCATGTCAGCCGGTACCAATGTTGCGCCAACCATCACTGTGCCCGCCGTAACTCACGTCGAGCCAGCCGTGACGCCCGCACCGACTGTGGCTCCGAAGGGATCGAAGTCCGACTAGGGCCTGTTCACACTAAGATTCAACGCGTCACCTCTTAAGCTTGGCGGCCTCATGGCAACCCTGAAAGGGTTGCAATCATTCAGCCCAGGGTTGGCGCAGCAGCGCCTACCCTGGGTTAATCAAATATGGGAACAACCCTGAAGGGGTTGAAGCTTGCTCCTGCTGCGCCGGATTCAACTCTTTCAGAGTAGAGTCCACCCGGCCTCTACCCTGGGCTGAGTGATCACAACCCCGTTGGGGTTGCAGAATTTTTGAGCGTAGTGTTAACAGTTCCTAGAGCAGTTTTCGAAGTATCTTCTCAAAACAATCCGTCATCCTTCGACAAGGATGACGGAGCTAAAAACTCACCGCACTTTCTGCGACGCTGGCACGATCGAGGCATCCACCACCTTCTCCAGATATTTAATGGGTTGTTCTGTGCCAACCTCGTCTCTGTTTTACACGGAAATGAAAAGCCGCCGAGTTCGATACCGCATTAGTTTCCAGATGTTTCCGGCTGCTTCAAGGCCGCCATGTAATTCGCATACATCGCCGAAAGGATTTGCAAGCGCACTGGATCAGGATTTCTGTGCTTAACATCATCTAGAAAATCCCGCACGGATTCCGCATATTTGGCTTCCGGTTGGCGCGCGAGGATACGGGCGGAATTGTTGAAAGCTTCCGCATCCGAATAGGAACGATCCGAGCTGTCCAGTGGCATCGGTTGCTCGAGCATTCCATCTTTAAGTTTGGTCTGCACTTCATATGAAAAGACGGGAGGTGAGTTTTCCGTGGCGACCGGTTTTGGTGTTTCCAAACTTGAACTTACGGTAGTCAGTCCGTTTTTATCAGACGTTTCGGTTAGCGATGGATCGCTTCGGAGAGACACAGGTGCTCTTGCCACGTATTCATCGCTTGCTGTGTTGTGAACTGACGGAATTTTTTCGGTGGGCGTTGGGCTCTGCGTATCTTCGCTCTTTGGAACTGCCGCTGGAGGGAGAGAACTTGGTGTGCTCTCTGTACTTGTAATTATTGGCGATGGGGCAGGTCCTGAAGCGTTTTGACTGTTCTCAACTATGGCTGCAGGAGGCGCGCTTGGTGGGTTCGGGCTCTTTGGGATTTCCATCACCGGAGCAAAAGTTGGAATACTCGAAATGTTCGCGATGACGGCTGGCGAGGAGGGGGATGAAAAATTAAGAACATAAAAAAACGTCGAGTAAACCAAGATGATCGGAAGCGTGATGTATCCGAAATAAAGCCCCGTAATGGCCTTGTCCCGCCCGAGAAGGGCGCCGTTGGATTGGTGGATTGTTCTAAGCGCCCTATGCCCCAGGACTATGGCCACCACGGCAGGGATCAGACCAATAAATGGAAGAAAAATACTGGCAAAACCCAGATACATGCTGCGTTTAGCCGTGAGGCACACGTTCTGTGGATCCGAAGTGCTGGACGCAGGCGCGCTCGTCGCGGGAGCGGAACGTCGCTTCCTTCGGTCATTCGAAGTCTTGCCTCGAGGCTTGGTCGCAGATGTTTGTGGCGGCTCTTTCTCTTCCTCCGACAGCACGGATACGGGCTCAGGCTCGATTGAAGGTAATTGTGGGAGATCGTTCTTTTCTTCCGACTGCACGGATACCGCCGGGAGTTCGATGGCAGGGATTTGTGGCGACACTTCCTTTTCATCTGGCAGCACAGATATGGGTGCGGGCATGATCGCAGGTGGTTGCGGAGGCACTTTCTTTTTCTTCGGCTGCGGGGGCAGGGGCTGGGTATCGATTGCCAGCGCCAGTTCCTTCTGTTCCTCTTCCTGCGCGGAGACGTACCCAGGCTTGGAGGCAGGCAGAAACGGGGGCTTTTCTTTTTCGTCTGGCAGTGCGGATAGGGGAAAAAACGCCTGCCGAAAGATAAACAGAGCGGAAGGCATTTGAATGCGATCTTCCACCTGCAAACGCACCGGGTGGATCACCCGGTTACCGTTGATTAGAATTCCGTTGATGCCGCCAAGGTCAACCATCCAAAATTCATTCTCCCTTTTATGGATAAGGCCGTGGTGCCGGGAGACAGCCGATGTGTTCAGGACGATGTTGTTACTCATCTCCCTGCCAATGCTACAGAATCCCTCCAAGGGAATCTTGTCTCCGTGTTCTGTTTCGAGCCAACCGATTATTTCGACTTCCTGCGCCACATCGGATATTACCATTTCTGACATTTTTATACCAAGGCTAACTTGGCGGCAGGCGGGCGTGCAACTGGTAGCCCGCGATCTCCGAGCGCGGGTTCTGCCCCGACCGTCGCCCGGAGGTCAACGGCTACCACAAATGTCTAATGTCCGGACGGGGCCGGGGTATTATTGCCGTTTGCGCCGGGGGCGGAAGCAGGCGGTGCGGGAGGGATCGTCTCGGTAGTGCTTTGGGGCACCTGACCTTCGGAGAGCTTTTCCTCGTGAACATTCGGGTTCTGTTCCATTCCTCCGATGACGGTGGCATTGCCGTCGTTCAGCTTGGCAAGTCGCGGGCGAATGCGCTCGACTCCATTCGGGCCTCGCACGGCCTGTGTTTTGAAGATGCCTTGGTGGAGCATCTTTCCATTCGGATCGGTTCGCGTGTAGAGATAGGTTCCCAGTGCGGTGGGATGCAGAATATGAATATTACCCTGGGGATCGAAAAGCACTTCAGGATCAACGGAAGCGGCTAGTTGGCCGATTCCCAAATTGGCATAGACGAGATTTTCAGCGGGATCCTCCACCCGCAAATAGAGCTCCGTTGACTCGCTGTCGGGAGAAAAACGAATGAGGGAATAGATACGCTCGGAGCCGTCCACGGGCCGCATTTGGCTCCAGACTTTTTGGCCTCTCTGTACGCTGAAGGGGACATTGTCCGAGACGATCTGGCCTTCTCCGGGTAGATCCACGACGGCTGCGGCCCGGTACTGGCCTTCTTCGCGGAACGTAAAGAGAGGCGTGAGGTTGACACGGAAGGTCTTGTTTTCGCCAGCTTTAAGCGTCACGGGGGCAAAGTTGCTGTCCCGTTCCTGGCGAATGGGCATGTAGTTTTGCTGGACGTGCCGGGAAACGAGGAAAGAGAGCCAGGGATGCTGCTTTTCCTCGTTATTCAGGACGAGATCGTTATCACCAATGTTCGTGACCGTGACGACGAGGTCGACCCGTTCATAGAGAAGAAAGTTGGTGCGGCTCGTTTGCGCCGTGACTTGAATCTGGGCGGTTGCGGGTGAAACGGTGGCCAGCAACCAAAGCGCGCCGACGACGGCTAGGTATCTCATACTCAAGGTGACGCTAGGGTTGCGATGGAGGAAAACAAGCCGAATCCCTCGTGCGGCTTGTAACGGTCGAATAACGCGATGGTATTTGGCGTGAATTCCGTTCGGCTCCATGCAGTCTCTTGTCCATGCCGGATGAGAATTCCCTGCCGAAGATGCAGGTCACTGTGCTGGGATCGGGGACGTCGCAGGGCGTGCCGATGATCGGTTGTCGTTGCCCCGTCTGCCTGTCGACCGATCCACGGGACAAGCGAACCCGCTCCTCTATATATGTGACGACACCGCAGGCCAAAATTCTGGTGGATACGACGCCCGATATGCGGCAGCAGGCCTTGCGCGAGGGATTGGATCATCTCGATGCCGTGCTTTTTACGCATCCCCATGCCGACCACATCATGGGGTTTGACGATTTGCGCCGTTTCTGCGACCTAAAGGGTGGAGCGTTGGACATCTACGGCTCGGCGGAAACCTTGGAGCAGATCGAGCGCATTTTTTTCTACGCGTTTAATCCCCCCCGGAAAGTGCCCGGCTATGTGCACGTGGTGCCACATATTGTTGCGGGGCCGTTCGAACTGGGCGGCGTGGAGATTACTCCGCTACCCGTCCCGCACGGGGCTGTTTCCACCTCTGGTTTTCTTTTTTCACAGGGAGGTCGCAAGCTGCTGGCTTATCTCAGTGATTGCGCCTCGGTGCCGGAATCGGTGCGGGCGACAGTGGAAGGGGTTGAGGTTCTGATCATCGACGGTTTGCGGGACAGGCCTCACCCAACTCATCTGACCGTCAGCGGCGCGGTGGAAGCGGCGCTTGCGATTGGCGCCTGGAAATCATTTTTGACGCACCAGACTCACGAGAAATCTCACGTCGACCGGATGCAGCAATTGCCCGCCGGGATCGATGTAGCTTTTGATGGGATGAAGTTCGAATTTGAACTAAAAATGACCGTCTAACGACGCAAAGGCAGGACTGTGATTCGATGCCGCCTGATATCAACGGTGACCAAAGCTCCGGTCCGCAAATCCGGTCCGGCTTCCTCAAGGGCCTTGAGGACGACGACAGCTAAAGCCGACGGACGCACATCGTCCCCTCGTGCTTGGATCACGCTGGGTGCCTTGGCCCCAGTCGCGTAAAGTAACGCGCCATAATCGAGATCGTGGGTAAAAACGAGATAGTCATGCTGCCGGGCCCATTCCATGATGGTGTATCCGGCGCGTTGGGTGGACCGATTTCAGACCAATGTGTGACCTCGTGGCCGGCCTGTTCCAAAGGCAGACGCCACTGCGGCGTCAGGTTCATGTCCAACAGAATTCTCACGCCACTTGCAGCGGAAAGTCGTGCTCTTCGGTGCGCCATGCGCCGTAGGAAAGCGCCGCACGGATATCCGCTTCTTCCAGATAGGGGTACAATTTGAGAATTTCGGAAAAAGAGGCGCCTGCGGCGACCAACCCGATAATCGTGCCGACCGTCACGCGCAAGCCGCGTAGACACGGTTTCCCGCCCATGACGAGAGGGTCAACGGTGATGCGGTCGAAGCCCGGTAAATCCATGGCTTTCTCTTACCACAATCATTCCAAAAGTCGAGGAAGACCCTTGCTTCCCTGCCTACTACGACGACTTGGAGACGAGGGGAAATGGTTTCAACTTTCGATACTTGACGCAAATAAGCAAAGCCAACGTTCGATGTAGCTTTTGATGGGATGAAGTTCGAATTTGAGTTAAGCTAGGAGTCGGTGATCTCGTTTCTACGATTCGCTCGGTACACGGCGGCCTGCTTGGTGTTGATCAGCGGGGCGTCTTTGATTCAAGCGCAGGATACCAATGCGCCAACTCCTCCTGCTCCGGGGGAGACCCTGTATTCAACTAATTCAACGACCTCGATTTTTTTCGATGGTCATTCCAACGGTTCTTCTTCCAAAGAGCCGACCCTCTCGTTGCTACCGCCAGCCGCGCCGGAAAGTGAGACTCCCGAGCCCAGTTCGACCGCTCCCGGAACAGCTCCGGAAACGTTCAACCTCATCAACCCAACGGATGAAACGGAGAACCTCGCCGATCATTTACTGGTGGTCTACAATCAGAACGATTTCAACAGCAAACATCTCGCCGAGTACTACGCCTCCCAGCGCAATATTCCGGAGGAGCGGGTTCTCCCCATCTCCTGCGCGACCGCTGAGGAAATCACCCGCGCCGAATTCGAGAAGACGATCCGCCAGCCCATCCTCTTCTATTTGCTTCAAAAAAACTGGATGACGCGTGGAAACTCGGAGACCCATATCGGATCGCGCGTTATCCGACTGGTGGTCGCCACCCACAATGATATCTGGGCTATCGTGCTGATGCGCGGAGTGCCTCTAAAAGTCGCTCCCGATCCCAGCGACGATGACACGATGGAGCATGAGCCTTCCCTGCAATCGAATGCGGCGTCCGTTGACAGTGAATTGGCCCTTTTGCCTGTCTTTGGCTTCCCGAAGGGCGGCTTTGTACCCAACGTTTTTTTTGATGCCCAGGGACTCCGGCAGCACCGGGTGGGATCGGAGCTGGCAAAAAATGTGATCCTTGTTTCACGGTTGGACGGCCCCACACCGGGGGATGTTCGTCGGATGATCGATGACACTCTTTTCGCTGAGAAGAACCGATTGGCGGGCCTCGCCGTGGTCGATACCCGGGGCATCACCGATGTGAAGAATGGTTATATCTCAGGAGATGTCTGGCTGCGCAACGCCCGCAAGATGTTGGACCAGGACGGCTGGCTGGTGAAATTCGATGACAAGCCGGACGTTCTTCCGGCAACCGATCCCTGTAACCAGGTCGCTCTATATCTGGGGTGGTATAGCGACCACGCGGAGGGACCTTGGGTCACCGCGCCCGACCGCTTTGTGCGGGGAGCGATTGCCTATCATCTGCATTCCTTCAGCGCCGACACGGTTCGCAGCGAAACGAGTAATTGGGTTGGTCCGCTCATTGCGCATGGTGCTGCCGCGACCATGGGAACAGTCTATGAACCCTACCTCGCCTTGACGCCGCACGAGGACATTTTCACCAAAAGGATCCTCGCCGGCGATTACTTTGCCGAGGCCTCCTACGCTTCCATCCCCGGCCTTTCCTGGATGGTGACCGTTGTTGGCGATCCGCTCTACCGGCCTTTTCGGGTGCCGCTTGAATCGGCCCTGGCCAACGTAGGCACGCCTCATACCGACCATGATGACTGGCTTCTCCTGCAGCAGATGCAGCGCAAGATCATCGCCATGCGTAATGACGCGAAGACGGTTCCGTTGACCGAGAGCTTTAACATGTCCGGCATGGGCCCGGTAGGTAACGAGGGCCTGGGAGATATTCTGGATAAACTCCAGGACACACATTCCGGTTATTCAGTGGATGAGGCCTACAAGAAAGCTCTGGCCACCTACACGCTTCCGATCGACCAGATACGGGTGGGGTTGAAGCTGGCTCAGTATTACAGCAACCATGGCCAGGATTCGCGCGCCCAGGCTGAAATCGATACGTTGCGCCAGACTTTCCCGGCAGATTCAATCCGATTCGGATTGTCCGGCCCATTGGTTCCCACGGTTATTCCTCAGCCCCCTCCCGTCAAGCCGCCTCCACCCTCATATGAAAGAAATACTTCCGATAAGGTAGGTCTTCCTATTCCGCCCAAGCCGCCTCTCCCTCCTTTCCCGCAACCCGCGCCTAATGAACAGTAGAGGTCTCTCTGTAAAACC
The DNA here is from genome assembly GCA_013285645.1 of Verrucomicrobiota bacterium. Taxonomy (GTDB): domain Bacteria; phylum Verrucomicrobiota; class Verrucomicrobiia; order Methylacidiphilales; family UBA1321; genus JABDGH01. The sequence goes on along the minus strand of JABDHJ010000005.1, from coordinate 109,489 downwards.
CTCGAATTAGAGCGTTTTCAAAAATACTGTAGCCGCTGCTGAAAATTTGAGGCCCGGAGGGCTGAAGGAAATTAACCGGTGGCGCAAGCCACCGGTATAGCCACAAAGATCATCCGCCCCGGAGGGGGCGGCGGACGAAATTACATCCCGGATTTTCCATCGCCCCGCCGGGGCGAATTGCTTCATGGTCACACCGGTGGTTGGCACCACCGGCTAATCTCCATAGGCCCTCCGGGCCAAAAGAAGGAGAAATTGCGGCTACGCTATTTTTGAAAATGCTCTAAAATGCCATCATCCTTGCGGAGGCGAGGAAAGGAATACACCTGCTCGCCTTCGCAAGGATGACAGCTTTTGAAAATCGTGAGTATTGCGCTGTGGGCGTAATCTACGACGAAGCACTCCCATATCGCTTCAAGCCCGTTTGGAAAATAAGCGTACTCAGCGCCAGCAGGACTGCGGTGGCGAGTCCCATATGCATGAGATCGCGTGCGTTCAGACCGTAGAGAAGTGTCCGGGCTGGCACATTGGCGATCAGGAGTAGCGGCACGGCCCAGGTAAAAGCAAAGAGGGTAATGCCCTTGAACGCCTCGCGTGGAAGCCGCGCAATCTGAAAGACATTATAATAGGCGTTGATAAAGCCTTGGGCGCGAGTCATCCAGAATGCGAGCGACATGAGCATCATTAGTAGCGCGTAGTGGATCAGCACCCCAAAGATGACCAGCAACGGAAAGGCCAGCAGCCCGGCCATGCTCAGCCGCATGTTCAAATGGGCAATCGCCACGACGCAGACAATGGCGGAGACCAGCGTGTTGATCACCGACCCGGGCTCGAAGTTGCGCGTGCTGACCAGAAACTGCGCGGACGCTGGCTGCGCGAGAAAGAAGTCGAGTTTGCCCGTCCGGATCAACTCCGGGAGCTTGGTGAGATTGATCATCAGGAAGGTCTGGAAAATTTGCTGAATGAGCATGTTGGTGGTGACGAGCAGGATCATTTCCCACTTGGTCCAGCCCGCGATTTCACTGACCTGCAGATAGAGAAACTGGACGAAACTCAAGTGCAGGCCGAACCAGGTCATATCGACGATAATCCAAAGAATGAAGTTCGACTTGAACATCATTTCGCGCACGGTTGAGTACCGTATCTGGGCCAGCCAGATGCGGGCATAAAGGGCGAGGGGAGACATCAGGAAGAACCGGTTGGCGGCGCCCTACGTTTTTCTTTGGCCAACCGACTGATCATCTGGCGCAGGGCGTCGGGCACCAGCGGCTTGCTCAGATAATCGTCAAAACCCTTGGACAGATATTCTTCCCGCGCACCGGGAAAGGCATTCGCGGTCACTGCTGCGAGTACGGGGCATTTGTCGCCTAGTTTTTTGCGCATCGCCGCCGCCGCCTCCAGACCATCCATTTCAGGCATTTGAATATCGAGCAGCACAAGATCGTAAGCTTGCTTCAGAGTGGCATTCAAGGCTTCGAGACCGTTCGCGGCCACATCCGCGTGATAGCCCAGTCGGGCCAGGAGCGCCAAGCCCACCTTCTGATTAATCCGGTTGTCTTCCGCCAGGAGAATGCGCAGGGGCAGCTTTTCCGCAATAGGTGGAAGTCCGACGGGGCCGGTGATCCGCTGGGCGGACGGTTTGCCGCCAATCAGTTCGATCAGGATCGCTTGAAGATGGGTGCGCTTCACCGGCTTGGTCAGTCGCTTCTTGAAAAGTGCGGCCCGTTCATCGCTGAGCGGTTGGCCGAAATCGAGCAGGACTCTCGGCACGGAACTCCAGTCGGGGTCGAACTGCATTTGGGCGGCAAGCGCTACGGAAGAGCTCTCATAATCCATGATCACCAGATTGTAAGAGCCTTTCTCCATCTGTAGTATCGCCATCGGATCGGTTATCGTCAGGACTTCCGCACCCCAAACTTCCAATTGACGTTTAAGCAGGCTCGGATACTTCCGTCCCTTGGCGATTAAAACAATCCGACAGTTACGGGAAAGTCGACCATCAGCTCCTTCGGTCTCCGGTGCGCTGGTTGGCAGGAGAATTCCGAAGCGAAAGATGGAGCCCGCGGAGAGGATGCTCGAAACGGTAATTTCTCCTCCCATCAACTCGACCAGCCGCTTGCTGATGGTCAGGCCGAGACCGGTACCCCCGTGCCGTCGCGTCGCGGAGGCGTCGGCTTGCTGGAAAGGCTGAAACAACAGCGGCAGGGAATCCGGGGAAATTCCAAGGCCGGTATCGCTGACCAGAAATTCGAGTCGATACAGGTTGTCATCCTGCCGCTCGGCGGAGATTTCGAGACTGACTTCGCCTTCGTCCGTGAACTTGATGGCGTTGCCCACCAGGTTGATGAGGATTTGCCGCAACCGCGCCGAGTCTCCCAGAAAGGAGGAAGGAACGTCGGGATGGATAAAGGAAATCAGATTGATCTTGTTGCGCTGTGCCGTGAGGGAAAGGAGATTGATCACTTCGTCGATGCAGGGCGCCAGCGCAAACGGCTTGTTCTCCAGCTCGATTTTTCCTGCCTCCATCTTGGAGAAATCGAGAATCTCGTTGACCAGGTTCAGCAAGGCGTCGCCACTTTGGCGAATGGTCTCGATATGTTCTCTTTGCTCCGCTGTCAGTTCGGTGTCGAGCAGAAGACTGGTCATGCCTAGGACGCCGTTCATGGGTGTGCGAATTTCGTGGCTGACGTTGGCGACGAACTCCGATTTAAGTCGCGAGGCCTCCAGCGCGCCGCGCTCTCGCACATCGGCCTGAAGATGCTCTTCACTGAGCCGTTTGCGTTCAAGGTCGATCCGATTGAGAGCCATGATACTCCACGTCGTCAGCACACAAATAACGGCCATGCTGCCGAGCACGATGAGCGAGCAGGCAAAGCCTGCGTCGTAGTAGTTTTGATTTAATCCCTTAAAGGTGATCCAGCCAAAGACGATGGGGAGAACAATCGCCGGTCCGATGACGCGCCGGGCAATAAGGCCTCCCGGGCTATCGGCCAGGATGGCAGCCATCAGGCCTTTGTTCGGTCGGGCCAGAAGAGTGCCCAGGCCGATCAGGCCAAACCCGGCGATCGTGTGCAGGGCCATCCGGGTCTGGGAAAAAATAGTGGTGAAAACCTGGGCATTGAATATGTAACCAATCAAGGCCAGCAACGCGATGAACAGGCCGATGAAGGAAAAAATCTGGGCCGCCAGGGCTCCGCGTCGTCCTCGCGTGAGAAGCACCAGGGCCGTGACATGGAGTAGAAAATTGAAGGCGGTGTTGGGTGCCATGCGCCCGGGGCTCGACGTTCCGGGTGCGCGGGTGGACTCCGAAAAAAACAATTGATCCAAGCCGAACGATATACCCGTGAGATATTCCAATAAGGTGAGACTGGCAATGACGAACACAACAATTGCAAGGATCGAGGAACACGCTTTTTTCCAAGCCCGTGGACGGGAAAGATAACCAAGCAGGAGAGATGTGCCGCAAAGTACAAAGCAGAAAGCAGTGTTCGCCTTCATTGTCACGTAGCCGGGAAGAACCGACTTGAGAAACTCGATGTGCAACGCCCATCCCATCAAAACAACGACTCCCAATACGATGACCAGGATTCCCAAAATTCGCGCAAGCCGGAGCGAGGCATGAAACGAGTAATGGTGAAACGGACCCGCTGGAGCAATCGGGGAAGGAATGGAATCGGCTGGCTCGATCATGGGTACAACATTAAACGGTTAGCTCGTGATAGCTGATTGTCTTTATTATTAAGACCATGGACGAATAAGTCACGGAAACAAGATGAGCCTTTTGAGCGGGTTCCTACAATATCCGGCAACCCAGTCTTGCCTTATTCCTAAGGCACGCCATGCTGAAGAGTCCCATGAATATCACTGTCGAAGATGTCGCCCCCTGCAAAAAACGCCTGAAGATCGAAGTTCCTGCCAACAGGGTCCAACAGGCCTATGACCGCGTTGCCGGCGATTTTCAAAAAGAAGCACGTATCCCCGGCTTTCGTCCCGGCCACGCGCCACGCACCGTTGTCGTTAAAAAATATCACAAGGACATCGAAAGCGAAGCGCAACGCAGCTTGGTTCCCGAGGCCTATGAAGAAGCAATCACCGCGAAGAAATTGCGGGTGGTTAGTTCTCCCCAGATCGAGGATCTGAAGTACCAGCCCGGGATGTCGCTCAGTTTTTCCACCCTCGTGGAGCTTGTCCCCGAATTCAAATTGCCGGAATACAAAGGTCTCACGCTTAAGAAGCAGGAGACCGAAGTGACGGACGAAGAAGTCGACAAGACCTTGATCAGCCTCGCCGATCAGCGCGCCGAGTTCGACAATGCGCCGGAACGTCCTCTCGCCATGGACGACTTCGCGGTGATTTCCTACACCGGCAAGATGGATGATAAGCCTTTGCTCGATTTGGTGCCCGAGTCGAAGAATCTCGCGGTCAATCCCCAGTTCTGGCTCTGGATGAAAGCGGAGGGATTCCTTCCGAAGTTTGCCGAGCAATGCGTCGGCATGAACAAGGGCGAGACACGGACGATCGAAATCGAATTTCCCGCCGACTTCCCACAGACCAAGCTCGCCGGAAAAAAGGCGCAGTACGACGTGGAGCTCAAGGAAATCAAAATCAAGAAGGCTCCGGTCATCGATGACGCCTTCGCGCAGGAAGTCGCGAAGATGGACCTCATCGAATTGAAGAAGCGCGTCCGTGAAAACATGGAGCAGGAGAAAAAGACGCAAGCCGATCGCGCTGCCCGTTCTGAAATCGTTCAGAAGCTGATCTCCGCTGTCGAATTCGATCTGCCTCCCACCGCCGTCGATGAGGAAACCCACGCCACCGTTTACGATATTGTCGCGGAGAATCAAGGCCGTGGCGTTCCCGCCAGTGTCCTGGAAGAAAAGAAGGACGAGATCTTCAACAACGCGGCCAAGAGCGCGAAGGAATCGGTAAAGTTCCGTTTCATCTCCTCGCAAATCGCCGAGAACGAAAAGATCGACGTAAGCAACGAGCAAATGGCCCAGCACCTCGCCTTCCTGGCGCAGCGCGAAGGCATCACACTCGAAAAAATGATCGATCGGGTGCGCAAGAACAACGCCTTCGGGGCCATTCGTGGGCAACTTTTGCGTCAGGCCGTATTGGATTTCCTTTTGAAAGAGGCAAAGTTTGAGTAGCTTCCTTTATGCACGATTTTAAGAACTCGACCTACTACGTTCCCCACGTCATCGAAAACACGGGGAGGGGAGAGCGTTCCTCGGATATCTACTCGCGCCTGCTGCGGGACCGGATCGTCTTTCTCGGAACGGCCATCGATGACGGCGTAGCCAACTCCGTCATCGCCCAGTTGCTCTTTTTGCAGATGGACGATTCCAAGAAGGACATCAGTCTTTATATCCACTCGCCCGGCGGTTACGTCACGGCGGGCATGGCGATCTACGATACGATTCAGTTCATGACTTGCGATGTGGCGACTTACTGCATTGGCATGGCCGCGAGCATGGGAGCCGTGTTGCTGGCTTCGGGCACGAAGGGCAAGCGCTTCATCCTGCCCAACGCCCGCGTGATGATCCACCAGCCGAGCGGTGGCGCCAGCGGCCAGGCCAGCGACATCAGCATTCAGGCCAAGGAAATCCTGCGCCTGAAAAAGCGACTCAACGGCATCATGTCCTATCACACCGGCCAACCCGTCGAACGCGTCGAAAAAGACATGGAACGCGACAATTACATGAGCGCCGAGGACGCCAAGGAATACGGCATCGTCGACGAAGTGGTAAAATCCCGCCGCGATGTCGCCGCCCTGGTCGGTGAACCGCTTTCGCTTAACAAATAATAATCCCATGGCCCGCCCCGCGAATCTCACCATGTGCTCTTTCTGCGGGAAGAGCCATGCCGAGGTGCGCAAACTCATTGCGGGGCCGGGCGTCTACATCTGCGACAGTTGCATCACGGTCTGCAAAAACATTCTCGATAAGGAGATGAAGGAGGAGGCCCGCCGTTCCAATACGGAGGTGACCCTCATCAAGCCCATCGACATCAAGCGCGAGATGGACAAGTACGTCATCGGGCAGGACTTCGCCAAGAAGACCTTAGCTGTGGCCGTGCATAACCATTACAAGCGTATCGTTGCCGGGCAGGCCAATCGCCAGAAGACCGAGATTTCGCTCAATGCCGCTTCCGAGGTGGAAATTGAAAAGAGCAACATCCTGCTCATCGGCCCGACCGGCTCCGGCAAGACGCTATTGGCCCGCACCTTGGCGCGCATTCTCGATGTTCCTTTCTGCATCGCCGATGCTACGACCATCACCGAAGCCGGTTATGTCGGTGAAGACGTCGAGACCATCGTCCTGCGCCTGCTGCAAAACGCCGACTACGACGTGAAGCGCGCGGAGATCGGCATCGTCTACATCGACGAGATCGACAAGATCGGTCGCAAGACCGACAACGTTTCCATCACTCGCGATGTCTCGGGCGAAGGCGTCCAGCAGGGTCTGCTCAAAATTTTGGAAGGGACGGTCTGCAATGTACCGCCGCAGGGCGGACGCAAGCATCCGCATCAGGAATATATCCAGGTCAACACGGAACGGATTCTCTTCATCTGTGGAGGCGCTTTTGTCGGGCTCGATAAAATTATCCAGCGTCGCATTGGGAAAAACACCCTCGGCTTTGGGCGTCCCAAAATCACTGAAACGACCGATTCCTCGCTGCCTCCGACTGCGGCTCTGCGTCAGGTCGAGCCGGAAGATCTTCTCAATTTTGGCCTCATTCCGGAATTCATCGGGCGTCTGCCCATGATCAGCGTCCTCGATGAATTGAGCGAAGAAGAACTGGTCGAAGTTTTGACTGAAACCAAGAACGCCCTGACCAAGCAGTACACGAAACTTTTCGCCATGGATAACGTCGGGCTGACGTTCACCAAGGATGCGTTGAAAGCCCTGGCCCAGGAAGCGGCCCGCAAAGGCACTGGTGCCCGCGCGCTTCGCGCCATCCTCGAAAAGATCATGCTCGATCTCATGTACGATCTGCCCTCCCGCGAGGACATTCTCGAGGTCACGATCAATCGCGCCGTCATCGACGGCAAGAAATCACCGCTGATCCGCCGCAAGCAGGACAAGGAAGCGGCTTAGTCGCGACATCACCTCGTTTCCCATGGCGCATCTTTGGGGCATTGATCTCGGTGGGACAAAAATCGAAGGCGTCGTTCTCGATCCCGCCACGCCGGATCGCCCGCTCTGCCGGTTGCGCGTCCCGACTGAATCTGAAAAAGGCTACGCTCACATTCGCAGCCAGATCGCACTGCTTTGTAAAATGATCAGTGAGAAGACCGGTCAGCCCTTGCCCGAACGAATTGGCATGGGCACACCGGGCGTCCTCGATCCGCAAACGCGAAAACTGAAAAACTCCAATACCCAGTGCCTCAACGGCCAGCTTCTACAGGACAATGTTGAGGCGGACAACGGTGTCAAATTCGTCCTGGCCAACGATGCCAACTGCTTCGCCCTGGCGGAGGCGACTCTCGGTGTGGCGCGCGGTTACCCGACCACGTTTGGAGTCATAATCGGCACGGGTGTCGGCGGAGGAATCGTCGTCAATGGACAAGTCCTTCCCGGTTGTCACGGTATTGCCGGTGAGTGGGGCCAGATCATCCTCGATCCCAATGGCCCCGTTTCCAACTACGGCACCCGTGGCACGGTCGAGGCGATCATTTCCGGACCCGCACTTGAGCGTTTCTACGCGGAACAATCCGGTCATCGCCTCCCCCTCAAGGAAATTGTAGTGCTCGCTCAAACCGGAACCGACCGCGATGCTGAGCAAACTCTAACTCGCCTGACCGATTATTTCGCCAAGGCCATCGGCCTCATCATTGATGTCCTCGATCCTCACGCCATTGTCTTGGGAGGCGGCGTCGGCAACATCGATATCCTCTATACCGAGGAAACGCGGAAGAAAATCACCGCCGCCATTTTCAATCCCACCTTTGAGGCGGCTCTTCTCAAGCCAAGCCTCGGAGACAGCGCCGGAGTCTTCGGCGCCGCGATGCTCGTGGCTTGATTTCAGAGGTAGCCGTCGCACTCCGAGCGACGGTTCAGTCTCAGGTGGCCCGGACGTTAGCTTGCGCAAAACTGATCGAGCATCCCATGGAGAAACTGCCTGTTGGCCTCATGATGCTTGGCAGCTTCGCTTAAAATCTCTTTCGAAGTCTGCACGTAACGACCCGTCGGCCATTGTGCCTGCCCATCCACGAACTGCCTGGTGAGATCCGGATCAACTTCGAGATGAAACTGCAGCCCCAAGCATTTATTCGGAATCATGAAACCCTGCTCGGGACAGCCCTCGCTCGTCGCCAGCCGCGTCGCGCCCGGAGGTAACCCAAACGTATCGCCGTGCCAATGCAGCACCGTCGCTTTGAGCGAAAGCCCGGGAAAAGCAGCACGAGCCTCGTCTGTCCAAGTGATCGGCAACCAACCAAGCTCGATCTCGGCATTCTGTACGACCCGCGCGCCCAATGCATCGGCAATCAATTGCCCGCCCAAGCAAATTCCCACCACTCTCTTGCCGTGTTCAAGCGCGGCGCGGATGAAGGCACTTTCAGTTTTAAGCCATGGCCAGTCCCGATACTGATAGATATTCATCTCGCCACCCATGACCAGCAGCAGGTCGAAGGCATCCATCTTGGGCAGGGCATCCCCGCGATAAAGATGATGGACGGTCCGCGAATGCCCGCGATTAGCGGCCCACGCTGCAATTTCTCCCGGCCCCTCAAACGCCGCATGTTGCAAAACGCCTATTTTCATGGAATGCACGAGCAACTTAGTCGCAAGTTGCCCGCTGTCCAATCACGATGTGCTATACGCCCAAGCCAATTTCTTGCCATTCTTCGGTCAGGCGATATTTCATCCTATTCTCCATGACAAGCTTGGTCCGGCGAGTATAGCTGGTGTGATGCGTATCTCTTATCTGGATATCGGCGAGATAGGTGCCTGGCGCCAAATTAAGATGACCATGACTGATAAAGCGGATGTGTTCCGTATGGACTTCGTAAGGCCGGAGAGTGAACTGATGGAGAGGCTTTTTTAGAAGATTCCGTTGGATGTCTTTTCTGCCAAAACGCTCAAGGGGAAGAAGCCGAAGCAACTCCTCCTGCTCTTTAGGTTTATATATGGCGACTTGAATCTCGATAATCACGATGGGGTTTTCCGTCCGATTTTCCCAACCGATGTCCAAGCCTAAAATGACGTGGGTGGCGGCAATTTCGATATGATCCACGACCGCCAGCACATTAACGGTACGGTTAATGCGCCATTGTTCAATTAATTCCTTGCCCTCGATAAGATGCTGATTAATCCAAGATACCATGATAATTAAGCCTCCCAGAAGTTATAAGGGTTTGCATTCTTTTGAAAAGGGATTTTCTTTGACTGGAATGGGGGAGCAATTGCCCAGGTGGCCCATGGTGCTCGGCGACGAACGTGGTATAAGTTAACTGCAGTTATTAGGTAAAAGCCATGCACTCTGAAAGAAAACCCACGTCGGGAGCGTTCTCCGCATTATCAGCCCGCAAAATAACCCTCATTTTGCTCGTCGTCCTGTACGCAGTTGGCGCGATTTTAGCCGCGTCGAATATTATCACACACAGCCGGGCATCCACGAATGCCATTGAGCAAATCCTTCTTAAGTACAGCATGCAAAATGAGGGCGCCCATGCTCTTGAAAATTTTGACAAGGTGCACCCCATTCTGGGAATGCTCGTTTCCTCGCCCCTCCGGCACCAGATGGAACTTCCTTCTACGGACGAGGCCGACAGTGCGATCTACTCGGACGTCAAGCACCTCCTGAAAACCGTCCGGATGGAGTCCTCCATCGCTGCGTGGTGGTCCTGGTTCCTGCTCAGCTTCAGCCTTTTTTACGTCATAACCATCGTCACCTTGGAGGGCAGTTTCACCGCGCGTGCCGTTATCTTTTCGTTGACCTGCGTCGTCTTCACTTTCTTTGTCATTGGCATCTTTGCGCCAGCGATGGTGATTTGGACCGCTCCGACCATTCCTATGGCAACCGGCAATCTGGAATTCGTCCTGCAGCATGAAGTCCGCGGAATAGCCGCCATCATCTGGGAATTGCTCACGAACGGCCATTGGATCATCGGCGGGTTCCTCCTGCTCTTCAGTATCGTGACGCCATTGACCAAGGCTTTCCTCACGATTGTCGCGACGGCATCCCACTCGAAGACGCTGAATTTCAAGATCGGGCAACTCCTGCACATCATCGGCAAGTGGTCCATGGCCGATGTTTTTGTGGCTGCAGTCCTCCTGGCCCTGTATGCCCTGAAATTTCAGGAAGCGACCAAATCCATTCCCTGTCTCGGCCTCTATTATTTCATCGGATACTGCCTCTTGAGCATGAGCACCAGCGAGTTGCTCGTGCGCTCCGAAATTGTCACTGGCAACGACAAGAAAAAATCAGAAAAGAAATTCGGCCTCGCAACCATCGCCGGATTATTCGCGATCCTTTTCTGCTTTATTTTAGGATCGGGGCTCTACACCTATCAACAGTACACAGTGAACATCAAGCAAACGATCAAGGCCTCCGGCACCCCCCTAAAACTCAACAACGCCGACCTCGTCCTCCCCGCCCATAAATAGACCGTCCCGGTGGCCATTCCAGCGATTGCCTAAAGAATGAGGGTGAGCCGCTTATCAGATTTGAACTGATGACCCGCTCATTACGAATGAGCTGCTCTACCCCTGAGCTAAAGCGGCGTTATTAACTATCCAGCAAGGGCTTCAGAATTTAATTCCGAAGCCGAAAATGCACCCTTGTATAGTGAAATCCGATCGAGTAGCCGAAGGGCTCTATCGTTCCTCACGTAACGGGAAAACACTCGACCCATATTACGCTTATTTTTGGAGAGACGGCAAGCAGATCAAGCAGGAGCTTGATGCCGTCGATGTTGAACAGGCTCATCGGGAGCTCGGCGCCCTTCGCGGTGAGAAGAGCCGCTTGGCTCCTCGAATTCTTTTCTCACACACGTGGAAAGCGGCCGATGTCTCTTTTCGTTCCCTGTCCGATTAGAGCGAGGCTTTCCGGTAACGCGATTTATTCCCTTGCCGTTGACCTCATTCCGGAGATCACCTATTGGTCATTTTATGCTTGGTACCGATTACATCCTCGACGCGCTCGTCACTGAAGGAATCGATCATCTGTTTATGGTGCCGGGCGGACTGGTCGATCCGTTTCTTCCGGCTTTGGGACGGCAAGCCTCCATCCGCCCCATCGTGGCAGCTCAGGAGGGAGGGGCGGCGTACATGGCCGATGGTTACGCGCGGGCGAGCGGCAAATTTGGAGCCGCGCTTTGCATTGGCGGACCTGGGCTCGGCAACACGGTCACTCCCATCGCGGCAGCCGCCACGGATGGCTCGCCCGTGCTGCTCCTCAGCGGGGAAGTGGCGACCATGGTCGAAGGGATGGGCTTGTTCCAGGACGCCAGCAGCCAGACCCTCGATGATGTGGAGGTGATGAAATCCCTGACGGGTTATTCAAGTTCGGTCGATAATCCCCAGAATCTGGGACATTTGTTTCAACATGCCTTGTTGAAGATGATGCAGCAGCCTCGACGTCCCGTACACCTCTCCCTGCCTCGCGACACCCAGGTCGCCGCGATCGCTGCGAAGCACCGGAAGATCGACCATTCCGTGGCGCATCCTTCCCTGCTTTCTGTCAACATGGCAGAAGCGTCCCTCCGTCATTTGACCGGTGATTCGACAGGAGTTCCCTCGACAAAAATCGTCATCCTTGCCGGGGCCGGGGTGGAGCATTCCGATGGAGCAAGCCTGCTGCGGAGTTTTGCGGAAGCGTGGGATATCCCCGTGGCGACGACCTTGCGTGCGAAGGGCCTCTTCCCGGAGGACCATCCTCTCTCGCTCGGTGTTTTTGGATATGCCGGGACTCATCATTCCCGGATGGCGTTGACCGATGAGCCGCCGGATCTTCTGATTATCCTAGGGTCCGGTCTCAATGAGCGGGATACCATGCATTGGTCCCTGAAACTCGATGCCGCCAATACCCTCATTGTGAATATTTCCGCCGAGGTCATCGGGCGGCATACGTCCGGTTTCGGGATCGTCTCGGATTGCTCGGCTTATCTGGCGTGGCTGATGGAACAGGCCTCGCGCCTGGCCCCCGCTCTCGAATCGACCCGGCAGGGGCGCAGGCAATGGCTTGAGGGCATACGCTCCACGCCAAGATTTCAAGATCTGGAGAACTCGACGAGCGACGCGGAGCCCATTCATCCCGCACGTCTCGTCGCCGATCTTCGTAGCGTCTTTCCTCGCGATGGTCTCCTGTTGGTCGATTCGGGTGCGCACCGCGCTTTTGCGGGACACTACTGGACCAGCTATGAGCCGCGCACCTACATCTCGGCGACGAATCTCGGTCCGATGGGCTGGGCTGTTCCTGCGGCGGTCGGCGTGCAGTGCGCGGTGCCCGGTCGAAAGGTTGCTGTCATTACCGGAGACGGTTGCATGCATATGCACGGCATCGAGGTGGCAACGGCCGCCCGTTATAAACTCCCCATCATCTTTGTGGTCGTGAACAACTCGGCCCTCGGCAACGTGTGGCTGCGGGCGCACACGGAAGGTCCGGTTCCCGCTGAATTGACCAGCCTGCCTGACATCGACTGGGCCGCCTTTGGCGTCAGTCTGGGATGCCGGGGAGAGACCGTGCGGCACCCGAAGGATTTGGTGGGGGCGTTTGCGAAGGCACTCGGCAGTCAGGAACCCACCGTCATCGACGTCAAAGTCGATAAGAATTGCAAGACGCCAGTGGCTGACTTTTCAGCCGCCTTTGCCACTTGGTCCTATCACGAATAACGGCCCCATCACTATGGCCCGACTACCCTTCGATCCGGACAAACTTGGTGCTGCCGACAAGGCGCTTTACGAAGGCATGGTGGCGAGACGCAAAGAGCACGGAGCTCCCTTCGATGGGCCCTATGCGGCCCTGATGAATCATCCGCAACTCTGTAAGAGAATCGAAGAGCTCGGCTTTTATCTCAAATTTGAAGGGCATCTGCCGCGAAACATATATCAATTCGTGGTCCTTTCCGTCGCGTGCCAGACCGGCGCTGAATTCGAGTGGGCCGACCATGTCGAGCATGCCCGGGCGGCCGGTGTTCCTGAGGAAGTGATCGAGACCCTGAAAACGAGCGGGGTGACGAAAGGTTCCTTTCCCACTCCCTACCAACTCGCGGCGCAAATCCTTGCGGCGACGTTGCCCTGGAAAAATGTTCCCGATGACATCCAGGATGCCGCGATCGCAGCTTACGGCATGCAGGGGTTCATTGAACTGGTCGTCCTGTCCGGATTTTATCAGATGTTTTCTGCCATCAACCAAGGCTTTGATGTCAAACCCGGGACGAAAGCGCCCATCAAAGTTACCGGAGCGAAGGATTAGGAACGAGGGGAGTCCACCAGACGTTTTCGCCCTAAGGGCTGAGCCCAGCCATAGTTCTGATGAACTGCTGCTACGACGTTTTTTTAGTGGAAAGAGCGGGAAAATTTCTAACTACCGTTACCTATTTCAGGGCAAAACGTCTTTATAGCATGTCCAACATCGGATGGTTCTCGGATTATAATCAACCTTGGAATGACGATTCCAAGGGATAGGGAAATGGCAGGCGGCGGTTGACGCGCTTAATCATGCTGTCGCACTCGTTCCCAACTCTTCCAACTTCTGGTTTGAAATGTACGCTTGCCAGCAAATTTTGGGACATAAGGAGGAGGCCATCGCCGCTCAAACAAAATGGCAGCAATTGGGAGGACAGGTTCCTCATACTACGCCCGTCACTAATGCGCCTGCTGTCGTTACGGCACCGCCAGCGACTCTTCCCGCGGGGGCAACGGAGGTGAATGCAATCAAGACTCTCCTGCAAGGAAAGCAATTCGACCAAGCCCTCAAGAGAGCTCAAGACAATACGGTCAGTCATCCCGAGCTTGCACTCAGTTGGTATTCGCTGGGTGATGTCCTGTTCGTAGAAAATCAATGCGCCGAGGCGATCACTGATTTGACCAAAGCCAATGCACTCGATCCCAAAATGGGGCCCAATTGGTACGATTTGGGATGTTGTCTGGCGATTCAGGGAAATGTAAATGACGCCATCCCCGCCCTCATCAAAGCAGTCGATCTCATGCCCGAATATCCACGCGGATGGGAAATGCTGACGCGATGCTATCGCGCTCAGAAGAACCTGGCCGTAGGAGAGGAAGAAGTTCAAAGCCTGGTCAATGCTCATCCCGAATCACCTTACGGCTGGGGTACTCTCGGCGAAATCCAGACGACAGAACAAATGCCCGCCAATGCATTGACGAACTTGCAGAAAGCTGTCGCCCTCAAACCCGATTACGCCCAAGGCTGGAACTCTCTTGGACTGGCTTATGGGCACTTGCAGCAATCCGACAAGGCGCTGGACGCATTCAACCATGCGATTCAATCGCAACCAGGTTACGACGAGGCTCTAAACAACCTTGGTTATACCTACTTCCTCGCCGGGCAGATGGATAAGGCGATAGATGCCTATAAACAAGCTCTTCAATCAAACCCCAACCATAAGCGTGCCCTCATCAACCTTACGACGGCCTACGCCAAGGAGAATCAATGGGGACCGGCCCGTGATACCTGCGCCATTTTGGCCAAGATCGATCCGAGAGCTGCTTCTCAACTCAGCCAAAGCTTTCCTAATGCCGCTACAGATTCCGCTCCTTCGGCGTCAGCGGTCTCTATCCCGGCAACTCCATCCGCACCCTGAATATCTGGTCTGAAATCACGCCTTTCACTCTATGCAAATCTATATTCATCGTGACGGCCAGCAATTTGGGCCATATTCCGTCGAGCAGGCCCGGGATTATCTGGCATCAGGCAATCTATTGCCCGGCGACTTGGCGTGGCACGAGGGGGCAGCGGATTGGATGCCCCTGGATCAAGTGGCTGAAGTTGCTACGAATCCTTCGCCCTCGCCCGAACCTCCACCCCCACAAGTCGTACAAAACGCCTGGATTCCACCTCGCCGCAATGCCGCTCCTTCCGGAGTTGCGGCCAAGCCTGCGCAAGCCCCTCAGAATGCCCTCTCGCGCAATGTCACCGTCGAACCTCGTAAAGTCAGCCCAAGCGCCGCGCCTGCAAAAGCTCAGGGGACTGTTCGACGGTCTTCGCCGGATGTTAACGATTACAAGCGTAGACAGCGGGCGATTGGCGCTCGCAATATGACGATAGGAGCAATTATTTGCGCCGTCGGTACGGCCATCACCTTTTTTTCATACGAAGCAGCTGCGACAAGCCCAGGCGGTGGCTCCTACCTTATTGCCGGAGGCGCGATTATTTTCGGCGGAATACGATTTGTGCAAGGGATTGTCCAGTTTTTTAACGCATAAAGGTTACATCTTTTATAGACTTCACCCGTGCTCTTATCCTCGTCGGTTAAGAAACCGCTGGGATTCTACCCCTGAGCTAAAGAGGCAACAGACTGTCCAATGACTTATACGCGATATTGACCTGCGCATCGATGCCGTTACTGCTGCTCGCGTTGTCTCTCTTCGTGGCGAAATAATGACAGGATGGTGACGTTCGTTGAGCGATCTTGATCAACGCATTAGAAAGATCTTCCGTTGATCATTTTAAATGAAAATGACTGGCCAATCCTTGATCGATTCTATAATGGTCAGGCATGGCTTCTGACTCATCACACTCACGCTGGTCCTTCTTGTTGGGATTGATTTATATCTTCGTCGGAGCAATTGCGATTGGGACACCGCTGGTTGTCACATTCACCGCCGTTCTCTTTTTTGGAGTGTTGCTGACTGTAGCTGGAGTGGCGGGGCTCTTCCATGCTTTCTGGCAACGGGGCTGGGCCGGATTTTCCGTCCAATTATTGGCGGGAGTATTGGCCATGTGCATGGGGATGCTTCTTATTTTTGATACGGCTAGCGGGGTAATCGTCATCACCTTGATCATGGCCACCTATTTTCTGGTCGGAGGTTTTTTCAAGACAGGCTTTGCGATTTCGCATCCTGCGCTGGGCCATCGTGGCGCTCTTATTTTTAGCGGCGCCATCAGTATTCTTTTGGGAATTTTGATTCTCGCTCACTGGCCCAGTTCCTCCGCGTGGGTCATTGGGACATTCATCGGCATTGACCTTATCTTTTACGGATTCTCGCTGCTCTCCGCCTCGAAAAAGACGGTTTAACCTCTCGCCCGTTCTCATTCCATTCTCGACGACTGCCATCGCTTCGGCTTTTCTCAATAGACCAAGATGAAAAAAATTCGCCTTATTTTTCTGTTTGTTTCACCCCTGTTAGTCGCAGCTTGCGCCAGCACACCCAGTGCATCCAGTATCACAGCCCAGACCAACGAATCTCAATTGGCCTCCAATTCCTTCAAGCCGGAAGCCGGGATGGCGGGACTTTATATCTACGAGGAAGGCAGCCTGATCCGTGCGGATAATTCGCACCGGGTGTCCCTCGACGGCCAGGCGCTCGGCATGGTCTCCTCAAGTTCCTTTGTCTACTCCGTCTTGACCC
Organism: Verrucomicrobiota bacterium; assembly: GCA_013285645.1. Lineage (GTDB taxonomy): Bacteria > Verrucomicrobiota > Verrucomicrobiia > Methylacidiphilales > UBA1321 > JABDGH01. The sequence continues at coordinate 92,951 of JABDHJ010000005.1, read as the reverse complement.
CGGGACAACACACCATTAGTTGCGAAACAAGCCAGGTGACGATTACCGCTCAAGCCGGACAAAACTACTTTGTGCGCCAGAAGACGAAATTGGATCCGAGCGGGCAGATTCTCAGCACCACCCTGTCCATCGTGTCATCTTCCGTTGCGATTCCGATGATCAAAGAATTGCAAACGGAAGAGTAACCGGTCACGAAAAGCAAATCTGGCGGCCTCAGGCACCTAAACGTTATGGCCATTACACTCGGTATCGATTGCGGAACGCAAAGCACCAAAACGATTGCGTTTGATTCCGCGACTCGGCGTGTCGTCGCGCAGGCCAGTCGCAGTTACGAAGTCCTGCCGGGTCTGCCCGCTGGCGCGATGGAGCAGAACCCGGCCATCTGGGTTGATGCCCTCGATGTAACCGTCCGTGAGGTGATTTCTCAACTGGGTGCGCGTGCCGTCGAAATCCGGGCGATGGGTGTTTCAGGACAACAACACGGCTTTGTTCCGCTTGATGCCGGAGGGCAGGTGATTCGTCCCGCCAAACTTTGGTGCGATACCAGCACTGTGGAAGAGTGCGACGAGATCACGCGTCATTTCGGTGGCGTGTCTGGAGTCATCAATATCGTCGGCAACGCGATGTTACCGGGTTACACGGCGCCCAAGATTTTTTGGTTGAAGCGCAAGGAGCCGGAGAATTTCAAGCGGCTCGAACATGTTTTGCTGCCGCATGATTATCTCAACTTCGTGCTCACCGGACTGATGAGCATGGAGTACGGTGATGCCTCGGGGACTGCGCTTCTCGATATACGCACTCGGCGCTGGTCGAAGCCGATGACCGACTTCATCGATCCGCGCCTGATCGATTTGCTTCCCGAACCGAAGTCCTCGCGTCAACCGGCGGGTGAACTCAAATCCGAATGGGCTGCGGCGTGGGGTTTGCCGAAAGGCATTCTCGTCAGCGCGGGTGGCGGCGATAATATGATGGGAGCGATTGGCACGGGCAACGTCACCAACGGCTGCGTCACCGCCAGTCTCGGAACATCGGGTACGCTCTATGCCTGCGTGGACCGCCCGGTGATCGATCCCGAGGGAGAAATCGCGGCGTTTTGCGATAGCACGGACGCCTGGCTTCCATTGCTCTGCACGATGAACGTCACTGTGGCGACGGAGCAGGTGCGCAAACTTTTCGGTTGGAAGCACGACGATTATGAAACCGCTGCAGCGGCGATCCCTGCCGGTGCGGACAACCTCCTTTTTCTGCCTTACCTGCAAGGCGAACGGACGCCCAATTTGCCCGGCGCCAGCGGTGTGATGCATGGAATGACCACACGTAATTGTACTCCCGGGCATCTCGCGCGCGCCACGATGGAGGGCGTGACGCTCGGCATGGCCTATGGACTGGATCGCCTCGGGGCCCTCGGCGTTACGCCGCGCGAAATTCGTCTCACGGGTGGGGGCAGCCAAAGTCGGCTCTGGCGCCAGATGTGCGCTGATATTTTTGGCGCGCCCGTGATTACGATGGTTTCTCCAGAAGGAGCCGCCTTGGGCGCGGCCATCCAGGCCTTGGCGGTGGTCGAGACGGAAAAGAGCGTGGTCGATTGGGCCATCCAACTCGCTGAAACCCGCGAAGATGAAAGAGCCGAGCCCCAGGCAGAATGCGTCGGGCTTTACCGGGAGTTGAGAATCCGCCAAACCAAGCTGACTCGTGATCTCGCGAGGGCTGGACATTTGTAGCGTTCCGGCTTTTTTGCTCGCCATCAGACCTCCAAGCGCGATGCTAAATCCACTATGTCCACTCATTTCGATCCAGAGGGAAATGCTTCGATTCTTGTCGATACGTCCGCCCTATCGCTGATCATTCCCGGGGAGTTGAATGTTTTCCTCTACGCCAGTTTTGACGGCGCTTGGGAACAGGCAGTCGTTCTTTATCGCAATGGCGAACGTATCGAAAGTCAGATGGGAAGTTTTATTCTCCGTCCGAATACCCTGGTCATTCCTCCGCAGGCTTCCCAATACGAACTTACCATGGTCGGCTGGCACAAACGCAGTAATGCGAACGCGAATTTACCCTGGGTCGCCTCTCGTGGTCGCAGGATCGGTCCTGTTGTTTTTGCCTGGGACGACTCCGCCGAGGATGACGATTACCGTGATATTCGCGTCAAGCTCGTCACCGGTTAGGTTCATCCTTCGGATCGGTGAGGCCGCTTGGCCAGCCATCAGGGAGACGAGGTCATTGGAATAATTGCATCGGCTAGCGGATGTTGATTGAATCATGATCTCCGTTTTGGAATGATTACGCTGTGGTTTCTCAATTTCTTTCGTATTCCCTCGGGCCGCGCCCTTCCTGTCAGTTCTCCCGGCAGAAATATCTTATCGCTTTGCTGATAGGATTGATGGTGGTCACGAAACCGCTCGCGGCGGTCGATCTCTTGCACAGCAGCTTTGAAAGCTCATCTACGGCGGACAATCCATGGTCGGGTGTCAGTTCAACCAACCTGCTGGCGGTTCGGCCGGGAAGCCAGCCGGCGGTGAACAATGCTGGTACAGTAACGACGACACAATTCGGTCCCAGTGTCGCCGTGGGGGACCTTAACGGGGACGGTTTGCCGGATCTCGTCATTGGCGATCCGCACGGCTTTTTTTGGTTCTTTGCCAATAGCGGCACGGCGGCGCAACCGAAGTTTACTGTGGGCGAAATCATGCCGGTCTGGATTGGAGCCACCAAGGATGAACCGGATTATGATTACAATGCAGGTGGAGCGGAGAACAGCGTTCCTCGCGTTCAGCTCATCAGCCTGGGTGACAATAAGCTACTTGATATTGTTGTCGGTAACTATAATGGGCGGCTCTTTTTCATTCATAATACCGGGTCGACCGGGCAGCCCATGTTCAAGGTGACTCCCAGTCGTTTGCATGACAGCCTCATCCGCACCCGTAAAGACGGCCTCCTCTGGTGCAATTTCCTCTGCCCGTTTCTCTACGATTGGTTTGGGACGGGAAACCTGGACCTGATCATGGGTGACGGCAGTTACTCGGCGAACAGTATTTTTCTGTTCAAAAATCAGAGTAACCGGGACAACCCGTCGTATAACGAACTCGCCTTTAACAAAATCATTCCCGGAATGGGACGTGAGCATCTCACGCCCCAGGTGGTGGATTGGAACAATGATGGCAAACCGGATATCATCTGCGGGGACCGTACCGGACACATCAATCTGTTTTTAAATACCAGCGCGGATGCCAAGCAGGCGGTCCCCACCTTCGATGCGGGGTCGCTGGTGAAACTGGGAAACAACGACACCTTTGGCGCCATGACGTCGGTAACGGTGTGCGACCTAACGGGAAACAAGCTGCCCAACCTGATCATCACCAATAACCAGGGAGCTATTTCCTACGCGCAGAATATCGGCAAGCTGGGCGCCCCGCAATTTGGCGATCCCGTGCCGATTCATGGCGTGAATCCTCTTCCCAAAATCCTGCGGCCGATCGGGTGGAGTATGTTCAGTCCCTACGGTGTGCCCAATGAACTTCTGGTCTGCACCAACACCTCGGTGGAACCGGGATTTACGCCGCCGCCCAACACTCCTTTTAAGTCGGCCCTGCGCTACTACGTCTATCCGATAACGAACAAATATTTCCCGGATTTTTATTATCCCATTGCCGACCAGCTTTTTGATGACGAGCACAAAATCACTTGCGGTTCTGGCTTTGGCGTCAAGGAAAACACGGAATATCATGTTAGTTTTTGGATTCGTACAGCGGGAAATATATCGAATTTAACATATCATTTGTGTGGATTGCGCACCGAACCAGGCGAACTGCCTGAATACTTTGATGCCGCTCATAACGTCGGTGGAGGTACTTCGTGGAATCAATTCCAGGACACCATCAGCTTCAGCTTTCAGAACAAGAAAAATACCGAAAACCGGCATGAAACAGGCGGAGCCCGTTTTGAGTTCAGGTTTAATGGCCAGGGCCAGATCTACGTGGACGATGTTTTGGTCAAGGCCGATTAGTAAGCTTGGGAGCGAATGGGCCGGTCTTTGGCAGGGTGCTGATTTATGGGGCACTCTGGATTCGGGCTTCGTCCCAGGTGAGCCATTCGCAGAGGACAATGAGAGTCCAGAGCGAGCGCGCATGATCGGCTTCGCGTCGGCGATGTTCCTCGAGTAATTCCTTTGCGGCCTGGACATTGATTCCCACATGGCCCAGGCGTTCACTGCTCACCCGTGAAAGCGCCCAGTCGTAAAGCGGGCCGCGCAGCCAAAGCGACAGGGGAACAGACAGCCCTCGTTTGCGACGATAGATGATCGAGCTGGGCAGATATTTCTCGGCGTATTTTTTCAAGAAAACCTTGGTGGAGAAACCGCGGACGCGGTAGTCAACCGGCAGCGTGGCTGCAAATTCCATGACGTCCTGGGCCAGAAAAGGCGCCCGCACTTCCAGGGCCGAGCGCATTCCTGCGCGATCGGATTTGGTGAGCAGGCCCTCCGCCAATGTGATTTTCAGATCGAGCCGCTGGACGGCGTCGAGCAATTCCTCGGTCGGGGCCTCCACGAGTTGCGGCAGCGGATCGGACATCCCCAGTCGGGACATCACCGCCGGGGAGATATTGGCTTTCCAGAGTAAATGACGCGCAATGCCGTCCTGATGCATGCCCTCGACAAAGCGCTTCAAAAGGAAAGAGACGGTGACCTTTTTATCGCTGACCGGCCACTTCTGCACGAGATGCCGGAATGCAGTTTGGACGACGCGAGGAAGTCGCGAATAGGTCTCGCCCCATTTCGCCGCGAGGTGCGTGGGGTAGCCGCCGAAAAGTTCATCACCGCCTTCACCGGCCAGGACCAATTTCACATCTTGGGCGGCGCGTTGGGCGAGCAAGGCAGTTGGAATCCACGCGGGATCGGCCAACGGTTCTCCCACACGCCCGACGAGATCGGCCAGCGTCGCCGGCAAATCCATTGGGTTGACCCAGACCGAAACGGGCTTGAGTCCAAGATCACGGGCGACCTGTTCCGCAAAGCGACCTTCATCATACGAGCTTTCCTCGAAACGAAGGGAATAGGCTGGGAAGGACATTTCCGGGCGAAGACTGCGCGCCACCGCGGCGATCAGGGAAGAGTCGAGGCCGCCGCTGAGAAACATGCCAAAGGGCACATCGATGTCGGTTTGACTGCGCACCGCCTCGCGGAAAATTTTGTCGAAGCCGCTCGTCGTCGGGATCTTCTTTTTGACCTGCCCGATCTCCCACGTCCAATAACGGCGACGTCGAATGCCCGCAGCGCTGATGGTGACGGCCTCGCCCGGACGCACCTTCTGAACTTCCAAATAGGGTGACGTTGGCGCGGCCAGGCAACCAATCGTCATGTACTCATGAATTGCTTCTTTTGAGCGGGTAAAGGTGGCGCCGCTTTCGCCGACCAGGGCGGCTACTTCCGTTGCGAATTGCACCACGCCATCATTGACGGTGAAGAAAATGGGACGTTCTCCCGCGCGGTCCCGGGTCAAAAGAAGTTCCTCCTTGTTGGGGTCCCAAATCGCAATGGCAAAGACTCCCACGAGCCTCTCGATAAAATGTTCGCCGAGCTCCAGATAAAGATCGGGAATGACCGCGATGTCGGTTTGCTGGGCCACAGTTCGTCCGCGCTCTGCCAGCCAGCGGCGAAGTTCGCGATGATTATCGATCTCGCCATTGCAAACCACCATTACACCGCTTTTTTCATCGCGGAGAGGTTGCTGGCCGGAGTCCAATCCACGGATGGCCAGTCGCGATGCGCCGACGGCGGCTTGGGAACCGATGGAAAATCCAGAGGCATCGGGACCTCGATGAGCGAGCGCATCGACCATGCTCTTGACCCGTGCGGTTGCCCGCTTCAGATCGAAGGGTTGTCCTTGGAATGCAATACCACAAACGCCACACATATTAGTTTGCTCCGGGCGTAATCAACGCCCCCCACCAGCCCGGCGCGATTTCCCGGGCATCCGTCTTTCTTCCCAGGGCGAGGGCATTCAGAGCATCATGCGATCTGCGGTCAGACAAAAGAAAAACCGGCTTGTCTTGGGAAGCCAGCCAGTGGTCCCAATTGTCCAACCGGATGATGGTTTCGGGCCAGGCGGTGCTTTTTTTCAAGGTGAATGTCACATAATTACTGGTGATTTCGCTGCCGTCCTTGCTGACTAACGTCACGTTTTGTCTCAAATAAAAGGGAAGTCCGCAGGGAAAACATTCGAAGCAGATCACGCGGGTATCGGGTGGCAACGAGGGAATTCCGTGCGCAATCTGGCGCGATGAACTGGCTTCGGAATAATGTAATAATCCTCCGAAATCGACGGTTAAAATCAGGACCGGCAAAAGAAGAAAAGTGGTGAAGGCGATTCGGATATCGTGCCGCCAAAAAGAAAGGCCCGCCATTAATGCAACTGCGAGAAAGACGCAGGCCGAGGGAGTGAAAAGAAGAGTAAGGCGGTTGAATTCGGTGCCGCGAAAGCCCAGTTTTTCATAGGTTCCGGGTTGGAAGAAATTCAGGGATAAAAATGCGGCGAAGGCGACACTAAGAATGGTCAGAAAGAGAAGGCCGCGAAAAATCATGCGAGAGGCTTCCCCATTCGGATTTCTCAGTGCCGCCACAACGAGCCGGGCGGTCAAGGCCCCGAGCGCAACGGAAACGGTCAGGATATAGGCGGGCAATTTCGATTTTGAGATGGAGAAGAAAAGCACAATCGCAATCGACCAGACAATGAAAAGTCGATCTGCCGGAGCGAGCCGCGATCGGTATTGCCAGGTGCGCGCCGCTGCTTCCGGTAGGAGAAAACTCCAGGCGAAGAGGCCGCCGAGGAGCACGAAGCCATAATAATAGAAGGGACCGCCGCGCTGAAAGCTGGTGGTAGTGAAGCGATGGAAAGATTCTTCGACCAAGCCATAGTAGGGAAAATCCGGGCGCTCCATGGATAGTCCAACGAACCAAGGCAAAACGATTGCGAAAAAAACCAGAATGTTCAACGGCGCGAAGCTGCGTCGTGCCCAGCCGGTACGGCCTTCGGTCAGGTTAAAAATGACGACCACGAGCAGAGGAATAAGAAAACCCACAGGTCCTTTTACGAGGGTGGCAAATCCGGCGGCGGCAGCGCCCAAAAGGTACCAGTTGGCGCGGATTTTACCGGTGGAAGATTCGGCCAGATAGGCGCAAAAAATGGCGGCACTGACAAAAAAAGCCAGGGTCATATCGAAAATCACATGCCGGGCCAACGCAATGAAGAGAGGAGATGTTGCCGTGATGATCACAGCCAGCGCGGCGGTCTCGCGCTCCGGATACTCCCGGCGGCAGAAAACGAAGAGCATCACCAGGAGCAGGCTGGCAAAAAAAACGGACGGAAGCCGTGCCGTCATTTCGGATTCACCGAAAAGAGAAAAGGAGAGGGCGACAGTCTTGAAGAAGAAAGCAGGTTTATCGAGGTAGGTGAGGCCGTCATAGGTTGGCACAAGCCACGATCCAGACTGATGCATTTCGCGCGCCACCTCCGCGTTGCGCCCCTCGTCCGGGTCTCGAAAGGGAAGTTCACCCAGACGGGCAAACAGCGTCACCAGGACAACCAGGATCGCAAGATACGGAAGCAACTCGATTTTAAACCAGCTCTTCATCAGCGCACCGGCCCATTATCTGGGACTTCGACAGGAATGGTGTCGCCAACTGCTGAATTTTTTTTCTGATGCGCAAAATCGAGGAAGAGATTATAGACGGCCAGGAGCCCCGGAAAGAGATTGGACACGATGCCGGGGCCGTCGTTCTTTCCCCAAATGAAGTAAGCCAGAAGCAGTGCGCTACCCACGATGCTCATGTACCAAAACATCCGAGGCACGGTGGGTTTTCCCGACATGCGCGAGGCCACGGCCTGAACCACCCAGCGCAGCGTAAACAAAAAGGTTCCGAAATAGCCGATGATTTTCCACGGTGTGATAACGACTCCCCAGGAGGTCCATAAAATTTCATTCATAAAGGTACGTCCGGCGGGTTCTGTTTATCCCGGAGTGCAGTTTTTTGATCGACCCGCCGGGACTCAGATTGATAGGTCTCGCGAGGGTAGCCCCTTTTTAAAAAAAATCACGAAATGTCTGGTCCATGATCTCCCTCATTCAATCCCAACTTAAACAATCGGATTCACCAGACTTAATAGTTGCTGAAACGAGCTGCGTTCTTCTTCGGTATCTTCGCTGAAACGCACTCCGGACCCGAGAAGGCGAACGGGCTGTGGGCTCCGTTTATAAGCTTCCGCCAGCAGCGCGCGGTAGGTCTCGCGGGTGGGGCTGAGGCTGACACATTCCCGGGTCGTTCGGGTAAAATCGGCAAATTTCACCTTCACGAAAGCCTTGTGCACGGGGCGGTCCAACGCCTTGGCGCTCAATTCCTGCTCCAACTCGTCGACCAGCTTGTCCAGTTCCCGCTGGCATTCTTCCAACGTGGTCAGGTTATCGAGGAAGGTGCACTCGTTGCTTAAACTCTTGCGGATGCGATTGGGTTCGACCGGCCGATCATCCAGTCCGCGACAGAGCTGATAAAGTTCCTGTCCCCACTTGCCATGGCGCCGCACCATTTCCGGCAGCTCAATTTTCTGTAAATCACCACAGGTCCGAATGCCTTGCTGTTCAAATTTCTCCGCGCCCTTCGGGCCTACACCCCAGATTTTTCGCACGGGCAGGTCACGAACGAATGTCTCGATCTGGTCGGGAGTGATTGCGAATTGGCCGTTGGGTTTGCGCCAGTCACTGGCGATTTTCGCCAGCATCTTGTTGGGCGCAATTCCGGCTGAGCCGGTTAGTTGGGTTTCCTCGAAGATACGCTTGCGGATTTCCTTGGCGATGTCCCACGCATAACGATCCAGGCCGGTGACATCCAGATAAGCCTCGTCAAGCGAGAGTGGCTCAACCAGTGGCGTATAGCTCAGCAGAATCTGACGAACTTTCGCCGAGGCCGCGCGATAAAGATCAAAACGAACCGGAAGAAAAATGAGATCAGGACAACGCTCCCGCGCCTGAAAACCGGGCATGGCTGAGCGGACACCAAACTTGCGTGCCTCATAGTTGCAGGTGGTGACAACGCCCCGTCGACTGCCGCCGCCCACCGCGATGGGCTGTCCAGCAAGCTCCGGATGTTCCCGCATTTCGACAGCGGCATAAAAGCAATCCATGTCGAGGTGAATGATCTTGCGCTGAGTCATCATGTATTCGCGCAATCGAAGCGCGCAACCTAAGCTAGCTCATGGCGAGGCCATGGGAAACTGCTTACATCCCCAGGCTCAACTGGAACTCGGAATGCCGGTCCCGTCTTTGGACCAGTTCGACGATCTTGTCCACCTGCACATGCTCGTGGATCAACTTCTGGATCAGCCCGATCTTGTCGCGGTCGCCAACCTCGGTTTTGACCGTCATGCGGGCGATCGCCGTTGTGGCGCTGGAGACATCAGCTTGCGTGGAGATGAACGGAATGGACCGTTGGCGGATCAATTCCATCATGCTTTCATGCGGCAGGATTCCGTCAGTCAGGACGACGCCCGCCAGCTGATTGCGCGACATGGTCTTCGAGTCGTCGTTCAGGATCATCATAATGAGATCTTCCCGGTCGCCCGGCATAATGATCAGAGTGCCGGGGTTGAGCAACCGCTCCGCGTTACGGGAGGACATGGCCCCAACTCCGACTCGCGCGACCCGCTTGCGCTTGTGCTGCGCTCCCGCAATGAATTCTCCCCTGAGTTGCGCACACGCCTGATTCACGGTCGGTTTGTAGAGCTCCGTGTGCATCGGGATCATGCCCAGCAGCGGAAGGCCCAGTTTGGCCAACCCGAGCGTGGTGTACTCCTTGAGCATGGCCATTTTTTCCGGGACAACTTTGTTGATGATGGCGCCGATGACTTCCACGCCATGCTTTTCAAACAGAGCCAAGTTCAGGGCGATTTCGTCGATGGGCCGACCGATGCCCGCGCGACTGACAATGATGACCTTGCTTTTGAGGACTTTCGCGACGGTGGCATTGGAGAGATCGAAGACGCTGCCGACCCCGGCATGACCTGTTCCCTCGATGATGACGAAATCCTTTTCCCATGCCGCCTCGTCGAAAGCCCCGCGAACGCGATCGTGCAACTGATGTGTAATGCCGCCAGAAAGGTAGCGCCGGGTGAAGTCGGGCTCAACCGCGATCGGACTCATCGCGCGCAAGGGCGTGTGAGGATGATAGGTGTCGTTGATCAGGACAGTGTCCTCATCGATCTTGCTGCCTTCGATTTCGACGAACCGTTGCCCCACCGGCTTGATATAGCCGATGCGGGGGAAGCGATTCTGCAGCGCAGCGAAGAGACCGACCGATGTGGTGGTCTTGCCGTCGTCCATGCGCGTGGCGGCCACGAAAATTCGCGGCGTGATGGTATTGCGCAGGACCAACTCAGGGCGATTGGTGGGTTCGAGAAAAACGGAATCGGCCATAGGCGATGCCCATTACGCCTGTTTCTGGCCAAGATGAAAAGGCCCTAATGTGTCTTTCTCTGGTGGCCCGGACGACAAGTGGAGATCTCTGCAATCTTGCTCAAATTAAAATCCGTCATCCTGAGCGTGTCGAAGGATCAGCTTCCAAGGCGTTTCCGTGATCGGAGCCAAACTTTCAATTAGCAAGTCTTCCGGAGGCTGATCCTTCGACACGCTCAGGATGACAAATGCTAAGAGAATGTGTTTTGCGGAATCCAAAGCACTCCCGCAAACCCACCCTACTACAAATGCCCCTGCGCTTCGACTTCAGCCTTGATGCGGTCCGCTTCGGCCTTACGCTCGTCTTCCTTCTTGTTGACCCAGGCGTCCCACGACTTACCGTCGGCGGGATCCTTGCCGGTGAAGGCGATGGCGGCAATATCAGCGTAAGGGATGATCTGAGGCTTGTCCTCTCCCTTCACAAAGAACTGTATGCGGGGAGGTGCAGCCTTGGGCTCGCGATTGGACATGAAACCTTCGATCAACTGGCCGTTGCTCAACGTGAGGGTGACATCGCCACGGTAATCGAAAGCTTGGTCGATTCCTTCGATGCGTTCGGCTGCCGATTGGAAGGTGAAGACCGAACCCATGAGGGAGGTGGCGCGAATCGTGGGAGCGCTTTTAATATCAGCGGGCATAAATGAGAAGTTCTTCGTGAGGTGCGAGACGGAGGCTTAGGCCCCCATCGTCGCCTTGGCCGTCTGGAGGAAGCCGGACATCGAGCCAAAGGTGGCATCGACCGCGGAGGGTTCGAAGCCGCAATGGACCATGCAATCCTGGCACTTGGGATTATCGCTCTTGTTGCCGTAATTGTCCCATTCGGTCAACTCGAGATATTCCTTGAAGGTGTTCACGTAGCCATCTTGAAGGAGATAGCAGGGCTTCTGCCATCCGAAGATGTTGTAGGCCGGGCTGCCCCATGGGGTGCACTCGAAATCGAGATCGCCCTGGAGGAACTTGAGGAACAGCGGGGAGAGGTTGAACTTCCAGCTCTTCTTGGGGTTCTGCAGGATCTGCTTGAAGAGGGCCTTGCTGGTGTCGCGGTGGAGGAAGCTGTTCTGGTCGGGAGCTTTCTCGTAGACGTAACCGGGTGAGAGCATCATGCCTTCCACGCCGAGCGCCATCATCTCATCAAAGAAGGCGCGAACACGTTCCGGATTAGCGTGGGAGAAAAGAGTCGTGTTGGTCGTGACGCGGAAGCCACGTTTGACCGCTTCCTTGATCGCTTCCACGGCGATATCGAAGGTGCCATCGCGGCAGACGGCGGTATCGTGATCTTCTTTCAGTCCGTCCATGTGAACCGAGAAGGTCAGATAGGTCGATGGCTTGAAGAGATCGAGCTTGCGCTTAAGGAGCAAGGCATTGGTGCAGAGATAGATATACTTCTTGCGGGCAACCAATCCCTCGACGATTTGGTCAATTTCCGGATGGATGAGAGGTTCGCCACCGGGAATGCTCACCATGGGGGCGCCGCATTCTTCCACGGCGTCAAAGCACTGCTGGGGTGTAAGACGTTTATTGAGAATATGATCCGGATACTGAATCTTTCCGCAACCGGCGCAGGCCAGATTACAACGAAAGAGCGGTTCAAGCATCAGAACGAGCGGATACCGCTTGCGACCCTTGATATATTTTTGGGTAAGGACGTATGATGCGACCGTCCAGGCTTGTGAGATAGGAACCATAATTTTTTGTTAAGCGGTTGAGCCTACGTCAGGTGACAGGGATGTCAAGATTACATTAATTTGGAGGGGCAGCCTCCGGCCTGCCCCATTCTCCGTGGCAGCCGTTGCAGGCTTGGCGGCTACCTTTCTCGACGAGTATCATCAGCAAAATTACCGATCCCAGTTGACGCGCGACGTGGAGTCTGGGAGGACTTAGCCAGTTATGCTTCGTGATTTATTTCAGCTTCTCGGCGCCGGCGGGGGGGGTCTGCAGCTGGTTTTTATTGTAGTGATCTTTGGCTTTCAGGTCTGGATGTTTGTCGATGCCATCCGGCGCGAGGAATACATCTGGGCTGCCATCATCTTTTTCTTTTCGATTTTCAGCGCCCTTATTTATTACTTCCTCGTTTATCGGCCCTCAGGCGGAGGTAATCCGCTCTCCGGATTCGAGCTCCCCGGCGCGGCGGATCGCAAGCGGATCAAGCAGCTCCAGGCCGATATCCATTATCTCGATCGCGCCAACCAGCATCTCGAGTTGGCCGATATTTACCTGAGCCAAGGCAAGCTCGACCTCGCCGAGGCCAGTTACCGCGCCGCCTACGAGCGCGATTCCAAGGACGAAGACATCCGCGCGCACCTCGGCAATTGTCTGGCCCGGCGCAACAAAGCCCAAGAAGCGTTGCCGCTGCTCGAATCCGTCTGCGCGACGAATCCCAAGCACGATTACGGTTACACGCTGATGGCCTTGGCCGAAGCGCAGGGCGCGGCTGGCCAGATCGATCGCGCCATCGCGACCTGGCAGCAGGTCCTCAGCATGTACGCCTATTCCCGCGCCCGCGTGCAATACGCCGAACTGCTCATCCAAAAAAAGAACTACCCCGAAGCCCGCAAACAACTCAAGGGCGTCATCGAAGATTACCCCTTCACCCCCAAATTCCAGCGCAAGAAAGAGCAAATCTGGCTAGATCGCGCCAACGCAATGATGGGGAAGATACCGGCGTCCTCGTGATCAACGGCGCCTTGACATCCATTTCGCATCCATTACGCTTCCTTTGTGGCGACAATTACTCTGAAAAACGTCCCAAAGTCTTTACATACTAAACTGACGAAACGAGCGGCGGCCCATAAACGGTCGCTTAATCAGGAAGCCATTGTTTGCCTGGAAGAAACGCTTCAGGCGAACGAACCAGTGCCTGCGCATGTTTGGGAGGAGCGTTTTCAGAAAGTCCGTAATGCTGTTCAAATGCCGCCGCTCACCGATGATTTCCTTGAGTGGGCGATCAGCCACGGGCGCGAATGATCGTGGCCGATGTGAATCTGGTGGCCTATCTCCTTATTTCCGGGGAGCACACCAAACAAGCCACCGCTGTTCTAAGACAAGATGCGGAATGGGCGTTCCCTTATCTCTGGCGTTCTGAATTTCGGAATATTCTCGCGCTGCATATTCAGCATCGGAAGATGAGTTTGGAGCACGCTATCCTGCTTTGGGACAGCGCGGCCGCACTTGCACGGCATCACGAGTATGCAGTCGATCCACAGAGCGTTTTGGGACTGGTCGTGAAGCAACCTTTGACGGCTTACGACGCGGAATATGTCGCGCTGGCCCAGCACCTCAAAATTCCGTTGGTTACTTTTGATAAAAAACTGCAAACGGCTGTTCCCAAGACGGCCATTTCTGCGGAAGAATTTCTGGTCGCATAATCTCCTCTGGCACTTGTTCCGGAGTTGAGGCAACTTGCCATCACCTATGATACGCGGATTGCTTCGGTTGATCGGTTATCTTTTTGCGCTGGCGTTTGCCAGCTTCATCTTGATGGGGGGCTGGATCGTTTATGACGGGATCCATGACGACTTCGATCATGCGGATGTCGCGGTGGTTCCCGGTTATGCGGAGATCAAGGACTCCGCTCTGGCTTCGACCCTGACCGCCCGGCTGGATCGCGCGGCGAATCTGTATGCCGAGGGGAAATACACGTCCGTCATTGTCAGCGGCGTGACTCCGGCGGGCGAGGACGACGAGACGGACGCCATGGCCCATTATTTGGAGGCCAAAGATGTTCCGGCCAACGCGATCATTCAGGATCATCGGGGCGAAAAGGCGAATGACACCATCGATAACCTGGCCCGGATCATGAAGGACCATCGCTTTCATTCCGTGTTGCTGGTTTTCGATTACGATCGCCTGGAACATGTGAAGTTGGTTCTTCGGCATGCGGGGATACGAGAGATCGAGCAGGCGCACGTCGGGGAGTGGAAGAAGGAGGACAGCATGGACATCTTGAAGGAGGACATCGCGATTTATAGGGACATTTATCACTGGTATGTGCAGCCCACTGCGGCAGAAGTCAGCGAGAAAACCAGCGAAGAAGAGAAGGTGCTCAAGGACAAAGTCAGCACCGGGCTCGACTCGATGCACAAGTAAAGACCTCTGTGAAACTCTCGATCTAAAAATGCTGTCATCCTGCGGAGGCGAGCACGGGAATGTGGCTTATTCCCAAGACTCCTTTGAGCCGTAGTCGAAGGACCTACTCACGTCCCAAGGAAATAGTTGACCGTTGGCAAGGTGATTTAGATTCTAAAAGACAATTCTCCCTCGTCGAACCTGCGAGAGGCTTGTCTTTGGGTTTGTGAGTTTTGGCGCCACCCACATCGATTGCTTCGTTAGGCCAGGTCCTTCGACTGCGGCTCGGGAAACTCATTTGAGGAAAGGAGGTCGATTGTCTCGCCTTCGCTCAGGATGACAGCATTTTAAAAGAAGGACTTTCGCGCGGGTCTCAAGTAGAAGCTCGGGGTGACGAAGTTTTTGTAGTTTAAGCAACAAGGCGGCTCCAAGAAGCCCTTGCGTGAAAATGATGTGTCGGGCAACTTCTATACTCATGTCTGTGACGACATTTTCCTCAACTCAATCGCAAAGGCAAAGCCAGGGGGGCGATTCCCCCTCTGCGGCCGTTTCGTTGCAGATACAAAAGACCCTGGGCGCCATGCCCTTGGAGCAGCTTGACCGCATTTTTTCGCTGGCGGAGGAACTTCGTGAGGAGGAGGGAGTCGATCTGGGACCGAGGGACCAGTCGCAGCAGGAACGGCGTTCCGGCGGTGGGTTCGACCTCATGCCGCTGGTAATCGACGGCGAGCAGTGGGCCCGCATCGAGGCCGGGCTGGCGCAGCGGGTGCGGGTCTGGAATCTTTTTCTTCGCGATATTTATAGCGGCCAGGAAATTTTAAAGGCTGGGGTGGTTCCCTATGAAATTGTCTACGCCGACCCGAATTTTCACCGGGGCTGCGCGCGATTGCCCGGCGTCACGGCGAATTACCTGCAACTGACCGCCTTCGATCTGCAGCAGGACCACCGTGGCCAGTGGATGGTGGTTGAGGGCCATTTGGGCGTTGCAGAGGGGGCCAATTACGCGTTGAAGAAGCGCCAGATTCTGCGCCAGGTTGCGCCGCGATTATTCGACGGGCTGGAGATTTTGCCGATCGAGGATTTTGCCGCGCAGGTCATGGACGTCTTGCAGGAACTGGTTCGCATTCCCGATGGCCGGGCGCGGGCGGTACTGTTGGCGCAGGGCAGCAGCGACGATTATTATCTCGATCACGCGGCACTGGCGCGGCAGATGGGCGTCTCCATCGTGCAGGGCAGCGATCTCGTTGTGCTCGACAGCCGCCTTTATCTCAAGACCATCGCGGGCGTCGAGTCGGTGGATGTGGTCTTGCGCCGTCTCTCCACTTCCCTGCTCGATCCGGTGACGTTTGATCCCGCCAGTCGCTTCGGTGTTCCCGGTTTGCTTTCCTGCGTGCGCAAGGGTTCGCTGGCGGTGGCCAACGGTCTCGGCTCTGATCTCGCCAATAATCGCGCGCTGGCTGCGCATCTCCCCGCGATCGTCGAATATTATTCCGGTGAGAAACCGCTGCTGCAATCGCCGCATGTTTTTGAATTGCGCGACATCGATGTCCGCGAAGAAGTGGCCGACAACCGGGACGCCTATGTGATTCGTCATGCATGGAAGCGCGGGCCTGCTCACGAATGGGCGGTCAAGCACATGCCCGCCCACGAGTGGAACCGGTTTTGGCAGCAGATCGAGGCCGCGCCAAGCGAGTACGTCGCGCATAAGATTCCCACCCAGACGCAGCATCCATGCTGGACTTCCAGCGGCTCGCGCATGCAATCGACGACGTTGCGCGCCTTCGCTCTTGGGCAGGATAAAATTTCGCCATGTGCCCTGGCGTGGACGGGCGCTGCGTCGTCCCTGGCGACCTCGGCGGTTCAGACGGCGGATCGTATTAAAGACGTTTGGATTTTACGCACGTCGCCGGTGCCGTCAGTTGTCGTACATGCCCAGGCGGAAGAAGCGCCCAAGCGGTTGCGACTCACTAGCCGCGTGGCGGAATCGCTCTTCTGGATGGGGCGTTACGCGGAGCGGGCCGAGGTGACCACCCGCATTTTGCGCATCGTGCAGATGCAGGCCTGGCCGATGTCGGACAGCGCGACGGCCCGGGCGCGTCAGCCTCTCTGGAATGCCATGGCGGCCACTAGTGGTCACATTCCCGATTTTTTCCTGAGACCGGGACGTAATCCGATTGCGCATAGCGAAGTGCCCTTTTACTTTTTGCTCGATCGAAAACACGCCGGATCGGTGCTCTCATGTCTGTCGTCGTGTCGACAAAACGCAGAGAATATCCGCGAACATTTTCCGCCAGAAGTCTGGTCCGTGCTGAATCATCTTTATCTTGAGGTCGCGCTTTACGCCGACCAGACCCCGACCGACAAAGTGCGGATGGTGCTGGAGGACCGTTCGCTGCATCAGGACATCATCACGCAACTCGACGAGCTGACCGGCGCGCTGGAAAAGCACATGCTGCACAACGATGCGTGGCATTTCTGGCAGCTGGGCGTCTATGCGGAGCGTAGTCTCATGACGATCCTGACGTTGAAAGAAGTGTTGGCTCCGGAGATTGATGGTGTGTCCAAGATCAGCCCCGTCAGCAGCACGAATCTCGAACTCCTCCTGCAAATGCTTGCGGGGCAGTACGCTTATCGCAGTCTCTATCACGCGCGACCGGTGGCAGCTCGCGTAGCGCGGCTACTTTTGCAGGATCCGGAATTTCCCCGGTCCGCCTTGTTTTGTCTGGAAGGAATGAAGCGCGCGCTGACCGCTACCTTGGGCGAGCGACCGATCAAGGGATCGGACACGCCGCTCAAGCATTGCGCTCGCGTGATCATGGAACTCAACTTTATCGACATGGCTACCTACTTCCCGAGTGCGGCGGAGAGCCCTAATGTCGAGGGCGACGATGATCTTTCCGACATGCCGACTTCCGAGTTTCCGCAAAAACTAACCGAGCTGACCGAACTGCTTCTCGACTTCAACGTGCTGATTTCCGATCACTATCTGGATCATCAAGTGGTCTTCCGCGAGCCTGAACTCTTTGACCACGCGAGTCCGCGATGACTTTTAATATCGTCCATACCACGGCTTACGAATATTCGGCCCCGGCGATTGAATCGTTCACCGAACTTCGCGTCAGGCCTCGCCAAAGCAATCGGCAGACGGTCCACCATCACGTCACCGAAGTGACGCCCCGGGCCGCGCTCGAGGAATTTGCCGACTACTATGACAACGTGGTTGAGTGCCTTTCCGTTCCTTACCGGCACAAGTGCCTGACCGTTACTTCCCGCAGCACGGTGGAAACGCTGCCGCACAAGGACGCACTCAGCGGTCTCGATCTGACCGTCAGCGAAGCGGTGCGACTCTACTGGCCGCAACGCCGCGAGCTCTTTGATTTTCTCATGCCTTCGATTCACGCGCCCATCACGCCGGAGATCGAGGCGATGTCGAAACAGCAACTCCCCAGCAGCGGCTCGTTTTGCGACATGGTCAAGGGACTCTCTTCTTATATCTATGAGACGTTCACTTACATGCCCGGAGTGACCGACATTCGCACGCCGTTATCGGACGTGCTTCGTAAACGCCAGGGCGTGTGTCAGGATTTTGCGCATCTCATGATTGCGCTGCTTCGCGCGGCCGGGTTGCCTGCACGATACGTTAGCGGGTACATCGAGACTGACTCGGTTCGCGGCGGAAGTGGACTTGTGGGCGCGACGGCCAGTCACGCGTGGGTGGAAGTTTATATGCCAAGCGGAGTCTGGGTGGGGATCGATCCGACCAACGACATGCTTGAAGGCGAGCGCCATGTGCAGATCGGTATTGGGCGCGACTATCATGATGTGCCGCCGTTGCGCGGAGTTTTCAAAGGAGCGAAACGTCAACAGCTCTCGGTCATGGTGACGGTCTCCCGCACCACGGGCGAAATGGTGACGGACTAAGCCATGTCGTCCCCGGCCAAAATTGACGAACGGAAGCCGTGGTATCATCTCAGTCTCGGTAAGCAGATGGTGATCGGCTTGATCGTCGGCACCATCGTTGGATGGGCGGCGAACGCCTGGTTCATGACGGGAATTGGGCCAACGACTCCCCCGGATCAAGCACTGAAAGCCCATGCGGGACTCGATGATTTTCTGGCCTGGATCGCCCTCGTCCGGGATATTTTTCTACACCTCATCCAGATGATGATTGCGCCGCTGGTCTTCGCGAGCATCGTGCAGGGAATCGCGGGCCACGAGGACATGAAGAAGGTCGGACGTATCGGAGTGAAGGCGTTGGTTTATTTTGAAATCCTGACAGGCCTCGCGCTTGTCGTTGGATTGTTCATGGTGAATCTGATCCGGCCCGGTGCGGGTATCACCTTAACGGGCAACACGAGTACCTTGAGCGCGATGGCGCAAAATAAACCGCTTACCGTGATCGAAACGATCCTGCACATCTTTCCCAAGAGCATCATCGATGCGATGGCGCGTGGGGATGTCCTGCAAATCGTTGCGTTCTCGGTTATCTTCGCATTGGCGATCTCCGCAGCGGGTGAGGCGGGCAAACCGATCCTCCACTGGTGCGACAGCCTGCGCCTGGTGATGTTCAAGTTCGCGGGATTGATCATGATTTTCGCGCCGCTGGGCGTGGCCGCCGCGATTGCCGACACCGTGGGGCAGCAGGGCCTGGGATCCTTGCTGGGGCTCGGTCTGTTGTTGATGACGCTTTATATCTCATTGATTATTTTTGTGGTCGTAGTGATGGGCGCGGTGATCTGGCTGGTGAAAATTCCGCTCATGCCTTTTGTCCGTGCGGTCCGCGATCCGTTTCTTCTGGCGTTTGCCACGGCCAACAGCGAGGCGGCGCTGCCCGGCGCATTTGCGAGAATGGAGCGTCTCGGTGTGCCGCGCGGTATTGTCGGGTTTGTTCTGCCGATGGGCTACTCGTTCAATCTGGATGGCTCCACGCTTTATCTCGCGGTGGCCTCTGTCTTTATTGCGCAGGCGGCGGAGACGGCGAGCGGCGTCCACTTCGGAATCGGCCAGCAAATCACGATGATGCTCATGTTGATGCTGACGTCAAAGGGCGTGGCTGCCGTGCCGCGCGCGTCACTCGTCGTGCTTATCGCCGCGCTGCAATCCTTTCAACTTCCGCTCGAAGGCGCGGCCATGATTCTCGGCGTTGACGCCTTCATGGACATGGCCCGTACCTCGGTCAACGTCCTCGGCAATTGCCTCGCCAGCGTGGTCGTTGCGCGCTGGGAAGGGGAGTTTGACGAGAAAGCGGCCCAGGCGGAGTTTGGTGGCGGCGCATAATAGAGCCTCTCTCTAAAATGCCGCCATCCTGAGCCGTAACGATGCAGTCAAAAATACTGGAAACAGTCAGGTTTTCATTATCCCGAAGGGATTAAATCATATAACCCAGAGTTGGACTCGCCCGGGAGTCCAACCCTGGGTTATATCGACGTGGCCTTGTACCCTGAAAAGGGTTCTATCTTTTCGGTGATCGAAACGAGGTCGCTTGCTCCAACCCTTTCAGGGTAGCTCGTTCCTCGCAACCCTGGGCTATATGATTTAATCCCTTCGGGATAACGGGCAACTGCATCGTTACGGCTCAGGATGACGGCGTTTTTTTAAATCGAGGATTTTCACCGCAATTCCAACTCCTCCTCGAACTTAGTCAGATTGCGCACGCCGGTTTTGCCGACGATGACCACATCTTCAATCCGCACGCCGCCGACGCCGGGATAATAAAGTCCCGGCTCGACGGTGATGCTCAGTCCCGTGAAGAGTTTCCCGGAGGCAAAGCGGGGCGACTCGTGCAGATCGAGTCCAAGCCCATGACCGACCCCGTGAAACATTCCCACCCAGCGGCCCTTGCGTTGCTCGGTCGGATACCCGGCGATCTTGAAGCGCTCGATCAATTCCTTTTGCAACGCGGTGCCATCGGCTCCGGCGCGCATCTGTTTCATCACCCACCGCTTGCCTTCTTGAACCGTAACATATTGTTTGCGCAACGCCTCGGACGCGCGACCACGCACGACCGTTCGCGTCAGGTCTCCGTAATAATGATTGCGAGCGTGACGTGGAAAAATATCGAGCACGATGGCTTCGTTGGCGCGGAGCGGGCCATGGCCGCGCTCATGCGGATCACAGCCCTGTTCACCGCCCGCGACGATGGTGTTGGCCGGCGAACCCCCGGCATGTAGCACCGCGGAATCCATCTCGGCGCGAAGCCGCTCGGAGGTGAGGGGAGTCTTGCTCCACTGAAGAAAACCGCGCTTGTCCGCTTTGCTCGCCTTGAGAACGTCGATGCCGCGACGTAGTCCGGTTTCTGCAACCCGTAGCGCTGTTGTGAGCGCGGAAACTTCCTCCTTCGTCTTGCAAACGCGCTGTGGGAAAAACGGCTGATCGGAAACGGTGATCTTCAATTCGCGGGCACGAAGTTTTTCCAACAATCCCGCAGAAAACTGTTCCGGCACGAGGAACGATTTGATCCGGTACTTTTTCGCAATGCCTTGAATCACGGCGACGGCGGACGAGTCCTTCGGTTGCGGAGGAAGAAATTCCGCGAGCCCATGTACCTGCGTCACCCTCGCGACGGGCCGAGCGCGATCGATTTCCAGAGGCGACAGCGCCACATGCGTTTCATTTCGCACTTCCCACCATATGAAGGGATCATCAGCATAGAAGCGGGTTGCGTAAAGCATGTCGGCATCATGACCACTGGCGGAAACCATCAGGCGTGCTGAGCTCATATTCGCCTAAAAAAGCAGGTTGGGCGGGGCTTGTCGAGGGGGCAGAGCAAGCTATTATGAGGAAAGGAAATGAAAAAGCTTACTCCGAAACGAATCAGAGTTTCTATTGGCGTAGTATTTCTAGTGCTGGGTTTGTTTCTTGCAATGATGGGTTCTCATTCATTTTCAGTTTCGTTTATTTTCGGCGCGATGTTTCTACTTTGGGCGGTGTTTGGGAAAAATGATTAATTAATATGTCCATCGCCACCCGCACCGGAGACATGGGGAAGACCAGCCTGATGTATGGACGGCGGGTCGATAAATTCGATCTGCGTGTGGAGACTTACGGCACGGTCGATGAACTCAACGCCGCGCTCGGCATGGCCCGCGCCCAAGCCGAATTACCCCTGATTAAAGAGGAACTTTTACTCATCCAAAAACAACTCGTCGCGTTGATGGGCGAACTGGCCGTCGCGCCGCAGGACGCGGAACGATACGCGAAGGACAAATATCCCAAGCTGCAGCCGGAGATGCTGCAGCATCTCGACGATCTCGTCGCAAGAATCGAAAAAGAAAAAATCACCTTCGACGGTTGGGCCACGCCGGGAGCCAGTGTTGCATCGGCTGCGCTTGATGTAGCCCGGACGACTTGCCGCCGAGCGGAGCGATTGGTGACTCAGTTGGCGACCTCCAATGAGGTTGATCTTCTCGTGATCAAATATCTCAACCGGCTCTCGGACCTACTCTGGTTGATGGCCCGTTACACCGAAACTCAACTCGGCGCGCCGCCAGCTTGAGGAGGATTGAGATAGGCCAGCGCTTCCTTCGCGTTGTCGCGCAGTTCCTGGATCGCTTTCCCGACATCGGCTTGGCCGAACACAGCCGTTCCCGCGACGATGACTTCAGCTCCGGCGCGGACCGCATCCCAGATCGAGTATTTATCGAGTCCGCCGTCGACTTCAATGTCGAACTTATAGTTGTTCTGCTGGCGTATCGCGACGGCTTCCCGCACTTTGGCCATCATGTCCGGCATGAATTTTTGCCCGCCGAAACCCGGCTCGACGGTCATGATCAGCAGGCGGTCGATGCGCCCCAGGTGCTCAGCCACGGCGGAAAGGGGAGTCTTGGGTTTGACGGAGAGACCGACCTTGCAGTCGAAATCATGAATTTCGTTGATGGCGGTGAGGATCGTGTCCTCGCACTCAATATGGATGGTGATATTCGTGGCCCCCGCCTCCGCGAAGGACGTGATGAATTTCCGCGGCTTCGTGAGCATGAGATGCACATCGAGAGGCAACTTCGTGTGGGACCGGATCGTCTTGGCGATGGCCGGTCCAAACGAAATGTTCGGCACGAAATGGCCGTCCATGATATCGACATGAAGCATGTCGGCGCCGCCTTGCTCCGCGCGTGCCAGATCGGCGCGAAGATAACCGAAGTCAGCGGAAATAACCGAGGGCGCGATGAGTGTAGGTTTCATGCGAGGACTAAAAGCTTTTGTTCACCTGCGCCGCCGCCGCGCGATCCAGCATCCACATCTTGATTCCGTCGAGCGGTTGCACGCGCTGAACCGGGTAAGTAGTCAGCGGATGATTTGGCGCCAAAACGTTGTGGATCATATCGGTTTTGTCCGCACCGGCGACCAGCAGCATGACCGTGCGGGCGGCGTTCAGTACGGGAAAGGTGAACGTGATCCGGAAGCTCTTGAATTTCTCCACCCAATTGGCGACGACCCAGCGATCCTTTTCGTCGAGAGCCTTGCTGTCAGGAAAGAGTGACGCGGTATGTCCGTCCGGTCCCATGCCGAGCAGAATCACGTCGAAGCGAGGGCAGTCGTTGAACCGTAGCGTGGGATTGAAGAAGGTGCGCAATTCCACGTCGTAATCGGCCGCCGTCATATTGGGATCGGGCAGTTCCGCGCGGACGCGATGGACATTGGCGGTGGGCACACGACCGGAGGTGAGCAGCGTGCTCGCGACCATGAGGTAATTGCTGTCGATATGACTCGGGGGTACCTGCCGCTCATCACCGAAAAAGAGATGAGTCTCTTTCCATGGAAACTCGCGGAAGGCCGGATCGGTTGCCAGCAACGTGTAGAGTTTGCGGGGAGTCGAGCCGCCCGCGAGGGAAAGAATGAAAATGCCGCGCTCGGTCACGGCGCGCTGCGCGAGGCGCAGAAGTTCCACGGCGGCGGCTTTGGCAAGCGCGTCGGCATCGGCGTAAATGTGACGGGTTTCGTTGCTCACGGACACATCTTAACGGAGCAAGCTAAGGGCGCAAGCGTCCCGTATCGCACAATTAACTTTAGCCGATCCGCTCACCGCCGGTTCCGCAAAAGCGATCTACGAGAAGGATGAGAAGCCGCAGGGGCTGATCAAGTTGGCTCCAATCAAAGAGGAAGCCGGGAAGAAATAACAACAAAGTGGCCCGGCAAGGATTTGAACCTTGGACCAAGTGATTAAGAGTCACCTGCTCTACCGCTGAGCTACCGAGCCTTTTTTCCGTCGAACGGAACGAGTACTATGCAAGCTCTGCAGGAAATGGCAAAGAAATTTGGTTGGAGACTGACCGACAGCTCGTTCGCCTACTCTTCGACGATGTCTTGCTGACCGGTTCTGTCGGGGGCGCTGTCCGGGAAATGGGTCTTGAGGGCGCGACTGGCCAAGTCGAGAGCGGCGATGAGGCCTTCCGTATAATGCTCTTCCTTAAAGTGGCGGGTCAGTAGGGCGATGAAGTCATCCCACCACGCCTGGCCAACTTTGTCGTGAAGAGCCGTGCCCCCCACGACCGCAAATTTGCGGGACTTAGGCGCAAGAAAGATCAGCAGGCTATTTTGTGCCGTGGCCGCTTCGAGACGCAGCTTGCGAAACTCGTCATTGGCGGCGGCGAGGGGATCGCCGACCGCGCGATGGGTGATATAGAGGACGATGTCGCCCGAGGAGCCTTCCTCCGCAGACCGAATCGCCTTAAGAATTCGGTCGTGCTCCAGGGCGCTCAAAAAATGTTTGATCTTCATGGTCAATTACGAGGTTACCACCCGCCTCCCGCGCCGCCGCCGGCAGAACTACCGCCGCCGCCGCTGAAGCCTCCGCCTCCTCCAAATCCACCGCCGCCGCCACCGAACCCTCCGCCGTATCCACCACCGCCGGTGAAAATGAAAGGGCCGCCGCCCCCAGAGTTTCCAAATTTAATGCAAATAAAGAGAATGATCAGGAAGATGATGAGACCGAGGACCTCGTTTTCGGTGGCCTGCTTCTGTAGTTTCCCGTCCTCGACGGTGGAACCGGTTCCTTTGTACTCGCCCTTCGTTGCCGCAAGCATGGCCGCGACGCCCGCTTGGACTCCGCCCGAGAAATTGCCCTGCTTGAATTGAGGGCGGATTTCATTGGCGATGATCCGATTGCAAATCGCATCGGGCAGTGCGCCCTCCAAGCCGCGTCCCGTGGCAATGAACATCTTGCGGTTATTGAAATAGATGAAAAGAACCGCGCCGTTGTCCTTGCCTTTCTGGCCCACGCCCCAGGCGTTGTAAGTATCGATTGAATACTGGGCCGGGTCGGCGTCCTGCGGAAGGGCGGGATAGATCGCGACGAGAATCTGGTTGGAGGTCGTCTTCTCAAATTGATCGAGTTGGGTGTTGAGCGCCTGCGTCGTACCGGCTCCCAGAATACCAACTTGGTCGGTGACGTACTGATCGGGCTTCGGAGGCAGTTTTTGCGCCTGGGCGAAAAGTCCGAAGAACAACGAAAACAGCAGCAGTCCTGCGATCTGCGCTGTCCGCAATCCGTATCGCTGAGTCATGGACACGCGTTAGTGCGCAGGAGCGGTGTTTGTAGAATTA
The DNA here is from genome assembly GCA_013285645.1 of Verrucomicrobiota bacterium. Lineage (GTDB taxonomy): Bacteria > Verrucomicrobiota > Verrucomicrobiia > Methylacidiphilales > UBA1321 > JABDGH01. The sequence goes on along the minus strand of JABDHJ010000005.1, from coordinate 67,850 downwards.
TTGAAATCGAATTTCACCGGCGGCGGCACATCGGTGCCTTCCTTCGCTTGGAAATAGGGGCGCGTGGTGAATCCGGACATGCCCGCGATGAAGTTGGTCGGGAAGCTCTGCACCGTCGTATTATAACTTTGCGCCGCCTGATTGAAATGATTGCGGGCCGTGGTGATGCGATTCTCGGTGCCTTCCAATTGCGCCTGCAGATCGAGAAAGCTCTGGTTGGATTTCAGATCGGGATAACGCTCTGAGACGACCAGCAACCGGGAAAGCGCGTTGCCCAGATTGCCCTGGGCTTGCTCGAATTTCTGTAATTGCGCGGGATCGGTAGGCGCTGAGTTGGGATCGAGCTTAACCTGACCGACACTGGCGCGGGCCTGAACGATATCGGTCAGCGTCGATTTCTCGAAGTTAGCCGCGCCCGAGACGGTCTGGACCAGGTTCGGAATCAAATCGGAACGGCGTTGATATTGGTTCTCCACCTCGGCCCATTGCGCATCGACGCCCTGTCGACCGCTGACGAGCTTGTTGTAGCTGTCAGCCCACATGGCACCGATGATGATTGCGAGAACGATGAGGCCAAGAATGGCAACGCCGACACAGCCGAGAACATATTTGCCCATAAATGATGGATGATTTAAATGAAGCTTAGAAGGCTTCCCCGTTTTTGGACAGGATTAAGCGAGGCGTCTAGTTCGACGCGACGGAAAGCTTGGCGGGGTCTGCCTCAAGGGGGCGGCCATAGGCGCAGAAACGGCCCTTATGGCGGATCAAACCGAGCCACGTGGTGTAACCGCCGCTCGGCTTATGTGGATCGAAGACATAGATGTCGGGACCGCCATTACGCCGATTATGCAGGCCGCCGCGACTGGATTGTGATCCGACCATGAGCCACTGGCCCTTGTCGTCGGTACCGAGATACACCATCACATGGGTGATGGGTGGCTGGCGTTCGGGCCGGTAAGTGTTTTCCCAGAAAAGAAGATCGCCCGGTTTGAGGTTCTCCCGCAGGTATGAAGCGTCGGCGTAACCATCGGACGCTTGCGGCACGTCCCAAGCCTTGTTTTGCAGGTGGAGATAGTAATATTGATCCGAGGCGGTGCGGGGCAACTCGATGCCAGCAGTGACCTTGTAGAGATAGCGCGAGGTGTTCGAGCAATCCATGGCCCAAGAGTGGGACTCACCCGGCGGACGCCAGTCTTCATCGTATTCGAGGCCCAAGCTGCTGAGTTCCTTGGCTTCCTGCATGAAGCGAGTGGACCAGTCGTTCGATGGCGCGGGGGAGGAAAACAATGAGGAGAAAAAGGATTTGTGATCGTTCTGTTTGGACGAGGGACTCGTGAAAGTGGACGCAGAAGAGGAATCGCCCTGGCTCAGTTGAACTACGGGAGCGGGCGCGGGTTTTACCTTCGCTACGACAGGAGTCGGCGCGGGTTTGACCGCGGCGACGATCTTGGGTGCAGGGGGCGGTTCAGCGGTTAATTCTTCCGGAGAGACGAGCTTGGCCACGGGAGCGGAGGTCTCCGTGGTATCTGGCATATCCGAGGACGAGACGGAGGAAGGAGGTGTTGGTGCTGCATCCGGAATGGTGGCGGGATCGGGAACGGGGCAGGAAGCGAAGGTCGAGGCTGGGATGTCGAAGTCCTGCACAGGTTGTGCGTGGGCGTAGAGCTTTTGATGGTCCGTCTTCTTGTGCGTGGTCGTGGAGGCGCTCGGCTTGGTTGCCGGAGCGGGGGTGGTGGTCTTCGTTTTGACCGGCGGAAGCTTGATCACCTGTCCAGGCTTCAGGTTGTTCTTCGTGAAGTTATTGACCTTCTTGAGCGACTTCACCGAGCAGCCAAATTTCTGCGCGATCAACCAAAGAGAATCTCCCGTGACGACCGTATAAGTGGCGGGTCGATCAGCTGGCGCCACGGTGCCGCCTGAGGTAGCAGGAGCAGAGACAATAGGTGCCGTTAAAGTTGCCGGAGTCGTCGGTGGCGGCGTGGGCACAACGGCAGCAGCAGGAGCGGGATTGGTGCTATCGGTGGGCACGCCCGGCTCGGCTTGGCAGAAGAGAACGGGACTGGCCGCGACCGATAAGGTTGCGGTTAAGAGAATCGGCAAAAGGCGGTTCCGATTAGTCATAATCCTGAAAGTAAAGGCTTTTTTACGTTTTTAAAGTAAAAACTCACGTCATTCTCCAAATTCAGCCAAGTTTCGAGGTTAGCCTACGTCCCCATATACCGGTCAAGCCTTCGCTCATTGTTGCCCCAAATGATCCAGTGCCTTTTGCATGGGCGCGCCGGAAACCTTGATCATTCCGTCTAGGGGACTGGCCATTTCGTCGAAGAGGAAAATAGCCGTGGAGAACGAAATGATGCAAAGAATCAGGGACATCAGCACAGTGATATTCCGGGGTGCGAACAGGCCAAAGCTCATGAAAAGAATCGTGAGCCAGGAGAGCAGGACGACGTAGAGCGCAGTCGGGACTTCGGTTTTGGATTCCTCGATGAGTTGCCAGCGCTCTTGCACCAGGGTGCCAAGGAGTTGCCGGGCCTGCTGGATGGTGGCGCGCTGGTCATCGTTGGCGGGGTTGAGCGCGTTGAGTTTCTGCTGGACCGGTTCGAGGTCGCCTGCTTTTTCGAGCTGGATGGGATCGTCATCCGTGGTGGGATTTTCCTTGGGCCAGATACTTTGGACTTCGTCATTGACAGACTTGCGCAACTCATTGCGCGCCGGCTTCGATTCCGCTCCATATTGGGAGAGGACGCGATCCAGAAGGATGATGTTGGCGCCAGTCACCGTATCGGCATTGCTGATGGTATCGAAGGAATTTTTGGCCGAGGCCACCAACAAGCCGAGCACCAGCGCGGACAGCGTGGCGATCATCCCCGAGGCCATCTTGATCGTATCCTTCGAGTGATCGTTGAGATGGCTCTCAGGCAGTGTGTATCCCAAAAACAGGCCCATGAATAATCCCGCCGCGATGCAGCAGGCGCTGATGCAGCCGATTTCCAGGGAACTCACGATTCGAATCCCTTGGAAGAATTTTTGTACGCAAAAAGCACGACGGGAGGGTAAGCGGTAGCCCGTGAAGATGGCCAGCTTTTTGACGAGCACACACCGGCGACATCCAGTTCCATGGTAGCCGTCGACCGCTGGGCGATGGTCGGAGGGCCGACCCGCGCTCGGCGATCACGGGCTAGGTAGCCGCCGCAGGCTCGGGGGAGGAAGACGGAATAGACCTGCTTTTGATCAACGTCGGTTGACGCGATCTCAATCCGTGATGATATCGTTGAAGGTCTTGCCAGCGGGAATCATCGGCAGCACATGCTCGGTATGCGGCACCATGACGTCGAGGGCATAGGCACCCTTGGCGTCGATGAGCCGTTGCAGCGCGCCTTCGAGGTCCTTCTTGTGCAACACCCGTTCGCAGGTGATGCCGAAGCCCTTGAAGATGGTCGGATAATCAGGATAGATGCCCGCGCGGTCGGAGGGATCGCCCAGGTAAGTGTGGCCACGATTGGAATCGAAGAAGCGATCTTCCCATTGCACCACCATGCCGAGATGCTGGTTGTTGAGAATGATCACCTTGGCGTGAATCTTTTCCACCTTGGAGGTGGCCAGTTCCTGCAAATTCATAAGGAAGCTGCCATCACCGTCGATATCGATCACCTGCTTGTCGGGACAGGCCACCTTGGCGCCGAGTGCGCAGGGATAGCCGAAGCCCATCGTGCCGAGTCCGCCGGAAGTCAGGAAGGTGCGTGGCTTTTTGAAATCGTAGAATTGCCCGGCCCACATCTGATGCTGGCCCACGCCCGTGGTGATGATCGCTTCGCCCTTGGTCATCTCGTAAAGTTTCTTGATCACCAATTGCGGGGCGATCTTGTCGTGGTGATCGACAAATTTAAGTGGCTGGGCTTTTTTCCACGAGGCGATCTCTTTCGACCACGTCGGAAAATTTTTCCGCGTGCGGCCTTCCTTGCGGATCATCGAGTTCAGGCGGGAGATCGCGTATTTCACGTCGCTGAGGATGGGCAGATGAACATGCTTGTTCTTGTCGAACTCGGCGTAATCGATGTCGATATGGACAATGGTGCCGTGCTTGGCGAATTCAGAAACCTTGCCAGTCACTCGATCATCAAAACGCACGCCGAAAGCCAGCAGCAAGTCGGCTTCGTTCACCGCGCGATTGGCGTAGTAGGTGCCGTGCATGCCGAGCCACTTCATGGAGAGCGGATGCGTTTCCGGGAAGCAGCCGATGCCCATCAAAGTCGTGCACACGGGAATGTTGGTCAGTTCGGCGAACTCCAGCAGATCCTTCGCCGCACCTGAGGCGATAATGCCGCCGCCCACATAAAGAACCGGCTTCTCGGCCTTTTCGATCAGCCCGAGCACTTCATTCAGCGCGAGGTCGTCGGCTTTCTTCTCGGGTTTGTAGCCGCGAAGCTCCACCTTGCTCGGGAAGATCGGTTGCGTCATATCCTGTTGCTTGTCTTTGGGGATATCAACAATCACGGGGCCGGGACGACCGCTATTCGCGATATAAAACGCTTCCTTCACGATGCGGGGAATGTCCCGGGCATCGAGCACCAGATAGCTGTGCTTCACGATCGGAAGCGTCATCCCGAAAAAGTCGGTTTCCTGGAACGCGCCCTTGCCGATGTTGGTTGAAGGCACCTGGCCAGTCACCACCACCAACGGAATCGAATCCATGAAGCAATCGGCAATCGCTGTCACCAGATTGGTCGCGCCGGGACCGCTGGTTGCCATGCACACGCCCACTTTGCCTGTCGCGCGTGCGTAGCCTGCGGCCATGAAACCGCCGCCCTGTTCGTGCCGGGGCAGGATGGTGCGAATCTTTTTCGACTTGGTCAGCGCCTGGTGGAGGAACTGGCTCGCGCCGCCGGGATAGGCAAAAATCGTATCAACTCCCTCGCGTTCCAGACTGGCAACGAGGACCTCTGCACCGTTCATGAGAGGGCCGCGGTTCGTGGAGGCAGCCGAAGCCGCCTTTTTGGTCTTGGATTTGGTCGTCGCTTTCATAAGAGGAGAACTACCTTAGATGCAGGTTCTTTTCTTAGCAATTAGGAACTTTTGAAATGCTTGGTCATGTGAATGTAACGGGGATGCGAGAGGTTCGCTGTAGAAGATTAATTTTTATCTGCTACAGCCGATATATACCCCATGCAGGTTATCCGCAAAAAACTCATCGACGTCATCGCTTGGGATACTCAAGCGCGGTTCCTCATTCCCAAATGGCAACGGCACTACGTCTGGAGCGAGAAGGAAGTTTCCCAGATGTGGGAGGATTGGGCGAACGATTGCGCCCAGAAGATCAAGCATTTCTGTGGAGTGATGCTATTTCGACAGCAGGCCGAAGCGACCTGGGAAATCGTCGACGGTCAGCAGCGCATGACGACGTTCTTCTTGTTTTTTCTAGCGCTGCGCGATGTCTGTGATGAAGAGAAAATTGACTTCAGCGAATTGAGCGGCGTTTTTACGCTGCCTGGAAGTACGACATGCCGCCTCGTCTTGCAGGAAGGCCTGAGCGAGGACCGGGATGTCTTGAATGCCCTGCTTCATCAAAATCGGGCTGAAGTCGAGAAGGATGTTTTGGCTGAAAGCATTCTTTATGGAGCCTATCGCATGTTCAGAACAAAACTCGGTGAGATGCCGCGTGAACAAATCCCTCCCTTTGTTCTCAATGTCCTGGAGTTTGTGGATTTGGTCGTGTTGACCGTCGATGAAACCGACGATACAAGACGCATCTTTGAGGCCCTCAATAGCCGGGGCAAGCAGGTGAGTTCCGACGAACTGGTTTCCAACCTGATCACCTATATTGCCGCCGACAACCTGGAACTCAATGAGTATGCCAAGGCGAGTTGGGCCTTTATCACGCGTCTTTTTGATCAGGACGAACTCGCTGTTTTTCTGGATACCTTCGGCAAGCGCAATGGTCTACAGACAGATAGAGGCACGGCATTTGATGAAATTCGTTTCGAGGTCCACGGCGCGCTCAGGGAAAATCAAGTGCGCGCGTGGCTCAAGGAATTCGTCCGCGCCGCCGGAAATTATCGGGACATTCTCTCGCCGGAAAATAGCAACGATCCTGTCCAGTGCATGTTGGCTGAGCTACAGCGCCTGAAGGTTCCGAAGCTGAACCCTTTTCTTCTGGCTCTTCTGGAAACCTTCCGCGACACCCCTGCGAGCGAGCCCCTGATTCACAATCTTCTCAGTGCTGTGGTTCGTCTTTTGATCGTCCTGGAGCGACCAAGTTACCGTCTGGAAAAATTCACGACAGAGGCCTGCTTTGTTTTCGATGACAAAAAGCTGCAGCCTGCCGCGCGCCTGGAAAAAGTTATCGCTCTTATCGAGGGTATTTGGATTGATGACGCAGAATTCCGTGAGGCCTTCATCAAAAAGAACATATATGGTCCGGGAGCGCATCTGAGCCGACTGCGTTATTATCTTGAGAAGTTCGAGCAGCGAATTTCCGAAGTTTCCGGCGCGCCATTTGAAGTTTATTTTGGCAGTCAGGCGACGGTTGAGCACATCATGCCGCAAACCCTGGATGAAGATGGCGCTTGGAAAAACGCACTGCGCATCACGGACCCGGTAAGGCTCCAGTCCCAGCACAAGGGACTCGTCCATACGATTGGAAACCTGACGGTACTTTTGACCAAGGACAATCCCGCGGCGGGCAATTCGCCCTATTCGCAGAAGCGGGAATTTTATCTTCATCCCAACCAGACCTTGAAGAAATTGGGCTCCCGGAAAAAAATCTCTATTGGAAACTGCGCCCTCAACAGCTATTTCGAGGATAAGCCGGTGTGGAACTTTCAGACCATCGTGGATCGCAGTCAGTACCTGGCTGGCTTGGCCTTGAATATTTGGAATAAGGAAGATTGGAACCGGGAGACAAAATGAATTTAAGCGCAACGCTCAAACAAGCTGAAAAAGTTTTTGGTCCTGCTCTTCCCGGCCGAGGCGCGGAAGAAAATACGTTGTCCGCCGTGCGCTATGCCAAGGGACGTGCGACGAAATACGGGGGAATTAGTGGTTTCCACGAAGAGGCAAAATTCCACATTCACTTCCCGACTCCGATTGATTGGAGCCTTCTGACGACAAAGAAAGGCACTCCCGATTTCGTTAGCGACTTGAAGGAGTCTGGCCCTCAGGGCGAACAGGGGCGTGAAGCCTTGATCGCCGACTTTTTGGAGAAGCAGCATGGCGTCCGCGAAAAACTGCGATTAAAGCGCGAGAAGGCTGAAGCCGCTGCCCGTGCCAAGCTGCTAAAACAGGAACTCGTCGAAATCCGCCAACGGCTCATTCCCTTTCAGGGCGAACGAGAGGCGACTCTAAATCTGGGAACCGAAAGCGTAACGCTAACCTTCAAGATCACCGTCGATAAATCCGGCAAGGTGAAGATCTCTGCCACGATTTAATCCCTTGAGTTGAATTCTCCGAAGCTTGCTTCGGCTTGATCGAAGGAGTCGGTTCCGAGGTAGCCGCCGCTGTCCCTAGCGGCGATTCGTCGAGAAAAAAGGCACCGCCGCTAGGGACAGCGGCGGCTACCTTAAAATGCCTCGGAGCTTGCTCCGGGGTTCTTTACTTAAGTTTATCCTCGTAGCCATCGGCTTGGAATGGTTGCTTAATAAAATGGCCTGGTTCAAAAAGCATATATCCGGGGCGGCGAAACCCCACGAATGCATCCAAGGCCTGTGGATTGGCGACAGCCTTTCCGCCATGGAAGCCGCCTCGATCCAATCCTACCTCAACCATGGCCACGATTTTCATTTGTACACCTACGGGGACGTCGGGAATGTTCCAGCAGGGGCGATCATATACGATGCGAATGAAATCGTGGACCAGTCACGCATCTTCAAATACGCGGATTTCGATTCCTATGCCGGTTTTGCCAATCTCTTCCGATACACTCTCTTGTTTAAAAAAGGTGGCTACTGGTCCGATCTCGATATTTTTTGCCTGCGTCCCCTGACCTTTACCGGTCGCTACCTTTTTGCGGGTGACCCGCTTCGTCTCGGCTGGAAAAGACGCCTCAAAAACATCCTTGGGTCGCACATTAACGTTTGTTTTATGAAGGCGCCCGCGGGAAACGAATTCTGCCGGGAAGCTATTGAATATTGTCAGGCGCAGGATGTCAAAAAGCTCCAATGGGGCCAGACGGGCCCAGACCTGTGCACCCGACTTGTCCCCCAAATGGGCCTGAAGCGATATGTGGCTCCCATCCCCGCTTTTTGCGCTATTCCCTCGATCAACTGGGCTGATTTTATCAGCGAGGATCCCCGCGTTCAATCGCGACGCTGGCGTGAACTTTCCTCGAAGCGAGTCTTTGCCGTTCACCTCTGGCACGAAATGTGGCGCCGCTCGGGCGTGGACAAGACCCCCTCCTTTCATCCCGATTGCCTCTATGAGCGACTGAAGCGTGTCATCATGGCTTCCTCAACCTGAAACATCATGGCGTGGTTTAAAAAGAATATGGTCGGGGTGACGAAACCCCGCGAATGCATACAGGGCCTGTGGATTGGCGACAGTCTTTCCGCCATGGAGACTGCCTCGATCCAGTCCTATCTCAACCACGGCTGCGACTACCATCTGTACACCTACGGGGAAGTCGGGAATGTTCCCTCAGGAGCGAGAATCTGTGACGCAAATGAAATCGTGGATCGGACACACATCTTCAAGTACACGGAGTCTGGTTCCTATGCCGGGTTTGCCGATCACTTTCGCTATATTCTCCTGTTTAAAAAGGGTGGTTGCTGGTCCGATCTCGATATTTTTTGCCTGCGTCCCCTGAGCTTGCCCGGCCCCTACGTTTTTGCGGGCGACCCTCTTCACGGAGGTTGGAGAAGGCGCATCAAAAATATCTTTGGTACGCACATCAACAACTGCTTTATGAAGGCGCCTGCGGGAAACGATTTTTGCCGGGAAGCCATCGAAATTTGCCAGGCCCAGGATGTCAAAAAGCTCAAGTGGGGAGAGATGGGGCCGGACCTGTGTGTCCGGTTGGTACCCCAACTGGGACTCAAGCGGTATGTAGCTCCCATCCCCGCTTTTTGCGCCATTCCTTCTGGCAAATGGGCCGATTTTGTCAGCGAAGACCCCGAGGTTCAATCGCGACGCTGGCGCGAACTTTCCTCGAAGAAAGTCTACGCCGTTCATCTTTGGCACGAAATGTGGCGCAGGGCGGGCATCGATAAAACTCCATCGTTTCATCCCGATTGCCTCTACGAACGATTGAAGAGGGATATCTATCAACGCCCTAACAACTGACGTCTTTGCCTTCGCTGCCGAAAATCGCCAGACGATCCTCGGAACTCGTTTTCTGGGCCGACTCGTTGCGATAATGGAACTGCACTGCCCGCCTCCGGTGAGGAGAAGAATTGGTCGGAGTACCATGAGGCAGGAGGCCGTCGAAAAGAAGTAGACCGCCGGGACGGAGCGGCGCGGCGAGGGGATGCAATCCCATCATTTCCGCATCGCAGATTTGCCAGTCGCGACGCTTGAAATGAAGCTTCGGCCCTTCGCGATGCAGCCCCGGTAACAGGCGCATACAGCCGTTTTCCACCGTCGCGGCATCAAGCGCAATCCATACCCCGACGATCCGCGTGCCCAGCGGATAATCGAAGTAGGCCTGATCCTGGTGCCATGGTTTTTCCACGCCAATTTTCGGCGGCTTGATCAACGCCATATCCTGGAACATGACGGGAGTCTCGCCAAGAATGAGTTCGAGCACCCGCAACAGGCGGGGATTCCGCGCCATCGCGTCGAGTCGGGGTTCGTATTCCACGAATTTCCAAAACTTTCGGACTGCATCCAGCCGATTTTCCAGGCCAAGTGAAGGCAGAAGCTCGCGTGCCTGGCTTTCAAATTGAATGCCGGTAAAGCCCTCCCTTTTACCCATGACGAGGTCATTCAGTCCGTCCTTCGCTTCCTGTATTTCCTCCGCGGTGAAGGCGTCCTCAATGGCGACATAACCATCCCGGCAATATTGCGCGAGCGTGGTTTCGTCGAAGGCGTCCAGCGTATGGATCGGTTCCACGACGCCAATTGGTTGATAAAGTTCCGGCGCATGGGCAGCGACTTCCTGGGCAAAATCGAGGGCGATTTCTGTGATCATGGGATAAAGAAATAGCAGAAAGACCGCTCCTTCTGCTATGAAGGGAACTGCGAAACTCTTGCACAAATCCGGCATGGCAAAAAACATCTCACTGGATAGACTCGATGTCGCCTTAAACTTTAGCGCTATTTATCATTGCGCGCCCAATTGGAGTCTGGATGCGAATTGGGCACGGGGACTGACCGATTACGACCTCTGGTACGTCTGGGGCGGACTGGGCCGGATGGTCACTTCCGACGGCAGCATCGATCTCTATCCCGGACTTTGCGTTTGGATGCGCCCGGGCCGCCATTACGAAGCCACGCACAATCCGAACGCCCTGCTGCGCGTCACGGCCATTCATTTTCAATTGAAGAACAAGCGTCGTTTGTTGCACCCAGCCGAGTTCACTCCGCCAGTCGAGGTCTTCGAGCCGACCGCCCCGGCTTATTTCGAGGCAGCCATGGCTCACATCGTCGATCTGCGTTCGCGCTTGGGTCACCCAGATGTCGCGGCGTTGCTGCTCAAATCACTGCTGATCGAGATCGCGGCCGATAGCCAGGGAAAGAAGCCCGACAGCGCGCGAGACCGTCACTATAAACTCAAGATCAATCCCCTCATCGCCGTCATCCGCGAGCAACCCGAGCGGCGCTTCACCGTGCAGGAACTGGCCGTCAAGGCGGGGTATAGCGCGGACCACTTTGTGCGGCTTTTTCAAGCGATGACCGGGAAGTCGCCGAAGGAATTTATGATCGGGCTGCGGATGGAACGGGCCTGTGCGCTCTTGAAAGGATCCTCGCATACGGTGACCCAGATCGCCGACCTGCTCGGCTATCAGGACCTCGGATTTTTTTCGCGGCAATTCAAGGAGAACATCGGGATAAGTCCCGATCACTTCCGGCAACGCGGAATCAAGTCATCTCCGCAGACGTGAGCGTCTCCACAAAAAGACGAGTCCCAAGCCTAATAGAGCCCATGTCGACGGCTCTGGGACAACCTCAATGCCGGTGATGTCCTGAATCTGCGTCGCATAGTCGCTCAATTGCACCATGCCGGAGATCTGCACCGTTGAACCACTCAGTGTGTCCGTGCCATCCACTTCGTTGATGCCCGCCAAAGTCCAGGTATTGTTGGTCGGATCGAAAATGAAATCCCCACCGCCCGAGTCGCCGCCGACCACATAGGCAGTATTGGTGCTCAAGGTTGAACCATTGCTCACAGTCCCGAGCACCGTGATGATGTCATTGGAAACATAGCTAATCCCGCCCGTTGTAACCGCGATTTGCTGTTCGAAATCGGCTGTATTTTCCCCCCAGGACTGATCGGGACTGCTTCCCCCATATCCCAGCATGACGACCTGGCTGGCGCTATTGGTATTCGCAAAGTAGGCGGGCGCGTTCAGGGTCAGCTTGAGCGAAGCCAGCGAGGGCGGCGCCGAAATCTGGAAGAGGCTAAGGTCAACCGTTCCCGTTGAAGTGATTATGCTGGTTACGGTTCCGGTAGCGGACGTGTAGGTATTTCCATCGAGAAGAAAAGTAAGAGGAGATGATGTCGTCATCGGGGCAACATGGCCTGCGGTGAGGACCCAGCCATTGCCCAGATAGACGGCACCGGAGCCATTGACCTGGCCGACATAATCCGAGCCGGTTGTCCCCGGAGTTGGCCAGTCGGTGTTCCAATTGGGAGGATTGGGCGCCGTGGTGATATACGTGCCGGACGGGTCGGCCGTAGTGATTGTCTCAATGGCGCGGGCTGGGAAGGCCAGACACAATCCCAGCAAGAGCGCCGAAATAAGGCTCCGAGTCATTTTGGCTTCTTTTACAGCATTGAACTAAACAAGGAAAGATTTACCGACGTTCTCGCAAGATCACTTGCGCGGTGTTGTAGCCGCTGGCTGCGAAGACGCCGCCGCCGGGATGCGTGCTCGCGCCGGTGAGGTAAAGGCCTGGCATATCGGGCACTTTGTAGGCGGAGAGCTCGGGTAGGGGCCGGAACATGAACATCTGGTCGAGGCTCATTTCGAGATGCATCACGTTTGCGCGAAGCAGGCCGAGCGTGCGCTCGATATCGAGCGGTGTCTGGATATAACGGGCGATCATCTTGCCGCGCATATTCGGCGCGTACTGGCAGACGAGATCGTAGAGCTTGTCGGCCTCGCGTTCGCGAATGGCGTCCCAATTTTCGCCGTTGCCGAGTTCGTAGGGATGATACTGGCCCCAGGTGAAAAGCGTGTGCTTGCCCTCGGGTGCAAGGGTCGGGTCGAGTGCAGAAAAACTCATCGCGACCACGCACGGCTTTTGCGGCGGCGAGCCGAACATGAAGTCGCGGTGCGAGCTATTGAGGTAATCGACGGAGGGACAAAGCAACTGAAGCGAGGTCTGGTAATCCTTCGTGCCGGGGAGGGGGCCGGCGGGCGCGGACTTGTCGCCATAATCGGGTAACTCCTCGACCGCATGACGCACGATCATGCCGAATCCGTTGCCCACGCGCGTGCGGGAAACGCGCTTTTTCAATTCTTCCGGTGGATTCTTGAGCAGCTTGCCAAAGAGCGTGTGGAGGTGAAGGGCGGAGACCACGCGCGGTGCCGTGTTGTGCTCGATGAAACGATGGCCGTATTCGCTTTCGCCGTTATAGGAAACCGTCCATTGATTCGCGGACTCGGAGACAATTTCGGTGACGTCGGCATTACAAACGATCTTTCCACCATGGCTTTCGAGGCACTTCGCCATCGCCTGGGTCAACGCTCCGCTGCCGCCCTTGGCCCGCTTCGCGCCGCTTTTGTGGATCATCGCGTTCCAGCCGAGCATGTCGCCGGTGGCCATTTCGCTCGGAGCAGGTCCCGATTGCGCAGAGAGCCACGACAACGCGGTGCGTATCGCCGGATGCTCGAAGAGTTCCTCGATCACCTGGCCATAAGGCGCCATCAATTGCCGCGAGGTATCCAACGACGACCAAAGTTTGCGCGAACGGATGTTCATCAAGTTGCGCTTGAAGATCGTGCCGAAGATTTTTCCCGGCGTGGGCGGCTTGAGGAAGGTCTCGAAGATGCCCTCGTTCAGTTCGCCCCAATGCTGGACAAAGGCGCGATAGGCATCGGCGTCCTTCGGCGAAATCTTCGCGATGCTGGCGCAGGTCTTGTCGAGGTCTCGGTAAAAGCTGATACCGGTGCCCGTGCCCATGATCGGGTAATAGGCCCACGGATCCATCTCGAGATATTCGAGGCCGAACTTGTGCAACTCGAGATCGCGCAGCACCGGCGTGAGATGAATCATGATGTGCGCCGACGAGCCGACATCCAGCTTGTAGCCGGGAATGAGATCGTCCTGCGTACAGACCGCGCCACCGACAATATGCCGCCGTTCCAGCACCAGCACCTTGCGTCCCGCCTTCGCCAGATAGCAGGCAGTGGTCAGTCCATTGTGCCCCGCCCCGACAACGATCACGTCATAATGCGCCATGTTTATTAGTGTAGCGGCGGTCCATGACCGTCGCACTTCAAATTCTGTCATCCCTCGACAAGTGCAGGATCATCGCTTTAATTTAAGTCATGTCCGCCGACTCCCTCATAGCCAAATACCAAGGTCTCCTACAAGCCCGCCCCAACGACGAATTAATCCATTTCAGTCTGGGCAAGGCACTCTATGACGCAGGCCGCATTCCCGAAGCCGAAACGCATTTGCGCGCGGCCCTCGCGGCCAAGCCCGACTGGATGGTGGTGACGATGCTGCTGGCCAAGATCGCACTCCAACGGGACGACGACACCGAGGCGCGCCTGCTTTATCAGTCGGCCCTAAAGCTGGCCATTGATCAGCATCACGAAGGGCCGGAGGAAGAAATCCGCGCGGCCCTGGCGAAACTTGATCCGTAAAACGCATCGACAAAATTCCGTTCTCAGACCAATTTTGCCTTCAACCTTGTTCCTTATGAAATTCCTTACTCCTTTTCTAACCGGTGTTGTTGCGCTTGCCACCGTGACCGGCGCAATCGCCGCTGTGCCTTCCACGAATGCTCCGGCAGCGACTCCGCCGCCTGCCAAGGCGGATGCGAAAACCCCCGCGCCTGCGTCGGCTCCTGCTGCTCCAGCCGCGCCCGCAACCAAGATGGACGACTACCTCGTTGAGTTGGTCGCGAAGGTCAACCTGACCGATGCGGAAAAGAAGCAGATCACAGACCTTTACACCGCCGATGGCGTTGCGTTGAAAGGCATTCTCAACAACGATTCACTCTCACCGCTGCAACAAGCGCAGCAGGTTTCCGATTTGCGCGACGTGCGCAACACAAAGATCGAGGAGATTCTGCATGACCTCGATCGCCAGAAGACCTTTCTCCAGGTCGAGGCAGTCTATCGCGTGTCCTTGACGGAATTCGCCGCTGAGGGTGGCTTGGTGCCTGCGTCTGCCGCTCCCGCCCCGGCTGCAGCGCCTGCCCCCGCAGCTTCAACCAACGCCGCGCCAGCAACGCCCGCTGCTCCGGCCTCTGCGAAATAACCTAGTAAAACAATCCGTCATCCTGAGCTTGTCGAAGGATCAGACTCGTATTCACCGTTGCAACCTCGCTTTCGATTTCTACATCTATTGACAGCGTTTTTCAGCATTCGTGAACCAGAACTCGGACGTGTTGGCGAGTCTGATCCTTCGACAAGCTCAGGATGACGGATTAAAGAGAACATCCTGTTGATAACGCTTATATGATCCCCGCTCCCACTCCCGCCATCATCCGCGAAGCGGCCTCCCGCGCGTTGGGCGAGGACCGTGGCCCGGCGGACATCACCACGCGGGCCTGCGTTGGCCCCGAGGTGCAAGCCTCGGCCCGGATCTTCGCCAAGGAACCATGCATCCTCGCCGGCCTGCCAATCGCTGAGCAAGTCTTCCGCGAAGAAGACGTAACTCTAGTTTTAACGCCGCGCGCTCAGGATGGCACCGCACTAAAGAAAGGCGACACCGCCCTGGAAATTCGCGGCTCCGCAGCCTCCATCCTCACCGCCGAGCGAAGCGCCCTCAATTTTATCCAGCAGCTTTCTGGTGTCGCAACCGAGACCCGCCGCTACGTCGATGCCGTCGCAGGAACCTCCACAAAAATCCTCGATACCCGCAAGACCGCACCCGGTCTTCGCGCCCTGCAAAAATATGCGGTCCGTTGCGGCGGCGGCACCAATCATCGCATCGGTCTCTACGATCAATTTCTGATCAAAGACAATCATCTCGCGCTCATGGGCAAAAGCGATGCGCTGGCCCGCGCGGTTGCGGCGGCGCGCTCGCTCGACCCGGACGTTATTCTCGAAGTCGAAGCGGATCGCCTCGATCAAGTGGCGGAAATCGTCGGCCATGGCGTCGATGTCATCCTGCTCGACAATATGTCGCTGAACGAAATGCGCGCCTGCGTCGCCCTGATCGCCGGTCGTGCGAAGACCGAAGCTTCCGGCAATATGACGCTGGAACGCGTGCGGGACGTGGCCGCCACCGGGGTCGATTTCATCTCCGTAGGCGCCCTGACCCACAGCGTCCGCGCCATCGATTTTAGCCTGGAGATGATCGTTACTTAGGCAAGTTTCCCATATAGGACTCTCTTTTTTTAACCCCAATAACGATTTTTTTGTTTCAAGCTGGTGATAAACCGCTTGAGTAGGTAAAGATCAAAGAACCCGTGATTACCTTAGCCATTTCAAGTCTTAAAGGCGGTGTCGGTAAAACGACCTGCGCGATTAACCTGGCTTTCTCCTGCGCCAAGCGTGGATGGAAGACCCTCCTCGTCGATGCCGATCCGCAAGGTTCCGTGGGACTTTCCCTCTCGCCCAGCGCCCAGGCCTACATCGGCCTCTATGAAATCTTGACCGCCGGCGTGCCCTTCGAACAAGCGGCCCTCAAGACCAAAATCGAGACCCTCAAAATCGTCATGGCCGGGAAAATTCCGAGCAATGAAATTTCGAAATGGTGCGCGAGCCTGTCGGACGGAACGCGCCTGGCCCCGTTCTTCAAGATCGCCAACGATGCCGGTTACGACTTGGTGATTCTCGATACGCCGTCAGGCCTGCACGGCCCCACGGAAGGCATCCTGCGCAGTTGCAGTCATGTCCTCGTGCCCCAGCAATGCGAACCGCTGGCGCTTCGCTCCCTGATGCTCACAGTCGATTTCCTCAACCAATTACAAACCGAAAACGAAGACGCCTGCTCCCTGGTTGGCGTGGTACTCACCATGGCAGACCGGGATGTCGAAGACACCCAGAAGATCGTCGAGGAAATCAAGCGCGTCCTGCCGCCGGAATTGGTCTGTGGCGCCATGTTACCGCGCGATCCCGCCGTCATCCACGCCAGCATGAAGGGGATGCCGTTGGGCCTGATTCGCGGTGGCGCGCCGCCAGCCATCGCGCTCGTTTTCGATCAACTCGCGGCCGAAATTGAAACCAAACTTGGCTTGGTCGCTCCAGAACAAAGTGATGAGTACGTCTCCCTCGTGGTTTGATCAGGATAAGTTCTCCCGCCTGGTAAAAAAGGTGGGACCCAAAACGGTGGCCGCACAACCGGTCGCCAGTCAGCCTGTGCCCGCAAAGGCTCCGGCTCAGCCGCTCCTTAAAGAAGCGTCGCTTCCGCCGGAAGAGAAAACCAGCCTGCTCGCACCCAAGGCGCCACCGACGGAATCCACCCGGCTCAGTCAGCGTCTGCCTAAAATCGAATTAAAGCCACTGGCCTCGGAACCGGACATCGTTCCGGCTCCGATTCGCGCAGAGGCAGGTTCACTCCCCACGGAAATTGAAGAAGAAGCGCCCGCGCTGCCCGGGGCAGTGAATCGTCCCCCGATTTCCGTGCAGCGGATGATGACGTCTCAACCGCTTTCACTGGGAAAGAAAAGTAGCCATCCTTCTCTGCCCCCCGGAGCCCTGAGAACGGTACCGATTCGCGCGCCGGAATCTTTCACGTCTCCATCTACTGCAAAGACGCCATCCTTGCCGGATGGCTCACCATCGACCTCAGGCGCGCTGCGCCGCACGGCATCGTTGCCGGCCCTCAAGTCCCTTTTTCAATACGAGATTCCGGGTGGACAAGGCGTTATTCCCGGTCCCGGCAAAGGCCCGGCTGAGCCACCTCCGCCCAAGTTCACCTTCCCAAGACCGGGTGCAAAATCTCCCATCGAAGTTCCTCCTCCGGCGCAGGATGAAGAAGAGGACGTGCCCAGTTTTTCCGGTCTTTCCGATGCGGGCCATCTGGCTGAAACGGCGGAATCGGAATTGTCCGCTGAAAATCTGGCCGCCGACTGGGGGAAAACCGACAAACTCAACGAGGAGCTTGCGCGCGTTACCAAGGAGAGGGACGCCGCACTGGCTGAGGGCGATTCTTTGCTGCAGCAATTGCGTGACGCCCAGGAAAAAGCCTCGAGCCAGGGCGCGGTAGACCCGGCGGAGCTTGCCCAGATCACCAAGGAGCGGGACGAGATGCGCAGCCAATACATTACGCTGCGCGGGGATTTTGAAACCTTGAAGCAGGAGAAACTCAAGCCTAAAGGCGAGCCAAACGAAGGCAACGCCGAGTTGAAAAAAGAGATCGAAACGCTTCGCGGACAGCTCGCCGAAAAAGACCGCGAAATCAGCAAGGTCAAAATTTCCACCACCGGGATGGAAGATATCGTCGCGACGCTTAAGGAAGAATTGAACGGCCTTCGTGATGAAGTCAAGAAGGCGAAGGACGATGCCGCCGCCGCGCAGCGTGGTCTGGTGCTGAGCCAGAAAGCTCTGCAGGACACCCGCGACGCCCTGAAAAAATAGCGCGTGCGGGCGTTCGAAGCGCCTCTGATTTCGCTGTGTCGAAGTGGGCGCACAAACAAAGACGAGAAAAACTTTGACACTCCTCGTCGGTCGTGGCTTAATTTCCGGCTCCCGATGAAAACTTTTAGCGCCAAAGCAGAACAAGTCGAACGCAAGTGGTACATTATTGATGCCGATAACCAGGTCGTAGGTCGTGTGGCTGAAAAAGCCGCCGTCCTCCTCCGGGGTAAGCACAAGGCCATTTACACCACCCATGTCGATACCGGCGATCACGTCATTGTGATCAATGCCGAAAAAGCCGTCTTTACCGGCAAGAAGGAAATCCAGAAAGAGTACATGAGCTACTCCGGTTTCATCGGTGGCCATAAATCCGAAACGGCCAAGTCTCGCCGCGGTCGCCATCCCGAATTGATCATCGAAGGCGCCATCAAGGGAATGATCCCCCACAATCGCCTCGGTCGTTCTTGCATCACCAAGCTGCATGTCTATAAGGGCTCCAAGCACCCGCATGAAGCCCAGTCTCCCGCCCCTCTCAAGCTCAAATAAGGATTCACGTCATGGTTACTCCCGCTCAAAATGTCATCGTCGCCACTGGCCGACGCAAAACTGCAGTCGCCCGCATTCAATTCGTTCCCGGTTCGGGCAAACTGGAAGTCAACGGACGCGACTTCGAAGATTACTTTACGACCCCGGCAATGAAGACGCTCGCGTTGATGCCGTTGCAGACGGTCGATTCGCTCAAGAAATTTGACGTCAAGGTGAAGACTCATGGTGGCGGTCTGGTCGGCCAGGCCGGCGCGCTCAGCCTCGCCTTGGCACGTGCTCTTATTCAGGTTGATCCGGCTCTGCGGACGACGTTGAAGAAGCCCGGTCTGCTTCGTCGCGATCCCCGCAAGAAGGAACGCAAGAAGCCCGGACAGCCAGGCGCACGCAAGCGCTTCCAGTTCTCCAAACGCTAAAAGTCCCTCCGGTTCAAGAGTTAAACCGGTGGGAGAAAGGCCCCAGTTGCAATCCGTACGCACCGCGGTCATTGGCGCTACCGGTTATTCCGGGCAGGAATTGCTGCACTATCTTGCCCGGCATCCGGTATTTAAACTCTGCCTGGTCACCTCCCGGCAGAACGCTGGTCAACCGCTTTCAAAATTTGTTCATGGCCTCCCACGCGAACTGGGCGCACTGACTTTTGTCGATAGCGCCGCCGATTCCGACCTAGCCACCCAAGCCGATCTCTTTTTCCTGGCCGTCCCGCATGGCACCGCTGCACCTTACGTTGTCGCCCTGCGTGAGGCTGGTAAAACCGTGGTCGATCTCAGTGCTGATTTCCGGACGACCGACCCTGAAATCTATAAGGAATTTTACGATCACGACCATCCCGCGCCGGAGTTATTGCCCGAGGCAGTCTACGGCATTCCGGAAATCCATCGCGCGAGACTCAAGTCCACAAAACTGATTGCAGCGCCCGGCTGTTTTCCCACCAGCATCATTTTGCCGTTGGCGCCTTTTCTCAAAGCTGGATTGATCGAGCCCGATTCGATCGTCATCAATTCATTGAGCGGAGTTTCCGGAGCAGGCCGCAAGGTCGAACTGCGGTTACTCTTCGGCGAGGTCAACGACAACATGTACGCGTACAGTGTGCCTAAACATCGCCACCTTGGAGAAATCGAGCAGGAGCTTTCACTCGCGGCTGGACAAAAAACCACCGTGACCTTCGTGCCTCACCTCATCCCCATTCACCGGGGAATGCTTTCGACGATCACCGCCAAGCTGACCCGGCCTCAGACAGACGCCGAGCTTCAAGCCGTTTTACAGGAAGCTTATGGCCAGGAGCCCTTTGTGGATTTACTGAAGGCTCCCGAGTTGCCTGAATCCCGGCAGGTCGCGAATTCCAACCGCATTCAAATGACGGCACGGGTCGATGCGCGTACCAACCGATTGGTACTCTTTTCCGCAATCGATAATCTTGGCAAAGGCAATGCTTCTCAAGCAATTCAGGCGGCCAATCTGGCCTGTGGGCTGGATGAAAAAGCGGGTCTGGAGTAAAAAGATTTATGGAAGCCAAAATTCTCAAAGGGGGCGGAGTTACCTCGGCCCAGGGCTTTCAAGCGATCGGCATAGCCTGCGGAATCAAACCGCGCGGCGAAAAGGACCTGGCTCTCATCGTTTCTGATGTTCCCGCGGAAGTGGCGGCGACGTTTACCACGAATCTGGTCAAGGCCGCGCCCGTCAAACTTTCCATGAAGCACGCGAAGAAAGGCAAAGTTCGCGGTATCGTGGTCAACGCCGGTTGCGCGAATGCCTGCACAGGCGTCGGCGGAATCGCCGATGCCAAGCGCACGGTTGAACATGCGGCGAAAGAGTTTAAGACCAAACCGCAGGAATGGCTGGTCTGTTCCACCGGGCGCATCGGCACCCGGTTGCCCATGCCTCTCGTTTACAAGGGAATCGACAAGGCCATAGCAAAGCTGACGCATGAGGGCGGCGAAGACGCGGCGAAGGCGATCATGACCAGCGACACGCGTCGCAAGGAATTCGCGATGCGCTTCAAGGTGAACGGACGCAAAGTCACCATCGGTGGCATGGCCAAGGGCGCGGGGATGATCCATCCCAACATGGCGACCATGCTCTGCTTCATCACCACCGACGCGTGCATCGACAAGGCGACGCTTCAGGTCTGCATCGACGAGGCGGTCGAGCATTCGTTCAATCGTATTTCCGTGGATGGCGACACCTCGACTAACGATACGGTGATCGTCATGGCCAACGGCTTGTCCGGCACAAACCTGCTTAAGAGTTATCATCCGCAATTTGATCTGTTCAAAAAAACGCTCACTCACGTAATGCGCAAACTGGCCCGCTTGATTGTCGAGGATGGCGAAGGCATCTCCCGCGTTGTCGATGTGGTGGTCAAAGGAGCGGCCAATGCCCAGGATGCCAAGATGGCCGCACTTGCCGTGGCCAAGTCGGAATTGATCAAGACATCGTGGACGGGCGGCGATCCGAACTGGGGCCGTATCATGTGTGCGCTCGGTTACAGCGGCGCCCGCGTCCGTGAAGAGATGGTCGAGATTTATTACGACGGACTGCTCGCGGTGGCCAACGGCCAGCCGAGTAAAACACCGATTGCCAAGTTGCGCAAACTGGTAAGACGGGCGAAGTTCACCATTACCATCCATCTCCACACCGGAACGGGTGAGTACAGTATTTTAACGACGGACCTTACTGAAGAGTACGTCCGTCTAAATAAAGGCGAATAAATGAGTCGAAGTCACAAGGTGGACGCGCTGATGGAGGCGCTTCCCTATTTCCAACAATTTCGCGGCAAGACCGTCGTCGTCAAATACGGCGGCGCGGCGATGGAAAATCCTGACCTGGTCGAAAGCGTTCTACGCGACATCGTTTTCCTCGAGGCCGTGGGCATCAACCCTGTGGTCGTTCATGGCGGTGGCAAGGCGATCACCGCTGCCATGCGGCAGGAGAACCTGACCGCGAAGTTTGTCGACGGACTGCGCGTGACCGATGCCGCTTCCATCACGATAATTGACCGTGTCTTGAATGAGGTGATCGGGCCATCGTTGGCTTCCAAAATTTGTGAGTTGGGCGGAAAAGCCCAGGCGCTTTCCGGAAAACAGGTGCTTGGCGCGGAGAAGGCGATGCCTCACTTGAATACGGCGGGAGTCAAAGTTGACCTGGGCTTTGTCGGTGATATCTCGAGGGTTGATATCACTGCGATCCAGAAGATGGTGGACGAGGAAGTCGTTCCGGTCGTTTCTCCATTGGCTTTGGGCGGTGACGGCCAGTCCTATAATATCAATGCCGACATCGCGGCGGCGAAAATCGCCCAGGCACTCAAGGCGCATAAAATCATTTATCTTTCCGATGTGAATGGCGTCCGGCGCGATCCCCGCGACGAGAATTCGCTCATCTCCACCCTGACACCCGCCCAGATTCAGCAGCTCAAGCAGCAGGGCGTGATCGAGGGCGGCATGATCCCGAAGGTCGACTCGGCCCTTGAGGCACTCGCCAGCGGCGTGGCCAAGGTCCACTTCCTGGACGGCAAACTGCCTCATGCGCTCCTGCTCGAACTTTTTACTGATGCCGGAGTTGGTACGCAAATCGCCGCGGGAAAATAATCGTTTTTGAAATAACCACTATGAGCGCACCCCTTCGCCATTTCCTCGGTCTCAAAGATTTTGATGAAAAATCCATTCGCGAAATTTTGACTCTCGCGGCGCGTTACAAGGCCGAGCGTGGATCGATCTCGTGGCGTCCGTTGGCGGGGCAGACTTGGGCGCTGATTTTCAACAAATCGTCCACGCGCACCCGCGTTTCCTTTGAGGTCGGCATTCGCGAACTGGGCGGTAACGCGCTTTTCCTTAATGGCAACGATATGCAACTCGGACGCGGCGAACCGATCAAGGACACCGCCCGCGTTTTGGGACGCATGGTCCACGGCGCCATCATCCGGACTTTCGCGCAAAGCGACGTGGAGGACTTCGCCCAGTACAGCAAGATTCCCACAGTCAATGCGCTGACCGATGATGAGCATCCCTGCCAGATTTTGGCCGACATCCTGACCATCGAGGAGAAACTCGGGCCCATCGCGGGCAAGAAGATCGCCTTTATCGGTGACTGCGCCTGCAACGTGGCGAGGTCGTGGGTCTATGCGGCGGAAACACTGAAATTCAATCTGACCCTGGCCGCTCCTGAAGGCTACCAAAGCACGATCACCAACTCTTTTGTCACCCTGACGAGCGATGTCAAAGAAGCGGCCAAGGATGCCGATGTCCTCTACACCGATGTCTGGGTCTCGATGGGACTTGAAGCTGAGAAATCAAAACGCCTGGCCGAGTTTCAGGGCTACCAGATCAATCACGAACTCGCGGCGCTCGCGAAAAAACATGCTATCGTTTTGCACTGCCTGCCCGCCTATCGTGACCAGGAGATCAGCGAAAAAATCCTCGAGGAAAACGCGCAGCATATTTTCGACCAAGCTGAGAATCGCCTCCACGCCCAGAAGGGGATTCTGCATTGGCTGGCGGAATTGCCGGTGGAATAATTTCGGAGGTAGCCGCCGCTGTCCCTAGCGGCGGAAGATTGAGAAGCGGCACTTTGCAAAGACACCGCCGCTAGGGACAGCGGCGGCTACCTTTATGAATGCCTCCAATCCTTCAGTTGTCCTCGCCGATATCTGCCAACGCCTCGACTGGCGCACACTGTTCGGCAACGAGCAACCGGTAGAACTCGACCTCGGCGCGGGCGACGGAGGCTTCGCATTGGCCTACGCACAGCAACATCCCGAGATCAATCTTCTCGCCGTGGAACGACTGCTCGGACGCGTCCGCAAAATCGAAAAGCGAACCACACGCGGGAAGCTGACAAACCTCAAAGTGCTTCGTCTAGAAACGGCCTATACCGTTCGCTACCTCCTGCCGCCCCATAGTATTTCCATCGCGCACATCATGTTTCCAGATCCGTGGCCGAAACGACGTCATTGGCCGCGCCGCCTCATGCAGCCCGATTTCGTCCGCGACCTGGCCGCTGCGATCCGGCCCGGAGGCGAACTCCGTTTCACCACCGACCACGCCCATTATTTCGAAACCGCGCAACAAGCCGTGACCGATGCAAAAGTTTTAGAGCGTGCGCCCGAATGGGACTGGTCCACCGATCCCAAGACCGATTTCCAACAGACCTTCGATGCAGAGGGCCGGGCAACTCATCGTGCGCGATGGATCAAGTCCTGAGAAATTCAAATGATTGCCTCAGTACTGACGGCATTTCTCTGGGCGCTTTCCGGAATATTTGCCCGCCGCTCCTCTCTTTATCTCGGTTCCCAGCGCGCCAATCTTGCCCGGCAAACGCTCGCGTTGTTCATGCTCGGTCTCTGGGCACACAGTCTGGGGCAGGGCCTTCACGGTGAGAGCTTAGGTATCCTTTTCCTGAGCGGCGTGGTCGGATTCGGCCTCGGCGATTGGGCACTCTTCGAGGCTTTCCCGCGAATCGGTTCCGCGATGACCATGCTACTCAGCCAATGTCTGGCCGCGCCCATCGCCGCTATCATCGAATGGTTTTGGCTGGGCACCGGGATGACCCTTCTGGAACTGGCCAGTTCCGCCGTTATTTTGCTCGGTGTCGCTCTCGCGATGGCGCCGGGACATGCCTCGGATATTCCCGCCGGCCATCGCCTCACCGGAATAATTTTTGGTGTGCTTGCTGCTGCGGGACAAGCTTGTGGCGCGGTCATGAGCCGCTACGCCTTTCAACGCGCGAGTGAAACAGGCTTCCAACTCGATGGCATCACCGCTGCCTACCAACGCTTGTGGGGCGGCGTGCTTTGTGTCGGAGTCCTTTTGATTTTTCGGCAACTCATCCGAGGCTGGCGCAATTCAGGCGAGATCATTCCTCGTCCCGATTGGCGCCAAGGCTGGCCATGGATGGTCGCCAACGCCGTGACTGGCGCGACCTTGGGAGTCAGTTGCTATCAGTGGGCGCTCAAGTCAACACCCAGCGCCGTCGTACTGCCCATCGTCGCCACCACCCCACTGATCGTCATGCTCATCGCCTTCGCGTTCGAGGGAATCAAGCCCTCGCGCCGCACGATCATCGGAGCCATTCTCGCTGTCACTGGTGTCGTAACGCTGATCTTAGTGAGGTAGCCGTCGCACTCCGTGCGACGGTTCGTATTAATGTAGAGGCGGTCTATGACCGTCGTTGGTTTCCCTTCCGTCATCCTGAGCTTGTCGAAGGATCAGTTTAGTCTCGGGTTCTGGGAGAGATGAAATTAGTCTTTCGTTTGCGAATAAAGCCGTTTCGCCTCTTCAACCGACAGAAACCTAGGAGCCCGTTCCTCGGCGATAACCTCCAGAAAGCCGTCACACGCTTTACATTTATACAGTGTTCCATGCCGAATAACGGAAGTTTCAAACTCTTGAAAATTTGTAGTAGGAACGGGAAAAGAAGTGCAAATGTCGCAAGGCATTTTGTGGTTCCTCAGATTGCTGCCACTTCCGAACTATCCGCCTTCAACTGCTTCAACCGCAACTGCCCGCACGCCGCATCGATATCATGCCCCTTTTCGCGGCGGACGGTGGCGGTGATTTTTGCGGCTTTAAGGACGTCTTCAAACTGATCGATGACCGATTCGCTGGGTCTGCGCCATTCGAGACCCTCCACGGTGTTATACGGGATAAGGTTCACCTTGGCGTGAAGACGGCGCGCGTGTTTGGCCAGCATCGCGGCCTGATCTAGAGAATCGTTCACGCCCTCGATGAGAATATATTCGAGCGTCATCATCTTCCGTTTCTTTTCCTGATACTCGGCGCAAGCAGCGAGTAACTCGGCGAGGGGATATTTGCGATTCACCGGCATGATCTGCTGGCGCACCTCGTCGGTCGCACCGTGGAGTGAAAGAGCCAGCCGGATTTGCAGCGGCTGCTCCGCCAGTTCGCGAATTTGCGGAGCCAGTCCGCTCGTGGAAACGGTAATGTGTCGCGCACCAATGCCCACGCCCCACTCGGCATTGATGATATTCAGCGCCTTCATCAAGTTCGCATAATTGGCGAGCGGCTCACCCATCCCCATGAAAACCAAATTATTGATCCGAACTTTAGTCGCGCGCTCCGTCTCAATAATCTGCGCGACAATTTCCCCGGCGGTGAGGTTTCGTTTCCAACCCTCAAGCCCGCTCGCGCAAAATTTGCAGCCATAGGCGCAACCAACCTGCGTGGAAACACAAAGCGTGAATCGATCCGATCTCTCGCCAAAGAGATCAAGCGATGCCGGAATAAGCACGCTCTCGATATAATCGCCGGTGCGCAATTCCCAGAGGAGTTTTCGCGTTGTATCGTGAGAGCCCTGAAGCTTGGTCAGCTTCAGCGCGGCAAAATCGTAGGTCGCCTCGAGATGTTGCCGCATGGCCGCAGGCAGGTTGGTCATCTCGGCAACGGAATTGGCGCGCTTCTCAAAAAGCCATTCGGCCACCTGTTTGCGGCGATAATCGGGGCCCGCGCCGAGATCCCATTCTTCAGGGAGTTGATCGAGCAAAAGTGGACGTGACGGTTTCATGGACTTCCTAATGTAGCGGCGGTCTATGACTGTCGCACTTTAAATTGTTTCGTCTTTGCACCACCACCTTACGGCGGCGGCTACGGTGCAATGTAGCCGCGTTCGTGAGAACGTGGTCGGTGTCCTGCCTTGCCAGTGAAGAAACGCCTTCTTAGACTGACGCCATGGATTCAAACGCGCGTCTTCGTCTTTACCAATACGCCTATAGTCCGTTTTGCATTCCGATTGAAATGGCGCTGCGCCATTCCGGCATTCCCTACGAGGTCGTGAATCTCCCCACGGGCGATCCCGCGCAGATCATTCGATTGACCAAGGGTGACTGCTATCAGGTGCCGGTGATCGAGGACCTGTTCAATCACGAAGTCGTTTATGACAAGAGTCCTTCCGGCGACGACGTGCCTCGTTTTATCGAAAATCTCGCGCCGCTGATGAGACTCTTCCCGTCAGAAGTCGATGGCCTGCACCGGATATTCCTCCACTACATTGAGAACGAATGCGAATCGTGGAGCTTCAAGGTCTGCGACGCCTACGCTGAAAACTGGATCAAGACCGATCTCGAACGTGGACTGCATCGGCGCCATAAGGAACGTAAGTTTGGCGCGGGCTGTCTTGAAGCATGGTCCCGCGATGTTGTCCGGTTAATTGAAGGCTTCCATCATACCGTTCAACCCTTCGAGCAAATTCTGGCCGATCGCCCCTTCCTGACGGGTGAACGTCCGATCTACGCCGATTACGCGCTCTGCGGCGTCATCGGCAATTTCCTTTACCCCGGCAACACCTCGCTGCCGGAAAACTGTCTCATGCTCGAGGCATGGTACACCAAGATGCGCGCGGGAAATTTCCGCACTCAACTGGACGATATTCAACTCAGCCCGAGTGACTCAGCCGGTGACGGGAAGTCGCACATCCTGGCCGACATCGCGGATATTGAAAAAGCAGTGCTCGAACTAAAATTCCGTCCCGGGACTTACGCGCTCGATGTCTCCGGCGGTAATGGCCACACCGCCGTTTACCTGGCCGAAAAAGGATTCAACGTCACCGCCAGCGATACATCGGCGGACTTGCTGAAAGAGACGGCAAAGCTGGCAGCTGATAAGGGTGTCGCAATCAACTTTCAGGCACATCCCCCCGATCAGCTACCTTACGCCGACAACACGTTTGGTCTCATCACCTGCCGGGTGACGGCACATCATTTCAATGCGCCTGAGGCGTTTATCCGCGAGGTCGCGCGCACGCTGAAGACCTACGGTTATCTGGTTCTCATCGATGGCACCGTTCCCGACGACCACATCGAAGCCAACCAGTGGATGAACGCGCTGGAGAGATTGCGCGATCCCGGTCATGTCAAGTTCATCGCGCCCAACCAGTGGCGTCTATGGTGCCAGCATTATGGGCTGACGGTGACTCGCGGGACGATGGAAACGCTCAAGATGCCCGACTTGAATTGGTATTTTAACGTAGTCAATACCCCGACCGAAAATCGCAAGAAAGTCCTCGAGATGCTGGCGAAGGCCCCGGCTCCCGTGCGCGAGCTATTCAAGATCGGCCAGGAAGACGGCAAGATTATCTGGCATTGGCGACGACTGACGCTCATCGCCGGAAAGATTTAATCAGTGTAGCCGCGCTCGTAAGCGCGTGGGAGCCGACCACCGCCTCACGCGCGGCGGCTACGGTGTCGTAAAACTATCTTTGGAAGGTGTCAGGAGCGCAGTCTGTTCGTCAGGTTGCTCACTGAGATAAGTGCCGCCAGTCAGACTCGCCAGACTTTTCAACAAAGGGACAGCATCCGTATTGGGACGTGGAGAAATACCCACGACGGTCAGCGCCGGGCCGTGATTTTGTGGATTTAAAATGCTCCGGGCCTTGTCGATCAAATTGGCGAGGGTGGTATTCAAATCTCCATCGCTGACCAGAACGAGGTTGCCCGCTTCAAGTTTCATGGCGGAGGTCAGACCTGCGGGCAGATCGGTGCCGCCTCCGCAATCGATCTCCTCCCGGATGAAGCGGATGGCCGCTTCACGGGTCGCGTTGGTTGCCGCCACCAGCGGACCGCTGTTACGCGCGGTCTGGGCGTAGACGGTGATCGCAAACGGAGTTCCTTCCTTCAAGTCGCGGATGCGTTGAGCCAGGATATCTCGCGCCATGGCGAGACGAGTCGAACCGGCGCAGGCCTCATACATGCTGCCCGAAATATCGAGCAGAAAAACGACACCGTCGTGCCCGTTGAGATTTGGCGCTGGGTTGGGACAGAGAACAGATTCCGGTGGTAGCGCCCGGACGTGAGCATTCGGGTTCACTTCAAGCGCCAGCGAAGCGGGCGGAGGCGCGGTTGGCGCGGAAACCGGCTTCGGCACGAGTTGCGGAGGCGAGGGGAGAGCGACCGGCGCACTCGCGGCGACCGGTTGGGCCTCTGCCGACTTCACTAGCACCGGCTGATGAAAATCAGGCGTTTCCTCCGAGGTGAGCAGTACCAGCGTCGTTGATGGGGCTTCAGATGAAGCCAAGGCTGGCGCTACGGCCACATGAAGGCAGCTCAACGCAATGCCCGTCGCCACTCCCACATGGAGAGCGATCGAAACCGTTAGCATCAGGGGAAGACTTATGCGCACGATCCCAAGCTAGCTAGGTTTTTACTCAAGTCAGGTAAAAAGGGCGATGTCCCTGCGCTTGGGTTCAATCTTGACTTCTGCCAAATGTAGATACACTTTGTAGATATGGCCACGGCTAAACTTTTCAAGCACGGAGGCAGTCAGGCGGTGCGTCTGCCCAAGGAGTTTCGCTTCGAAGGGACGGAAGTTGTCATCGAGAAACGAGGCAACGAGGTCGTTCTTAAACCAAAACACAGGCCGAAGTTCAAAACTTTGAATGATGTCGCTCGCTATTTGGCCCAAAAATATCCAGGGCGTGCCGAATTTCCGGATATACCGCGCCCAAAGGAGCACGAGCGTCCGATCATTGACCTTTCCTAGTTGTGACTCCTCTTTACATGCTCGATACGAGTGTTTGCGTGCCCGTACTGCGAGAACGAGCCTCTGTCCGTGAACTTCCTTCTCCTGATCAGACGGCGGTTTCTGCGATTGTTGCCGCCGAACTCAGGGCAGGTGCGAGTAAACTAGGAAGTGACCACCCGCAGTTTGCAAGATTGGGAGGATTCTTTAAAATCTTTGAAATTTTGGTGTTCTCTGACGACGCTGCCCAACACTACGGAGAAATTCGAGCCGACTTGGAACGCAAAGGGACCTTCATCGGCCCGCTTGATCTTCTCATCGCCGCTCATGCCCGTAGCCTCGGGGCCACACTCATCACGGCGAACGTCGGTGAGTTCCGTCGGGTAAAGGGACTAAAAGTCTTGTCGTGGAAATGAGCGTTTAACGATTGGCGGGAAGCGCTTCTCTTGGCAGTTTAGTGCGTGTTTGATCGCCTGAATTCCTATCGCTGGTGGTGGTGCGCCTTGTCGGGACTGCTGCTCGTGGCGAGTTTTGCCCCGTTTTCCTGTGCGACTTGCGGCTGGATCACCCTCGTTCCGGCTTGGTGGGTAATCACCCGGAGTGAGCAGGTGCAACGCCAACCGATCCGTCACGGCTACCTCGTCGGCTTGATCTATTTCGGAGGGACATTCTGGTGGATCAGCAACGTCACAGCCATCGGCACCTTTTTTCTCGTCCTCTATCTGGCGCTTTATCCAGCCGTCTGGTTTCTACTTGTGGTGCGATTCATCGTGCAACGGAAGGGGACTTTATCCAGTCACGTTCTTTATCAAGCGCTCGCGGCGGCGGCCTTGTGGGTCACGCTCGAATGGTGGCGAAGCTGGTTCCTGACCGGTTTCAACTGGAACGAACTCGGCATTTCCCAGGCGCCCAGCATCATTTTCCGGCAACTGGCGGCCTATGGCGGAGTCCATCTGATTTCATTCGTCTTGGTCGCGGTTAATATCCTGTGGGCCGAAGGCCTGCTCGATATCATGAAGAATATCCGGGAAAAGCGAAGCATCGGGACCTCGCTCCCCTTCGCGGCGGCGCTTCTCATTGTCGCGTTCGGTTTTGCCTTGGGCTGGCATCATTTGCAACGCCATCGAGGTGACACGCTTCGACCGGCCCTCAGTTTTGCCTGCATCCAGCCCAACATCCAACAGATCCCTTTTGACGGCGGAAAATGGAGCGACTTTCAGGACAAGGAAGAAGTGGCCTTGGAAAAAACCGAGAAGCTGACCTTGCAGGCAATATCGGGAAGCGCGAGGCCCGATCTTCTCATTTGGCCTGAAGCGATGATCGACCAGGGCGTTTTTCAGGACCGTCCCCTCAACGAGGCCGTGCGCGACATCTGTCATGCATACGACGGCTATTTCCTGCTCGGTTCACAGGATTTCGATATCGGCGGTGGTCGCAAACTTTACAACTGCGCGTACTTCTTCGGTCCTGGCGGCGACAATTATCAGGAATATCGCAAGACCCGGCTCGTCATCCTTGGCGAATATCTGCCCTTCGGCAATACGTTCCCCTGGCTCCGCAAGGCCGTGGGCGTCGGCATGGATTTTACACCGGGACCGCGTCCCGAAAAATTCGTCATGAACAAACCAGACATCAGTCTTGCCCCACTGATCTGCTTCGAGGACACGCTCGCGCCCGTAGCCGACAAAGCCGCGCAACTGAATCCCGACCTCTTCATCACAATCACCAATGACGGCTGGTACTGGGGCTGGACCGCGATTTGGGGAGGACACCAGCACCTCAATCACGCCGTCTTTCGCTGTGTCGAGCATGATCGCCCCATGATCCGCTGCGCAAACACTGGCATCTCTTGCGTGATCGACCAGGACGGGCAGGTGGTCGATCGCTTCCGCAGCGACTCGGGTGCGGAGATCGACGTCGCCGGCATCTTTGCGCGGAAGTTTCAATTCTATCCCACACGGGCAACGCTTTACGAAAGCTGGGGCGATTGGATCGTCTTGCTCTCCTCTCTGATCACCGTCATACTCGGGATTCGGTTTTTTTGCCGGTTGTGAGCCAAATGAATCCTGAACCTATTTTTTCCGTAGTCGTTCCCTTTTACAATGAAGCGGAAAATCTGCCCCAACTCGTGCGCGAAATCGACGCCATGCTCCGCGTGCTCGAGCGCCCAGCCGAAATCATCCTAGTCGATGACGGTAGCACGGATGCCTTTGCCCAGCCTCCCGCCAGTCCCTACTTTGCGATCCGTTGGCTGCACCTAAGCCAGAATAGTGGCCAGAGCGCCGCCATGTACTACGGCATGCAAGAGGCCCGCGGCGAGTATGTCATCCTCATGGACGCCGATTTGCAAAACGATCCGATGGACGCTCCCAAGATGTGGAACAAGCTGAAGAACGACGGCCTCGATTTGGTGACCGGTATTCGGACCAAACGTAACGACTCCTTCCAGCGCCGCCTCTCCTCGACGGTGGCCAACGCCGTCCGCTCGACGCTTCTTCAAGACCACACCAGCGACACCGGTTGTACGCTCAAGGTCCTGCGCAGTGAAGCAGCCAAGCGCCTCCCCGCCTGGAACGGCATGCACCGCTTTATTCCAGCCCTCGTGCTTGCCGCTGGATTCAAGATCGGTGAAATCCCCGTCGAGCACCGCGCCCGCCACGCCGGGGTCAGCAAAGTCGCCGGAAGAAAACGTGCCATCCGCACCACCATTGATCTCCTCGGAATGCTCTGGTTCTCCCGCCGCCAATTCAAAGGGCGCTTGCTGAAGGAGAAGTAGTGATCTTGGCCACAAAAGAACACAAAGATCACAAAGAAGAGAGATGCTTACATCAAATGAATGACAATACGCTCACCGAGGCAATAGCTGCGGCTTCTAAAGAGATTAAATTGGAGCTTGATATCGATCTTGTTAGTAATGGATGGTTACTCCAGACGGCCAAAGATTTCCTTCCAAAAGGGATAGAACTGCCTGTTTTTATGGAAAAGGTAATCATTGAACTTATCGCAGCTGGAATTGAAATCGGTGAGACATATAATATCGATGGAAAGTACGTCAAGTTTATAGCTTGGAGAGGTGATGTTGGTCAGCGTGTTACAAGAGCACGTCGTGTGGTCACTTCTACTCAAGAGCGTGATCGTGACTTTGCATTCTGGATGTGCCTCCCTGCAAATGTGGATGAATACGAAGCGACCCAGGTCGTAAAAGAACGTAAAGAAGAAAAATGAGGAGCATCCCTGAATTGTGTGGACTGGTTCGGGAAACTGCCTATGCCATTCACGTCTATCACGGTCAAGGACATATGGAAAAGGTATATGAGAATGCTCTGGCACATCGCCTGCGGAAACTAGGTTTGGAAGTGAAGCAGCAACATGCTGTCCAAGTTCGAGACGAAGATGAGACGGTGTTAGGCGATTTTTATGCTGATCTGGTCGTCGAAAACCTGCTTGTGGTGGAATTGAAGTCGGTCAAGGCATTGGCGGAGGAGCATGTTGCCCAATTGCTCGGTTACCTGAAATCCACCGGTCTTGAGCACGGACTACTCATCACTTTTGGGTCATACAAATTCCAAATTAAGAAGTATATCAAGAACGGAAATTCAAACGCCAATTTGGCCGATCTATTACCAATAGTATTTCTTCATTTCTTTGTGATCTTTGCGTTCTTTCGTGGCCAAATTGTATGAATTCCGCTCCCTCTCTCGATTCCCTCGGCATCATCGCGGGCAATGGCCGTTACCCGATCCTGCTAGCTGAGGCGGCGCGGGCACGCGGCGTGAAACGTCTGGCCATCGTCGGCTTTTCGGGGGAGACCTCGCCGGAAGTCGAGAAGCTGGCCGATAACTACACCAAGCTACGCGTCGGGCAACTGGGCGGCCTCTGCAAATATTTCCGTGATCAAAAAATCACCCAGGCCATCATGGCGGGACAAATCGCTCCCGGAAATCTCTTCGATCTCGTGCCTGACATCAAAGGCGCGCTCCTTTTGGCGCGACTCAAGGAACGCAATGCCGAATCGATTTTCGCTGCCATCGCGGAGGAGCTTCAAAAGTCCGGAGTCGAGCTATTGCCCGCCACCACCTTCATGGAAGACGCCATTCCTGAACCGGGCCGCATCGCCGGGCCCAAGCTTTCCAGCAAGCAACTCGAAGATGTGGCCTTCGGCTTCCGGATCGCCAAGGAAATCAGCCGCATGGACATCGGCCAGAGCGTCGTGGTAAAAAAGGGCACGGTGATCGCCGTGGAAGCCTTTGAGGGCACGGACGCTGCGATGGAACGGGGCGGGCGATTGGGGAAGGGCGACGTTGTACTGGTCAAGGTGAGCAAACCGAACCAGGATTTTCGCTTCGACGTTCCCGTCATTGGCACGCGGACGCTGGATCGGGCGCGCGAGGCCGGGGTGAAGGTGATCGCCTGCGAGGCGCGCCGCACTTTGCTTCTGGATCGAAAGCTGGTATTGGAACAGGCCGAACGCGAGGGCATCAGCCTCTTTGCGGCGGATGAATCTCTTTTAAATTTATGAGTAATGTACGAGTCGGAGTGGTGGGAGTTGGACATATTGGCCGGGAACATGCGCGGATTTATTCGCAGCTGCCCGGTGTTGAATTCGTGGGCGTGTACGACCTCGACGCCCATGTGGCCCAGAAAGTCGCGCAGCGGCACGGCGTGAAGGCCTACTCGACGGCCCAGGCGCTCGCCGAGGTGGTCGATGCCGCCACCATCGCCACGCCAACCAATACCCATCACGAAATCGCCTCGCTCTTCCTCGAGATGGGCAAGCACGTCCTCGTGGAAAAACCGATCACCGATAACACCGAGCAGGCCAAGGCACTCGTCCAACTCGCCCAGGCCAAAAAGCTCGTCTTGCAAGTTGGGCATATCGAGCGCTTCAACCCCGCCCTCAACGCCCTCGAGGAAAAACTGACCAAGCCCCGTTTCATCGAGGCGCACCGGCTCTCCACCTATCCGGGACGCAGCACCGATATCGGTGTCGTCCTCGATTTGATGATTCACGATCTCGAAGTCGTGCTGCATCTCGTGCGCTCGCCGATTCAGTCGATCGATTCGGTCGGTACCGCCGTATTAAGCAAGGGCGAGGACATCGCCAACGCGCGCATCCGCTTTGAAAACGGTTGCGTCGCCAATATCACGACCAGCCGCATCAGCTTCGAAAAGGTGCGCAAGATACGTGTCTTCCAGGATGATGCCTATCTTTCACTCGATTACTTTGACCAGAGCGGAGAAATCTATCGCAAGGTCGATTCCCGGATTACCAAGGAAAAAATCAAGGTTGAGAAGGACGAGCCGCTGAAGCTTGAACTGGCCGCCTTTGTCGATTGCGCCCGGTCCAGCCAGGCGCCTCGTGTGGGCGGTGCGCAAGCCGCAGTCGCCTTGGAAATTGCCATGCTTATCACCGAACAGATCGCGCAGCAGAACGCCAAGACGACCTGATCGTTGATGCCGGTCTTTGACATGCAACTTCCCGAGTCTTCCCTTTCCAGACGCCACTTGACCCTTCTCATGGTCGCGGGTGAGCCCAGCGGGGACTCCCATGGCGCGGAATTAATTCACGCCTTGAAGGAGCGGCATCCCCTCATCCGGATTATTGGCGTGGGCGGTCCGCGCATGGCAGCGGCCGGTCAGGAACAGCTCTTCGATTTGACTGCCCACGCGGTCCTCGGTTTGACCGAAGTACTGAAGCAGATACTCAAGTTTCGCCGCTTCAAGAATGAGATCATTGAGCTGGCCGTGCAGGAGCGTCCCGATGCGGTGGTCCTCATCGACTGCTCCGGTTTCAACCTCCGCCTCACGCCCCGTCTGCGGAAGGAACTGCCCGGCTCGCGGATCATCTATTATATCAGCCCGCAAGTCTGGGCTTCGCGCGCAGGTCGGGTCAAAGCCATGCAACGGGACATCGATTTGCTTCTCAGTATCCTTCCATTTGAGAAGCCGTGGTTTGCGAAAATGGCGCCAAAACTCAACGTCCAGTGGGTGGGCCATCCGTTGCTCGACCGAATTCGCAAATTGGAGGCCGTCGAGCCGAACCCCGATTGTGTCGCGTTGTTGCCGGGCAGCCGCAGAACCGAAGTCGAAGCACACCTGCCTCCTCTGTGGGAGGCGGCAAGAATCATGGCCCGAAACAAACCGGGACTTAAATTCATCCTCCTTTCGCCTAACGAGACCATCCAGAAATACGCCCTGGACATGCTGGCCCGCTTTCCCGCTCCCAACTTCGCTTTCGAGTATAACATCGGCTACGCCATCTCCCATCTCTCGCGCTGTGAGTTGGCCCTGGTCGCATCCGGGACGGCCTCGCTCGAATGTGCGCTGGTTGGCATCCCGCAAATTGTCGTTTATCGCGTCCATCCGTTGACTTTCGCCGTCGGGCGCATGGTAGTAAAGGTCAAGCACCTGAGCCTCATCAACGTCATGGCCAACGAGACCATCGTGCCGGAATTCATCCAGGACAATCTCGATCCGAGTGCGGTGGCGCAAGAGGCCCTCGACTTGCTCAACCATCCGCAACGGCGCGAGATGATGAAACGGCGCGTGGAGCAAATCGTTACCACCTTGGGCGGACCCGGCGCCAGCAAACGCGCCGCCGAAGCCATCCTGTTCGAATCCGCTTTTGCCACGGCGAGGTAGGAAATCTTCCCATCATGCCCCGCTACGGTTTCAATGTCTGATTTGGAGAAGGATTAGGGATTAGGCGGAGTCTTTTACTTTCTCGAGCGTAGCGAGCTCACCGACTCCCACAAAATCATTAGTCATCCTGAGCTTGTCGAAGGATCAGTTCGGGTTGCCTTTTCCCCACGTTCCCAAACTCCTTCACGCGTGCGTGTTTGGGAACGAGGGGAAATTTATTTAGCCGGGGCAGGCGCAGGCGGCGCATCGCCCGGTGGCTTTTCGCCGGGCAGTGGTATCGCATCCAGTTGCTTCTGTTGATCGGCGGTAAGAAGCGCCTTGATTTTGGCCTTGGTATCTTCCATCGCTTTCTGCCTCGCGAGGCGCTGGGCTTCCATGTCCTTTTGCATTTGCGTGGCTTGCTCCAGGATGATGGGTTTGATCTTGGCCTTCTCATCGTCGGTCAGGGTGAGCTGAGTCGAGAGACGATTGAGCATCATGTCGGTCATCTTGGCCGGATCGGGAGGGCCATTTTGGCCGCGATCCCTCATGCCACCCATGCCAAAACCACCGCGCTGCATCATGCCGGGACCGCGATTTCCGCCCATTCCCGGTCCGCGACCTCTATCCATGTCATCTTGTCCACCACCAAAACGATCTCCCTGAAAGCCCCCGCCACCCTGACGATTGCCGCCAAAGCCGCCGCGTTGGCCCCAACCCTGTTGCCCGCCCCATCCACCGTGGCGATGGAAGCCTTGTCCGCCGTCGCGCCCAAAGTTACCCCTCTCTTGCCATCCGCCATGCCGGCCATGATGCTTCTTGTGATGACCATGGTGATGAACGATCGCGCAGATTAGGAAAAGGGCCAGGATCAGCACGTTAAGCCCGATACTGATATAGGTGAAAGTCCACAGCCGACACAGTTGGGCACTGTTGACGACAACGGTTTTTTCAGTGGAGGAGGCAGGAGTGGGGGTAGGGGTGTCGCTCATAAATAAAGGGTCTTGGTGAATAAACAGGGCCGGATACTGCACCCTTACTGAGAATGATTCCGTAGCCGGTCGGACGGTTACAGATATTTTGAAATTATGTCGCTTACGCGATTAGTGCCGCTCAAGTTTGACATTTCGAGGCTGTTTCGGGAGACTCGGCGAGTGACAATTTATCGCATTCTGGTCGCTGACGGCGTTTCACCCAAAGGCATCGCTGTTCTGGCGGAGAACAAACAATTCGAAGTTGAAATTGGATCGGCGAAAGGGATTCCCGAGGACGAATTGATCGCCAAAATCGTTGATTTCGACGCGCTGGTCGTGCGCAGCGCGACCAAGGTCACCGCCAAGGCTCTCGCGGTTGCCACGCGCTTGAAAGTCATCGGGCGCGCCGGAGTAGGCGTGGACAACGTTGATGTCGAAGCCGCCACCAAGCGTGGCATCGTGGTGATGAACACACCCGGTGGAAACACCATCTCAACGGCGGAACATACTTTTTCTCTTTTGCTTTCATTGGCGCGGAAAATTCCGCAGGCCCACGCCTCGATGGTCGCGGGCAAGTGGGACCGCAAATCGTTCGAAGGCACGGAACTTTGCGGCAAGACGCTGGGCATCGTCGGCATGGGCCGGATTGGCGGCGAGGTCGCGCGTCGGGCCATCGCCTTTGGCATGAACGTGATCGCCTATGATCCCTATCTCGTGCAGAGCCGAGCCCGCAGCCTCCAAGTGGAACTCGCGGACGATCTTCCCTTTCTCCTGACGCGCGCCGATTTCATCACCGTCCACATGCCGATGACGCCGGAGACAAAAAATATTCTCAACGCCAAGACCCTCGCCCAATG
The DNA here is from genome assembly GCA_013285645.1 of Verrucomicrobiota bacterium. GTDB lineage: Bacteria > Verrucomicrobiota > Verrucomicrobiia > Methylacidiphilales > UBA1321 > JABDGH01. The sequence goes on along the minus strand of JABDHJ010000005.1, from coordinate 30,534 downwards.
CAAAAAAGGCGTAAGGATCGTCAATTGCGCCCGCGGCGGATTGGTCGAGGAAGCCGCGCTTCTGGAAGCCCTAAAAAGCGGCCAGGTCGGCGGGGCCGCGCTCGACGTTTACGAGAAAGAACCGCCCGCGGATGACCTGCCTTTCCGCCCACTGCCGAACGTCGTGCTGACCCCGCACCTTGGCGCTTCCACATCTGAAGCGCAGGAAGGCGTTGGGATCGAAATCGCGCAGGCCGTTTCGGACTACCTGGTCAACGGAATCATCGCTAATGCCGTCAACGTGCCGAATGTCGATGTGCGCACTCTCGCGCTGATTCGTCCCTACCTCAGCCTCGGAGAAAAACTTGGGCGTCTGCTCGCCCAAATCGCGCCGCATGGCCTTGAGACGCTCACCATCAACTACGCTGGCAAGGTAAGCGAAAACGAAACCGTGCCCATCACCCGTACCGTTTTGAAAGGCCTCCTTTTCCAAGTCTCGGAAGTCGCGGTTAACGAAGTCAATGCAGCCAGTGCGGCGCAGAACCTCGGCCTGAAAGTGCTCGAGACAAAAAGCGTCGAGGGCGGTGAATTCACCGATCTTCTCACGGTGGAAGCGACCAAGGGCGACCAGAAATTTGAAGTCGGCGCCACTCTGTACGGCGTGCATCCGCGCATCGTGCGGCTCAATGGTCACAGCCTGGAAGCCAGTCCCGAGGGAATCCTTATGATCGTCGTGAACAAGGACCGTCCCGGCATGGTCGGCTGGATCGGTACGTTGCTCGCCAAGCACAAGATCAACATCGCGAGCATGTCGTTGAGCCGGGGCGAGGAGAGCGGATCCGCGCTCAGCGTCTACAATCTCGACAGCCTGCCCACACCGGAGACGATCAAGGAAATCGAGGCCGATTCTGGTATTATTTCGGTCCGCGTAGCCACGCTTTAAGGCCGCTTCCGGACGGTGGATGAACCGGTATAAGATATGAGACCCATCATCAAGCTGGCCCTGGCTTTCCTGGTTCTCGGCCTCTTATTTTTCATGTATCTCGTGACCCAAGCCATGAACTCGATTGATGCGACGGCCAATCACCACCACGACTCGGCCATGGCGTCGATGATCGAGACCGCCTGCCTAAGTTATCTCACGGAGTACAACCGGCTTCCTCCTTCCTACGATAATCAAAAACTCACCGCCGCCTTGCTGGGCGATAACTCGCGTCATATTGCCTTTATTTCACTCTCAAAAGACCAATTGGATTCGGACAATGAAATGGTTGATCGCTGGGGAACGCCGCTGCGGATAAACTTCCAGGGGGCCACCGGCGTGCAGGTTATTTCGGCAGGGCCCGATAGACTCTTTAATACGGCGGACGACATCGTTGTGAACAGTCCGGACATTCAAGATCAAGCGAGTCATTGACGATGGCCGCGCACCACCAAATAGGACTGACAGGAGGCATCGCTTGCGGCAAATCGACGCTCGCAGAAGGCCTCCGCGCACGAGGCTGGCACATCATCGATACCGACCAAATTGCGCATGATTTGATGAAGCCCGGAGAAGCGGTCTGGAAAAATGTGGTTGACGCTTTCGGTACTTCCATTCTACAACCGGACAAGTCGATTGACCGAAAGGTCTTGGGTAGACTCGTTTTTGCCGACCCGCTGCTGCGGGCAAAGTTAAACGAAATAACCCACCCCGCCATCCGATCCGTCTGGCAACGTGAACGCGAGGAGCGGGCTCGAACCCATCCCACACATTCTTTGGCCGTCATGATTCCGCTACTCTTCGAGTGCGAACTCGAACAGATGTTCTCTGCCGTTTGGTCGGTAGGCGCCTCCCGCGCCGTCCAGATCGATCGGCTGAAGGCCCGTGGCTTTTCCGCTGAGGAGGCTTCCCGGCGTCTCGCCAGCCAGATGCCCGTCGCCGAAAAGATGACACGCTCCTCGATCGCTTTTTGGGGCGAGGGGACTCCCGCCGCCCTGCACCGTCAACTTGATCAGATTGTTTTCCCATGAGGCAACGTCGTCCCCAAAATAATCGTCCCTTTCGCCGTGGCCCACATAAAGGCGGAGGCGGAAATGGCCCTCGACGGATGGAAGGCCTGCCCGCCGATGAACCGGATTTGCCAATCGGAGCCACGGCTGCTCCCGCCGCTCCTCCCGCTAAAAAAAGCGCCCCACTTCTTCCCCGCGATAAAACACAATCTGGCGAACTGGCCCTGGATGACACCGGAGCACCGGTAACTCCCGCCGAACCGCCCCCCGAGCCGCTTCCTCCCGGACCTCATCTCGAAGTCGAACAACTTCAAGCCAAGGCGACCCGCGATCTCAAGATTTTTGCGAAGAAGGAATACGAGATCGAGAACGCCTCGACCCTCAAGAAGCACGACCTCATTTGCGAAATCCTCAAGCGCAACGCCCTCAAGAACGGCACGGCCAATAGCGGCGGCGTCCTCGATCTTTCCCCCGACGGTTACGGCTTTCTCCGCTCTCCGCGGTTCAATTACCTGACCTGTCCCGAAGACGTCTACGTCACGCCGTCCCAGATCCGCCGCTTCGGTCTGCGCAAGGGTGACACGATTTACGGTCCCGTCCGCACTCCCCGGGAAAAGGAGCGCTATTTCGCCCTCGCCCGCGTCGATAAAATCGAGGGCAAGGAAGCCAAGGAAGGCGAAGTTCGCGCCAACTTCGATCTGCTCACGCCGATGTTCCCCAATCGCCGCATTTTCCTCGAAGGCAAGAAGGGCGACGTTTCCATGCGCGCCATGGACCTCATCTGTCCGCTCGGCTTCGGTCAGCGCGGCCTCATCGTAGCGCCGCCCCGCACCGGCAAGACCATCCTGCTCCAGAAGATCGCCAACGCGGTCATGGAGAACAATCCGAACGCGCATCTCATCATGCTGCTTATCGACGAGCGGCCTGAGGAAGTCACCGACATGCTGCGCACGGTCAAGGGCGAGATCATTGCTTCGACTTTCGACGAAACCTGCGAGCGCCACGTCGCCGTCGCCGAGATGGTGACCGAACGCGCCAAGCGCCTGGTCGAAAACAAGGTCGATGTCGTCATCCTTCTCGATTCCATCACCCGCCTCGCCCGTGCCTACAACACCATGCAGCCGAGCAGCGGTAAGATCATGAGCGGCGGCGTCGAAGCCAATGCGCTCGCAAAACCGAAACGCTTTTTCGGCGCGGCCCGCAACGTCCAGGAAGGCGGCAGCCTGACCATTATCGCCACGGCGCTGATCGAGACCGGCAGTCGCATGGACGACGTCATTTTCGAGGAATTCAAGGGCACCGGCAACATGGAGGTCAACCTCGACCGCAACCTGTCCGATCAGCGCATCTACCCCGCCTTCAACATCGCCCGCTCCGGCACCCGCAAGGAAGAGCTCCTCTATCACCCCGACGAGTTGCCCCGCATCCACGCCCTGCGCAAAGTCCTCGCCGAAGAATCGCCCGTCGAGGCCATGAACCTCCTCCTCGAAAAGGTCAAGAAGACCGAGAACAACATTCAGTTCCTCATGGCCATGAATGTGAAGAATAAGTAGGCGGGAGATAAAATGCGGAGCCTGTTCATAGCTCTGCTCCTGGCTGGGTTATTTTCTTTCGTTGTCCGTGCGGACGATTTTCATTTTGGCGAGCCCAATGGCGCTTCGTTGGGCGCTAAGATCGAGAGTGGTCGGCTCGTCTACGCCTTAAAAAATTCTACGAATCGGTCGTGGAAGTACATGGTCCGGATGGCGGCTCAAGTGCCGATGTACGATAATTTAATCCTTATGGCCATAGACGAGGACCAAGTCGTGCATCGTTTTGGTTTTGTTGATTCGCGGGATGCATGCGGCCCCGTGTACAAAACTCTTGCGCCGGGAGAGCTTTATCAGGAGTCCATTGACCTTCCGGATTGGAGCCGTCGCAACGCGAAGAACAAAGGCTTTAGTTTTCAAGAGGGCAAATCCTACCGCATCTATCTTAATTACTTTTGGATCGAACGAAACGGAACTGCTCAAATCAATTACGGCCCTTTAGATAGCAGGCTCTTCAAAATCACTCTTAAGGATGGGGTCTTTTCCGAGGGGAAAGAGTAAGTTTGGATGGCTACGTCACGGAAATGTAACGAAGCGTGAGCTTGTCCAAGGGCTTCCATATCGGCTACATCTGCATGACATCCGCGTGCCGTTTGGCGCGATGGATTCAACTTTATGCAACACAAAATCTTGGTGGTGGATGACGAAACAGACGTCATCGATATGCTCGTCGTCAATCTGCGCGGTGCGGGCTTTCAGGTTTCGACTGCCGAAGATGGAGCCGCCGCCCTCGCCAAGGCTCGGAACGATTCGCCCTCGCTGATCATTCTCGACCTCATGCTGCCGGGGATGTCCGGCCTCGAGATTTGCAAGGTACTCAAGGGCGACGCCGCGACCCGCCACATCCCGGTCATCATGCTCACGGCCAAGGGCGAGGAAGTCGACAAGGTCGTCGGCCTCGAACTCGGTGCGGACGATTACGTCACCAAGCCATTCAGTCCTCGCGAACTGATCCTGCGTATCAACCGCTCGCTGCGCCGGGGCAAGGACAAGACGCCCACTCTCGAAAAACTGATCGTCGGTGAACTGGTGCTCGACCACGCCCGGCATGAAGTCCTGGTCAAGGGCCAGACCGTTGACCTCACCGCGACCGAATTCCGGCTTCTCGCCCTTCTCATGGAACGCCGGGGCCGCGTGCATGGTCGCGACCGCCTGCTCAACGATGTCTGGGGTTACGAAAGCGCGATCGACACTCGCACCGTCGATACTCACGTGCGTCGTCTGCGCGAGAAACTCGGACCGCTGGCCAACTATATCGAAACGGTTCGCGGCGTCGGTTATCGCATCAGCGAAGACGAACCGGCCCGGACCTAGGGTCTCAGGGGGCATTCTTGAGGAGACCCTCTGCAAAACTCACGATTTTAAAAAGGCCGTCATCCTGAGCGAAGGCGAGCCATGGATTTCCTATAATCACAAGACTTCCTCGAGCCGCAGTCGAAGGACCTGCTCTCGCTCCGGGAAGATATTTGACCGTTGGCGAACTGATTTCTATTCCAAAGGAAAATCCTCCCTCATCGAACCTGCGAGAGGCTCGCCTTCGCAAGGATGACAGATTGTTTGGAGGACGACTTTCGCAGGGGTCTCTTGAGGGCCGACAGATTACGTGTCTGTCACCACTTTGCCATTGGCAAGTAAGGTGGCATCACTAAAATTAGAGTGATGGAAACTTCTACCGTTGCGGCTCCACCTTTAGCCGTCGAGACAATTGGTCTGACCAAGCGCTATCCGCTCACGTGGAAGCGCAAGGTACTGGTCGCCCTGGACGGCCTCAATTTGCAAGTCAAGCAGGGCGAAGTTTTCGGACTACTCGGTCCCAACGGCTCGGGCAAGAGCACAACGCTGAAGCTTTTGCTCGGATTGATTGTCGCCACCGAGGGCGAAGCGCGGGTCTTTGGGCTTCCTCCCGAAAGCCTTGAGGCGCGCCGCCGGGTCGGTTTTCTTCCGGAGAATCCTTATTTTTATGCCTTTCTCAATGGTGACGAGACCTTGCGCTTCTACGGCAAGCTTTGCGGAGTGACCGGTGACAAGTTGGATAAGCGGATAGAGGAACTCATCGATCTCGTCGGCCTGCAAAACGGGCGGGAGCGTCCTTTGCGCTCCTACTCGAAGGGAATGCTCCAGCGCATCGGGCTGGCGCAGGCGCTGATCCACGATCCCGATCTCCTTTTCCTCGACGAACCTACAGCCGGAGTCGATCCGCTGGGCTCGGCCCAAATTCGTGATCTCATCTTGAAGTTAAAAAAGATGGGTAAGACCGTTGTCTTTTCCTCCCATCTGCTCGAGCAGGTGCAGGAAGTGGCCGATCGCGTGGCCATTTTCTCCTTGGGCAAAAAGGTGCTCGAAGGCTCGCTCGAATCGCTTTTGACCGAGAACCAAAGCACGCAGGTACTCATTCCCGCCGAGATGAACCCCGAACAGCAGGAACGACTCCGCAAGTTCATCGGCCAGACCGGCGTCAATGAAAGTGAAATCCGCTTCACGCGTCCCCATCTTTCGTTGGAGCAGCTCTATTTGCGCACGGTCCAGGCGCAACCCGATTTCGTATCCAAGGATTCCCCCCGCCCATGATCTCCTCTCTCCACCGCATTCTCATTATTGCCCGCAATACCCTCACGGAAGCAGTGAGGCAGAAGGTGCTGAACGTGCTGCTGATCTTCGGCCTGGTCCTCATCTGCAGTTCTGTGACCGTTTCCCAATTGGCGACGCCGGACATCGACGCCGCCGGATTATTCTCGGAACAAATCAAGTTCGTGAAAGATTTCGGCTGTGGTGCGATCGGCTTGTTCGGCTTTTTTATCGCATTGCTTTCCACGGCGCTCCTGATTCCCCAGGAACTGGATAAGCGCACCATCTACACGATCCTGGCCAAGCCGGTCCGGCGCGCGGAGTTTTTGCTCGGGAAATTCGTCGGCGTGGTGCTTCTCCTTGCTCTTTCGGTGGCGCTGATGTCATTGGCTTTTGCCGCAACCCTTTACTGGCAGGAGAGCGTCGGCCTTGCCGCGGTTGAAGCGAACTACGCGCAAATGGACTTGAAGCATACCCCGACCGCCCAAAGCATGCACGACCACGACGCGGCGCAAATTATCAAACAGGTGCGTGATCCCCAACTCGTCGAGGCGGTGCTCCTGATTTTTGCGAAGATCGTCATGACGGCGGCCATCGGCCTTCTGATCTCCACTTTTGCCACCTCTTGGATTTTCACGATCATCACCACTTTCATGATCTATCTCATCGGACACGGGGAAAGTCTGGCCCGCACATTTTGGCTGTCGCATGGGGCCGAGACGACCATTTGGCAAAGCGGTCTCATTGGTCTGATTGCCCTCCTGATTCCGGACATGAATTCCTTCACCATTGTGGATGAGATTTTGGCGGGCAACCGGGTCCCGTGGCACGATGTGCTCAATCTCCTCTGTTATGCGAACGTCTACGTCATCGTGTTGCTGGCGGTAAGTGTCGTCATTTTTGATTATCGCGAGATATGAACGGTCTTCCGTTGAATCTGCGGCTTCGCCGCGCCATGCTGATCGCCCTCCTGTTGGGGCTATGGGCGCCGGTCAAGATTGTCTGGGAACAGCAGATCGCCCGGGAGCAGGACAACCTCCGGTATCATGGCCTTGTCATGAACCGGCAGATGCGTGATGAACTCGGGCAGGGACTTACCATCGGCATTTTAAGCGGCATGCGCAGCGTGGTGGCCGATTTCATCTGGCTCGAAGTCACCACCGCGTGGGAAAATCAGGAGTGGTTCCGGATGGGGGGGCTCGTCAATCTGTGCACCTCTCTCCAACCGAGGGCCCCTGTTTTTTGGGACATGGGAGGTTGGCAACTTGCCTGGAACGCCTCGGTCGGTGCTGAGAGGGACGTGACCCAGCCCAACGAGCTGCGTCGTCTCAAGGCCGCCCGCTTTTGGATCGATAAAGGGCTCGATGTCTATAAACGGGGCATTGAGAACAACCCTGAATACTGGAGGCTTTGGTCCGATACGGGGTTGCTTTACCAACAACGGCTGAAAGATTACAAGAACGCCGCCTACTATTATCAACGGGCCAGCGAACTCCCGAACGCCCCGGTTTACCTCGAGCGCTTCCCCGCGATCATGTACGGTCTCGCGGGTGACGACCAAGGGGCTTACGAGGCGTGGAGGGCGTTATGGGAGAAGCTTACCCCCGCGCAACGGGAGATGAAGGAGCACTGGAAAGAGAAGATCGAATCAAATATCCGTCGCCTGGAACAAAAACTTTCGGTGCCAAAAGAAAAAAGAGTCTTTCCCAATTAGGATACCGTCCTTAGGTTAGACCATCCGACGCGTGTCGTCGGGCTATTCGCAATGAGATTTGGCATTTTTGGAGACGTCCACAGTAACCTTGAAGCACTAGAAGCTGTGCTCGAGGACATGCAAGCTCAGGCCGTCACCCACACGGTCTGCATCGGTGACATTGTTGGCTATAACGCCAACCCCCGGGAGTGCCTCGAAATCGTGCGCGCGCTGGGTTGTCCCATCGTCAAAGGCAACCACGATGAGGAAGCATCCGAAGGACGAGAGGTCGAGCACTTCAACGACATGGCGCTTTCGGCCATTCGCTACACGCGTTCCCAGTTGACCAAGGAACAGCGGGAATTTCTTCGCGCCCTGCCGCTGCAACGCCCTGTCAATTCTTTTACCGTTGTTCATTCCACTCTGGATCAGCCGAACCGCTGGGGTTACGTCTTCTCCTGCTTGGAGGCGGAAAGCAGCTTCCAATACCAGAAGACCAACATCTGTTTCTTCGGTCACACCCACGTTCCCCACGTTTTTATCCGGGACACCAAGGTGCACGAGTTCTTCTACAAGAAGATCGATATCCAGCCGGAGAAGAAATATTTCGTCAATGTCGGCAGCGTGGGCCAGCCCCGCGATGGCGACTGGCGCTCGGCCTATGTCATCTTCGATTCCGGCGCGAATACCATCGAGTTACGACGTCTGCCCTATGATCTCGCCAAAGCGCAGGCCAAGATCATGAATGCCGGTTTGCCAGCGCGTTTGGCCGAGCGCTTGGCGAACGCGGTGTAAGGCTCTGAGGTAGCCGCCGCAGAGCTCGGCGGCGATGCCTTCTCTTCGAGCCAACAGTCGGGCGACAATTCAGTCTTCGGGCAGAAGATCCTCATTAAATTCCAAAAATCTCATTAGTCATCCTGAGTTTGTCGAAGGATCAGTTCGGTTGCCTTCCCTCCGTGGCCGACGGCGAGATTGCAGAGGATGTGCGCGTAAGGGGCGTCCTTGCCGACTTGTAAGTCCCCTTCATGAGTTCGACGCCATCGACATAATAGGTGAGCGTATCGTCCGATTCCCAGAGCAGGCCGATCACTTTCGCGGAAAAAAGTCTCTCAAAAAGCAGGAGTTATTTACGAGACAGTAAAGTGAAATTTACGGTGTAACATTTCAGTATCGGCTTCTCGAACGCTTGCTCTCGGCGCTCTATCTCCTAAAGTAGGGTAGGGCCCTTGGTGGCGTCCGAATTAACGACATGCAACTTTCCATCGATCTTCACAGCCACTCCCGCTTCTCCGCCGATGGCGTGGCTGAGCCGGAAGCCCTTGTCGCCGAGGCCCGCGCCCGGGGGCTTCACGGTTTCGCCATCACCGATCACAACACCTGCGCCTGCGTCGATTACTTCATGCAGCACGGTTTCATGAACAAGGAGGGGTTGCCGGTCGATGGCTTGCTCATCATTCCCGGGCAAGAAATCACCACCGCCGAAGGCCATCTCCTCGCGCTGGGGATTACTCTGCCTGATCTCAAAGGCATCCCCGCCATCGAAGCCGTGGAGCTTATTCACAAGGCGGGTGGCTTGGCCATCCCGCCGCATCCCTACGATTTCTTTCGCGCCGGCATCCGTGAGCCGGTCCTCGAGACTCTTAATATCGATGCCATTGAGGTCTTCAACGCGGCCACCACGCTCAAGCGCTACAACAAACACGCCTTCAACTATGCCCAAGCGCGCGGCCTCCCGATGACCGCCTCCAGTGATGCCCACGACAGCGCCGCCCTCGGCACCGCCTACAGCATCCTCGAAGCGGACGAGTTTTCCCTTGTGGGCGTACTCAATGCCATCCGCAAAGGCCCCGCCCTCCGCCAGCGCTACCTCACGCCCGCCAACGCCCTGAAAAAGACCTGGAACAACGTCTTCCGCCTCCGCCGCAAACGCAAACCCGTCCCCAAGCCGGAAGAAGTTTCTTAATCCTTTTAATGCAGCGACGGTCTATGACCGTCGCTGATTTGATGGAATTAACGGAATTTCTCGTAGGCCGAATGTCCGGTGACGGCTTGCCCGGAACTTACCCGGCCATTAAAACTTTGTTACTTGGTATTCAAAGGCTTGCGCAAAGGGGGTCTTAACGGGATATTCATGCTTCTCACCTATGCTCGATGTACGCAAGATTCGCGAAAACCCTGATTTTTATCGGGAACGCCTCGCCCGCCGAAATACCGGCGATGAAAAATTGATTGCCCAAGTTCTCGTTCTGGACGAGCAACGCCGCAAACATTTGCAGGAAAGCGAAGCGCTCAAGAGCGAACGCAATCGTGCCAGCAAAGAGATCGGCGCGGTCAAGGCCAAGGGCGGCGATATCGCGGAAGTTTCCGCGAAGATGAAGGCCGTGGGTGAACAAATCGCCAAGCTCGACCAGGAACTGACCAAGATCGAGGCCGAGCAGAGCGACCTTCTTCTCCGCATCCCCAACATCAATCACGACTCGGTTCCCGTCGGCAAAAGCGCGGAGGACAATCGTATCGAGCGTGTCATCGGTAAACCGGTGGAATTTACTTTCAAGCCCAAGCCGCATTGGGAAATCGGAACGCAGCTCGGCCTGCTCGATCTCGAGGCAGCCACCAAGATTTCGGGCAGCGGCTTTATTGTATTCAAGGGGCAGGGCGCGCGTCTTGAGCGTGCACTGATTAATTACCTGCTTGATCTCCATACAACCCAACACGGCTATACCGAAGTATCTCCGCCTCTCTTGGTCCGTGGCGAAACCATTCAGGGAACGACATCCTTGGCCAAATTTGCGGAGGATATGTACCGCGTGGAAGAAGAACCGCCGCTTTATCTTATTCCCACCGCCGAAGTCCCGGTGACCAACCTCCATCGCGAGGAAATTCTCGCCGCTGATCGTTTGCCCATTCAATACGCTGCCTATACTCCCTGCTTCCGTCGCGAAGCCGGCAGTGCAGGCAAGGACACCCGCGGTATCACCCGCGTCCATCAATTTGACAAGGTGGAGCTCGTTCACATTGTCACTCCGGAAGAATCGTACGCCACGCTGGAAGTCCTCGTCGGCCACGCCGAGCGAGTGCTCAAGGACCTCGGCCTCCATTACCGAGTCGTCTCCCTTTGTACCGGCGACATTGGCTTTGGGGCCGCGAAGTGCTATGATATTGAGGTCTGGGCTCCGGGCGTGGGTGCCTGGCTGGAAGTTTCCTCCTGCAGCAACTTCGAGGATTTCCAAGCGCGCCGGATGAATCTACGCTATAAGAACAGTGAAGGAAAAAATATCTTCTGTCATACTCTTAACGGTTCCGGCACCGCGTTGCCGCGACTCTTTATCGCTTTGCTGGAAACATATCAACAGGCGGATGGCCATGTCGTCATCCCTGAACCGCTCCGGTCGTATCTCGGAGGCCTAAGCCAGCTCTAAAATTATGGTATCCCGATCGAAGTTATTCCACAGCCGTCTTGCCTTTCTTGTGACGGCCCTGTTCCTCACATTGCCGTTCGCTCTTGTCGGGCAAGATACGCCGGCTGCGCCGCCCGACGCTACTGCGCCATCCGCGACACCTCCCGCCACGCCACTGCCTGCCACCGGTGGCCCGACCGAAACGCCCGGCCCGGCCAAAGACAAAAATGCGGCCAAGGTTCCCGACAAAACCGCCGACAAGCCGGACGCTCCCATCGTCCTTCCCAAGGTCAAGCCGATCGTCTACAACGCGGAACGCGACGCCGATATCGCGCGCGTCGTGGGCACCTTGCTGGAACAGCGCCACTATCTGCAGGTACCGATCACACCGGAAATGTCCCAGCGCTGGTTGAAGAATTATCTCGATTCGCTCGACGTCTTCCATCTCTTCTTCCTGCAAAGCGACGTGGACGAATTCACCGCCAAGTACGGCAACAATCTCGGCGATTATCTCCACGGCAACAGCGAGGAAGCCCTCATCGGGCCGGCCTTTGAAATTTATAACCGTTACATGCAGCGCCTGGACGAAAACGTGAAGCTGGCGGAGAAGCTCGTGCACGAAAAATACGACTTCACCAAGGACGAGATGTACACCACGCGCGACCACAAATCGCCTTGGATTACGGACGCCGCCGCTTCGCAGGAAATCTGGCGCGGCCAGGTCAAGTACGACCTCCTCAACGGACGCCTCGAAAAGAAATCGACGGATGCGACCATCAAGCGTCTCTCCAAGCGGTACGACGCCCTTCTACGCGAGGGTACGGAGAAAGAGGACATGGATGTGCTCGAGACTTATCTCAACGCCTTGACCGAGGCCTACGATCCTCACTCCTCCTACTTTGAACCCGTTGATGCTCAGAATTTCAACATCCTGGCCCTGGACCACTCGGTGACCGGCATCGGGGCCGTCCTCCGCTCCGATGATGGCTATGCCACGATCGAGGAAGTCATCCCCGGTGGCCCGGCGGATCTCGACAAGCGGCTTCAACCCGGTGATCGAATCATTGCGGTCGGACAGGGAACGGCCGAGCCGGTCGATGCGGTGGACATGAACCTGAATCATGTCGTGGAAATGATCCGCGGACACAAGGGCAGCATGGTGCGCCTGGTAGTGGCCCCGGCAGGTGCGGCGGAAGGTTCCGTGCACAAAATATACGACCTCAAGCGCGATGAAGTCAGCATCAAGGACAGCTTGGCCAAGGCCCATATCATTGAGCACAAGCTACCCGATGGCGGCACGGAAAAACTCGGCATCATCGATCTGCATGATTTCTACGAAAAGACTGCAGTCGATGTAGGCAAGCTCGTCGAGCGGCTGAAAAAAGAACAGGTTGATGGCATCATTCTCGATCTACGCGGTAACGGCGGTGGCCTGCTTGTCCAGGCGGCTGACCTTACCGGGCTTTTCGTCAAACCCGGGCCGATCGTTCAGATCCGCAGTTCGGATGCCACCGTCGAGCAGCTCGATCCTGAAGAATCCAAGCCCATCTATAGCGGACCTCTCATGGTCATGGTCAACAAGATGAGCGCCTCGGCCACGGAAATTGTCGCGGCGGCTCTGCAGGATTACGGACGCGCCGTCGTCGTCGGCGATCAGAGCACTCACGGAAAAGGAACCGTTCAGCAGCTCTATCCGCTTGAGCAATGGATGCCCATCGGCTTCCCGAGCGATCCCGGCGCGGGCAGTCTCAAGATGACCAACAAAAAGTTCTATCGCATCGCGGGTGGCTCAACCCAGCAAAAGGGCGTGGTGCCGGACATCATCCTGCCCTCCCTGCTTGATGCGTTTGAAAGCACACTTGGAGAGACCTCGCTGCCCTACTATCTCCCTTGGGACACGGTCCCGCCGGCTACCTACACGCACATGGGCCTTACGGAACCATACCTGCCTGATTTGCGCGCGAACTCGGCTGCCCGCGTGGCCGCATCGCCTGATTTCGGGTATCTCCGGCAGGACATCGCCTACGACAAGAAACAGGTGGATGATAAATCCGTCTCTTTGAACGAGGCGGTTCGAATCAAGGAGCAGGACGATCAGAAGACGCTCAAGGCCGAGCGTAAAAAGGACATGTTGGCCCGACAGGGAACCCGGGACAAGGTGCTCGATCTGACGCTCGACATGGTGGATCAAAACCAGCCCGCAGCTCCACCCGTGGAAAAAAAGCCCAAGGTTGATTTGTCCGATGATGCCGAACCGGCTGATCCCGATGCAGCTGATCCTACCAAGGATCCCAAGGACGATCCGCAGTTGGACGAAGCCGTCAACATCATGTCCGACTACACCAAGTTGCTTCGTGATTCCGGCTCGAAAGTCGTGCAGGCGAGCCCTCCAGCGGACAAATAGTATCCTGCGGAGATCCTCAGAAACCTGATCGGGTTTCTGAGGTAGCCGCCGCAGGCTCGGCGGCGGTGCCTTTTCCTCCGTGGTAGCCGCCGCTGTCCCTAGCGGCGGATGTCTTTCTCAGTTGTACCCGTCAGCCATCAGACAACTAGACCCTCTCGAGCGCAGCGAACCAACCAACCCCCACAAAAATCATTAGTCATCCTGAGCTTGTCGAAGGATCAGTTCGGGCTGCCTTTTCTCGGGCTATAGAACTGATCTTGCCACACGTGTGTGCGACAAGCTCAAGATGACGGACCGCTTTGAGAAAGCAGTTGCTCAAGGATTTTTGACATCCCCTACGCCTTGTAAGGCAGTAGGGGGGGCTTGTTCGCCGCAGGATTGGAAAGATGTTCCAAGTGCGGTGCCAGATGCTGGTAAAGAACCTGCAGGGCGAAAGGCTTGGCCAGGCACGGGCAGTTCAGCGAGGAAACAAAACTCTGGGTGGTATCGCGCACCAAATCGCCGCTCATAAAGAGAAAGCGGGTGCGGTAATAGGGATCGACCGCCACGGCTTTTTCGTAGAGTTGCGGCCCGTCGATTCCCGGCATCCGAATATCACTGATGACCGCGTCGTACCGGGTTTTGCCCAGAAGCTCAAGTGCTTCCTTGCCGTCATTGGCCTTGTCGGTGGTGATGTTCTGTAGATCAAGAAATTCGCAGATGGCATCGGCAATCGAGGTTTCATCATCCACGACCAAGATGCGGCCCATGCGTCTCGCCTTGGCCAGCCTCGGATTGGGCAGCGGCTGGCTTTCTTTGTTGGTGTGGGAAATCTTCGGGCTGCGCGCCATGGGCAGCTCGATGGTAAAGACGGTATGGCCCGGTTCGCTTTTGGCTGAGATGGTTCCGCCGTGATTTTCGATCAAGGTATGGGCGATGGAAAGACCCAGGCCGGTGCCTTCGCCCAGACTCTTCGTGGTGAAGAAAGGATCGAAAATGAAGGGCAGGATATGGGCGGGAATCCCGGTGCCATTGTCCGTCGTGGTGATAAAGATGTTGTCGCCTCGCCGTCCACACTCGATGCGGATAACGCCTGGGCGCTCGTTTTTCGCGATTGCCTGCTCGGCGTTGTTCAACAAATTGAGGAGCACCTGTTGCATTTGCTGGGCGGTGACCAGGACTGGAAAGGAGACCTCGCACGGTTCGGCGATCAACTGAATATTGTTCACGCGAAGCTGATAACGCTTCAAGTTCACGGCCTGCTTGATCAATTCGTTGATGCCCATCACCTCCCGCTTCTTGGATTCCTTGCGGCTGAACGCGAGGAGATTTTTGACCAGGTCGGCCGTCCGCTTGGCTTCCAGGACAATGGCGTTGATCGAAGCTTCATCCGCCGGGCCGCCCCGACGCAGTGCGAGCAATTGTGCGTTGGTCAGGATGGAGGTCAACGGGTTATTTATTTCGTGGGCAATGCCGGCGATGGTTTCGCCCAGCGACGCGAGTTTTTCCGACTGGATTAAGTGCCGCTGCAGGCGTTCCTGCTCGGTCAGGTCGAGTCGCAGCTTGATGGCGAAAGAGGCCAATTCAGCCAGCAGGGCAATCGTGTTAAGTGTATTTTCATCGAAAGCGTGGGCCTCCAATCCATCGATATTGATCAAGCCCCAGACCTTTTCCTCAACGATGATCGGGACGATCAATTCGCAAAGCACATTCGGAAAAAGCGGAAAGTAATTGGGATCGATCCGTGTGTCCGTGCAGAGATAAGGCTTGCCGATCAACGCGACGTGGCCGGTCAGGCCCTCTCCCAGCGCGAGCTGGCACATCTGTTTTTCCAGCGTCCAGTCTTCCCCTCGCACGGAGGTGATGATCAATTTCTGGGAATTGTGATCAACCGTGACGATGGAGCCATGAACAGCGCTGGCCAGGTCCGAGCAATAACTCAGGACCATCTCGAGGATTTCCTCGACGCGTTTGCGCTGGCGAATGGCCGTCAGGACTTCGCGGATGGCAATCGCGACCGGGTTGGAATCCATAAGCCTATGAGAATTAGCATTCAATATGCCACTGACTACTGATTACTTTATAAGGGACAGGTTTAAGAAAAAGCCAGACTTTCCATTACCGCGTCCAGATGGGGCTCCACGACGACGGCATCGATCTTGTTTTGGTCCATGGCGGTATCGGGATCCTTGAGGCCGTGGCCGGTTAGAGTCAGGGTGACTACACTGCCTTTGGGGATCAGCCCCTGTCGTCCCATCCGGAGGAGGCCGGCGACCGGTGCCGTGCTGGCCGGTTCCGCAAAAAGTCCCTCCAGCCGAGCCGTTTGGGCGTAGGCGGCAAGAATTTCCGCATCGGTGACGCTTTCGATCACGCCACCGGACTCCGCCACTGCCGCACTGGCTCCCTGCCAACTGGCGGGATTGCCGATGCGAATCGCGGTTGCAACCGTCTGCGGATCGGTGACAGGCTTGCCTGTGACGATCGGTGCTGAACCGGCGGCTTGGAATCCGCACATCTTGGGCAGGATCGAGATGCGTCCATGCTTATGATATTCGTTGAAGCCTTTCCAGTAAGCCGTGATGTTGCCCGCGTTGCCCACCGGCAAAAAGTGGAAATCGGGCGCGCGGCCCAGCACATCGCAGATTTCAAAGGCGGCGGATTTTTGTCCTTCGATGCGAACGGGGTTAATCGAATTGACCACTTCCACATCGGGCCGGGCGCCGAGTTCGCGCACCAGCCGGAGCGCGTCGTCGAAGTTGCCGCGCAGGGCGATGATTTCCGCGCCATACATCCGGGCCTGGGCCAGCTTGCCGAGCGCGATTTTGCCGTGCGGCAAAAGCACCACGCAGCGCAGTCCCGCGCGACCCGCATAAGCCGCCGCCGAAGCCGAGGTATTCCCCGTGCTGGCGCAAATGACGAGCTTCGCTTTTCGAATCACCGCCTGAGTCATCGCCGCGGTCATGCCCCGGTCCTTGAAGGACGCGGTGGGATTGACCCCCTCATACTTCAAAAAGAGCTCGAAGCCGCCACCTGCTAATTCCGCCAGACGCGGCGCGGGAATAAGCGGAGTATTTCCCTCCTGAAGCGTCACGATGGAAGCGCCTTCCGGCAACCACGTCATGTACGGGCGATAGAACTCCAGCACGCCCGGCCAGGCAGAAAGGGTTTGGTGATGCATCATGGGAAAAAAGATTGGCTCTCAAGCTAGCTGGTCATCGCGAGCTTGTCGAGGGATCAGCCTGAGACCTCTGTGAAAGTCTCACATTTAGCATTAGTCATCCTGAGCCTGTCGAAGGATCAGTTCGGCCTGCCTTTTGCATCAGCGGTGAAGAATGCAATACGCGCCCAACCAGATGCCTGATATCCCCCACATGACTAATATGGCCATTACTATCCACCAAAGACAGCTTCGCCACCTAGGCCAATTACTAGGAGGCCCAAGCTTCATATTCTTTGCCTGTGAAATCGTTTTCGCATTTTCGGGGTGATATGCTCAACCTACTCAAAATCTTCCACCCGCAAATGCACAGGAGGCGCCTTGACTGCACCGATGGTGGAGATCTCGCTGATGGCAGCCTTGAGTTGCGATTCCGGCGCATCATGCAGCATCAAAATAAGCGGCGTGGTTTCCCCCGCATGCGCTTCCGGTTGAATCACCGAGGAAATGCCAATCTGTCGCGAGGCCAGCACCCGCGCCACATCGGCCAACACTCCGGGACGATCCACTACGAGCAGGCGCAGATAGTAGCGCGAAACGATCTCGTCCATCGTCTTGAGCCGGGAATGCAGCGCCTCATGACCCACGTTGCGTGCCTTTTGTTCTTGCGGAAAATGCGCCGCGATTTGCGCGAGATCGCTCACAACCGCGCTGGCCGTCGGATCGCCACCCGCGCCACGTCCGTAATAGAGCGTATCGCCAACGACATCACCGCGCACCAGCACCGCATTGAAAACTCCGCTAACCGAGGCCAGCACATTAGACTGCGGAATCAGCGTCGGATGCACGCGCACCTCAACGGCACCATCGCTATCCGTCTTGATGATCGCAAGCAACTTCAAACCATACCCAAGCTTCCGCGCATAAACGATATCCTGCTTCTCCACCGCCCGCAGGCCTTCCGTGTAGAGTTCGCCCTGCGGCACCCAAAATCCGTAGGCGAGCGCCGCCAGCACCGCCGCCTTGTGAGCCGTATCGTGGCCATCCACATCAAGGCTGTCATCAGCTTCGGCGTAACCTTTTTCCTTGGCCTCGGCAAGCGCGTCCTTGAATTCCAGTCCCGCTTCGTTCATCCGGGTCAGGATATAATTACAGGTGCCGTTGATGATGCCGTGAATCGAAAGAATCCGATTGGCCACCAGCCCCTCACGCAGCGCGCGGATGATTGGGATGCCGCCCGCCACGCTAGCCTCAAAGAGAAGATGGCGCTGATTCTTAAGCGCCGTGGCAAAAAGCTCCGCGCCATGCTCGGCCAGGAGCGCCTTGTTGGCGGTAATGACATGCTTACCGTTTTGCAAAGAGGTCTTGATCAACTCAAAAGCGTCCGTCGTACCGCCGATCAACTCCACGACGACCTCGAGGTCCGGGTTGGCCACCAGCGTGCGCCAATCCGCCGTGGTAAGATTTTCCGGTACACCGATTTCCTTCGCCCGCTTCGGATTCCGTACCGCAACCTGATCCACGCGAATTTCCGTTCCGGTCCGCTGCTGAAGCAAATCTTTTTGCGATGTCAGGCGTTTCCAAACGGCAGATCCGACTGTGCCGAGACCGGCCAAGCCCACG
Organism: Verrucomicrobiota bacterium; assembly: GCA_013285645.1. GTDB lineage: Bacteria > Verrucomicrobiota > Verrucomicrobiia > Methylacidiphilales > UBA1321 > JABDGH01. The sequence continues at coordinate 12,155 of JABDHJ010000005.1, read as the reverse complement.
CGAAGAATAGGTGTATTTGTGCTCACAGGAACGGCCACGCTAGCAGAAGATTCCGGGCGCGGCTAGTGCCCGTGAGAAACTTCAAGGTAGCCGCGCTCGTAAGAGTGTGGTTTGGGCACTACCGCCTCACGGCGGCGGCTTCGACTAATCCGTAACGATGCCCGGACCGTTCGGATTAGTCTTGCGCTCCGACACAGCGACGACAAAGCCGTTGGAAAAATCGACGTTCAGTTGCCCGATCGGGACCTTCACGTAGTAAGTTTGGAGGTAGGGCTGGCCATACGCATTGAGCGCGTAACTGTATTGGGGGTCTTCGCGATACGTCGTGTAACTCCAACTCAGCACCGAGCCGTTGGCGTCCGTATGCGAGGAGGTTTGATCCGGGCGACCAACCGACTGCTTCACTTCATCAGGGGTCATCCCCTGGATCACGTTTTTATTGGCAATGGCGACGGCCACGGCATCGCGGCGGACCTGATTCTTTTGAGCGGCGGCGAACAAGGCGGGATCGATTCCCGGCGGCAGGTCGGCGGGACGAATCCAGCCGAAGAGCGTGTTGTTCCGGTAATTCGTTTTGATCAGATACCCCTCGCGACTCATCCCGACGATCTCGATATTTTGTCCGTTATAAAGAGCCGCAAGGGCGGTCTGGAAATCGCGATGAAGGTAGACTGTAGCGGAGCTTTGCAGCGTGCCGGTGATTTTATCGGGGAGATTTCCCTCAAAATAAAGGACGCCCGGTTCGCGTAATTCCGGGGCGATTTGGGCGGATGTGCCGCCGATGGAAAATGCCAGCAGCAGAGCGCACGTCCACAGGATATAAGTACCCTTCACAGCCTCACCATAGCATGTTTGGCGGCAAATGCTAGGTTGTCGATTTGCGCTTGGATTTAACCTTTTTCGGAGGCGGCTTTTCGCCTGACTGCTGCGAGAGAGCATCGATCAACGTTGTCTCGGGATGTGCCTCGGTGAGATTGGCGGCGACCATGCCTTTGCTGAGGACGATCCGCACCGGCTGGCCTTCCAGTGTTTTGTCGGCGCGTGAAAGGGGAAGGCCCTGCGGATCAAGCACAAGCGCATAGCCGCGATCAAGCGTGGCCTGAGGTCCAAGGGCGCGAAGCCGGGCGGCAAGATGGGTGAGATGTCCGCGTCGACGTTCGAGTTCGCGAGCGGGATGATGGGCGGCCAGTCGCGTCTGGAGATGACGGAGCGTTTGTTCATGAGACTGAATCGATTGCTGAGCGGCAACGTGAAGTTCTTCGCGGAGATCGTCCAGGCGCTGCGCCCATTGCCGGACGACACGGCGCGGCTCGCGCAAGGCATAGCTGGAGGCAAGCCGCGTCAGGTTTTTGCGATGATCGGAGAGGACTTGGCGCGTGGTGCGGTCGAGCCGGACGCGGAGCTGGCCGATTTCTTCGCGCCACTCCGACCAATCGCGCGTGAGCAATTCTGCGGCGGCGCTGGGAGTGGGCGCGCGTAGATCGGCGACGAAATCGGAGATGGTGAAATCGGTCTCGTGGCCCACGGCGGAAATCGTCGGCACGCTGCAAACTGCCAGCGCCCGGGCGACGACTTCTTCGTTGAACGCCCACAAATCCTCAAGACTGCCGCCGCCGCGAGCGACCACGACGAGATCGACATTCTTCTCCGTGCTGAAAGCGCCGATGGCCTCTGCGATTTCCTGTGCCGCGCCGATTCCCTGCACGCGCACGCCGCGAACACGGATACGAATACCCGGCGCTCGCCGTTGCAGAATTTGCAGCATGTCTTGAAGTACCGCGCCCTGAAGCGAAGTGACCACGCCGATGACTTCCGGAAAAACGGGCAATTCACGTTTTCGATCAAGGTCGAAAAGATTTTCCGCCTGGAGCTTCCGTTTCAATTCCTCGAAGCGCTGTTGAAGACTACCCTGACCGCGCGGGCGAACTTCGGCGACTTGAATCTGATATTGCCCCCGTGCTTCGTAGACCGTGATCGTGCCACGGGCCAGCACCGCTTGTCCGTCCGCCAGCGCAAAACCAATACGCCGCGCCTCGCGCTGGAACATCACCGCCGCCAACGTGGCCGTCGCATCCTTCAGCGTAAAATAAAGATGGCCGGAGCCGGGCGCGCGAAAGTTGGAAATCTCCCCGGAGACCCAAACTTCACCAATGCCTTTCTCCAGCAGAGAGCGAATGGTCGAAGTCAAATCCGTGACCGAGACCGGATTTTGCGCAGATGCGCCGGGCGTCTCGACCTCAAGGCCCAGGCTGGGTTCTTCGGTTTTGTGGGTGCGCTTGCTTTTCATTAATCTATTCATCATTCGTCATCCTGAGCTTGTCGAAGGATCAGTTCTGCCTGCCTCCCTCGTTCCCAAGTTGTACTTGGGAATGTACTTGTCGATGGCAACTCCGTTGCATTCCGCCGCTAGGGACAGCGGCGGCTACCTGGGGAACTGATCCTTCGACAAGGGATCGACATCCGCCATCTCCTTTCCTAAGTTTCTGAAGGATAACATCTTATTGCATATCAGGCAAGTCTTCTTCGGTAATTTTTTGCATAGAAAAGTACCTTCTTGTTATGCGCGTCGCAGGTAAACTGGTATGCGGCTTCCACGCTTTCGGCTGCTTACTTAAGTCGCGGGCCCTGGCCTTGCTGGCGGGCAAGAATCTCCTCCCGGTGTTTCACGATTTCTGTTTCGAGATCATCGTCGAACATCGGAGCCGGAAGCCTAAGGTGCGTGGGCGCGATAGGCGGCTGACCGACGACGGTAAGGATATGATTGGTTAAGGGCGCAATTTCGCCTCGGTAGGCCTGCGCCAATTTTTGTTTGTAGTCGTCGGGGCGTTGCGGGACGAGCTGATCGATTTGAAAGATGGCTTTGATCTGTGATTGGAGGAGCACGGCTGATGTGCGCGTGTTGCCGTCAAGAAACGGATGCACCCGGCGATATCGGGCGTGATAGCAGGCGATGGCAACCGCCTGCTCCTGGGGAGTGTGGGCTTGCGCCAAGGCCTGAACCGTTTCCTCCTGAATGCGCTGCAAGTCCGGCGTGACCCGGTGGGCATCGGTCCCGAGAACGCCTTGATCAAAACGAACCGTCTGCCCCAGCAGCCGGAAGGTTCCGGCCCACGGATGAACTCCGTCAAAAATGATTTTATGAATGGCCGCCACTCGGGCCGGGGTCGGTGTAATCTGTGGATCGGCCATCGAGGCATCAAAGGCGCGTTGCAACTGGATCAACGTCTTGGCCTCGTAGTCGGCAAAGTTCTTGATCTCAGGGCATAGACCGGCATCGACGATGCGCTGCCACTGGCGGTCATGATTAGGCTGGAGAATCACGGAGGAAAGGTTATATTAGCGAAGCCATGTTGACCAAGCCGCAAACCAAGGAATTCGATTATCGCGTCGAAAAGCTGAGGGAACTGTCGGCGATGGGTGGCTTTCCTGTCACGCGGGAAGCGGCCGAGCAGGCCGTGAAGAAAGCGGATGAGGCTCCTCTGCCCGATCTCGCAACGCTCACAAGGGAAGCCGAGAAACAAATTGCGGCGGGCACGTATCGCATCGGGCGCTAATGGCATCAAGTAGCTGAGGGTAGCCCAAAAGACACGCCGCACGCGGACGGCGACCAACGGAAGCCGCATTCCTCTCCGCGTTTTGAATCCCGCCCCCCTCTTCCTTCTGGGGGCGGGATCAAGACGCGGCAAACCAACCGCAGTCAAAAAGCAGGCGACGTGACGCGCTTCTGGCTCGGCAGAAGCGTGGCGCGGCGGCTGCCCAGGTCTCGCACAAACGAAAACAGGGCGTGACAGCCCGCCACGGTCGTTCCATCGGGTTATGAACCGAAGCGGGGTAAGGCTGGCGAGTCTGGCCCCACCCGAGGAAGCGCAGATGGGTATAATCTGTTATTCAAAACTATCGCACCGTTTCTCCATGGAGCGTAGCTGAGAGCAAAAAAAGGGGGCGTACGAAACGCCCCCGTGCCAGAGTTGTGGGTTCTTATGGGTCGCTCTCCAAGGCCAACGATTCCACAGGTTTTGATCTAATTGCTATTATAGGAAACGCCCGCTAAAGGTCAAGGCATGGAGTATCTGCTCAAAACAGCGGAATCTTCCTCGTGGAAGAACCACGAGTTTTACACCTCTGCCGTAGTCTTGGGAATCGACATCGGATTAGAGGGTATCGGCATTTATCTGCGCAAGGGGCAGCAGTCCCTCCACGCCAAGACGTATCTTTTTTCACTCCCTGAGTCGGCGCCGTTGGAGAATCGCCGATTAAAACGCTCCGCCCGCCGCGCTCGCAACAGCCGCAAGCGCAGGAACATTCTTTTGCGTGCATGGTGCGAGAAACATGAGTTGCCCACCTCACCATTTGTTACGCCCAATCATGAACCTTTCCGCTTACGACTCGACGCCATCACCGAAGGCAAAGGTCTGAAAAGCGCGGAAGCACTCGTCGTATGTCTGCGACATCTCATCTGTCATCGTGGCTATGACTACCACCTGACAGAGGAAGGGACTTATCCGTGGGGAGAGGGTTTGAATTTCGGTGACATTTTGAGTTGGGCGCGAACCACGGCCTGCAAACCTGAATACGGGAAGGAATTGAAAACTCTGCTTTTCGAGTCGGGGCTAGGTGAAGACAAGCTGGAGCGTCTATACTCTGCCATTGATGGTGCGGTCGCCCATTACGCGGATAAGCCGATTCTGAAAGTATTGGAAGCCCACTTCCGCGAGAAAAAACCTAATCTGCGGCCACCTGCTCGTAAAAATAATTTTCCCCGCGAATTGGTCAGGGAGCATCTTGAGGAAATCTGTCGGAAAAACTCACGCTTTTTCGCGCAGACAAATTTGGAAAATGCGTTGAGTGATTTGAAAGAAATCCTCGATTACCACCGAAAACCGCCGGGGGCTTTGGCGGAAAAGAAAACCAAAGTCTGCCCGTATGCGGAACGTCTCGGTCTCGCGCCAGGCATGAAATGTGCGCTGAACGACAACTTAGAGGTCCGGAAATTCAAGCTCCTTCAATTTCTGGCTGAGCGCACCTTTGTCGAAAAGGGCGGCGCTCGTTTGTACGCCCCTCCTGCTGTCGTGCAAGCGGCCTTGCAGCGAGTGGAAGAAGACGCGAAGGCGGTGGCTGCCAAACAGCCCCGAAAGGATGCCAGAACCCTTCGAAAGGATTTTGAGAAAGAGGCACAGGTCGTCCTGGCCCGCAAGGAATCTCATAACGAAGATTACTTTGATCAATTACGTGATCTGTTGAAGCCAAACATAACCGTGCTCAAAAAGCGGGCATCTCTCGGCGCAGAATCGGCCCGGCACCTTTATGCAACCGCCACTCAAAACGGCGCGAATTTTGATCCAACGTTGGTACGCGCCAATTTGGAAAACTATTATCAATTGCGCCGGGACAACGAACGGGGTTATGGGATTTATCCGCAAGTCGAATTTCTTCTCGGACCGCGACAAAGCAACGACACTCAGGCCGTCCATGGTCTCTTGAAAAGGCTCCTGGCCGACGACGCTCTCAAGGAACAGTTGGAGGGGAAGGCACATCCAGATTACGTCGTGGTCGAGGTCATAGGCGATATTCCCCGCGACAAGGACGAGGCCCGGGAAATCCAAAAGGACCAAAAAGCCCGGCGCAGTTTTAAAGATAAACTCTTCGAGCAATTGGAGGGTAAATCCAGCGGGAGCGCCCGCAAACGACTGCTCCTCTTCGATCAGCAAAACGGACTCTGTCCTTACACGGGGAAGGAGTTGGGCGATGCTCTTAATTCCAGCCTGCAAATCGATCACATTTTCCCGCGCGAGCGTGGCGGCATCAGCGAAATGATCAATCTCGTCCTGACACATGGCCCGACCAATTCCGAGAAGCGCGACCGAACCCCGTTTGAATTCATCGGGCGCGAAGGTTTGGGACTGCATTTATCGAAAATGAAATGGAACCGCGCCAAACGCGAGTTGTTTGCCCGGGAGGAAGCGCAGTGTCCCCAATGGCAAAATACCACTCGCATGGCACAACTGGCTCGTCAATTGCGTGAGGAAGTGGCCCACTGGTTAAACATCAAGGGCGATGCCACAGAAATGGCGCGGCGCATCGGAACGCCAACCGGCTACATGACCTCCATTTGTCGTGAAGCCTGGAGCGTACCCAAAAAGAATCGCAACGACTTGCGGCATCATCTCTACGACGCCATCACTCTTTCTTATATTCCACCGGGCAAAGGACTGAACACGGTTCAGTACGGAGGCATCTTTTACTACCCGCCAGAAAGCAAAGCAGGTTCCATTGAAATGAAGGCAATGCAAAAAGCCGGACTAGATGCGGAAATTTTTACTCGGTTGCCTTCGGATGAATGCCTGGTTATTAAGCCGCGCCGCAAAAAGTCGAAACAGAGCCGGATGGAGGAAACAATTTACGGTCAGGACCAAGAGGCCAATCTCTGGTCGCGCAAACCTCTCCTTGAAAATGCAACCAATTCAGATGACGCGTCGGTCCCAGTTAAAAGTGCCGAGAAATGGCTGGAAAATTCGGGTATTCCATCAGCCAAACTTCCCTCCAAACGGATTCGAGACTGGTCCGAACATAGCGGACAGAAGCAGCTTAAGCTGACCGATGGAACCCCCGTTTACCGCGTTCCCGTTCAGGCAAACAAAGAACAATCCACCTCACTCGTTGCCCACTACAATACCCTGAGGCAAGAACCCATAGGCTTCAAGGTTGCGACGGAAGGTTATTTACGGTGCGAAATTTGGAGTGGCTCCATCAAAGACAAACAAGGGAAACTCAAAACCGTCTTTGAACGGCTCTTGATCCCCCATCCGCGCAACATCAGAAATATGTGTAGGCGGGGTGAAAATTGGAAACCGAAGTTCAGTCGTCCATTTCTTCGTAATCTGGAACTAAAAGGCAAGTTCACCAAGGGTGATTTGTTGAAATTACCCCTGACTGTGGAAGGTGATATTTGCGAGCCAAAGGACAAAGTTTTTTGCTGTCTCTGGTATCGTGTAACTGCACTTAAAACAAACGGCCAAATCGAGTTTCAATTAGCGGAATTCAAGGACAAATCCGCCACCCCCCTAGCCAATTGCCCCAAAGACATTGCTCAGCAAAAACCGAGTAGCGCTGAAGTCTTGGCTTATCTGGTCGATTTCAATACTAGTAAAGCGGTGAACCCCACATGAGTTTTTAGCTGTATCCCTTCTACATGAGCAGGCTGCATGATTTATCATTTAATCCTGCTCTCCGAACGCCAGGACTTGCGCGTTGAATCGGGCAAACTCATCTCCGGCGACAAAAAGATCGCCGTGGAAACACTCGGCAGTATTCAGTGTTTCGCCGCTCAATGTCATTGGTCCCAGACTGCCTTGGAAATGCTCTCGACTCAATGCCCAGTGGTCATGGCGAGGTGGGAAAAGCAGCAAAAGAAATGGCGAAGTTTTACCCTGATGCCTAAAGCTCGCTACGTGAATCCAACGGCCCAGTGGAAACTCTGTCGCTTGTCGCCCCAACGCGCCACCCAACTGGCCAGTGGGTTGCTCTGGACCAAGGTTTGCAATCAGCATGAAATGCTCCGGTCTTTTGACCCCCGACTGACCGACAAGCCGCAGCTTAAGGAAAATTCGTTTAATCGCATTCTGCGCCTGGAGGCCAGCTACGCCCGCTTTTTCTGGCCGCGTTATTTTTCCGCGATGGCTCAGGATTTATTTGAACGCGAAAAGCGCAAAGCGGAACATCCTCTGAATGCCGCACTCAACTATGGCTACGGCTTTTTGTATCATGCCTTGGAATGGCAATGTCTTGCCTCCGGCCTGGACCCCGGCATTGGCATCATTCATAAACTGCGCCGCAGCCGTCCCAGTCTCGCCTGTGATTTGATCGAACCTTTACGCTGTTGTGTGGAGATCACCGTCATGCGCCATTGGGACGACATGAAGGAAACCAAACAAATGGCGGGGCATTTCGCCGAAATGCTTGAAGGCAAATGGTTCTACCGGGAAAAAGCCTTTCGTCTCCGCTCCATCATCCGGCTCTTGGTAGAGTCGTTCGTCCGTTCGCTGGACGGGAAAGAAAGCTTTCAGCCGTTTGTCCTGCATCCAAGGGACGCCTGCCTTTGACTGCCTATGTTGCTCATGCTGGCTTACGATGTACCGGAACAGAAACATCAAACTTTGCTCCGCAAGGAATTTGAGAGGCTCGGCGGTCAGCGGGTCCAGTACAGCATGTATCTTTTTTCCGGGGAACCGCACGAAGTGGAGAAAGTCATTCGCTACATGCGGCGGGTGGCTCTCGGCATTGAGGGCGATATTCGGCTGCTACCGCTGGAGGAAACGGCTTGGAATGCGCAAATCATCATTTCCGAGATTGCCGCCACAACTCAACGCCTGCGGGAATTGCAGGAATTCATCAAGGTCTGGTAACGGCAAGCCATTGGTATCAGCCCGATTGGAACGAACTGATACCAAATTGCCCCGGGGGGGGCGAGATCAAAACACACCTCTCCGGACTATAAAACGATCCTGGGAGATACCAAATTGCCCCGGGGGGGGGCGAGATCAAAACTGAATAACCATGTGATTTGGAGACTAGGTATGGATACCAAATTGCCCCGGGGGGGGCGAGATCAAAACGGTTATATGGTGGAAAGTCGATCAACAAACAGATACCAAATTGCCCCGGGGGGGGCGAGATCAAAACACGGCGGTCTTTATGATGGCATCGATCTGATCGATACCAAATTGCCCCGGGGGGGGCGAGATCAAAACTGATCAGATCGATGCCATCATAAAGACCGCCGGATACCAAATTGCCCCGGGGGGGGCGAGATCAAAACATTCCGTAGGGCTGAGGCATAAATCGCATGTCGATACCAAATTGCCCCGGGGGGGGCGAGATCAAAACAAAATGTAGCCCTGTTCTGTGAGTTGATTTGTGATACCAAATTGCCCCGGGGGGGGCGAGATCAAAACGCAAAGATTCTCGGCACGAAACGGAAGACGGGGATACCAAATTGCCCCGGGGGGGGCGAGATCAAAACACGAGACAAGGCATCACAAAAAAATCAAACATGATACCAAATTGCCCCGGGGGGGGCGAGATCAAAACCCTCTGGCGAACCCACCGCTACGTTTCCCATCGATACCAAATTGCCCCGGGGGGGGCGAGATCAAAACTACACTCGAAATACATTTGGCGCGCAAAGTCAGATACCAAATTGCCCCGGGGGGGGCGAGATCAAAACGCAGACATCCGTATTGCCTTGGAATTTATCAGATACCAAATTGCCCCGGGGGGGGCGAGATCAAAACGCGCCTCAGCGATCAAGGATGCTCCAAAGAAGATACCAAATTGCCCCGGGGGGGGCGAGATCAAAACATCTGCTCGTCATGCTTGACCAGGTCGAACGAGATACCAAATTGCCCCGGGGGGGGCGAGATCAAAACCACCATAATTTATGGGTAAATCACAACTTGACGATACCAAATTGCCCCGGGGGGGGCGAGATCAAAACTTTAAGTACGTCTCTTATCTTGATGCGGTAGGGATACCAAATTGCCCCGGGGGGGGCGAGATCAAAACGAGACGCTTTCTTGGGTTGACCAATACTCGGAGATACCAAATTGCCCCGGGGGGGGCGAGATCAAAACGGTCAGACGCCCGGACCAACTGCGGGTATTCTGATACCAAATTGCCCCGGGGGGGGCGAGATCAAAACGAGATACCGACCTTTCGTGGTTTCACCATGATGATACCAAATTGCCCCGGGGGGGGCGAGATCAAAACAGGCTTTTAAGGCTTTTGCGTACAAAGGAGGTGATACCAAATTGCCCCGGGGGGGGCGAGATCAAAACGGCTTTGCTCGCCGCCTAATACGTTCTTTGGCGATACCAAATTGCCCCGGGGGGGGCGAGATCAAAACGGGACGATGATCACGTCCACGTCGTCCAGGGAGATACCAAATTGCCCCGGGGGGGGGCGAGATCAAAACAGGCCGAAGAAAATGTCGATACGCAAAAGATCGATACCAAATTGCCCCGGGGGGGGCGAGATCAAAACTGCCAAGCGACATTCATCAAATATTTCAGCCGGATACCAAATTGCCCCGGGGGGGGCGAGATCAAAACAACCGGCTCAAAAGTGAGAGAATGAAAAATGAGATACCAAATTGCCCCGGGGGGGGCGAGATCAAAACTTCTCGGCGTGGACATGAAGTCGGAGTCCACTGATACCAAATTGCCCCGGGGGGGGCGAGATCAAAACGATGCGCGGACCTTCTGCGTTTCACGCGGATCGCTACCAAATTGCGACGGACAGGGAAGCAAGAAATGTTGATCCGCTCAATATAACTTAGAGCAAACGATTTTGGGCGATAGAGTAGCCTACCGACTCATACCCGCGCTGCCGCTTGTCAAACATGGCCGCGAGCATGGGTACGCAACCGTCCACATAGTCATAAACCACGACTTCTTTCTTTTGGTCATGCAGTCGGTGAAGTCGGCCTACATATTGCTGAACGGTCCCTTTCCATGAAATGGGTAGGGCAAGAAACAGGGTGTCCAACCGCGCATCATCGAAGCCTTCCCCGATGTATCGCCCGGTGGCGATAAGTATGCGCTCTTCGTTTTCTGGAATGTTGAGCAACCGACTCATAATTGCTTTTCGCTGCTTTACGCCCATGCCGCCTTGAAGAATGATAACGTTTTTAACCGCGTTCTCCAATTGGGACGCCAATAATTTCAGATGCTCTGTTCTCTCCGTTAGTACCAGAGGTGAGCGCCCCCGCTTGATTGCCTCTAATAGGTCTTTGAAGATCATGTCATTCCGCGCTTTATCATGGGTCAACGCCGCATAGATTTCGTGGATTTCCGGTTTTTGTTCCTGCGCGGGCATTCGGAAATTCGTGAGACGTGGAATCACCACATGCTCGAATGGTCGAGATGCCGCTTGATCGAGGGCATTGACCCGATACCGAATGGGGCCGCACTGCATCAAAATGATCGGGTGATGACCGTCCTTGCGCATTGGCGTGGCGGTCAGGCCGAGAACATGCCGCGCTTTGACCTGCCGCAACACCTGCTCAAAACTGAAAGCGGAGAGATGGTGGCATTCGTCCACGATGATTTGGCCGTATTTTGCTACCAGATCGTCCACCACATGTTTGCGGCTGAGGCTCTGAATCACAGCCACGTCGATTAAGCCGGTCGGCTTTTTGCGACCACCGCCAATCTGCCCAATCGACTTAACCGGAAGGTTCAGAAAAACCGATAATCGCTCCCGCCATTGGTCGAGCAGTTGACGTCGATGAACCAAGACCAGCGTATTGACCTTCCGCGCCGCGATCATCCACGCCGCCACCACAGTTTTACCGAACGCGGTCGTGGCCGATAATATTCCCGTATCATGGGCCAGTAAGACGTCAGCCGCCTTTTGCTGTTCGGGTCTCAATTCTCCATGAAAGGAAACGTCGAGAGGCAATCCGTTGAAGCGCTCATCATCGAGATCGACTTTGACTTTGTGTGATTGCAAAAGCTCAATCGCGTCCTGAAGACATCCCCTGGGCAATCCGAGATGGCGGGGGAATTCTTCCGCACATCGGATCACTCGGGGTTTGTCAAAGGTCGATAAACGCATGGCTTGCGCCCGGTAAAACTCGGGATTCTGGAAAGCCGCCAGCCGCATCAGGCGATTGAGCATAGCGGACGGCATGTCCGCTTTTTCTATATAAACCAGATTGCTGATTGTTACCCGGACTCGTGCAGGCAGCGGCTGCTGTATCGGCTCCTCTTTCTTTTTTCTGGACGGAGGCAGCAGCCACGGATCTTCGTCCTCATCTCCGTCAGAAAGACTCAGCCGCACTCCAATAATTTTTCCAGCACGCTCCGCCTCATCGACAATGGCGCGAATTCGTTCAACGCCCATACGTTGGATGGAAGCCAAAAACGACCATTGATCCTCGTGCGGCTGGAAATTTTCGGACAGGAAGACGCTGTTGCCTGAAGTTCTTGGAACGTGCTGCAAGGGAAGGGCAATCAGATTGCCAAAACCGCCCTTGGGCAAGGTGTCCTGATTGGGAAACATGCGGTCATACGAGTCGAGGCCCACATGGTGCCACTGTTCCATGGTGCGCGTTAAAATGGCCGCGCCCATTTTGCGCGCCAACGATGCCGGGATGG
>JABDHJ010000004.1 GCA_013285645.1 Verrucomicrobiota bacterium | reverse complement strand
CAACCGGAGAAAAGCAATTCCACGTCCTTGAGCAGATCGAGGTTTGCCCGAATCTCGCCCGGGGAATATGCGCGATCGGGAAAGTCTACACGGGAACGTAATTGGTTCCTGTCGTTGGGAGCATAAATGGCGTCAAACCAGTAAGGCTCCATTACAAACAAGCCTTGGTGTTTAGTCATCAGAGTGGAGAATACGAAACGTACAGCGGGATCCGCATCGGGTTATCAGGTCTACCCTTGGAAGGCGCGACGGCGGCGCTGCCAAGTCACGAGCAGCGCAAATCCACCGAGCATCAGCGCCCATGTAGAGGGTTCGGGCACAGCGGACGTAATGTCCAATTGGAGGGTAAAGTCGGTGCCTGAGCCGCCGTTAATTTGCAGTTGCGCCGTGTACCCATTCAGACCATTGATGGTGGTGCCCACCAGCGTGGTGGTGGTCGTCGTCCCGAAGGGATTGGTCGTTGTGTCGTCAGTGGAAATCAGGGTGTATAAGCCAGCCGTGAGATTCCCCCCGGACAAATCGGTGAAATTGAAGATGTCGGTGTTGTTCAAGCCCGAGACTTCACCGGAAAAGGCACTGGTAATTGACAGGGAACTGCTGGCCAAGCCCGTGTTGAGATTGAAGCTCAGCTTTGTACCACTCGCCAGCCCGACGTAGCCCGCTGTGCTGCCAGCGGATTTCAGGGTCAGCGTGTCGGTATTCCCGGCGGTGCCCGGAGCAAGAGTGGTACCCGTGGCAAAGGAGACAGAATTGGCCGCCGTCACCCCCGATGGATTGAAAAATCCAGAGCCACCGAGCGTGCCGGTACCAGTAATGGTTACCGCTTTCGTTCCGGTGGACGATCCGCTTATCGAATTCGCCAGCAGCGTGCCGCCGGTAACCGAGGTGCCGCCGGTATAAGTATTGGTGCCCGCGAGAACCAGTGTTCCATTTGAGACCGCTATGCTTGCCGAATTACCGCCGATGTTGCCCGAAAGGATTTGTGTACCTGAACCACTCTTACTGATGACTTCTGAATTAGTGGGGGCGATGCTGGCGGAAGAACTATAGTTGCCGCTACCCGTGAGGTTGAGTGAAGTGACACCTGTTGCGGTTGTCAATTTGCCTCCACCTCCGACAGTTGGATCGTTAATCCCAAGCACAGAAAGAGCTGTGTTTTGCGCTACAACCGCTCCCGAGGAAATCGTGATAACATCCGCGCTTAGGTCTGCCCCGCTATCGACATTGATGTTTCCCATCTCGAAATTGACCGTGCCCGTTTGGATCACTGATGCAAGGTCCATCGTCGTGTTCCCGCTGTTCGCGTCATTCACCAGGGAAAGACCATTGGTACCGGTGATTGCGGAAGCAATCGTGCGTGCAGCACCAGTTGGAGTGCCTACTCCAAACTGATAAATAATACCTTCGGAACCGCCGAAGTCGAGCGTGCCACCTGTAATCGTACTGTAAGCGGCACCCGCTCCGGCGTTAATGATAACGCCAGCGGGATTAGTTCCATCCCCGATCGTAACCCCCGCGGCATTAAGGGTCAGGCTGTCGCCCGCACCAATCCGCAGCGCCGCCGCATGAGCACCAGCACCTCCATCGGTCATGGTTACCGCGGCACCGGTGATATTAGATATCTCCCCGTTTACCGAGGTGAAGGAAGTCGCATGGGCAGTGTAACCGGTAGAATTAGTGATCGCGGTGAAGCCATTGGCACCATAGGTCAAGAAATCGCCGGTACCGCTGGAACCATTATCATTCAGGACGATAGAATTATTTACCGAATGATTGATGGAATTCAAAGTAGGTGCAGCTCCATTCACGAACAGATTGACGGTGTTTACTGTTCCCGCCGCAGCCGTCCCCAAGGCGTTAATGCCTCCAGAGTTCGAGCCCGTAACGATCAATACACCGTCACCAACCCGATTGAGAATGCTGCCGGTGGCTGAGGCATTTCCGAGCGTTAATTTTATTGATGAGCTTGCAGCGGCTACCAAGTTGAGTTGAGTCGCTCCACCATAATTGAACTGTGTTGTCGCGGTGGCGTTCACGCCGGTGTATACATCCGCGCCCGTTGCGCTCGGAGACAGGTACATAACGGTAGCTCCATTTGTCGAGATGGAGCCCTGACCAAATGGGTTTCCAGTTGAAGAGGTAGTGCTGGCCCTAAGCCCTATTGCCGGTGAGTTTTGCACTACCCCAGCAGCCGTAAGACTGCTCAGGATAATGCCGCCAGTGTAGCCCGTATTATCTGCAGTAAATGTGAGCTGGCTCGCCCCGCTCTTGGTCAAGTTGCCGGGACCACTCAGCGCGCTGGCAATCACGACACCGCCGGTAGCCTGATTGATCGCCGTGGTAAACAGCGTGTTATTCTCCAATATCAGCGGCGCATTGATAACGTAGGTAAAATTTCCGCCGCCCCCCCCCTTTGCCCCGAGCATATTGACGACCGGCGTCTGGCTGCCGTTGCTGATCAATTCAATAGCGTCGGAGGGGCTGGCGCTATTAATGTCAACGGTAACGGCACCACCACCGCCAGGGCCCGTACCACTCAAAGTTGCACCGGTCAGATTGATAACGTTTGCCTCGAAATCGCCAGAAATGTCATCGATCGTGGTTGTCGTCCCTGCTCCAATGCTGCTACCAGCACCAACACCGCTAAGGAGCGTGAAGGTGAGCGTGGTGCTTGTCGCGCTCACTGGAGCGCTTGCTGACCAATTAGTACCTGCGGTCCACGAATCGGTCGCACCGACAGTCGTCGCGGTATAGGTGTAGGTCTGCGCCGAAGCCGGAATCGACGCGAATAACGTAAAAAGAATGGCGGCCAGACTGGACGGCAGCGCCTTCGCCCAGTTGGAGCACGAGAGCACGGACTTCAGGAATATCTTCATAGGTTTATGATTTTTAAGTTTGGGGCCACCGAATATCCAAAGCTGATATAGTGGTAAAAGTAATACATGGCTTTACATTACAAACAATCCATAGTTTACTTTCTCAGTTAAGCCAATGCCTTTATCTTGAATTTCCCGCCTGGTCATCCATGAAATCCCGCGTCACCCAAAGAGACATCGCGCGCAAAGCCGAGGTCTCGCACGTCACCGTTTCCCTCGCCTTAAGGGGCGATCCGTCGATTCCCGAAAAGACGCGGAAGCGGATCGAAAAGATAGCCAAGCTTCTTGAATATTCGCCCGATCCGTTGCTGACGGCGCTCGCATCTTACCGGAGTCAAAATCGCCCTGCTTCCTACCACGCTAATATTGGATGGCTTATGAGCAGTCCGCATGCGGGAAAGTTGGGATGGGGCGATTTCGGCCTTTACTATAAGGGAGCTGAGGCACGCGCCAAACAACTGGGCTATGTCCTGGATGAAATCAACGTGCTGGGCGATCACAAGGATTATAAATGGCTCCACCGTCTCCTGGATGCACGAAACATCACAGGCGTGATCCTCGCGCCGTCCCATATCGGAGGAGCCGATTTTGGTTTCGATTTCTCTCATTATTCTGCCGTCCGCATTGGTTACAGCTATCGTTCTCCCATTTTGCATACCGTGGCCAACTCGCAGTTTCGGACCGTCCTGATCGCAATGCAGAAGGTGGTCGCCCTGGGTTACCGTCGGATTGCCTGCATCCTAACGGAAGATCTGGATGAGAGAACGTCCTGGCAATTTCTGGGCGGTTATCTGGCCGGGCAGCATCTCGTACCGAGGAAGGATTGGATCGAGCCCTTCTACACCGTTCCAACGATGGACCCGACGCAGGCCTTTTATGAGTGGGTGGTGAAAAACCGGGTTGAATGCTTTATCGCCCCGGGCTACGTCAAACTTTATGAGAATCTGATTCAGCGGGGGCTCAAGATAGGCTATGCCGATACGCAAGTGCTGGAAGATGACGATTTTTTTGGCGGTATCCACCAAAATTCCCGGCAAGTCGGAGTCGCGGCCGTCGACCAACTGGTCAGCATGATGCATCGGAACGATATCGGAGTCCCCGCCATTCCGTCCCAACTCCTGATCGAGGGTTCCTGGCGTGAAGGAAAAACGTTGAGGAAATCCCGTTCGAAATCCTCCTCGCCGCATGGGGCCTGATTCACAAAGCCGCCTGAGAGAAAGGCAGCTACTTAACTGGGAAAGTTAATTATGAATTGTTTCCCCCCACAAGCACATTATGATTACAACTATGCAGGTTTATGCCTCACAAGTCCGCCCTGTTTCTTTTTTATGCTGGCACATTCTTCCTGCTCCGAATTACTAGACAGGCTTAACTAAAACCCCACTTGAAGCCTTCCCATCAAATCTTTAATCAGCCCGATTGTTGGCATACAGCCTTGATTCGGAAGGATGCAAGGAACTGGAGTCGCGACGCTTTCACCCTCATTGAGATGCTGGCGGCGATGACGGTGCTATCGCTTCTGGTCTTGATGATCTCAACGGTGATGAATAGCGCCTCATTGACGATGGCCAGCACCAACAAGCATCTGAATGCCGACGATCAGGCGCGCATGGTCTTCGACCGGATGCAGATGGACCTCACCCGGATGCTCAGGCGCAGCGATGTCTATTTTCAATTCACCAAGCTGAACGGCAACGATCAGTGCACTTTTTACAGTGAGACACCCGGCTACTTCCCGACCAGCACAAGCACTCCCTTGGAAAGCAATGTTTCACTGATCAGCTACCAATTCAACCCCGCCTATCCCTACCAACTCGAACGGCTGAGCCAGGGCTGCCAGTGGACAGAGATCGCATTCACTCCCTCGACCAGCGGGACATTTTCGACAACTAACCCGACGCACGTCCTGAGCAATGCCGTCTTCCGGATGGAGCTCGCCTTTCTCGAGAAGGTAAGCGACACGTCCTTCCAGATCACCACGACCGCTCCCACACCTGGGAGCCAGGCCTTTCAAAGTTGTTATGGCATCATGGTAGCCATCGCGGTACTCGATCCCACCAGCCAGAAGATGATGACTGCCGGCAACTATACAACGTTGATCGCCGCGCTGCCTGATTACATCGGTACGCAGACGATTTCCCTGAGCACCACTTCCTCCCCCACGGCCGCCACCATTGATCCGATTGTTTCCAGTTGGCAAACCGCCCTGAACGCATCCACTTTCGCCCAAACCGCTGGCGTCTCCGCGGCGGCTGCCCGGCAGGTACGCATCTATCAACGCATCATTTATCTGCAATGAATTGCCTGATGTACCCCGTCGCCTCAGCTTTTGGGCGTCGATTCCGCCGCACCGATTCGGGTGCAGCCCTGGTGATCGCCCTCGCCTGTATTGTTATTCTCACCGGCTTGGTGCTGGCTGTCCTGACACATTCCATGTTGGAAACACAGGTGTCCGACGCAAGCGCAAGCCAGACGGAAGCCTCCCTATTCGCGAGAGGCGCGGCGGATTCGGTGATCGGCGAACTCAAGCAGGAGATCACGGCGGGCTCGGTTTCTACTTATCCACCCACGGGCAGCGATATGAGGGATCCGAACTGCTTTTTTCTGCCCGCAACCAATCAAGCCATGGTGCCTTATCGCATGGATGCGGGAGCGCCCGCCAACGTCATCAAACGCAGTGCGTACAATGTTCCTTTTTACGCGGGCACCTATTACAACACCACGACGTGGCCGGCTCCCAACTGGGCGGCCAATCTCTCCACCACGAATACGGGAGTGACGGGCCGCGCGATTTCCATGGCTCGCTGGAACAAGCCCCTCTTGATGCCGCTGAGTCCCACAGCCACCGACCTCACTCCGACCAATACTTTTATCCCGCCTGACTGGATCTATATGACGCGGACGGGAGGCCCCGCCACAACATGGAATGCAAGTCTAGTTCCGAACACGTCCAACAATACGAATAGCGTGGTGGGCCGTTACGCTTACGTCGTCTATGACGAGGGAGGTCTGCTTGACGCCAACGCGGCGGGTTATCCCTCGTGGGTTAATTCCTCGATGGTGCGACACAAGATTTCCGAGGCCTGCGCCGATCTCACTCAAATTGGGTTGACCACTGCGGATATTGATACCCTGGTCACATGGCGCAATCCGATCAACGCGACGAATAGCCCCGCTTCCGCCTATACCAATTACGTCTACACCGCAGCCACGAATGCCTTCCTGACGCCGGCCTCGGGCGAGCGTATCTTCACCAGCCGCCAGCAACTGATCGCCTTCCTGACCCAGAACGTCGCCAACGGCGATTCAACGGCGGTCGCGAGGATGCAGGCTGCCCTGCCCTACCTCACCCACTTCTCACGCGAGTTAAATGCGCCGAGTTGGTATCCGCAGACTAATATCGCGGTCAGCGGTTTCCTCTCCTATCCCTATCTTAGCAATTCCACGAATAATCCGCCCACGGCCACCACGACGAATATTTTTTCTCCGTTAGCGCGGGCGGGCTCTTCCTATACCGATGTTTCGAATCTTACGGTGCAAAAAAATCAGGCCGTCGCCTTCGGGCGCTTTCCGCTGTCGCGTCTTTCGTGGCTGGGAACAGCCGGACTCACCAATGGTGCAACCGCAACGCAGGTCGTGCAAAGCTTTGGGCTGGTCTGGGACGGTCCTAATTACGCATGGAAATACGTCGGCCCCACCATCAGCGGTCCGGTACTGAGCTCGGTCTCTACTCTGGCTCAAGTCACCGGTCGCCAGCCGAATTTCTTTGAGTTGCTCAAGGCGGGCATTCTGGCCGGGGCGGTTAATGTTGTACCGAGTCCGCAGTTTAGCTCCTTCCCTAACTTTGGCGCCATCGATTCGCGCTATTACCAAAACGATCAACAAATCATGCAGATTGGATTGTCCATGATCGATCAGGCCTCTTCTGCCGTTTTACCTACTCGAATTGAATTCGGCTCCAACACCACGGGCGACTGGAATGGCGCCCTCTATGGAAACAAGAATCTGCCTTACATTTACAAAATGGTCTTTTCACCCTATCGACCGTCCTCCATGCCGCCAGATGTAAATGCGAATGGAACGTATAACAACCAATGGTTCAGCGCATGGGAAGAGCCGGTATTCTGGAGCCCCTACCAGACGGTGAACACCAACAATGCGACCGCCCTGCAAATCCGGATTCGAGCAGACGGTACAAACAATGGTACAGCCGGGCAAATGGGAGCACAAACGGTGGCCCAGGGCGCCGGTTCCTCCTTGGGAGCGAACCTCAACTTGTCTTGCCAGCCTGAGATTACCTGCGGGCCAGCTGGATCCTCAACTGGAGCCGGGGGAGTGAATGGTTCTTCAATCGAACTTGATAGCACCAGCGCGTCTACTTTCTCCAGTCTCACCGGGACTCCTGTTCTGCTTTCTTCGCTCCTCACGAACGGAATTACCCCCGTCTTTAATGACCTCCGCGCCGTGAGTCCTCCCTTATGGCCCACGCAAGCGAATGCGGACGTTTATACTGAAAGCGGCTGCACCTATGCGGGATTCTGGTTGGGGAATGTTTTAGCTCGAGATCCCCCCGACCTTTTCCAACCGACATATCAATTCAATACCACGACCCCCGTTCCTTATTCACAAGCCTTGTTCTATTCCGGAATAAAATCCTATAGGGCCAACTACCTTTTCGTCCTCGAGGCAAACTACGGTACCACAGCGTCACCCAATTTTCTGGAAGTCCAAAGAATGCAGAATCAGTATACGTCGGGCGCTGCGGTTGAGGAGTATGATAATTTCACAGTGTTGCAACGGCGGCTCAACTTTTTCACGTTCAACGACCCTCGAACCGGGCGCTTTAGCTGGGACATCATACAGCCTTCCGATTACAACCCGAGTGCACCGCCGCCCGCCGCTCCGTTGACGGCGATCGACGCACAATCACCGACTTGGACGACGTTTATGGCATCGACAAATAATGCCTTTACCGGACTAATCAAGCGCGTGGTGGTAACAAACCCTAACGTCATCGTCATTACGCCCAGCGGGGCGGCAGGCGTTAACCCAGCCGCCGTCGATACATTCCGCTGGGCCGACAATACAGCCACGTCTGGAACCGCAACAACGCCGATTTATCAGGACTCGGATGGTGTGCAACGTCCGGCCGACGGCTGGTGGAGTAGCAGCGCGGCCAATACGCTGCCGATGCGAGAAGACATGCTGCAATACCGCCCCGTCCTTCTGAACCGGAGCTTCTATTCGGTGGGAGAACTCGGTTACGTCTTCCGCGACATGCCCTGGCGCTCACTCAACTTCAGCAGCGCCACCAGCCCGGATGCGGGGCTGCTCGACTTCTTCTGCGTCACCGACGGCTATGCGGGAAGCACGACCGCGCCCGTGGTCGCCGGGGTCCTGAATCTCAACACCCCTCACCCAGAGGTTCTTGCCGCGATGCTCAACGGCGCAGCTCGCGCGCAGCTTTACCCGGCTTTTGACGTCAATTCAACCGACGCCACTTCGATCGGCAACACCATCACCACCCTCACCGGGACCCTGCCACTGATTAACAAATCGGAAATCGCGACGCGCCTCACTCCAGCCGACCCGACCGTCTTGACGACTGCCACCACAGAACCCGGCATCGACACCAACATCAAGGAACGGCGCGAGGTGATAGCGCGGGCCCTGGCCAACGCCGGGCAAGTCCGCACTTGGAACCTGATGATCGACGTCATCGCCCAGACGGGCCATCTCCCACCGACAGCGACCGGATTCAATAACTTCATTGTCACCGCTGAACAGCGCTACTGGGCCCATGTGGCCATTGACCGCTATACCGGCCAGGTCATTAGCGTACAACTTGAACCGGTTAGTGAATAATCCTATGCGCATCATCCCCATTCTCCTCAGCCTTTCGGTGATCCTTCCGCTGCTTTCCCCGATTGCAAAGGCCCAGACTACGAGCGTTCCACCTCCCGCTTCTCCGTCCGATTTTGATTCCAGTGCCAAGGCGCCTCAAAACCTTCCCGCCAAGATGAATATTCCACCCAATACCCGCATCGAGGTCGCGGCATGGACGAAAGGTGTAAATCCATCCCTGCCACCCGATACGAAAAATTTGAGCTTACTCTCGGATCCCTGCCTACTCAGTGCCGTCATCGAGAGCGACCAGCAAAACGTTCACGCCGTTTTTCAATGGGAAGGAGGACGATCAAGTGAAGCTTTCATCGTTAATGGTCTCTGTTTTCGGTTAACTTGCCTGGCCTATCCACAAGTTGTTGCGATAACCAGTTCAGCGTTGGACTTTTGGGTCAGCCGCCAAGACCCCGACGAGGGAACGGGTGGGAATTTTCCGTGCACATCATGGTATTCCCCATCAGCCTTTGCGGGTACGGCTTCATTGAATGGAAGCACCGTCCTGGTTTTCACACCGGGCGAAAAGAAACCTCCAGTAGATAAGGATAAGAGCCCGGAAGCAACCACCTACCCGACCGGGCTCTCGTTCTGCCTCGACACCAAGACGCATTTGCCCGTCTGGCTCACAGACGGTACGTCCATTTTCACTTTTACTTACACCCCCGCACCCAATGTTCAGGTTAATCCGCAGGGGTTTTATCTGACAGCTATCCAGAGAAAGTTCGGCCATTGGCCTTGATCGTCATGACGAACTTCTTCTCTATCCGTTTATGAAGCGCCCATCCTTCCAGAACTCGATTCGCATGGGCGGCTTTACGCTCGTCGAATTGCTGGCGGTGATCGCCATCGTAGCGATCCTGTCGGCGCTGGCTGTTCCCATGTTTGCCACCTTAAAAAAAGCCACCGATCTCAACGTCGCAACTGCCTCGATCGTCTCGTCGCTGGAGCAGGGTCGAGCTTATGCGATGGCCAATAACACGTATGTCTTTGTCTGCTTCGAGGAGACCAACTTTACGACGCCGTCAGATCAGGCGCAAAGCCCTGGAACAGGACGTGTCGCCGTCCAAGTTTTTTCCTCTCTCGATGCCACGATGAATCTGACGCCCTCCAACCTGGCGGCCGTTAGCCGCATGCAGATTTTTAACAGCCTAGACCTGCCTTCATCGCTCGCATCCACCACCGGCAACCTTTCCACTCGGCAGACGGCCTCTTATATCGTGGGCAGTAATAGCGGTAGCACCCAGTTTCCTCCCGCTGCCTCGACCATCACGACGATCACATCGGGAAATTTTACTTTCTCCAAGATTATTGCATTTGATTCCCGTGGAGAATTGCACATCCCGGTCAATCCTCCGGTGGAAGGGTTGCAATATTTGGAGATCGACCTTCAGCAGAGCAACGGAAGTACTGCTCCTACTGCCGCCAAGGATCAAAGCGCCATTCAGGTCGATGGGCTGACGGGGGCTGTAACCATCTACCGATCGTGAGAAATTTCGAAATAAACAAGCGAGCCGGTTTCTCGTTGATTGAGGTCGTTGTCGCCTTGGGAGTAACGACCTTTTGTGTTGTGACCCTGATGGCGCTCCTGGCTGTAGGCGTCAATGGCGATAAGACGACCATCCAGCGATCCCTCGCCGCCAACATTGCCGATGCGGTCATGGCTGATCTGCGCGCCACCCCGCTTTCCACTCAGAGCTACTCCCCTACCCTAACCCTCAACTCGCCGCGTTTCCGTTTCGTGTTGCCTGCCACCGGGACCGGTACGCAAACGGTTTACGTGGCCACCGATGGCACACCCCTGACGGCCCTAAACGCGAATCTCTCCACCGCCAATCTCTCAACCGGCGCAGGTACTTTCCGCGTCAGTATCTCGGGACCGCTCCGGCCCTCGGGAACGGGTCAGCGGACGGCCAGTCCGGTTTATATACTGGTAACCTGGCCC
This sequence comes from Verrucomicrobiota bacterium, assembly GCA_013285645.1. Taxonomy (GTDB): domain Bacteria; phylum Verrucomicrobiota; class Verrucomicrobiia; order Methylacidiphilales; family UBA1321; genus JABDGH01. Next base: position 115,082 of record JABDHJ010000004.1, on the reverse strand, counting down.
GGTCAGGCGGACGCAACGGCTACCACATGGCCCAGCCATTATGCGGGTTCGTTCGAGGTGGTTACCTACTTGGACCAGAATTGAAGACCAGGCTGCCGTCCATCCTGCTTGCGCCTAACGCAGCTTGTTTTTTGCGAAGCAAAGGATGATCGGGGAGCAATCGAAACCAGCAACTATGTTTACTCTCATTCCAAAAATCTCCGTGCGGATCGCGATTTGCGTCGGATTCATTTCGCTGATATCAACCGCGCCAGCGGCAATCCGATTGCCTGCCGTCATGAGCAGTCACATGGTTCTCCAACAAGGAATCAAGGTGCCGATATGGGGCACTGCCGATCCCGGTGAGATCGTGACCATCAAATTTCGCGATCAGCAAAAGACCGCCACCGCCGACGCCCAGGGCAAATGGATGGTGAAGCTGGATCCACTTAAGCCAGGCGCCCCGGCTCCCCTCACCATCTCAAGTAGCAAAAGCATTACGCTGGACGATGTATTGGTGGGCGAGGTCTGGGTCGGATCCGGGCAATCGAACATGGGCACTTTGGTGAGCATGTATGCCGAGCATGATCTTCCTCTCAAAGAGGCCATGAACACGAGCCTTCCCCAATTGCGCCTATTTCGCGTCATGCAGCCCGGCGGATGGCAGGGAGTCACTCCTGACAATGTGAACAAATATTCCGCTGAACTCTTTTATTTTGGAATGTTGCTGCAGAAGGAACTTAACGTGCCCGTCGGCGTCATGGAGGGAGCGCAGGGAGGAACGCCTTCGCTCTTTTTTATCAGTCAGCAGGCATTTAACTCAGATCCCACCATTCAAGCGTTGCTTGCAAAATGGGATGCGGAACAGCCTCCCATCGCGGTCCAGCAAAAGAACTACGAAGATGCTCTCGCCAAATGGAAGGTGGACATCACCGCCGCGATTGCGGCCACTTCCTCCAGTTCACCGAATCCAACCGCGCCCGCTCCTGATCTTTCGTCAACCAAGTCGATCGACAAGGCCCTGTTGGCCAAATATCCCCAGCCGCAGCCCCCAATTCCTGCCATGGAAACCAAGACAGGCGACGTTTATGAAAGGCTCATTCGTCCCATGATTCCCTACGGCATTCGCGGCGTTCTTTGGGACCAGGGAGAGAGCGGCACCGGCCTTCGATCCGTTAAGCAACCGGTACTCATGTCGGCGCTCATTCGGTCCTGGCGCGACGATTGGGGACAAGGTGACTTCCCCTGGATTTATGTGCAAAAGCCGAGCGGTGGAGGCTGCGCGTTAAACCCCGCGGATCTCGTCAACGTAGGCGCGGTGCCTTTTGCACCGCTGCCGAAAGATCCGCCCACCTCTTTTGCCTCTACCCATGTGGAGGGCTACAGCATCATGACGTTCCCGAATACCTTCCTGGCCATCACTTCGGACCTGGCGACCGGCATTCACCCGATTAATAAATCAGGTTACGCGACTCGCGAAAGCAAAGTGGCACTCGGCGCAGTTTACGGGGAACCCATCGAGTACTACGGCCCCATTTTTCAATCGTTCAAAATAGAAGGCTCGCAAATCCGCATTTCCTATACCCACATCGGCAAGGGTCTCACCGTTCCCCCGAACCAAAATCTCCAGGGATTTGCCATCGCCGGTGAGGACAAAAAGTGGCATTGGTCAAACTCCGTTATCGATGGCGAGACCGTCACCCTATCAAGCCCCGATGTTCCCAACCCCGTCGCGGCGCGTTATTGGCCATACGCCTGGGCCAACCTATTCAACATCGATGGCCTGCCCGCCAGCGGTTTTAGAACCGACTCTTGGTAGACAAGTGAGATCAATGGATTGGAATACAAGCGGTAACCCGGCATCCCTTTTTAAGACAAATCAGCTAAAGGCTGTAATGTGCGATTAGCTGATACATCTTTTTGCAATAATGCGGAAACAGTAGCAGAAGTACATAAGCCTCCTCGCGATCAATGATTTTCCCCGATGGATGGCCTGACTCATTTCTGTAATTGCGGATAATGTTGAGGATGCTTGCAAAGTGAATCTCAACGTCTCCCTTGATTGCAGCGGGGAGACTGGCTTTTTGTTTATCCAGGATTTCGAGAAATTTATTAAGCTTACGAAGGACTCCCCTTTCCTTACTAACTACTGAAAACGAAGCCTTATGTTTTGGATTTCCTTCCACAGCTTCAACAAGCAATAAAAATGTGTGCTCGGCGGCGACGCCCAACATTACCGTTGCTGACAAAATACAATCTGATCGGAATGCTTGAAGTGCTTCCTTTAGATAAATAATCGTGACTGGATTTATTGTCGGAATTTCGGTTCTGATTCGGCTTTCATAAGCTGATACGTCGTGAACGAAATATCCGTTTTCTCCATCCGCAATGCGTCTTCCCCAAGAGGTCAATCGAAACCATGGATACGAATCGTTGGCATCATCCATCCCTAGAGTGATGACGCCTTGACGAAATAAATCCCAAAACATTTCGCGATATGTTTCTGAATCCTCGTAATCTAGAGCATGGTCGGCGGCGTAATGCGAGTGTGGTTGCTCCGGTAGATTTTTGCGTTTTCGCAATAACTCGCCGATCCCGATTTTCAGATGGCTGTATTGACTCCTCCCCCATGAAGACTTTTCTCGACCGGATAAAATGTCCAAGGCCGCTGATCGGATTTCTTCGTAGCTATGTGCCATAGAATTTACGGATAAACTCCAAAATGAAGTCTACCAACCGTCCGGTGTTCCCATCTTTGATCCACCGCTCCGCCGCATGATACGGTCCGCCTCTTTATATTCTCCCTGTGCCGTTAGCTTAGTCCTGGAGCATCCTTCCACAGTACATTTCCATTCGTCTCCCGTATCTACCATGATGCCAGGAATGGGAGCGTGAGCTAAGCAAAGCTCATAGCCAAAGCCTCTCGCAATCTGAATATCCTTTGAGCGAAGCTCTTGTTCAAGGAGCGCCAGTTTAGCTAGTGCCGTTGCTTTTTCCACGGGATCGGGAATGAGATCAACAGCAACCTTTGCGGCCTTGAAAACGTCCAAGGCCCCCTTTACAGCCAACGTGATTGAAGCAGGGTCTATCATTGTGCTTTTTGGGGTAGGCGGATGGGTATTTTGAATTTTAGCGTTGCCGCATGGCCTCCTGCTTTATCGCTGTCCGCCTTGGTCGATCCGCCCAAGAATGCCGCTACCACATTGATTTTTGTCTCCGTTCCGGAGCGTTGATCGGCACTTACCGTTACCTCAAAATCAATAGACTGAAGGTCACTGATTCCCGTTTCAACACTCTTAAAGTTGCGCACAACATTCGGAACGATGGTATCGTGCCCGACCTTTTCTTGGGCGTCTTGAACGGCACCCACTATATCGAGAAGAGTGGCGGAAATGAACTGGCGCAGTTCCACGGTTATTTTCCTGAGAAATACTCATTCGACTCGATGTGCTGAGCCACTCTAACTAGCTCAAACTGGACACCGCTTCCACAGTCTCGACAGGGTGGAAATGTTTTTCCAAACACGCAGGTCACTTCGTGATTCTCGGTATGCGTTTCATCATGAAGAACCTTGTAAATGCCAGACCGTTGAACCTTGTCCCCCGGCTTAAATTTGTCCCCTACTTTAGTTGTATTGGCCATTCGAGTCCTTTAGTTCACCGTGAGGCATTAATCGTTTTCTACGCCTTAATTGCTGCTCAAGCCATTCAAATGTGATTTTAAAGCCTCGACTGCCAAACGAGTACCAATAAAAGTACCCTTTTATGTACTTTTATTCGCTTTGGGGCATTTCGACCTAAAATCAATGAGAGCCGCTTTTAGCTCTCATTTTCCCTCTGATAGAGGGGGTGGGCAGAACAGGATTCGAACCTCCGAACCGGAATTGGAGCCACATCAACTTACCGAAGCATCTTCACAAGGAACTTCACAAAGTAGCTCGGCCTCCGATTTGACCCTCATTCTCACAGCTTGACCCACCCTGTCACCATCTCTCAAAAGGGCCATTCTTGCCATTGCCCAAGGTTACCCCCGCCCAAGGATTATCATCTGCGGTAGCATTATCAAAATTGCTTCTCAAGAGATCGGCTGCCGGTAACGGCTGCAGTACGAATATCAAACCCATCACCCAAAAAAACCGAACATTTCCGCCATGAGAGGCGGAGACCGCTCATTTGAGGTAACAGTTTTTGGCATGGATGGTTCCCATCGCATCGTTGATGCGAATTATGCGATTGAAAATTGTCGGTTCCTAAGTACATCTCGGCCTAGCTATATGTGGCTGATTCATGGATCGAGCTTTTACGCAAATAATCTTCTTGTTTTGTATACAATATACTATATTCCATATCGATGCAGTCAGCGATCCGACGAGGCAAACCTAGCTTTTCGACTTCCTCGGCTGAGATCCGTCATCCCGGATTAGTGGATCGTTTGGTCGAGCACGTGTTCACTGCAGTCCTCGAAGGTCGGTTGAAACACGGTAGCGGAGTGACAGAGGACCAGATAGCGGTCGATTTTGGCGTCAGCCGCACTCCTGTCCGCGAGGCGGTGCGCCGGTTGGCAGAAATGGGGGTGCTGGTCGTGCGTCCCCGATGCGGACTGGAAGTGGCATCATTCGACGAGCAGGACCTGAACCAGATCACTCTGCTGCGGGCAGAATTGGAGTGCTTCGCACTTCGACTGGCGATGGCGCGAATGGGTGCGGACGAAATAGAAGCACTCGTTCGTGCCGCGACTGCCTGCGAGACCAAGCTGCGGAATGGCAGTCGTATTGAGATATTTCGTGCCGACAGCCAGTTTCACCTGCTGCTGGCGGAATTTTCCGGAAACCTGCACCTGGCTGAAACACTGCGTCGGTTGGATGTGAAAGTGCAGCTTTGCCGCATGGTCTTTTACGCTTCGATGACGAGTGAGAATAGAGAAAGAGCCGTGCAACAGCATCAAAAGATTATCGAGGCCATTCGCAAGCAAAGGACGATCCAAGCGGAAAAACTTCTCCGTGAGCATATCCTTACGATGAATTGGGAGCATATAGAACGATAACGAGTTGCTTGGCCTCGTCGGTTGAACTTCCTTTTATGAAAAACCATTTCCACGGACACCTCTTAGTTGTAATTCTAATCGCAATAATTGGAGCTTTGAGGGCGACGGCGGACGATGCGTCGAATGCCAACAAGAACGGTACCTCACCGACGCTCGACGGCTATGCGCCGGTGATTTCGCCCGATAACATCGCCCCGACAGCGGGGACCGTGAATGACCCAAATGCGAAGGTGACGGTGCAGGGTCAACCTTACATGGCCCAGGGTCACCCCTGCACGCTGTGGGACCAGAAGGAAGTTGATCGTGTCAAGGAGTTGCTCAAGACCGACACGAACCTGCAGAAGGAGCTGGCCAGCCTAAAGGCGAACATGGACAAACGCCTCACCCAGCCCCTAAACGTGCCGTTGTGTCACAAGGGACCTGATGGAAAATGGATGTGGCCCCAGGATTTTCCGAAGGAAGAGGCCCCTCATGGAGATCTCAACATTAACGGCATCCAAAACTGCTGCGACATGTCCCAGTTGGCGCTTGTCTACCTACTGACCGGGGAAGAGAAGTACGCGGAGTATTGCCGCCAGATGTTCCTGGCGTATGCCGCGAACTTTCCCTATTGGGGGCGAAATCCCAAGGCTTCGTGGCGTAGCGCGGCCGACGGGCGGCTTAGCTTTCAATTCCTATGCGACGGCGGTGACTTGGCGAATTTCGCCTTGGCCTACGACCAGATCAGCAACCTGCCGAGCCTGACCAAGGAGGACCGGACCAATATTCACGATAATTTTTTCCTCCCGATGCTCACCCCGTATTTTGTCGAGGCCTACGGTCGGCTGGACTATCTGAGCCAGGATAACAACCGCTCGGTCATTTGCGCGGCGGCGGTGCTGATGGCTGGTTACGCCACGGACGACCCGGAAATCGTTAATTTTGCCTTGTACGGGCATACCAAAAGTAAATTGAAACCGGTTTTTACAGAAGGCATCGGACCCGATTCCGAGAAGGATTTGGGCCTCCAGAACTTCCCGGCTATCTCTCCGGATCTCGAGCCTCCCGGCGGCTTGATGGGGGTTCACTTCAGTCCCGGGTGCATTCATGACGATGGTCTTTGGACCGAGGGAAGCCCGAGTTATACCTTCGGCATTGCCGGAGCGGGATTGTTCGATACCGCCGAGATGCAGTGGCATCATGGCGTCGATTTATACAGCTATCGCAACGGGGTATTGAAGCGGCTGATCGACTCGGCTTTGCTGGAGGCCTACCCCGGTGATCCCAGTCTGCCCATGCCGGTCATCGGCGATTCCGGGGGCTTTTCCCTGCTCGACAAAAGGGGCTGGTGCAATGGCGAGACCTCAGTCCCCTTCTATCTCGGCTACCAGCGTTATCAAAATCCGCAATACCTGCCGATCATCTGGAATGGGTCCGAGCACCTGCTCATGTCGATTCACGCCGGCTTACCGCTGGTCAAGGACAATGTACCCGATCCGGGATCGGTCCCGGCATCCCAGACAAACGTACCGATCCAGAATGCGAATTTCTACCAATCGGGCATGGGTTATCTCCGCGTTGCGGACGAGGGGCACACCAACAGTCTGTTGATGTTGTTCGGCAATTCCTGGCAGGGACACGATCACCCGACCAAGCTGGCAATCGATTTGTATTCCTTCAACGGCCTCCTGATGCCGCTTTCCGGCGATATTTTCCCCTATGGCGATCCCCTTAACGCCAACTGGTACGAAACGTCCGCGGCCAACTGCCTCATGGTGGTCGATCAGGTAAGCCAGCTTAGCAACAGCGATCAGTACAAGTTGGATGCCTTCTGGAAGTGCTTTGGGAAGCCGCCGCCAACGACGCCGCAACTGGTCTATGCACCGGCCGCGACCATGGGAATGCAGCGCGCCTATTCCAGCACCGAATGTCCGGGCACCACGATGGACCGGTCCCTCTTCCTGACTTCGCGCTACATGGCCGATCTATATGGCGGATTTTCCGCCGGCCAGCACACCTTCGACCTGATCTGGCATCTTCTGGGCACGGTAGATACGACACTAACCATGTCGCCGATGACGTTCCCGGATCCGGTGCCCATTGGCTACAATTCCCTGACGAATATCCGTCACGCAACGACCGACCAGCCTTGGTCGGCGACAGTCACGTTCAAGGATAAACAACTGCCGTTCTGGACTGCGGCCGATGGCACGAAACAGACCGATGTCATTTTCGCTGACGGACACTACAACGGACACTCGGAAACGCCGCCGACGATCCTGGTGCGGCGCACGGATACCAAGACGCTTTACGGGACTGTGATGGATTTGTCCGGCGACACGGGCGGATATATCAAGGGTGCAACTCAGGAAGGGGGATTGGACGCGGGCTATGGTCTACTCCAGGTGCAAACGGCCAAAGGGACCGACCAATGCTTCGCCGCTTACCGGCCCGGCTCGTACAAGACGTCGACGTCGCTGGCCACCGATGCCCAGCAGGCCTTCGCCCAAATGGACGGCGCCAACGTGAAGGCTCTATATCTCGGCGGCGGCACCACGCTCGCGGTTCCCGGCGGTTCCATTGCCAGAAGCACACCGGGACTGGCCTACGTGGAGAAAATGGTCGACGGCAGTTACATCGTGGGCAATCCCTCGCCGACCGACGCCACGGTGACGGTGACGCTTCCGGCGTTGACTGGCCTGAAGGCTTACGTTCTGGATGAAACCGGAAAACAAACCGATGCCGCAACGGTAAAGAGCTCCGGCCTGCAGACTTTTGGCTTGGATCTCAAAGCCAATTCAAAGGTTGGTTTTGCTGCCAAGCAATCTCAGTCATGACCTAATGATACGAACAATTATGAAATCGAGATCTTCCGGAAAATTGAAGTGGATGAGCATTATTTGCGTGGCAGCAATAGCAGCGATCACGAACGCGCAATCGGCTGACACAAGTCCTGGCTCCCAGGAAAGTCTCACCAAGTATCCGCTCGTAGAGGTCATGGACCGCAGTGAGGTTTCACAAAACGGCATTACGTGGAAATTCGACCACCCCGTGAAGTCCGGGCAGTTCGTGAATGGCGATTGGTGGGTGGTCGGACCGGTAACCGTGGTGAGTGTCACTCCGGAACCAACCCAAGGGCCCTTGCCCGGCGAGATGTCTTTCAAAGATGCAGTTAAAGATAGCGTGAAGGATATCAAGGGACCGATGAATTTCATCATGGGATTCGTTCCCCTGGAACTTCTCCAGAATGGCAACGACAATCGGATGCGTAACGGCTCGATGGTCATCGAGAAGCCCGGTCCCCATCAGGGATACGATTCCCGCAGCACTACCTATGATCCAAGCTGCAGCATCACCTACCCTTACAAACTGGATCCCAATCGCACGCTTATCTCCACCATCAGCGAGGCGAATCCCGTACCGGAAAATTTTTGCCACCAGATTATGTGGCCATCGGAAAGGTACCAGCGAACCCTTCTCCAGGTGGCGGTGGTACTGACCTGCTTAGCGAGCGAACCGCCTGCGGATGCCTTCCGTCCACCCTATACGGGAACGAAAAAGCCCATCTATCAGGCCGGCGACCTCAAGTGGGACCTGCTCCTAAACTTGAAACTCGACAACCTCGATGCGTACTTTCCGCCGTCTCCGGCCGGTCATGAGGTCGCAACATGGGAGGTCTTCGAAGGGTATTTCAAACCGGTATGGCTCTATCAATATAGCGCAACTAATTTTGATACTGTGCTCAACTATTTGCAACCCCAGCAGAATCAACCCAACAGCTCCACCGCCTGCTTTGGCCGGGAGGATTCACGGTTGGTTTCCATCGCCAGCCTGATGGTGCACCTGGATGTACCGAAGGAGCGAAAGAAAAAACTGGTCATCGGACTGGTGCAGCGCGGAATCGACCTCTCGGGAACGTTCAAGGCCGGCACGGGAGGGGATGCAGATCGTTGCGATTGGACTCAGTCCGGCCTCAAGTGGCCGATCTTCTTCGCCAGCATGATGCTGGACAAACCGGAGTTGCGGCAGTTTCCCGAGCAGGTACCTTTCCATGAAGATGTCACGACCTATTACGGAACGGGCTGGTTCGGGCAGACCGGCCTTTGGCGCATCGTCTGGCACGATCACCTGATCGATTCCGACGAGGAGCACTCACCCGAGCAGAGAACGGGGGACAACACGATCTCCGAGCATTACCGCTCCTACGGCTCCAGCGGCAAGGCCTGTCTCGGCACCGCTCTCTCCGTGCGTCTGATGAAGGGCATCAAAATCTGGGGGCACGACGCCTTCTTCGATTACTATGACCGATGGATCGATGACGATCCACACTACAAAGAAGCGCGGGGACTTAATCTGCAACCGCAGTGGGAGACCGATACCTTTGATCCCTTCGTGACTGCCATGTGGAAAGCTTTCCGCAAGAGTGCGCCGGAACAGGAAATGTCCGGGCAGAACTTCAAGGCCGTCTGGGAAAAGAAACCGGATGGCTGGCATATCCGCTGGGAACCTAATCCCAAACCCGACCCGGCGGCGCTTGCCGAGCATGTTGACGCCATCCACAAAGCATACCCTCAGATGTATCCCCCGCCGGATGTCCTCGCCAAATTAGTGCAAATGGAGCAGGACGCCACATCGCCAGAGGCTCGCGAAAAGTGCATCGCCCGTACCCCAGTCTGCGAGGCTGAAGCTAAAGCCAACCCAGCACCGGCAAACACGGTGGCCGTGGTCGCCGGACCTGACTTCAGCTCCGAAGGAGGTGGAAATATCAAAATCGCCACCGACAAAATTGGAGCGGCCGGCAATGTTCTTTACGGTTGGGACACACTTGGTCATTGGATCGAATGGAACGTCAATGTGCCGACTGAAGGATACTATTGTCTGACCCTTTGCTATTGCAGCCCAATGGATCAAATCGACCGTCAAATCATGATCGATGGTGAAGTCCAGGAGCCTTACGCGCCGATGGTCTTCCCGTCGACTCGCGGTTGGTCCGGTGACACGGACGATTGGAGACTCTTCACTGCGCAAAACCCGATTTCCAATCAGCCGTTGCTGCTGAAGCTCAAACAGGGAAAGAATGTGATTCGCCTGACCAATATGAATAGTCGTGGCATTAACGTGAACTACTTGGCTGTGACCAGCCCGGATGTCAAGGTGACGAGGGATATGCTTGCCAAGCTTCTGCCGCAAAAGTGAGTTTCTCAGTGCGCCCGCTATTCAGGTCTTCGTAAGCGAGATCTCTACACCTACCTCGATGTTGATGGCTACACCGAAACCGGCCCGCCCGGTGCTAATCTGCCAGTTAATTCCAACAGCAGCGATTCACTGAGAAGGAGAAATCGGAAAATGAAAAATTGTTCAATGATTGTTCTGGTCGTCGTTCTACTGTGGATTGTCCCATGCGCAATGCTGAGAGCGGAAGATCCGCAACCGGCTGCCTCGACAAATACCATTGCATCTACAAATTCCGCGACTGATACTTCAAACCAAACGGCAAGCGCCCCTCTTGCCGCGGACAGCACGGCTCCTCAAGTCCAGACGTTCCACCGGGAGATAACCAGGAAATTTACGGGAGACTACTTCCTCTACCTGCCGACGGACTATGGAAAGCAGAACGTCAAGTGGCCTGTGGTTCTTTACCTCCATGGCCACGGCAATTGGATCAAGTATGGGTTGCCCATACCCAAACATATGGTCGAGAAGTATCCGTTCATCCTCATCGCGCCACAACTTCCGTACCCCGCGTGGTGGGACACCGATGATCTCGGGGCTTTTCTCGATGAGATGGAAGAAGAATACGCCATAGACCCGGACCGGGTTTGCGTTACGGGAATAAGCATGGGCGGCTTCGGTGCATGGGCGATGGCGGTTGCCTATCCGGATCGCTTTGCGTCCGTCATGCCAATGGGTGGCTCCGAGATTCCAAGCTTCGCGGATAGTATCGCTAAAGTACCGCTTTGGGTCTTCCACGGCGGCAAGGACCAGGCGGTCGGAATTGGTGGGGATATCGCCATGGTCAAGGCGTTGAAGGAACAAGGCAGTAATGTCCGCTTTACGATCTATCCCAACTCTGGCCACTTCGTCTGGCCACAGGCCTGGAACACACCGGAGGTTTACGAGTGGATGCTCGCGCAACGCCGAGGCGGACCGCCGGTCAAGGATGTGCCCGAGCCGCTGGTGCCGTCGGATTCATCCATCGTCTTTCCGTCGAACGGGGTCGCCGCTGATCCCCTATTGCCACTACAGACTTTGAAGTATGATCGGTCGGTTACCAGAAAAGTTGAGGGCAGCTATTACGTCTACCTGCCGACAGGTTACGGCAAACAGAATGTCAAGTGGCCTGTGGTTCTTGACATCCCCCCCCACGGCGCCTCCGCCACCGACTACGGGTTGCCCAAAATGGTAGCCGCGGGCAAGCAGTTTCCGTTCATCATCGTCTCGCCGGTATGTCCGTGGGACAAGGAGTTTAACAACTTGAATACCACCTACATGGTGGACACGCTCGGGGGCCTGCTGGATGAGGTGGCAGAAAAGTACTCCGTGGACCCGGACAGAGTTTACGTCATAGGTGCAAAAGAAGGTGGCTCCGCCACTACGGCGCTCGCCACGAACTTTCCGGATCGCTTTGCGGCTATCGTATCGATCGGCGGTGGCAGCTTTACGGGCGACAGACCGACGAACTTCGCTCAACTACCAATCTGGTTCTTTAATGGGGATAGTCCGAGACCCTACGAGGACTTGATTATTGAGTTACGTGGATATGGCAATGACAACATTCGCTTTACGGCCTATCCCCAAGCCAGCAGAGATTCCTATCTTCAGGCCTATAACACACCGGATCTTTTCGACTGGCTGCTCAAGCAAAAGCGCCTCCCCCCTCCAACGTCCGCGCCGGTCACAAATACACCCAAGGGGCTTCCAGTGACGCTGGAGGCTGAGGACTTGACGCTGACCAACGCGGAGGTGGTACCGCAGGAAGGCGCCAGCGGCGGCAAAGTCGTGAAGTTCTCGGACGACGGGGCAGCCGAGGGCAAGGTCCATCTGGCGCCAGGCGGTTATGAAATCGAGGGATGGCTGCTAACCCCGACGACGGCCGACGGAGTGAAGCTGGAAATCGAAGGGCACAGAACCATGCTGCAAACAAGGGAGGCTCAGAAGCTGTCCGTTTCAGTGCCGTGGCAGACCATCCACTTTCTCGTCACCGAGGAGCATGATGTCACGGTAAAGTTTAGCAACGCGAAAGCCGGCGTCCTGCTCGACCGATTGGTTTTTAAGCCGTTGTACTGAATAAATGGCAATCACAACGGCAAAGTGACATTCGGTGTTTCGAAAATGAGGCAACCAATTTAGGCGGGATGCCTACGTGACGATAAAACAAATCCAGGCGCAGCTTCTTGACACCTCACATCCCACCCGTGTGGGACAGCTAACCCACTGGACGGATATAAGGTGGATCAATATCGACAAGGCCTATGACACACTCCAAAAGGAGGCCGACCAATGGATCGAGGGTTGCGTACAACAGTTCCTCAAGGAGCATCCTGAATGCGAGTCACTGACGTTCCGACGTGACCAAACATAAGCCAAGCTGGAGTCGACATATCTACCTCGACCAGCGCCGGAAATAACACGGCCACGATAGTCCTACTGAATGGTCACGGAGATGGGGAATGCCCATGAGCATCTTGGCAAACCTCAGTCACGCCATCAACGTCTCTTGGCGTCGCGACAGTAACTGCCACACCGTCAGACCGAGGCTGACCATCATCAAGGGCACATAAATTGCGACAACTAGCCAGGTCGTGCCCCAAAGAAGGCCCATCGTATTGTCGCGAATGCCGTCGAGCGTTGCCGATCCGATGTCGAAGATCGTTTCGGCAATCAGAATCCAGATGAGAAAGATCGCTAAACGGGTACGATAACGTAGGCAAAAAAGGATGATCAGCGCGAGAGCCCATCCAACAAGATCGCCGACGACAACGTGATCTCGCGAGCCATTAGAAATGACCATCCCCGCTTGCTGAGAAGAGTACACTTGGAGCGCAAGTGTTCGGCCAAGGTGGACCAAGATGAGAGCCGTCAAAGCATTCACCCGGCTCCGACTCTTTAACCAAGGGATCGCATACCAGAAGGCTAGGAAAATAAAAGCTACTAGGTTCAAGCTTTGAGCGAGGATAATCGCTATCGTCGTATTCATAATTTGTCTCCATTGATTGGCGCATAGAAGTTGATCAGATTCCCGTCAGGATCGCGGAAGAGCATCGAGCGATTACCCCACGGCTGATCGGTTGGTCCCGGCGTGGGAACGGAAATTTCGCCCAACTGAATCATCTCCGGTCCACCGTAACCATGGAGGCGAAAAGCTCTGTTTCTAGATTCGGCAATTTTCATGACATTTATTCTTTCGTTGTTAACCTTCTTAAAACGATACGGCATGGTATCTATGCTACGATACGGTATCGTGCTGTTATTAGGCTAAACTGCAAGTTAAATATGAATGATTCAACTCACGCCCCTGTGGACAAACGGGTCCAAAGATCAAAAGAAGCTATCTTAGCGGTTACCTATAAATTACTCTCGGAAGGAGGTATTGGCGGCGTCAGCATCGACGAAGTCTCGCGTCGTTCCGGTGTTTCCAAGACAACCATCTACCGTCATTGGCCCTCCCGCTCGGCATTGCTGCTGGACGCCTGCTCGAAGATCGGAACTCGGCCGGAAATTCCCGATACTGGAAGCCTCAAGGGAGACGTTACCGCGCTCGCCACCTATTTGGCCCACCAACTGAAATCCGCACGCTGGGCAGCCGTTCTTCCTTCGATTATCGATGCAGCGGAGCGTGACCCGGAAGTGGCCCAGCTCCACGCCCAGTTGCATGCCGGGTTAATGATTCCTTATCTCGCCATAGCCGAGCGAGCTAAGAAAAGAGGCGAGTTGATTCCGGGACAGACACCCTCTGAGTTCGTAGCATCTATGGTTTCACCCTTCTTCTACCGGCGCTGGTTCTCACGGGAACAACTCGACGAAGTATTCGTGAAAAGCGTTGTTCGGGGTCTCGTCGGCCATCTAAAGCGCACCTAGATTACCGGGCCCTGGCTTGAAACCTCGGCCGCCAACAGCGGTCGAGGTCCGCGCTCGAACGGCGCACTACGAGGGAATACCATCGAACCAGGCTTTGGCTGTGTCCGGGGTCACGAGCTCGCGGTAGTGGGCGAAAATCACCTCGGGGGAAGGATGATCATTGCGGAAACCACCCAAGCGATTCCGTAACCTATCGCGTCTGCAGAGGTTCCCCCGCCGTTTGGATTTTCGTTTATCCAGCGATCAAACTGATCCATGGCTATGGATCGACGATCATTTGCTCGGAGGTAGAGCCATCCGAATTGTAAACAGTTTGCATCCTTGCGCCGTGGTGTTGACCGTCGCTCTTTTCTGGAGGCTCTGGGGCTGCTGGATCAATTCCTGCGCCAAATGCCTGCGATTTCTGTTCATACATCGATTTGTCATCAGGACTCATCGCCTCCCATAATTTCTGTGCCTCATTTTGGGCCTGCCCCCAAGACATACCGTTAAAGGGACCTCCTACCGCCTTGGCTGCAGCGTGGGTTGTACTTGTCCAATGGCTCTGGTTAGAAAGGGAGTTGTAAAAATAGACGTAGCCATTTTTGGCGAGCGCCGGAGCTGCTTGCTTTTGGTTCTCGGCAGTTTCTCCAAGAGCCTTCTGCAAGCGGTAAACTTCTTGTTGCAGAACTGCTATCTTCTGCTCGTAAGCCTGCTGTTGGGTGTAGGAGGCGGATTTCTGCGGATCATATCCAAACCGCTTCTGTAAATCAGGGGACAATTTTTCAAAAGAGATTTTCGCCCCTCCGTCCGAGTCCAAGATCGTAATTCCATCCGGGTCTACTAACTGTAATTTTGCCGTGGAATAAACAGTTCCGTTGGTTGTGGTAATGGTGCCCAAATCATCGCCGGGCTTCCATGAGATCGCCTGCGATGTCGTTGTTGGGGCAAATGGCTTAAAATCCCCGGATTCCGAGAGAGCATATGAAAGCGAAACGAAAACCTTATACTTTTCGTCCTCGCTAAGCGCTGTCCAGTTCGGATTCAAATTGAGGCTTGCGCCGGCGGCAATCGTTAGGACTACGGGTTTACAGGATTGCGAATAGAGCGCGTTTCCATTGTCCTTCAAGGCATTCGCCATTTGTGTCGATGCGACAGAAAGCTTGGAATCCTGTTGTACAATGTCGGGATACAACTTCGCGGCAAGGCCTGCCGACTCGTGGAAGTCCGTATCCCACTGAGCATTTTGAGCCGCATCATCGGCCCGAAGAAGTCCTACTCCAATAACTGAAAGAAGAAGGGCCAGCGATTTCATGTGATAAGCCCACTCCTTTTGAAATCAGATTGCAATCTAAAACACGAGCGGTCGCTCGGGTTGCTTCCTTTGTTTTCCCGATACTTCCTGAATGACGGCAAAGGAGTTTGGTCAGCGAGTTTATAGGCTGAGAATGGCCAAGGGCTGGACCCAGGAAGTCTGTGCTGGCAGGGCGACGATCACCACTCGAACGCTCCAAAAGATCGAATCCTATAGGCTTGAAAAGCCTCAAGTTGAGATTGTAAGAAAACTGGCCGTTGCCTTTCGATGCTCGTGGGATGACCTCTTGGGCAAACCTTAGAGAGTGCGTTTCCAGTGCAGGACGAAATCGCGCTGCTCCTCAGTTTGCGGCGTTGGCCAAAAGTATTCCGGCTCTGCCGCGGTAAGCGCGTGGAGCGATTCAAGCGGAGTCTGATCCCCCTTCTCTGCAAAATAGCACCCAAGGACGGTTCCAGTGCGTCCGATGCCACCAAGACAATGCAGATAAACCACACCACCGGAATCCACCTCCTCGCGAATACAATTCAGGATCGCGGTCATTTGTTCGGTCGTTGGAATGGAGCGGTCAGGAATCGGAAACCGGACCAGGCGCACGGGACGGCCCATCTCACTGGCCAATCCGGGTAAGACGGACTCGTACGTTTCATAGAACCGGAAGAAAAGCTCCATCTCAGAAACCTCCATCAAACTCACGACCAAGGTCACGCCAGCATTCATCAGCCCTGATAACTGCTCGCGTATCGAAATGGGATCAATGCTTCCAGGGCAACACCCCGCCAGTATTTCGCCGGGCTCTGCCCAGTAGGAATATCGGAACGGAAGATTGGAACTCATGCGAAAGGTTGGGTAATTGCAAATTACCGCACGCCACTGGCAGTTCAATAATCGTCTCAGCCATTCTTTGCCCTGGCCCTAGCATTGGAGACTCGGCTTCACGGCCCCCCGGCCCTCGCGCGCGCGCGGGCGCAAGTCCCAATAGGTTATTCTGCCTCGCACGCCCACAGAGAGGTCTCGGCTTCATGGACTGGGATTGAGGATCGTTCATCGCATGGCTCGCAAGAGAGGGGGGGGAAGGTGGGTTGCGCGCGCGTGCGCGCGAGGCAATGGAGTCGTTTGGCCGGGAACACTTGGTGCCGCTTGACTCAACCTAATGCCAAACCGCGAACACATGCACTTCAGTCACAGCATGATACATTCGCGAAAATGAAGCCCGGAACGCTTCCCGGTGGACATCGAGCCGCCCTGAGCGAACATTTCAACTATGAGCGCGACATCCATATCGGACAAAATACCCCATTCGCATCTCGAGACGCACAGCGAGCACGCCCACAGGATGCAGGAACACGAGATCAATCTGAATCTGGCCGAGAAGAGGAAATTAACACCGCAGCAAATCGAGGAGCACCAGAGGGGCCTGCGGTATCACGTCAACGCTCTCTATCAACTCTCCCAACGAGACAACGATTTAGATACCGCCTCGAAACTGGAAAAGTATTATCCCACCTTGATCGGCAATCCATTTTCGGAATTGTCTGACGGCAGCGACCGCGTACAGAAAACCGCCGACTGATGTTTTACTTGGCGAGATCACTAATTGAGCATTGGCGGACAATGCTCAATTAAGACGGCATTGTTATGGAAAACCGTTATGGATGACCCTATCCAAAAACGCAACTCCTTGATAATCAAAGAGAATGGGCAGAACAGGATTCGAACCTGTGAAGGCAAAGCCAGAAGATTTACAGTCTTCCCCCGTTGGCCACTTGGGTATCTGCCCGATAAAGCCGCACGATGACGAGTCATCGCGAGTTTTGAAGGTTAAACGAGTCGGCGGACGATGAAAATGCTTTTTTACGGAAATTCGCTTAAGGGGTCGCAGAGCTCGCGGTTGTCACGACTGAAAAGGGTGTGGCGAAGAGCGTGGAACCGAACTCGGCGAGAAATTTCGCGCGGAGATTGTTGCTCGCTTGCGTGGATTCCGTGAGCGCAAAAACGGAGCTACCGCTGCCGCTCATGAGGGAGTCGAGGACCTCGGCTTGTTCGCGGAACCAACTCTTCACCGTGGGTAACCACGGATATTTTCCGAAGGCGGGCGGTTCCAGATCGTTGCGCAAAGTGAAGTCGGCCATGGTGCGACCGGGCTCGCTTTGGCGAGGATTTTGCGCGTAGGTTTTGTAGGCCCACGGAGTCGAGACGCCGAAACCGGGATGGACGAGCAGTCCCTGGAGATTTTCTTTTAGCGTCATCGGTTCGATGATCTCCCCTCGCCCCTTGCAGATGGCCGGTTGGCTGTAGATGAAGAAGGGAATGTCGCTGCCGAGGCGCGCGGCGAGTTCGGCAAGTTTTGCGTCGTCGCATTTGATTCCGGTTAGTTGGCGCAAGGCCAGCAGAACGGCAGCGGCGTCGCTGCTGCCGCCTCCGAGCCCGGCACCGACGGGCACGGCCTTCTCAAGATGGATGCGGACGCCGGTGGTCAATTTGAATTCCGTGAGGAAAAGTTGCGCGGCCTTGGTGGCGAGATTGTCCTTGGCGTCGGAGAGCGCGGGGTCGGAGCAGGTGAACTCAATGCCGGAGGGGATGAGGTCGAGATCGAGCGTATCGCCGAGGGAGATCGGCGCCATGAGGGTTTCGAGTTCGTGGAAACCGTCAGGGCGGCGTCCAAGAATGTGGAGATAGAGATTGATTTTGGCGGGAGCGAACTGTTTCACTGCTTGAGAAACTATCCGAACGCCCATGACCGACAAACTCATTCTTGCCCTTGATATGGACAGCGCCGACGAGGCCCTGGCCTTGGTGCGGCTGCTCAAGCCCTATTTAAGCCTCTTTAAAATAGGCAATCAGCTCTTTACTCGCGAGGGCCCGGCCTTCGTCAAGGCGCTTCGCTCGGAGGGCGTGGACATTTTTCTCGACCAGAAATGGCATGATATTCCGCAGACCGTGGCACATGCGGTGACGGCGGCGGTGGCGCTCGACGTGCGCTACGTCACGGTGCATGCCAGTGGCGGCCTTGAAATGTTGCAGGCCGCTCAAGCAGCGGTAAAAGGCAGCCGGACAGAAATTTTAGCGGTGACGGTGCTGACCAGCCTGGATGATGGCGCGTTGCGACAGATTGGTTTTGATCGCACGACGGCGGAACAGGTTGTGCGGTTGGCGCAACTGGCGGCGCTGGCTGGCGTGGCGGGTCTGGTCTGTTCACCGCTGGAGATCGAGTTGATCCGGGAGCAAGTTAAGGAACCGATCAAGCTCATCACGCCCGGCGTGCGCTCCTCGAAGGATGGCCTGCAGGACCAGAAGCGGACTCTCTCCGCTGCCGAGGCGCTCAAGCGCGGAGCGACTCATTTGGTTATCGGACGGCCCATCACGAAGGCGACTGATCCGGTTGCCGCGACGCAGGCGTTGATGGCGGAATGCGGATTGGTTTAGCCATGCCCTGCTGAAACCATCATTTTTTAACAGGAAGACATGAAACTGAAGCAGAGGAGAAATCGAACCTAATCTTTCCCTGGTTGACCTGCCTTCTTCATGTATTTCCTGTTTTCATGTCTTCCTGTTAAAATGGTTTCACCAAAGCAAGTTAGCCACCGTACCGCACTACAAACGAAAATGAGAACCGTACCCCGTCTTTGCCATTTTTGCGTTCTTTGTGCTCTTTCGTGGCTAATCAATTTCAGTGCGGCGAACGCCACGACCCTGCCGCCGGAATTCAAAGCCTACGATTTCGGTGAGGCCTACTATATCGAGGACGGCGGCGTGGTCATCTCGCCCTACTCTCACGGCTTTTATTGCAAGGACGGGATCAACACGCCGGAAGGCATCCGGATCATGCCGGGCAAGGTCTTCGCACAGTTCGACGCCTCGCGCATGGTCGTCGATATCTACAAGCTGCTTTACCTGAATAAGGAGCAGAACCGCGCTTTTTTCCACCAGGAAACCTACCTCTACAAAGTTGTGAAGGACGAAAAAGGAAACTACCACGACATCATCAAGGAAAAGGTCGCCAGCAACGATTTTTATCTCACGAAATGGCGCGGCCTCGAGTGGGCCGACCATGTCTTTCCTTACACGGAAGTCCATCCCACCCAGGATGACTGGTCCTCCCGTCCCCAGTACTACAAGTACTGATTCTCCGCGACTTGGCAGTCAATTTCAGGTACGCTTTTTGATCGTCGCCCATGGAAACCGATTTCATCGACATTCGGATCGTCAGCCTTGAAGACGACTTGATGGTCGCTTCGCCCCGGGACCCGACGCTCTTCTACGTCTACCTGAAGTTGTCGGCGACGCCCCCTCCCCTCTGGCAGCATCACTTCCGGAATTCGCGCAAGGTTTCCCGGCATCCACGTTGGCGAGAGGCCTGGATTGATCGCAAGTTTATCATCGTCGAATGCCTGACTGATGAGCTGGAGAAATATCACCTGAATGATCTCAAGCAGGACATTGCCCAGGCCAACAAGGCCTTTCGGGAATATGCCCGGCAACAAGCTCATGCCGAGAAGCAGAAGGAAAACATGCATCACGGCGAACGCGAAAAGCTCCGCGAAATGAAGGGGCGGCTCAATTTTGACTAAAAGAGGGATTGGCCACAAAGAACGCAAAGAGCACAAAGAAATTGAAGGAAGAGTAAGGACCGAAAGTCTGTTCTTTGCGATCTCTATGTTCTTTGTGGCTAACCTCCGCCCTCTTTGACCTGCCGCACATACCCCTCCGCCGCGCCGCGAATTGCTGACGCGACATCAACGGTGGCCACGGCAAATTTGGGACGGAACCAGGGGAACGCGCCGATGAGATCGTGTGTGACCAAAATATTGCCAAAGCAATGCGCTCCCGAGCCGATGCCAATGGTTGGTATGCTTAGCTTGGCGGTGATTTCACGAGCCAACTCAGGTTCCACTAGTTCGAGCACCACGGCGAATGCGCCAGCTTCCTCAACTGCCAATGCATCGGCCATAACCTGTACTTTTTGCTCCTCGGAACGTCCTTTGATTTTGTAGCCGCCTTCCTCCTTCAAATGCTGCGGCAACATGCCGATATGGCCCATCACGGCGATGCCCGCTTCCCGCAACGCACGGATTTCCGGCACGACGGCTACGCCACCCTCCAGCTTGATCGCCTCCGCGCCCGCCTCAGTCAGAATGTGCGCATTGGCGACCGCATTGGGCGCCGTCTGGTAAGTGTGATAGGGAAGATCGCCCACCACGAGTGCCTTGGTCTTCGCGCGGGCCACGGCGGCAACATGGTGCCGCATTTCCGCAAGCGTGACCTGCGTAGTATCCGGATAACCGAGCACGACCATGCCTACGGAATCACCGACAAGAATGAGCGGAACGCCTGCTTCATCAAGGAGCCGCGCCGTCGGGTAATCGTAAGCGGTCAACGCCGCCACGCGCTCGCCACGAGACTTGGCGGCACGAATAAATTCCGGAGTGATTTTTGGCTTCTGATCCACAGGCACAACTTATCACACCAGAAAGAAAGCCCCTAATAAAAGTCCGTCATCCTGAGCTCGTCGAAGGATCAGACACGCGTTCACGATCGCGAGCCGCCCGCAAATGCTGATTTGACCGAGCGCCTTTAGCATTCGATTTTCGATATCTTACGTGTCAACGTGTCTGATCCTTCGACAAGCTCAGGATGACGGATTGCTTCGTAGAAGTTCCATTACGGTCTTCGTCTGCCCCGGTAGGATAAGATCGGGGCGAAGGCGCGAAAGCGGCTCCAGAACAAAATGTCGCAAATGCGCGCGCGGATGAGGGATGAGGAGAAAGGGCTCACGGACCACTTGGTCACCGTAATAGATGATGTCGAGATCGAGCGGACGGGGGGCGTTGACGTCTCGCACCAGGGCGCGGCCCCGGCTGCCTTCAAACTCCTGGAGAAGTTCCAATAATTTGCGCGGTGGATGGGCGATGGAATCGACATCAATTTCCGCGACGGAGTTGAGAAACTCATCCGAGCCGGGAGGGCAATCGACGGGCGTGGTCTTGATGCGGGGCGATTCGCGGACTTCGCTGATGACGGAGAGGGTCCGCAGGAAAGCGATGCCCGCGTTTAATTGAGCGGAGCGGTCACCTAGGTTCGATCCGAGGGCGATACCGACTTGGGTGAGCATGGGATCAAAAATACAGGCCGAGATGATCCTTCGACAAGCTCAGGATGGCGGCTGAAAATAAACTGCATCGCCGCTAGGGACAGCGGCGGCTACCTACTGAACGGCGGTCATAGACCGCCGCTACAAAAGGCACCGTCGCACGGAGTGCGACGGCTACCTCGAAAACTAGGCCTTCTTGATGCTCTGGACGATGGCGGCGAACGCGGCGGGCTCGTTCACGGCGAGGTCGGCCAGGACCTTGCGGTCGATTTCGATCTTGGCCTTCGTGAGGGCTTCGATGAAACGGCTGTAAGTAATGTCGAAGGTGCGGACGGCGGCATTGATGCGCGCGACCCACAGATTGCGGAAGTTGCGCTTGCGGGCCTTGCGGTCACGATAGGACCAGTACTGGCCTTTCATCGTGGCGTCCTTGGCGTAGCGGAAAAGTTTACTGCGGCGGCCGCGGTATCCCTTGGCTTTTTGGATGACGCGTTTGCGGCGTTCGCGTGAGGCGGGGGCGTTGGTTGCTCTGGGCATGGTCGGTGTCGGTTAAGGTTAGTGGAAAGGCAGGTTGGACTTGATGCGATACTCGTCGGTCTTGTGGACCTGCTTCGTCTTGGAGAGCTGACGCATCTTTTTGCGGTTCTTCTTGCTGGCAAGATGTCGGCGGCCCGAGTGGGACGTGAGGATCTTTCCAGTCGCGGTGATTTTAAAGCGCTTCGCCACGGCTTTCTTGGTTTTACGGCGGGCAATGGATTTAGGCATACGATTATTCTTACCGATCAAAGTGGGCGCTGGCCTATTCCGAGCCATTTCCGTTTTCAGGCGGAGAATCCTGTGACTCTTCCTCCTGGGCGGCTTCATCCTCATGAGAGAACTTCCGCACCCTTTTTCGAGCGGGCAAAGGTGATAGCATCAAATTTATACTTTTGCCAATCAATTTCGGTTCAGTATCTGCAATACCGATTCCTGAGAGGTCGGAACGCATGCGGCGGATGAGGTTCATGCCGATGTCCTGGTGCATCATTTCGCGTCCACGGAACTTCAATTGCAGCTTAACCTTCATGCCCTTCCACATGAATTCCTCGGCATGGCGCATCTTCACGCCATAATCATGCTCGTCGATGTTCATGTGAAAATTCAACTCCTTGAGCTTGGTCGCGGAGGAATTTTTCTTCGTGTCCTTTTCCTTCTTGGAAAGGTTGTAAAGGTACTTCCCGTAATTGAGAATTTTACAGACGGGCGGATTGGCGGCGGGATTGACCTCAACGAGATCGAAGCCGCGTTTGCGCGCCTCGGTCATGGCCTCGGCGAGTCCCATGACGCCGAGCGACGTGGAGTCGGAATCGACGATGACGAGAACTTCGCGGGCGCGAATCTTGTTGTTGGCGCGGATGAAGGATTTGTGGATGGAGATAATGCCTCTCAGGTTAGGGTTGGATAGCCGCCGGGATGAACATGCTAAAAATCACAAAGAACGGTTTGTAATTTCGCCGATCAACTGATGAAAGAATTCGGACCACGGCTGAGCCATGGGGGCGGTTAGTTTACGGCTGCGCACGGATACTTGTTCGCTGATTGATTCTCTTTCACCAAGAGTAAGTATGTAGGGAACTTGGGCGATTTCCGCAAGGCGAATCTTCGCGCCGAGTTTTTCCCGGGAATCGTCCAAAGTGACTCGGACATCCTTTTCCTTAAGCTCCTTAAGCAACCGTTGTGCGTAGTCGTTCTGGGCCTCGGTCACCGTTAGAAGCCGGACTTGCTCCGGGGCGAGCCAAGTGGGGAAATGCCCGGCGAAATGCTCGATCAGGCAGCCGATGAAGCGTTCCATGCTGCCAAACGGCGCGCGGTGGACCATGACGGGGCGGTGTTCCTTGCCGTCGGAGCCGGTGTAGCTGAGATCGAAGCGGATTGGGAGGTTGTAGTCGACCTGGACGGTGCCGAGCTGCCATTCGCGGCCCAGGACATCCTTGACCACGAAATCGATCTTGGGGCCGTAGAAGGCGGCCTCGCCCGGTTCCTCGGAGAACGGCACGCCCATGCTGGCGGCGGCATCGCGGCAGGCCTGCTCGGCTTTGTCCCAATTAGCGGGGTCGCCGGTGTACTTGGCGTTGTCGGGATCGCGCAGACCGACGCGGACGCGGTAGTCTTTCATGCCGAGAAGATTGAAGACCGTCTTCACGAGATTGAGGCAGCCCAGCACCTCGGCGGGAAGCTGTTCTTCCGTGCAGAAAAGATGGGCGTCGTCCTGGGTGAAGGAGCGGACGCGAGTCATGCCGCCGAGTTCGCCTGATTGCTCCCAGCGATAGACGGTACCGAATTCCGCGAGACGGATGGGCAGGTCGCGATAGGAATGTTTCTGGCTCGCGAAAATCTTGATGTGATGTGGGCAATTCATCGGCTTGAGCAGGTAGCCGTTGATTTCGCCTGCATCGAGCTTGTTGGAGAGCTCGCCGCAAGCGCAGCCCTCACTGGCGAGGAGATCGAGGGTCTCGCGCTCCACGATGGGCGGATATTGCGATTCCTTGTAGTAGGGGAAATGGCCGCTGGTGCGATAAAGCCCGAGTTTGCCGATGTGCGGCGTGAAGACCTGGCTGTAGCCCTGGCGAGTCAGCTCGCGGCTGATGAAGTTCTGCAATTCCTGGCGGATAATCGCGCCATTGGGCGTCCAGAGAATGAGCCCCTGCCCGACTTCGTCGTCGATATGGAACAGGCGAAGATCCTTGCCGAGCTTGCGGTGGTCGCGCTTCTTGGCTTCCTCCAGCATGTTGAAATGGGCTTCCATCTCGGTCTTGTTCTTGAACGCGGTGCCGTAGATGCGCTGGAGCTGCGGATTCTTTTCGTCGCCGAGGTAGTAGGTGCTGGAGACGTGCGTGAGCTTGAATGCGCCGACGTTACCGGTGCGCATGACGTGCGGGCCCGCGCAGAGGTCGACGAAATCGCCGTTGGTGTAGAGGGAGATTTCCTCGCCCTCGGGAATGCGGTTAAGGATATCGAGCTTGAATTTGCTCGGTGTAGCGCGATCGGACAGTGCGGCAAGACGGCCCGATTCACCGAGCTTGATTGCCTCGTCGCGCGAAATGGCAGAGCGGACAAATGGCTGGTTGGCCTTGGTCACGACCTTCATCTCGGCTTCGATCTTCTCGAAGTCGGCGGGCGAAATCCGGTGCGGCAAATCGATGTCGTAATAGAAGCCGTTCTCGACCGGCGGACCGGCGGCGAGTTGGGCCTCGGGCCAGATTTTCAACAAAGCGGTCGCCAACACATGGGCGGCGGAATGGCGGATACGTTCAAGGTCAGTCATGAGGGGGAGTTGATCTTGCGCGAAAGCGTCCCGTTAATCAACCGCGATGCTTGACTTCCAATATCCGTGAAAATGGCTAACCATCCCGAGCAGGGATGGCAGCACCGTAGCCAGTGGTAAGACCGCAGAGGTCGCCACCACCGGTCTTCTTTCCCACGGAAATCGACCCCGAAGGCGGTCGAAGCATGAATGTTCCGATGCAAGGGTAACAAAAACTCCCGGGGACATGGGTTACACATTTTCGAGTTTAGGAGGGTCATAAGGGGGACAGGCGTGGGACGGGTTTGAGGCGGTGTTTGCGTTCATCGTAGAGGCCAAGTTCCAGGCCTTCGTAGTGGAGGGACCATTGGCCTTCGTCCACGGGTTTAAGTCCGATTTCCTGGCCGATGAGGGCTTTGCTGATCTGGAGGTTGCGGCCTTTCCACTTGATCTGTCCGCTGGGGCGCACCTTGCGCTTTTGCCAGTCGTCGGGATAGCCGCGTGGGCCCGGCAGGCGCTCCGGGTAATCGCGCGTCGCCGGTTGATAGAACTCTGAGGGCGTTCGTTGGCCCAGGGCCTCGTGCGGTCGCTCTTGGTTGTACTCGTGCCGGAACGCATCAAAAGCCTCCTGCTGTCGGTGTAGATTGGCCTGCGGCGGTTGCGCGGTGGCGGCCTTGAGCGTGCGGTGCATGCGCTCGTGGCGTCCGTTTTGTTGCGGCTGGCCCGGCTCGATTCGCTCCAGCTCAAGGCCGAGTCGCACCCACCAGACGGCCAGCGCGCTCAAGCCCCCCAGCCCCATGCTGGCAAAGGGCAGGCCATATTCCCGAAACGTGGCGATGAAGAGCGGTTGCACCGTCGTGAACCCGGTCGATCCATCCAGCCCCTGGCAACGCAAAAGGTAGCGGCTGTGCCCGTCGCTGATGGTCAACGGTGTGCACTTGGTGCCGTCACCCGTGCGAAACCAGCCCTTGAAGTCCGCGCACCACACCGCGTTGGCCTCCTGGCACGCGGCGAAGGGTTGCACACTGGCACCGCCCGGCGTCGGCGCCGCGCGATGCGGCTCAACCCGTGCCGTCGCAGGATCTCGCTCACCGTGCTTTCCGCCGGGCAATGGTCTGGCCCGAGGGCCAGTTCCAGTTTGCGGCGCAGCTTCGGCGCTCCCCACAACGGACGCTGCGCCTTGAGTTCCAACAGCGTTCGCTCCACCTCCTGGCTCACCGCGTTCGGGTGATGTCGCGGTGCCCGCGACTGATCTTCCAATGCCGACACCCCTACCGTCTCGAATCGCTCGATCCATTTATACGCGGTCTTGCGGCTGATCCCATATTCCGCGGCCAACTCGCTCACCGCGTAGTCACCGCCCATCCATGAGCCGATCATTCGTATCCGCTCACTCATCACACACGTTTCCTTCCAGGCCATCCCCCATGTGTAACCTATGTCCCCGGGATTTTTTGTTACCCATCTCCCCGGAACATACCGGCTAGGGCTGGCATCCCTGCGGGATGCGCTGCATTTAAATAGTATTCCGGTGGTGTCGCACACCGCTGTGCTCAACCACCGGCTACGGTGCTGGCAAGCCTTCGGCTTGCACAAGAATGACGGATTGTTTTGCGTTACTGGTTGGTGATGTCGTCGGGAGTGCCGAAGATTTTGTCGGGGCCTGCGGAAAGAATTACAATGTTATCCTTTGATTCAAATTTGAACCTGAACGGCGTTCCCCATCCATCGATAAACTCTTGGTTTGCGTTAACGGTGTGGGAATTGCGCGTGAAGTCTGATTTCTTCGTAAATATCTGCACCAACCGATAATTCTCGGACGAAACAGGAACCGCACTGTTATCCTGAATATAATTCGCAAATATCGCTTCGATCATCCCCATGTTCGTTCGCGTGTAGATTTCTGGCGCGTCACCAAGTCCGGGTCCGATGGTCCCACTTCCTAAATACAGCACTATGGCGACAAGAAATAACAATCCCACAACTGTAACCGAGACTATCCATATCTTCGAGGACTTCGGTTTTGAAAGTACAGGCAGCACAGTAGTCACAGATTGCTCCATTTCTGGGTTCAAAAATTCTTCGGCTCCCACTTTGGACTCTTCATCTTGCCGGTGCCGTGATACTCGAAAATCTTGCTGATGGGATAGAGCAGGATGCCGAAGACGGCGTTGCCATTGACGCGCATATCGAGGTCCAGATTGTCCGTGATGAAATTGTAACTGCCGTTGCCGATCAGCGCGGCGGTCTCGCTGCTGATGTTCATGTTGTCGGTATGCACGACGCCCTTCGCCACGGTGAAATCACCGTGCGCGGCGTCGGTAATGGAGAAGCCAGGAATCATCGGCGTGAGAGTACCTAGGAAAGGTATCGGAGTGATGTCGCCGTCTTCAATTTTCACCTCGCCCTTGCCCGTCATCGTTTCCATTTTGCCCAGCGCACCGGCGAGATGGGTGGTGATGGTCATCTGGCCGGTCGATTTAGGATAGCCATAGGTGCGGATCATGAACTTCTTGAAGTCGACCTTGGTCAGGTTGAGATCGAGAACGTAAGCAGCGGGATTCTCCCGCAAATCCATGTCCATCACGCCGGTCATGGAACCGTCATAGAAGCCGCATTGTTTCATGTTAACCAGCATGCGGCGATTCTTGAACGTGAGCGTTCCATTGGGGTTATCGAATGAAAAGGGAACACCAAAAAGCGTCCACTCCATCGGCGATTTCCCATCGATGTCCACGATTAGATCGGTGTTGAGGTCTTTTTTATCACTCTGAAGATCGACCGTGCCATTCGCATGAACCAGAGGAGGTTTCGTGAAACGATACGGCTTCGTGTACTCCGTAAATTTGGGCCCCATGACGGGCGCGACTTCCTGGACATTGACTTGCGCCACAAAATTATGGAGTTCAACCGACCTATTTTTAAAGTCGTAAACGATGCCACCGCTGCCCGTTCCCTCGGGACGATGGAGGTCGAGATTGGGCAAGTTTAGCTTGGAATCGGCAAAGGTGAAATCAGATGTGGCCGTATCAAAGGCGGCGTTTTTATAAACGAACTTTCCGGCTGTCACCTTGCCCTTGACCGTCCATGCATCGGTCTTGAGTGCGCTGCCGCTCGCCGTTGCCACAATCTTCGGGCCACCCTCTTGAAAACTGCAACTGTTGAGAAAATTATCCATCCCCTGCCCGAAGACGCCCTTCAAAATGGTCGGATCAAGATTGGAGGTAATTTTTGCATCGAGGCCCGGCGCATCCTTCGCTCCATCAAAGAAAAGCTCTAGGTCCACGTCCCCCGCCTGCCCGGCAATCTTGAGTCCCGGGATGAGCAGCCTTTTGCCGTCGTAGGCGATGGGAATACTCAGCTGATCGAACGCAACGCCATTGAAAACGAAATCGCGCCAATCGAGGTCAGCCTGGACATCGGCGTGAAATCCCTGCTGCAAATCGAAGAGCACGCGCCCGGTCATCCCCGGAGTTGAATTGGGGAAAGCAAGTCGGCTCAGCGCCTGTCCAAGCGGCCCCGGAAACGCAGGAGCCAGCGTCGTGAAATCCATGGACGAGGTGAACTGCAATTCGGCGTTGCGATCAGCGAGATTCCATTCGCCGTAAGCGCTGAGGTCCCCGCGATCCAGGGCGATCTTGAAATCGCTGAGTTCGACCACGCCGTCGCTGAGACTGCCGTGAATGGAAAACTCATTCACCGGTGCGGAACGCCAGGTGAGATTGCGACCATCGAGCGTAAAATTAGCACGACCGCTGCCGAGATCGCGCGTCGAGCTTTCAAATTCAAGCTCCACGTCGATGGGTTGCTCGGTGCCGACATCGTCCATCGTGGTCAAAACGGTTTTCCAGATATCCTCCCGTGCCTTGATCTGCTCATCGGTCGCGGGCTTGGAAGCGGGAAAACCGTCATTATGAATGATCCCGTGAACGGAAAGATCGAGGTCCAAAAAGCGGGCGCGGGCATCCTCGACCTTGATGTCATGCTGGTCGAAAGCGACCTCGCCATTCACCTCGTGGAAATCGAGCGTGACCTCCGGCCCAACGGGATAGCGGACCTCGGCATTCGAGATACTGGCGCTATCGATCAGGCCGCCGCCGCGCCACCAACTCAACCACGCAAAACTGACCCGGACCTGATCGACCAAGAGCATGACATCCTGGCGATTGGCATCACGATAGACTGTCACGCGATCCGCCAAGACGGCTCCGGTGGGATCGAGTAACAGGCGATCCACTGAGATCGGGAACGGAAGAATGTGTCGCCGCTCGATCTCGCTTAAAAGATAGACCTTGGCCACCTCAGGCAGGCCAAAAAAGCGCATCCACAGGACCGCCACCAAAAGCGGCACAGCAATCGTGACGAGCGTGCCGAGTCCCAACCGCGCCAAAAGGCGTTTCAAGTAGTGGCGGGGAGACTTCATATCTGGTTAGACTAACTCTTCGACGAGATGAGAATGGCAGACTTTCATATGAATATCCCCCTTTTTTCACGACTTCGACAACTGATCTTATGTAGTGTCGTGGCGCTTCTTTCTGTCGCGATCACTCATGCGACGGAAAATGAAGTCGTTGTCATTTCCCCACACTGGGACGGTATCCAAGAGGAAACTTCACGCGCTTTTTCCGCATGGCACCAGAAAAAATATGGGAGCCCCGCGATCATCCGGTGGCGTCAGGCCAGCGGCGGTGCCTCTCAAATCGTGCGCTTTCTCCGCTCCGAATATCAGGCCGGACCGAGCGCAGGCATCGATGTTCTCTACGGCGGCGGTGTTGATCCGTTCGTCGCCTTCAAAAAGGACGGGCTGCTTACTCCGTATGATCCACCCGCGGATATTCTCGCCCAGATTCCAGCGAAACTTAACGGCATGGAAATCTATGATCCCGATCACGAATGGTTCGGGGCGGCTTTGTCCGGCTTTGGAATTATTACGAACGAGCGAGCCCGTAAAGCAGCGGGTCTACCTGAAGTGCATACGTGGGAGGATCTCGCCAATCCCGCCACCTTCAATTGGATCGCGTCAACCGATCCACGGGCGTCCGGCAGCGCCTTGATGATCGACGAGATCATCCTGCAAGCCTACGGCTGGGACAAGGGCTGGGCCGTGCTGATGGAAATGAGTGCCAACACGCGCAACTTCCTTGCCTCGTCCGCCTCGGCAGCCATCGAAGTGGGCGTCGGCGATGCGGCTTACGGCGTCGCCATTGATGTCTACGGCCAGGCGCAGGCCGGTTTTTACGGCACCGGAAATGTGAGTTTTGTCCTGCCGCAAGGGCAGACCGTCATCACGCCTGACAGCATCGCGATCTTGAAAAATCCCCCTCACCCCGAGATGGCGCGACGCTTCATGGAATTTGTCCTCGGGCGCGACGGGCAACTGCTCTGGATGATGCCCAAGGGCTCGCCGGGCGGCTCAACCCGTTACGTCGTCAATCGCATGAGCGTCTGGCCTGCGCTTTATACCGAACTCGCCGGAATCACGCCCATCACCACCAATCCGTTCACGATGCACTCCGATTTCGTCTACAACAACAAACTCGGAACCCAGCGTCGCGCGATCCTGAGCGTTATCATGGGCGCATGGATGATCGATACGCACGAT
Source organism: Verrucomicrobiota bacterium (assembly GCA_013285645.1). Classification (GTDB taxonomy): domain Bacteria; phylum Verrucomicrobiota; class Verrucomicrobiia; order Methylacidiphilales; family UBA1321; genus JABDGH01. The sequence continues at coordinate 84,736 of JABDHJ010000004.1, read as the reverse complement.
GTCATGGCCCGGGCCTGGGAGACACTGCACTCGCCCGCTGCGCAAAAGCTTTCTTCCGACCGTCAGGCTGCGTTACTCGCTGACTTTGTCGCAACTCCCTGCTCGGAAAAAGAGCTGCTTCATCTGGCCGATACGGACTGGAAAGATCCGATCAAACGCACCGCTCTCGTTAATCAGTGGCAAAACGACGCGCTTAATCGTTATAAAAGGCTGCTCGCTCAAATCGTCGCGAATTGATAGTCATTGCCCGCACCCATCCATGACCATCACCGTCAACCATCTCGTAAAATCGTTCGGGCCGGACAATCGCGTCGTGAACGATGTCTCGTTTGCGATCCAGCCGGGCGAGATGTTCTTTTTGCTCGGGCCGTCCGGTTGCGGAAAAACGACCGTGCTGCGGATGCTGGCGGGGTTCGTCGAACCGGATGAAGGCGATATTCTTTTTGAAAAGAAGCGGATGAATGATGTGCCGCCGCAAGACCGCAACACGGCGATGGTCTTTCAGAATTACGCGATTTGGCCGCATCTCACGGTCTATGAAAACGTCGCGTATGGACCGCGTGCGAGGAAGCTCGACACAAGTACAATTGAAAAGCGCGTAACCGATGCCCTGCGCGTCGTGCGGCTGGAGGATCTGGCACAACGAAAGCCAGCGCAGCTTTCCGGCGGGCAACAACAGCGCGTCGCCCTGGCCCGGGCGCTCGCGGTCGAGCCCGATTTGATTCTTCTCGATGAACCGCTCTCCAATCTCGATGCGCGCCTGCGTCTCGAACTGCGCGAGGAACTGCAACGCATCCACCGCGAAACGCGCACCACTTGCCTTTATGTCACGCACGACCAGGAGGAAGCGCTCTCGCTGGCTGATCGAGTGGCTGTCATGAATCAAGGCCGCATCGAGCAGATTGGAGCGCCGTCGGAAATTTACGAGCATCCAGTGAACGAATTCGCCGCCCGCTTTATGGGGGAAATTAACGTACTCGCTCCCGGCAATCCCCTCGCCGCGATGCTTGGCGCCCCATCCGATCGCAAGATCGGGTTTCGACCGGAATCCGCGCACCTGACCGGAGATGGTGTGGCCGCGGTGGTCAAACATGCCACTTATCTGGGCAGCAAAGCCGAGTTGGCGGTCGAAACCGCGACCGGTGAAACGCTCAAGCTATGGGCACGCAAGATGGTACCACCGGGAGAGAAGCTCCACTTCCAAGTCGCTCCCGAAAGCCTGATTTTATTCTGAAACCGCAGCTTTAGTTACGCGAGCGCCCCAGGAGCAGCATGATCCAATAGGCAGCTGTCAGGATTGTACCGATCAAAGCCGCCACATAAGTGAGCCCGGCTGCGTTCAAGGTCGAGTTGACCGCGTCTGCCTCGCCCCCCGGACGAATGATGCCGAGTTGTTGCAGGACGACCTTGGCTCGCGCACTGGCGTCAAACTCGACAGGCAATGTGATGAGTTGAAAAAAAATCATGATGCTAAAGCAAACCGCCGCGATCAATAAGGCCAGGTGCGTGCCGATCAACCCAAACGTCAACGAAGCAAAGATGACATAGAATACTGCGCTGCTGGCGAAATTCGTCGCATAGACGGCGCTCATGCGAATCTGGAGCGGAGCGTAGTGTTTCTGATGCTGCAAGGCATGCCCGCACTCATGCGCTGCCACGCCAACGTTGGCGGCGGAACTGCCCGCGTAATTTTCCGGGGAAAGAACGAGTTTCTTGTTTAGTGGATCGTAGTGATCGCCGAGGAAGCTCTCGCCTTGCACAATCTCCACATCGCCAATACCCGCCCACTGTAGGATGCGGGCGGCGGCCTGCGCGCCAGTTAATCCGGAAGCAATGGCCACTTGCGAAGCCTTGGCGTAAACGCTCTTCAGGTAGGCCATTGCTCCAAAAGAGAGCAGGGCGGTCGCGCCAAGCATTAACCAATATACAGGGTCAAAAAGCATAACAATCCATTACCCGGCCCCAATATGGTGTCGCTTCCGCAACCTGGCAAGGGACGGACAGGTTACAAATTAGCAAACCGATTCATCACGAGACGAAGCCTTCGGACTTGAGATAGTGAATCATCTTGGCCCGTTCCTTCGCGGAGAGTTCACCGTCGACATGGATGAAGCGCTTGCCTTCCGATTCCAAAATCGAGACCACCTGTTTGCCGTAGCTGACCTTGAATTGGGCGATCAATTCGCCGTGCACCGCGGCTTCCTTTCCGGTTAGAAAAACTCCCTCGGGTTCCCGTCCGGCAGTCACGATTGAATGGAGAATCTCCTTTTTCAATCGGTTTTGCTCCCGTCGAAACCAGCAAAAACAGGCGATAAAAACGATCAAGGCCGTTCCGAGAACGATGCCCGCGACGGTAGCGAGGGTGAGTAAATCCCCGATCTTTAAACTCCCTACATCGCCGGAAACCATATTTCCTAAAGAATCACGCATCCGGGCGGAATGTCAAAGTGAAGTTGAAAATCACGGCTCTTCCCGAGGGAGAAGAAGTCGAAATAAAATGCTCTTTAGAATCCAGTACGAGAGTCCGAAACAGAGAAATATCACCAAACAGACCAGGACCGGATGATCGCTGAACATGCTCGTGGAAGGCACAATGTGGACCAGGATGAAGGTGTAGATCAGGGCAAAAACAAAGGAAAAACTGCCGATGGTACGGGCATTTATCGATCGAAGCATAGCGAGCCCGATTCGCAGCACATAAATCCCCAGGCCGAGCGCAACCAGCGAGACAACGACGACAAACAAGCCACTGCCGGATTTCTTATCGGTAAGCAGATCCGACGCCGTCCTGCCGAGATAAATCGTCCCGCCAAACATCAGGAGGATGCCCGTGATCCGGATGGTCCAGCGGAGCCATCCGTAAGCCTCTGGGGCGCGTCCTGAAGCTGGCTGGTCACTCAGGTTGCCGGGCGATGATTTATCAACCATGCAAGACTATAGGCAGTCCGAAAGGACTGCCGCAAGAACACAGCTTGGAGATCGCCATTCTTTCACCGTGGTCGAAGAGTGGAAAGAGAGGTTGCTCCGAATTACTGGGTGCCCGCCGGTGTAAAGCCGTTGGCGCGACCGGTCAGAACGTCCGCTGCGTTTACAACATCGGGTGTATTTAGAAGCTCACCGTCATTGGTGTAAATGTTCGCCGTGACAAAGATGATAAGATTTCGCTTGGTCGACTCGGTCGCCTTGGATTGAAACAACCGACCGATCAGTGGCAGATCAGCCAAGCCTGGGACCTTGTCATTGATATTCTGCACATCGTCGCGCATCAACCCACCCAAGACCACGGTCGAACTATCACGAATGAGAACCTTGGTCGTGATCCGGCGTGTCTGGAAAACGGGCTGATTGATATCGTTGGTGGATAGCAGGGATGAAGTTCCGTCGGGATTACCGACAAAGATGGCGCTGCCATAATTAATGAAGCCCTGAAAGTCGGTGACTTCAGGAACCAGATTCAGATCAACGGTCTTATTATCCGCCGTGACCTGAGGCCGCACCACCAGGCGCACGCCCACATTGCGTCGCTTGAAGTCGGTCGGAGTGGTCGCGATAACAACGGGCGGGCTAACAACGGCAACGTTATTATTACCGACATTGTTGGTAGGTGGAGTCACCAGTTGAGGCGGATCAAAAGCGATCGGATAAGGGAACACACGAACGGACTCAACCACGCCCTGTTCGCCGCTCTTGACGATCGTGAAAGGGTCCGAGAGCATGTCGAAACTTTTCTTTTGGGAAAGGGCGGTGATGATCAGGTTGTAGGCCACTGGCCCAATAAATCCATCAACGGCAAGACCGCTAAACCCAGCTGTCGTCGGTTGGATTAATTGATCAATGCTGTTGGGTGCAAAACCGGGCGAGCCAGCCAATGCGGTGTTAAAGCTGACCGTCTGCAAGAACTTCGTGTTTGTCGCCGACGAGCCCGCAGGAGGTATCCCCGCAGCCGTGTAGGCCACGCCGACATTGGCGGTGATATCATTCAGGTCAGTCTGGTTGATTTCCACGAACTTGGTGGAAATACGGACCATCAGCGTGGGGGCCTGACCGGCATTGACCAGTTCTTCAATCAGCTCCATCTGATCGGCCGTATTCACGACGGTGAGTTGGCCTGTACTGGGGGTATAAACAGCGCTGGCCCCGGGAGGAAATTTCACGCCTTTAGCCTCCAAAGCTTCGAGCACGGGATCGGTCGGGGTATCGCTTGTCGGTGTCGTTGGAGTGGCGCCCGGCACGGGCCTGGCCAAGGTGAGACTCGTTACCGTGGTAGTGGTAGAGGGCGGCACCACAAAATTGGGCTGCACGTTAAAATTACGGCTGATCAGGTCATCCGTATTTTGATTGAAAGGAACAATCGAGATGGCGTAGTCCTGAACCTTGTACTTCACGTTGGCGAGTTGGCAGACGTAGCGCAGGGCTTCATCTAGCGGGACGTTATTCAAGGTCAGCGTAATCGGCTTTGCTGTCGTTGAAGCTTCGGGCTGGATGATGAAGTTGACTCCCTTATGGTTCGGTTCATCAAGTTCTTTGCTCTTGATGCTGAGGAAGTTGGTCGCTTCTTCGATCGTAGCATTCGTAAAGTCGAGCGACAAAAAGATGCTGTGGAGTCTCTGGTCGATATCGAAATTGCTGGCCCGGGTAATTGTCGGCTGGTTCTCCTGCGCGTCTTTTCCGGCGTCCTTATTAACGATTGGCTCGTACCATTTCTCCTCGACTTGGCGCAAACGCTCGTCCCGGGTCTCGGTACGGGCTGCTTCGTCATAGGCGATTTTCTCAGCGGTGATCCGCTTCAGTTCTGCGGTGGCTGCCTTGTTATACTGGTCGATTCCCAGAATGCGCTTAAGCTTCGCCTCGGCCAAGTCCCATTGCCCGGTGCGTCGATACTGCTCGGCTTCGATGAAGAGCTGTTGAACTTCGTCGACCTTGTTGACAAAGCCAGGGGTAACCGCCGGATTACCAAAGAGAGACGTATCGTTGGGATTGGCGATGGCGTGGTTGATCTGCGCCAATTTTTGATTGGCCAATTGGTTGTTGGGATTGTATTTGACGACTTCGTCGATCAATAGTTTGGCGCGGGCCGTATCGCCCACTTTCAAGGCATCGTCGTAGAGTTGGAGATCGACGCGGGTCAGACCTTCAGCCGCTTTTGCATAGGATGCGGTCGAGCGGGAGATCGATCCAAACGCCTCGGCTGCGAAAAGGTAGTTTGTACGAGCTTCCGGATAGTTTGTACCGAGCTCGGCTTTTTGAGCAGCGGCGAGGGCTTGATTCGCCCGGAACATCAACTCCTGTCGGCGAATGATTTCCTGTTGTTGAATTCGCGCGACCTCTTGCTGGGACATCGGAGTCGAAGTCGTCGTCTTTACTACAGGAGCAGGAGCGTTATCAGCCGGCGCCAGAGTTGTCGTCGTAGTGGTAGTTGTCGTTGAACTCGTCGTCCCCGGAGCTGGAACCGGCGCGTTATCCGCAGGCGGCGTCAGAGGAGCAGGAGCGGATGCCGCTTGAGCAGCCGCGGCTGTAGCTCCCGGATCTGCCGCTGCCACATCCTGAGCGGAGAGCCTAACCTGGGCCAAGACAAGCGACAATGCAATGAGGGGTAAAGTACGGTTCATGGAGAAAATCCAAGGTTTAGCTTCGCTGGGGATCATGAGTTTGGCGTCCCCTCAGGTAGAAGCGGAAGAGTGACGCCGGGGCCAATTGCTTGATCAGGTTCGGCCAACTTCTCCTCTTGCGGTTCGGCATCGAGTGTCTTGGTGTATTGAGGCTTTCCATTGGACCGGATCAACCGGGCCGTGATGAAGAACATGAGGTTGTACTTGGTCCGCTCGGACACCTTGCTCTGGAACAATCGCCCTACCAACGGCAAATCTCCGAGGCCCGGCACCTTGTCGTTGATTTCCTGGGTATCCTCGCGAATCAGGCCACCGAGTACTGCCGTTTGGCCATCCAACACCTGAAGATTGGTCACGACGGAACGCAGATTAAAGACAGGCATATTGATCGTTCCCTCCGTCAGGATGGTCGGGGGAGTCCCCGGAGGCGGCTCACTCAAGAGTTCTGTGATCGGGACGCCATAATCGATAAATCCGTCAAAGTCGATGACATCTGCCTTGGTAATGTCCAAATCAATACGCTGATCCGGATAGGTTGTCGGTTTGACTTCAAGGTTAACGCCGATGTCCTGCTCCACGAAATCGCGCGGCGTCGGAGGAATGGCCAGTTGAAGAGGTTGAAGCTGCGCAGCGAGAGGCGAAGTGTAAGCCACCTGATTGGCGCTCAACTTGGGCTTTTCAAAACTGTTCGGGTAGATGAATTCACGCACCAGATCGATGCTGGCCTTTTGTCCGTTTTGAGTAGTAACACTGGGAGCCGCAAGAAGTGATGCCCCAACGGTATTATTAATGGCCTGGACGACCGCCTCCATTCCCGCGCCATCCAGAATGGCCCCGACCTGAAGTACATTGGATGTATTGGGAGCAACAGGAATACCTGTATTGGGAAAGACCGGAACAGTGGCAATTCCCGGATTCTGGCTGATCAGCGTGTTAATACTATTAGGCGTCAACCCTCCCAAGCCGCCATTGGACGTAAAATCGGGCGTGCGCAAGCCCGTCTGAAAGCCTTCCTGCGTGAACGGCCCGACTGCTGGCGTTCCGATGGTATAGTTAAACGAAAGGGCCTTGAGCGCGTCCTCAGTGAATTCGGCGATCTTGGCTTCGATTTGGACTTGCGGCGTTTCCTTGCTGAGATTTTCGATCAAGTTGCCGATCAAGTCCAATTGCTCGGGCGTATCGCGCACAACAAGCTTGCTGGAACCGGGAAGGAACGTTGCCGTGGCGCCGTTGGGAAAACGAATTCCCCGGCTGGACAGTTCGTCCGTAACTTTCACCGAAACCGTAGTGACCGTGGTTGTGGACGGATCCGTAGTCGAAGGAGCACTTACCCGAAGGCTGGTTCCGCTGAAGAAATTAGGCGGCACCAGGAAGGTCCGCACGGTGAGAGTTTCCCCCTCATCGATGGAGGGACGCAAATAGACGGCGTAATCCTCCACAGAAAACTGAAGATTGGTCTGTTGCGTGATGTAATTAAGCAGCTCGATCAACGGCACGTTATCCAACGTAATGCTGACTTCGCGATGAATGGTCGGCGGCGCGACGACAACTGCAGGAGCCCCGGGAGCAGCAGGAGCCGCTCCAGTGGGCGCCGCCGCTCCGGTATCGACCGGCGTGTTGGAGGATAGACGCAAAACAAAGTTGATGCCCTGATGATCCGGATCAAGTTCCTTGCTCTTCGCCGTGAGGAATTGAATGACCGTGCTGATGTCGAGTTTGTCGAAATTGACCTTGTCGATGATGATCGACTGAAGCTTGCGCGTGATGGCAACGCGGTTATTGGATACTTGAACCGGCCCCGCCTGGGTGGGCTTGACGACGATGTCGGGAGAAATGGCTTGAGACCAATCCTGATCGACCTTCTCAAACTTCTCACCCTTGTACTCGTCACTACGCAAGTTGGCAGCTTGCATCTTGTACTTCTCGATGTGATCCATCTTTTCCCGGGCCGCTTTGTTATACGGATCGAGGAGAAGAATTTTGGAGTAAGTCTCCTCCGACTTCTCGTATTGGCCGGTCCGGAAATAGGCGTCTCCCTGAAAGAGTAGTTTTTGCACCGTGGCGACCCTGTCTTTAAACTCATCGGTAACGGCGGGATTATTGACGGTGCCTTCAGGATCGTTGACCTGACGTTCGTAGGCCACCTGTTCTTTCTTTAAATCGGCGAGATCCTTGGGATAGGCCGGATTTTCGGGATCGAGATCAATGGCTTCCTGCAGCTTTTGCGCCGCAGCAGCAAACTTCGCGTTCTTGGCGAGTTCCCCGGCCTGCCCGGCTTTAGCCATGGCCAGACCGATAGCAGCACGGTGATAAAGACTGGCCGAAGCGCCGCCCGGTACCGTCGCATCCAAAGCGTATTGAAATCTGCCGGCCGCATCGTCGTATTTGGCGTTGCCTAGAAAACGTTGGCCGTCGGCAACCGCCTGATTGGCGCTGAGAATAAGTTGCTGGCGTTTAACCGCCTCATCTTGAGCGGCCTGGGCAGCAGTAGTGGGCTGATTGGTGGAAGGAACTGGATCAGCAGCTCGAAGCCAGAGTGTAGACAATGGCAAAAGCGTGGCCGTCAGCACACAGCAGGCTTGGGTAAATTTCATTCGTAAGGCCTCAACTTAAAGGTTTTTATGTAAAAATGCAGTGAGAGTCAAGTGCCGAAAGCGTCTTAGATGAATTATTCGACATTTTTCTATGGCTTCGGCGATGCCGCTTGTACAGGAACTTCGTCCCACTCGGCGGGATCTAATTTCAGGATGTGATATTCCTGCTTGCTATCAACGTCCCGAATCTTTGCGCCAGTGTCATCCGCTTCAATGAGAATAAAATGACGTTCGGGCATATAATGGATGGCAAGTATCTTCCCTTGGGAGACTTTGATGACTTTGTCCGTATCCGCCGGCATGAGGATGACGAAGTCTGCCGTGGATTCAGGAGAATCGAGAGTTCCGCGATAAGGCACGAGAATCTTGGTGCCGATGTCGGGCCGATCAAGTTCAAGGGTCGATTGGTCGACCGACTCGACAATACCCGTGTTCTTGTTTTTGATCTGAACGACATTTTGCACGTAAGGGCCGACCACATAGCCTCCCGGAACGGGGTCACCTGTCTTCTTCAAGGGCGGCTGCTTTTCGCTGGGACTATCGGCAAAGTAGATTTGATATTCATTTACGCCTCCGATCTCTTCGATGCCCTTGAACATGATGTGAAAGGGAGTGCTCTCATACTTTTGCAGACGCAACCGGGCCAGGTAGTCGGGGTGACTTTTCGGATCGTGCGGATTGGTTGACTTGGTTCCGTCACAATCAGAGGCTTTAAGTCGTTCGCCGACCTGCTCATTTTTGAATTCAACGATATTGGAGAAACCATCGCCATCGGGATCTTCGCGATCAACGCCCGGGTCGGTAAAGCTGAGCCCGTATTGTTCGTACCAACTGAGAGGCACCCCACTCGGCGACCGGGCATTAACATCCTTTTTCTTGATGTAATCGCCGCTGGGATAAGCCGACGGATAAAACAGGTACGCATCTGAGTCGAAGAGTTGGCGCTTGCTCGCCGGAGCATTCCACAAGGCAGGCGAGTTCCATGAAACAAGCCGCGCCGCGAGGTCATCGGCGCTTAGCGGCCTGGAGGGCTTGCCCGTCGGCTCCATGCTATGAAAGCCGACGATGTCCGAGAGCGGTGGAAACTCATAGGCCAATCCTCCCGCGCCAAGCGCCAGGAGAAAAAGGGCGACCGCCAAAATAATGGGTTCGGGTGATTTAAAACTCATGTCTGTTATTTCCCGTTGTTGTCATCGGCAGCCGCCGGAGCAGGAGCCAGCCACTCGATCAGATCGACCCGGAGTCTGACGTGGAGCGTGGAATTGCCGAAAAGATATTGCGGCCCCTTGGTCGAAACGGTCGCAGCGGCCTCGCCCGGAGGCCTATCAGTAACGGAGTTATCCGTAGGCCCGACCAGCTTCTCAAGATCGCCCGGCACGGGGGAAGTGGATTGTACATTCTGAACGGAGAGATTGCGGACGACAAAAATATAGGGGCTTTGAATCAGGTCGTTCATGACTTTGCGGAAACCTTCCGTGGTGGTTTCGAACTCGAGTTCAAAAGGATAACCCCGGTACGCGTCCTGCGGCGCCACATAGGAAAAACCGTTCAAGCGCCCCGGCGCGGGAGTCCCTCCGCCACCGCCTCCACTCGAATGCGCATCCTCTTCAAAAGTCCGCTGAATATCCAAGATACTCCGGACGGGAGCGTTGGTCAGGATATTGGTAAGCAATTCGACCGCCAACAACTGCTTGCTCAAGACCTCCGTTTGATCGTCTGCGGGATTTTGATTGAGGTAATTGGCGAACGTAAAATAAAAGTTAGGCGGCAGTTTTACGCTGTGAACACCGGCGGCGGCGGTCAGTTCCCGCACCTTGTCGTCCAGATTATGTTTCCAGGCGACCGGGTCCTTCTTCTCGATGGAGTAGAGTTTGTTTTGCTTCGCCATCAGCTTGCTTTCAATCAGGGGAACAAGCTGGCCCCTGAGCAAATCGATGTTGTTTTGCAAAATCTTCTGATTTTGACGGTTGACGAGAATTTTCTCCGTGGCCGCCGAGTAGACCGAAGATTGGTCATATTTAGCCTTGGCGTCTGTGACCCCCTGCTGGGCAAGCGTCAACTGTCCTGAGAAATAAAAATACCAGGCGCTTCCACCCAGAAGTCCCACCACGACAAAGGCGATGATCATACCGAGATCAAACTTGGAAAGGTTTAATTTTTTCATGGCGCAGAACGTCAGGGCTTGAAGCTGATCGGTTCCTTAAGCTTGAGCTGCATTTTGAATGTCTGGGCGAAGGAAGCATCTCCTCCAGTCGTGGTATAGCTTTTGAGAGTGTCGGTAATGTTTCTCTTATCGATATCGAAGTAGGGCAGGTCGGCCAGGGAATCGACAAATTCCCGCAACTGGTTGGGATCGACGATTTCGGTCCGCGCGTTGGCGTGGTAGAGACCGGTGATGTTCAAACCGGTGATCGTGTCTCCAGTCGCTTGCGCGCCGGGCTGGGCCGCAGGAGTTCCCCGGTTAGGTCGAGGGCCACCGCCTCCTCCTCCGCCACCACCGGACGAACCGAATTGAGGGGTAAGTTCCGTAATCCAAACTCCCTCGGGAATCTTGTCATTCAAGGCGGTCAGGATTTTCTGCCAGGAGTCATGTTGGTTACCGAGTCGCGCGGCAAGATCAAAGGTTCCCTGCAGGGCATCTTCCTGTTTGGCCAGCGTTGCGATCATGGAGGCCATCGCCGGAAGACTCTCGGTTTTCTCCCGTAACTTCGCCTCAATTTGGTTTGCGTAGACCGTCTGTTGATAATCGAAAAGGGCCAGGCAGATAAAGACAACCACCCACGCCGCAAGGGCGGCAAAAAAGTAGGGTTGTTTGCGGCGCTTATCCGCACGCGCAACGAGGCTGGGGGCATCAAGCGTGACTTCGGCCGGACAGCTTCCCGTCTCGCGCAGCGCAAGGCCAACCAGTTCGGCCGTGTAGCAATGATTTTGCTGAAGCTGCGTGGTGTTCAGGGATTTGCCCAGTGTCACATTGCGCAGCGGATTAAAATAGGCAACGGGGAGGCTGAGTTTGTCGGCGATGAAAAGGTCGAGATAAGGCAACTGCGAACTGCCGCCGGTGAGGAAGACGCGTTTCGGCGGCGCGCCGCTGAGGGTCGTTCGGTAGTAGGCGATGGACCGGTTGATATCGACGTGGAGCCGTGTCATCGTCGAGCGGATCAGCTTCGAAATGCGGGCTGCATCGACATCGTCCGGGTCGGCATAAACGCCACCGAGGGAGACGAAACCTTTGCCTTTTTTCAACGTTTCTGCCGCCATGAACGGCTCCTGCATTTCGTTGCAGATGCTCTGGGAAATTTGATTTCCTGCGATGGGGACGTTGCGAATCCAGAAGGATGATTTTTCGACGAAGACGAGGTTGGTTGAGCGCGCGCCCATGTCGATGATGAGGGAGCATTCGTCGGTTTGCGGCTCGCTATAGCGGAAGGCGTTGAGCAACGCGAAGGGCGCGATGTCCACCTGCTTGACCTTAAAACCGATTGCCTCGACAGCGGCGACTTCTGCTTCCAGTATTTCTTTCTTAATGGCGACAATGACCGCCTCGGCCTCGGTTCCGGATCCCCGCGTGGGCATCATCTGGTAATCCCAGGTGACTTCGTTGATCGGGAACGGGACGTTTTGTTGCGCCTCGAAAGCGACCACCTGCTCGACTTGCGCGGGATCGACGGGGGGGAGCTTGACGAAGCGCATGAAAACGCTCTGGCCGGAGATGGAAAGGACGACTTCCTTTCCCTTGATCCCTTGGTCCTTGAAGAGTTTGGTCAGGGCCGGAGTAATGAACTTCGAGCGGTCCTCTTCCTTGTTAGGATCAAGACCGAGATCGGCAACGCCGAAGCGAAGAAGATTCAGCGTGCCATTCTTGCCGATACCGAATTCGGCAACCTTAAGCGTGCTGGTGCCAAGATCGACGGTAATGACTTTGGGTACGGCGGCCATGAGAGGATTTTCTATGCTAATGAAGGGGGGTGAACTTAACCGGTGGTATGTGTGTTATCCAATCAGGCTATTTGTCTGAAGCAGGCAGCTTGAGGGCTGGATAACGATCCGCGTCGGTCGTGATGAAGGGGCTCTGGTTCTGAAGATAAATCAATCCGGGAATAGGCCTTAATGGTTGGTACCAATTGGGGTCCGTTTCCTTGTTCTTGTCGAAGACATCAACGGGTTTGCCATCGACGTCTGCTTCCACATGAATATTAAATTTGCGGTCGAAATCCTGGTAACCGCCACCGGCACTATAGCGTCCGAGAGTCGAGGGATGAACGTAAACGACGCCATAGGCATCCTTGCCCTTGAGAACATTGAGGTATGTTACCGATCCGGTCAGCGCCACCGCGACGCCCTTGCCCGGGATGGGGGCATCCGGCGCGAGCAGGTCGAGGCCCTCGACCCAGACCTTGAACTGGACCTCATTGAGATAGTCTCCCACTGCGGGATTGACGCTATAATGAAATTCGATCTTGAGCCACTGGTTGTTATCGCTGGAACTACCGCTGCCCCCGCCAAGATTGGTCGTCTGGACGAAAGAGGTAACGATGGCGTTTTGATTGACGAACATTACGGGGGAATTTGCCACCTGGGCCATCGCCGGTCCAGAGATCAACCCCGCAAGTACTATCACCAAATAACGCCGCCAAAGTGCCGTTGCGCGAAATGACATGTTTGTATCTAGTTACATTGACCATCATCGGTCAAACATTTTACGTCGAATATGTGCAATCTTATCGATGCGCACGGCTGACCCTAGCTTCGACATCATCCCGCGACAATCTCCAAAACGACTAATTCCAAGGAGCGGCGTTTGTCACTTTCGCCCGTTAACATTTCCTTCTGAGCCTGATAAATAAGGGCCAGGGCTGTAAACCAAAATCGGGCCGGACGATGCTGACTGCGCTGCGCGGCCTGCCCAAGGGCATAGGTACTGATCGGTTCTCCACTCTTCTTTCGAGGGAGGTAAGCCTGTCCCGCTGCAGACACCTCTGCCGAGGTGAACGATCCGCGGGAGAGCTTTAACATATTGTTTTCCCGCAGTACCGCAGCAAGCGCAGCCAGACGAATTTGACCGGCCAGCAAAATGAGAATGCCTACTTCCGATTCGTCCTGTGCCAGCAGTGCGGAAAGCTGAGCCAAGGCAACCTTGGCTTCGCCGCCGAGCACTGCGCTGCAGAAATCCCAAATGAGAACTTCGCGGCTTCCGCTGATGACCTTGTTCACGTCGGCGGCAGTAAGGTCCGCTTTCCCCTCCCCCGCAAAGCAGGCCAACTTCTCCATCTCCTGTGCCCAGAAAGCGGTATCGATGCCGGTGGCTTGGAAGAAACGTTCCGCCGCGCCGGGGCCGGGACGGAGACCGGCGGCCTTCATGCGGCGCTCAATCTGGAAAATGATTTCGTCCTCGCTGGTCTTGCGAAGATCGGGAAGATCAAACGCTTTGGCCTGGGCCAATTTTAGAAGTCCCTTGGCGAAGGCACGCCCGCGATGAATACCCAGCGCGCTAATAATAAGAGTGACCGATGTGCCATCGACTTTCAGTAAATCAGGCAGCAGCGTCTCGAGCGATTCCTTGACCGAGGCGTGTCGACCGACTCCGGTTTCATCAAAGAAATTGACCGCTTTCCACCAGACCAGCTTGCCTCCGCCGAAAAACGGCAGAGTCATAATCGCTTCACGGACTTTCTCGATCGAGCGAATCGCGTCATCCACCGAATCGGCGCGGCCATCGATCGTCTCGAGATTCATCGGATCTTCCGGGGCCAGTTTCTTGGCCAGCTCGGCGGCGGCTTTCTTGACGGCGTCCTCGTCGGAGCCGGCCAGGAAATGGATCGGAACGGCTTTGGTGGTGGTTGAACTCATATTGCGGTGGCCCTGCGATTACTTTACGATTGCCTAATGGAACATCTCTGGGCGCCGTGGCGCAATCTTTACGTGCAGGACCCGCAGAAAATCGCCGGGAACGTTTTCGCGCGGATCGCCCAAAGCTCCGATGACGAGGCTAACTATGTTCTCAGCCGGGGCAAGGCCTGCTTCGCGGTGCTCAACGTTTATCCCTATAATACTGGCCATCTCATGATCCTGCCCTATCGCGAGACCGGCGCGCTGGAAGACCTGAGCGATGACGAGACGCTCGAGATGATGACGATGTTGAAGAAAATGAAGGCGGCGTTGACGGCGGCCTTTCAGCCGCACGGATTCAACATCGGAATTAATCTCGGCGCGGCCGCCGGTGCCGGAGTCGAACAACATCTCCACATCCATCTCGTCCCCCGCTGGCGCAACGACGCCAATTTCATGACCACCACCGCCGAGACCCGCGTGCATCCGAATGATCTCGCCGCGACTTATGCGGCGATTAAGAAGCAATTATAGGGCACAAATGAAGCCGGAGGTTCAGCAAATTCTCGAAAGAGTCAAAGATACGGCGGATTTTGCCTGCGTTGAATTCCAAGATATCAACACCGCAAATGTTTGCGGCGATAATGCCCTCCATTGCGTCATTGTTTGGGGCGACTATGAAGCTGCATGCGTCTTAGTTGAAAACGGCATCGACATCCAAAAGCATGGTGAGCACGGCTACACGCCGCTGCATGTAGCGTGTCAATTTGGACGCAAAGACATTGCGGAAATGCTCATAAAACACGGCGCTGATCTTTACGCACGGACAGAAGGAGATATTCCATTTACCGTAGCTCGGTTGAATAATCACGACGATATATGTGATTTTCTTGATACTTATTATCGAAATAAATCCTGATTCATCACGCTTCCTATGCACATCGGACTTTTACAACTTAATGCCACCATTGGCGCGTTCGACAAAAATCGCGCGCGACTTGAGGCAGCTTATAAAGAAGCCGTCGCTAAAGGTGCGGAACTCGTCCTCGCTCCGGAACTTTTCCTGTGCGGTTATCCTCCGCGCGACCTGCTTTTGCGCGATGACTTTATCCAGCGCGGCCTCGACTGTCTCCTGGCGCTGACTCGCTCGATCGGCCCCGTGCCACTCATCGTCGGTTATGCGGATCGCAATCCGACGCGACCCGGACGTCCCCTGCGCAATTCCGCTGCCGTCATCCAAAATGGAAAGATCACCCATTGCGTCATGAAATCGCTGTTGCCGACATATGACGTCTTCGACGAAGACCGCTATTTCGAGCCAGCCGAGAAAGTTTTCCCGATCGAAATCGCTGGTGAAAAAATAGCCGTGACGATTTGCGAGGACATCTGGAACGACGCCGATTTCTGGCCCGAACGCCGCTATCGCTGCGATCCGGTACACGATCTTGTTGGTGCTGGCGCGAAGCTGATCGTGAATCTTTCCGCTTCCCCGTGGCAGCGCGGCAAAGAGGCCCAGCGATTGGAAATGCTCCAGCGAGTCGCCCGCGACGAACGCGTGCCGCTCGTGCAGGTAAACATGGTCGGCGCCAACGACGAATTGATTTTCGACGGACACAGCGTTGTGCTCGATGCGCAGGGCAACGTCCTGGCGCTCGGCGCAAGTTTTGCCGAGGAGATTCTTGTGGTCGATACGGAGGCCGCAGCTCCTTCCCCAGCGCTGAGCTTGCCCTCGAATCCCGAGGAGCAACTTTTCCGCGCGCTCGTCCTGGGCGTCCGCGACTACGTCGGGAAATGCGGCTTCAAGTCGGTCGTGCTGGGACTTTCGGGCGGAATCGATTCGGCCCTCATAGCGGTAATTGCGGCCGAGGCACTGGGCGCGGATAAGGTCTGGGGCGTTTCGCTTCCCTCCCGCTATTCAAGCGAAGGCAGCTTGAGCGATGCCTCGCATCTCGCGAAAAAACTCGGCATCCGCTACGACGTGCTGCCCATCGGCGAACCGGTGATTGATGTCGAGAAAACGCTGGAGAGTGTGTTCTCAGGACGCACTCCCGACGCGACCGAAGAGAATATCCAATCGCGAATGCGCGGACTGCTCCTCATGGCGCTCTCGAATAAGTTTGGACCACTCGTCCTCACCACCGGTAACAAATCGGAATTGGCCGTCGGCTACTGCACACTTTACGGCGACATGTGCGGCGCACTGGCGGTGATCGCCGATGTCCTCAAGACGGAAATCTACGCGCTATCGCGATGGATCAACCGCGACGAGGAAATCATACCGTGGAGCACTATCGAGAAACCGCCCAGCGCCGAGTTGCGCCCCAACCAAACCGACCAGGACAGCCTGCCGCCTTACGAAATACTGGATCGCATCCTGCGCCATTACGTCGTCGATGATGCCGATCCCAAGATGTTGATCAGCGAAGGCATCGCGCCCGAGATCGTTCGCGATGTGCTCAACAAAATCACCTTCAGCGAGTACAAGCGCCGCCAGGCCGCGCCGGGGCTCAAAGTGTCTCCGCGCGCCTTCGGCATGGGCCGCCGCGTGCCGATCGCGCAGGGGTTTAGGGCTTAATATAAGTTGCGAGACAGCTAGTGATACTTTAGTATCACTTTATGGCTGCCACGGAACTTGTTACAACACTCAAGAGAAACGCCACCAAACTCATTGCACAGGTACGGGAAGAACAGGAGCCTCTTCTCATCACTCAGCATGGGTTGCCTGCCGCCTACTTGGTGGACGTCGATTCATACGATGCCCTGCAGGCTCGCATCGAAGTCCTGGAAGGACTGGCCCGTGGAGAAGTTGCCATTCGCGAGGGCCGCACCATGTCGCATGAGCAGGCCAAAAAGAAGCTGCAGCGGTGGTTGAAATAATTTGGACAGATCCCGCAGTGGCCGAACTCGATGCCATTGCCGATTATATCGCTTTTGATGATCCGACGGCGGCAAGCCGCTTGGTTCAACGCATCGTTTCAAGAGTGCAACAACTGAGCCGTTTTCCAAAATCGGGGTCGCGAGTACCCGAGTGGCCCAAGTCAGTCTATCGCCAATTGGTCATCAGCCCATGTCGCGTATTTTATCGATTTGAAGAAAAACAGGTCTTTATCGTTTTTGTAATGCGCCATGAAAGACTCTTAAGGAAAAGTTTCCTCAAAAAAGCGGGCTAGTCGGTATCTCCTCGCAAAGCCTTGCTTCACACCGCGCCTCTGGCAAAGTGATAGACCCCCTATGCCGCGCGTTGAGAACATCGAGAAGACCTTTCAGCGCTGGATGCATCCGCGCGAATTGAAGGCGCTTAGCCAAAGTTCCGGCGCCATTTCGTTGGGCTCTTTGCCCGCGTCGGCGCAGGCATTTGTGCTGGCGGGATTAGCGCGTCATGCGCCGAAGCGGACTTTTCTCGCATTGGCGCCCGGTGTGAAAACCCAGGAGGAATTAGCCAACGATCTCGAAGCCTGGGGCGCGCCGAATCTTTTCTTTCCGCAGGTGGAAGCGCCGGTGACCGGAACGCTGCCCGATCCTGAAGCTTCCGCAGAACGCCTGGCGGCCCTAACCAAACTTTCCGCCGGATTTACAGGCGTGGTGCTGACCACGGCGAGCGCATCTGAACAACCCCTCCCCGATCCCAAAGCGCTCCAAGAAAATCGGATCAAGCTGGTCAGGAATACTCACCTCGATCGTGAAGCGCTGCTCAAGCAATTGCAGGAGGCGGGCTATACTCGCGAGGCGCAGGTGCAGGAGCGCGGCCAGTTCAGCGTGCGCGGCGCGGTCGTCGATATTTTCTCGTGGGATGCGCCTCGCCCCCTGCGCACGGAATGGGAGGACGAGGAGCTGATTTCGTTGCGGGAATTCGACGTCGATGCGCAGCGTTCCGTGCAGACGCTCAAGACCGCTGAGTTAAGTCTGGCCATTCCGACAGCAGCAGGAGATTCCGCTGGTGAAGCGACTTTGCGCGATTATTTGGCGAGCGATTTTGTCACGGTGAATTTGGGAGACGAGGAAGAAGCTGAGGACGGCATCGGCGGTCATAGACCGCCGCTACAGGCTGAGTTGAACTTCTTCGCCCACGATTTTCTCCACGCACCGCGCGGCGATTTCATCCTCCAAGAAAATCGGCGCGATCTCTTTCTCGAACACCTGCGCGATTGGATCGCGGAAGGCTGGGAAGTCGCGATCTTTTGCAATAACGAAGGCGAGCACAAGCGTCTGGAGGAAATTCTCAACGAAGCGCAAATCCCAGTCGACACGATCACGTTTCTCATTCGACCTTTGCTGCGCGGCTTTGTCTGGCCGGAAGGAAAATTGGCTGTGCTCAGCGACGCGGAGATCTTCGGTCGTTACCAGACCATGCGGGCGCTGCGAAAGCAGGAACGGCTCGTCAGCCTGCGCAGCCAGCATCAAGCGCTCGACTTCACCGAGATTGGCGATGGCGATTACGTGGTGCATCTCCATCACGGCATTGCGCTTTATAAGGGCGTGACGACGTTGCCGGGGGCGGCACAGGAAGGGACCTCCGCCCAGCGTGCGGCGGCTACCTCGGATGCTGACGCCCCGGTGGGCGCGGAAGTACTCGTCCTCGAATTTGCGGAGCAGAGCAAACTCTACGTCCCGGTCGAGCAATCCTACCTCGTCACGAAATACGTTGGTGTGGGCCGTCGCCATCCGCCACTCGACACCATGGGCGGCTCGCGCTGGGAGCGCGCGAAGATTTCGGCGCAAAAGGCGGTCATGGATTACGCGGCGCAACTGCTCAGCGTTCAGGCCGAGCGCGATGCCCTCCCCGGCCACGCCTACCCGCCCGATACGGCATGGCAGCGCGAATTCGAAGAGGCCTTTGTCTACGAGGAAACAGAGGACCAGGAGCGCTCCATTCTCGAGACCAAAAAAGACATGGAAGGCACGCGTCCCATGGACCGACTCATCTGCGGCGATGTCGGCTTCGGCAAGACCGAGGTGGCGATTCGCGCCGTCTTCAAGGCCGTGCAGGAAGGAAAACAAGCGGCGTTTCTAGTCCCCACAACGATCCTGGCCGAGCAGCACTGGAAAAATCTGCGCGAGCGTTACGCCGCCTATCCCGTGCGCGTCGATTGCCTCAGCCGGTTGCAAAGCACCAAGAGCCAGCGAGACACCATCAAGGGCCTCGCCGACGGTTCCGTCGATGTCGTTATCGGCACACACCGTATCCTCTCAAAGGACGTCAAATTCAAGGACCTCGGCCTCGTCATCGTCGATGAGGAGCAGCGCTTCGGCGTAAAACAGAAGGAAAAATTCAAGCAACTCTTCCGCCTCGTCGATGTACTGACTCTTTCCGCCACGCCGATTCCGCGCACCCTTTATCTCTCCCTCACCGGCGCACGCGACATGAGCACGATCGAAACCGCGCCGCCCAATCGCCATCCCGTGGAGACCATCGTCGCGCCCTACGATGAGCGCGTCATCCGCGACGCCATCAAACGGGAATTGGCACGCAACGGGCAGGTCTATTTTCTCCACAACCGGATTCACTCCATCCATGAAGTCGCGCAGCAATTGCAACTGCTCGTCCCGAAAGCGAAGATCGCCGTCGGTCACGGCCAAATGGACCCGGATGATCTCGAAGACGTGATGGCGCGCTTCGTTTCAGGCGAAACCGATATCCTGCTCTCCACCACCATCATCGAGAGTGGCCTCGATATCCCCAACGCGAACACCATCATCATCGATCGCGCCGACCGCTTCGGCCTCGCCGATCTCTATCAGTTGCGTGGTAGAGTTGGCCGCGCCCAGCACAAGGCCTACGCGTATCTTTTCATGCCCCGCTCCATGATGTCCACGAGCGATGCGAAGAAACGCGTCTCGGCGATCAAGCAATATTCGCAACTCGGCGCGGGCTTCAAGATTGCCATGCGCGACTTGGAGATTCGCGGCGCGGGCAATTTGCTCGGCACGGCGCAGAGCGGGCATATCACCGCGGTCGGCTTCGATCTCTATTGTCAGTTGCTCAAAACCGCCGTCGCGCGAATGAAAGGCGAGAAGCCCGGTCGTCTCGTCGAGACAAAGTTGCAGCTCGATTTTCTCGTCTGGCAGGAAAGCGATGTCGACAAAGCAGCCGGAAAATTCGGCGCGTTCCTGCCTCGCAAATATCTGCCCGAAAGCCGCTGGCGTCTGGACGGTTACCGGCGCATCGCCGAAGCGGCCAATTCTGCCGATCTCGAAAAACTGCGACTGGAATGGCGCGACCGGCATGGCCCCTGGCCGCTTGAAGTGGACAGATTGCTCCTCGCCACCGAGGTCAAAATCGCGGCGTCCGAGGCACGGATTCGCATGGTGGAAACGCAGGAGGACAAGCTAATGCTCCAGCAAGGCCAAGATTACATCATGGTAAGCGGCAAGTTTCCCCGCTTGACCACTCGCGACGCAATTTCTATGCTGAAAGAAATAATTTCATGGGTCGTTTCGTTGAAAAGGTCGTCCTAGTGCGACGTCCTCGCCATCTTTTGTCACTCGCAGCCGTCCATTTAATTGTTTGGACGGGGCTGTTTTTTCTGCTCGCGTCCACCGCCCGTGCCCAGATGCTGGCCGACGGCATCGCCGCCGTGGTCAACGACAAGGTGATCACCTACGTCCAGATCAACCAGCAGGTGGCGGACACCGAAAAACTGTTGCGCCAGAGCTACTCCGGCGAGGACCTTTTCGAGCGCGTGAAGGAAGCCAAGTTGAACGTTTTGCGCGCGTTGATTGAGCGCGAATTGATCATCCAGGATTTCAAGACCGCGGGCGGCTTCATTCCGGATACCTACGTCAACGAACGCATCAACGACGTCATTCGCAATGAATATGGCGGTGATCGCGTCGCCTTTATTCGAACAATGTATGCGCGGGGCGTGACCCTGCAAAAGTACCGCGACGAAATCAAGGACACCGCCATCGTCGGCTACATGCGCAATAAAAACGTCGTCCAGACGGTGCTCGTTTCGCCTTACCAGATCGAACAATACTACCAGCAGAACCTGCGCCTCTTTCAGCAGGACGAGCAGATCAAGGTGGCCACGATTGTCCTGCACAAGGCGCTTTTCCCCTCCCAGAAAACAGGGCCGGACGGCAAGCAGATCACTTATGATCCGCAGCAGGAAATCGCCACGGAAATCCTCTACAAGCTCGATACCGGGGCCGATTTCGCCGAGTTAGCCAAGTCCTATTCCGAATCGAGCAACAAGGATGACGGCGGCGAACTCGGTTGGGTAACGCAGAACGGCAAGACCGCCATTCGCCCCGATTTGTGGGACCCGATTTCCAAGCTGCAGCCCGGCCAGCATACCAGCGTGATCGCCACTTCCGACGGCTATTACTATATTGTGCTGGTGGAAGACCGCAAAAAATCATCCATGACTCCGCTGGAAGATGTGCGCGCGCAAATCGAGCAGACCGTGATCAGCGAGCAGAGCCAGCTTCGGCAGCAACAATGGCTCGACAGCCTGCGGGCCAAGGCCTTCATCAAGATGTTCCTGTAATGTAGCGGCGGTCTATGACCGTCGGACTTATCCTGACTTTTTCCAGCGACGGTCATAGACCGCCGCTACATTAATGAAAAATCTTCCAACAATCGCCATCACCCTCGGCGATGCAGCCGGCATCGGCCCCGAAGTCATCGCGAAAACCCTCCGCGATCCGCGCCTGCCCAAAGGCTTTCAATTCGAAGTGC
The DNA here is from genome assembly GCA_013285645.1 of Verrucomicrobiota bacterium. GTDB lineage: Bacteria > Verrucomicrobiota > Verrucomicrobiia > Methylacidiphilales > UBA1321 > JABDGH01. The sequence continues at coordinate 63,026 of JABDHJ010000004.1, read as the reverse complement.
TCGGTCAGAAAAAAGGCAAGGGAATCACTCCCGGCAAACTAACCCAGACTTCCGCTCGTGCGTCACTGAATGCCCTCGAAGAAGCCACACAGGGATGTCGCAATGGAAATTATGCCGCGATGGTGACCGGCCCCGTGCAGAAAGAATCGCTGGCAGCGGTCAGCCCCGGCTTCGTCGGCCAGACCGAATTTCTCGCCCGTGCCTGCGGGCTTCCCGACGATGCCGCCGTCATGATGCTAACCGATCCGAAGCTGACTGTGGCGCTCTGCACCAATCACTGCTCCGTGCGGGATGCCGTTAAAAAACTCACGACGAAACGCATCGTTTACGTGACGAAAATTACGCATCAATTTCTCCAACAATGCGGCATCGCCCAACCGCGCATGGCCGTTGCTGCGATCAACCCGCACATGGGCGAAGCGGGCCTCTTCGGCGATGAAGACTTCCGCATCGTCCAGCCAGCTGTCTTAAAATTGAACAAAGAAAACATCGCGGTGGTCCATGCGCCCGCCGACACGATTTTCTATTACGCCGTGCAGAAAAAAGCCTTCGACGCGGTCATCTGCGCCTATCACGACCAAGGCCTTATCCCCTTCAAACTGGTCGCCTTCCAGACGGGAGTGAACGTGACGCTGGGACTGCCCATCATCCGCACTTCACCCGATCACGGCACAGCGCTCGAAATCGCTGGCAAAGGCCTCGCCGATCATCGCAGCATGCTGGCCGCGGTGCGACTGGCCTGCCAATTAGTTCGCGCAAAAGCAAAAAAAACTTAGCCGCAAAAGAACGCAGAGAGCTCAAAGAAGATGAGAAGAAAAATGTTCTTTGTGTTCTTTCGCGGCCAATAAGATAAAGAATAGGACACATATGAAAATTGGACGCATCACCTTTATCGACCCGGCCGCGCCTAAAGCCAAACAGGACCCTCTCGGCCCCGAGGTCGAACGCACCATCGCCTCCATTTTCTCTCAGCCTTCGAAATTCGTTTCATTGCTCATTCCGAATGATCCCAAGCAACTGCGCGCGGCGATCATCCGCTTGTGCGACGAGGAAAAATGTCCGCTGGTCCTCACCTTCGGAGGCACCGGCCCCGCGATGACCGACATTGTTCCGGACATCACCCTCGAGGTCGTCGATCGCAAATTGCCGGGTTTCGGCGAAATCATGCGCTACTATTCTTACGAGCGTTTCAAGGTCTCCGTGCTGTCACGCGCCGAGGCGGGTGTCCGAGGCAAAAGCCTCGTGATTAATCTTCCCGGCAAGCCCAAACCGGTGAAGTTCTGCCTCCGGTTGCTCCAGGAAGGAATCGCCGAGGCCTTGGAACAGATTGCCGGAATTAAACCTGGCTTGAAGGGCGATGAGATCGAAATCCCCGTCGATAAATACCTTCCGTTCCTCAAGAGGCTCCGCCCCAAGCTCGATCCCGAAGGCGAGAAGCATCCGACTCTTTAGGCTGCCACGCTACCAATTCACCGGCACTTTTTCGCGGCGCTGCGTCTTTTTGCTGTAGTAAAACACACAGCCATATTCCGCGCCAAATTCATGGACGAGACGGGTCGCCTTGACGTCATAGCAGCAGTACTCGGCGATGGGCGAGAGCTTGCCCTCCTTCCACCACTTGAGCGCTTCCATCCCGTCAGCCGTTTTGCCGCAACCAAGCGTCTGCTCGGAAATGGCATCGAGCCCCACGCGCATGCCGATATTTTTCTCCACATCGCGCATAAGATCGAGCACTGGCACCTGACTTAGATCGAACACGGCATACGGAGCCAGCACCTCGAAATCGAAATCCACGACGTTATAACCGATCACCCGGTCGGCACGCTGCAATTCATGGAGAAGCTGGTGCACCTCGTCCTCGAGATAAATTTCATACGTGCCGCGAGCCGTACTGTACGTCACGCCCAGCGACATTTTCATTGCGCGCTTGTTGTGCCATCCGCCGACTTCCGCGGCGCTCTTCTGCGTTTCCAGGTCGAAGTAAACAAGGTTGGGGCTGGCCATGATCAGATGGAATCATGGCGATTCGCCTCGCAGATAAAAGCACCTTTGTAACCTTTTTTGCGTCCTTGTGACGCACAAGACGACTATCGCCCCTCCCGCCAATTGATTTATCAGCCTTGTAGCGGCGGTCATAGACCGCCGCTACAACCGAACCGCCTTTCAAACCAGCAATCATGATAAGGGTGCTATTTCCTTGCCGCATGCCGCCGACTTTGGCTTCATACCATGATGTTAAAGGCGTGTCTGGCTTGGGCCTTTTTCTGTCTCGTTGTCGTGCTCCCGGTCCGGGCGTTTGATTGGGAGACAGCTACTTCCAACGGTCGCGAATACGTCTCGCTCCGTTCCTTCTGCTTGTTCTACGGCTTCCCCTATTCCGTTCCCAACGGCAACGACCGCTTTACCAGCCGAAACGCCGCCCATTCGATCAGCCTCAAGATCGGAAATAGCGACATGTATCTCGATGGCGTTCACTACGTGATGAGCTTCCCCATTGAGGGCGGCGGCAACGACTGGCTCGTCTCCCGCATGGACGTGATCAAGCTTTTCGAGCCGATCATTCGTCCCTCGGAAGTTTCCGGGCGTCACACCATTCGCGGCGTGGTCATCGATGCCGGTCACGGCGGCACCGATAACGGCGCGACCAGTCGCCTCGGCGCGGAGAAAAATTACACGCTCGATACCGCCTTCCGCCTGCAGAAGATTCTGCGCGATGCCGGACTCAAAGTCGTCCTCACTCGCAGCAACGATGTCTTTGTCGATCTTTACGAGCGCGCCCACATCGCCTCGCTCTATCCCGATTACGCCTTCGTCAGCATCCACTTCAACTCCGCCACGCCTGAGGCGCGCGGACTGGAGACCTACTGCCTGTCACCGCGCGGGGCCGCATCGACTTCGTCCAATTACCTGACCCGTGGCGATATTCAGAAACTTCCCGGCAACGATTACGACACGCAGAACATCCTGCTCGCCGGGATGGTCCATTCCGAAATCATCAAGCTCAACCCCGGCGACCAGAGCGCGGATCGCGGCGTCAAGCGCGCGCGGTTCGTCGTCATCAAACAAAACGTGCTGCCCGCCATTCTGGTCGAGGGCGGCTTTGTCTCCAATCACATGGAATCGCAGCGGGTCGATCAGAGCAGCTATCGCCAAAGCCTCGCCAACGCGATTGCCCGCGGCGTGATTCGCTTCTGCAACGACATGGGCGACCGAAATATGTCGTTGCCTGGCGGAAGCCGCGATGACAACGAAGAAGCGCCGATCTCCAAGCCGCCGCCGAAAGCCATCCCCGTCGCACCTGCGGCTCCTTCCGGTCTCGCCCACGATTCTCCAAACGTAAAACCAGTCGCCACCACCACCACTCTATCCGGCACGACGGTTTCCACTCATAAGTCGAAGAAGAAAAACAAACCCGCAACCACCCCACCGGCTGTCACCCCGACTCCACCGACGGCGGAAACTCCTCCGCCCAGCTCAACTCCTCCAGCCGCGGAATCAACGCCACCGGTCCCGGCCACGACCAATGCCGCTCCTGCCACGTCAACGCCGAGTAGCCCGCTGAATTTGACCGAACCCGCCGCACCAACTCCCACCCCCGGTGCGGAAAAAGCGCCAGCGGAACCGGACGAACCACCCACGGTCAATATCTACCCAACCACGCCCGCCGCACCCGCGAAGAGTTCCGCGCCTGCGCCCAGCACCCCGGCATCGACGCCGTCAGCGCCAACCGCCACTCCGCCTGCCTCGACCAATGCACCTTCCTCCTCCGAAGGCGCGCAGCCATGAAGAGCTTTTCTGTTGAACGACCCATCGGAGCTTTCGATTCCGGCGTGGGCGGCTTGACCGTCGTTCAGGCGATGCGCGAGTTGCTACCCGCGGAAGACATCCTCTATCTCGGTGACACGGCCCGCGTCCCCTACGGCAACAAATCGCCGGAAACGATCATCCGCTATTCGCGCGAAATCATGACCTACCTGCGCGCCAACGACGTCAAGGCGGTCGTGGTCGCATGCAACACCGCGTCGGCCCACGCGCTCGCCATCCTGCAAAAGGAATCGGACATCCCCGTCATTGGCGTCATCGTCCCCGGAGTCGAGGCGGCCCTCTCCACTACGCGCAATAAGCGCATCGGCATCATCGGCACGCAGGGCACGATCCAGAGCGACGCCTACCAGAGTCTGCTTCGCCGCCTGCAACCCGGCGTGGTCATCACCGCGATCCCCACCCCGCTTCTCGTCTCATTGGTCGAGGAGGATTGGCTTTCGCACAAGGCCACGCATCTCATCCTCGAGGAATATCTCGCCCCAATGAAAGCCGCGCAGGTCGATACCGTCGTCCTCGCCTGCACGCACTACCCGCTCTTGAAACCAATGGTCCAACGCGTCCTCGGCCCCAGCGTCACGCTCGTCGACTCCGCGCAAAACGCCGCCGCCGCTCTCGCCCGCGAACTCACCAGTCACGGCCTCAATCGCCCCCCCGGATCGCACACCGCCCAAATCACCATCCGCGCCACCGATCTCCCCGCCCAATTCGCCCGCCTCGCCGAACGCTTCCTCGGCCAGGAAATCAAAGGCATCCAGCAAGTCGCGGTGGGGTAAAGCACCATTGTCCTCGAACACTTGGAAGCTGCACCATCAAACTTTACGATCTGAAGTTATGGACAACAGCGAAATTGATGAACTTCCTCTACTTCCGTGGATGGCTAGTCGCATCCCAAAGCGAAAAGCATTAGTCACTTTCGTCAGTGACGGAATGGCTTGTCCTCCCGAAGTTGAGACTGCAATGAAAGATAAGCCGAGTCGATGGTATCCAGAACCAGGAGGCCACCGTGTGCTCATCCTCTATGAGGGTGGCACTTACGATTCCACAACTTTTCGTTTAGAACCAGAAGCTTGGGATCATGAAGACTGCAACGTGTGTGGTAGGGGCATTACTGCGATGACTCTTTGTCACGTCACTGCGCGCGGCCCGTATGTCGCTCTTTGCAAAGGATGCTATCGACGATATGTGCTCAGCAAAATCGGTTACTGGCTTTTTAAACTTTTCGGCAAGAAGATAAAATAAAACCCGATCGTCGTAGGTGATCCGGAAGCTGATCCTTCGACAAGCTCAGCCATAACGATGCAGTTGTCCGTTATCCCGAAGGGATTAAATCATATAGCCCAGGGTTGCGAGGAACGAGCTACCCTGGGTAAAAGGAAGAAAAAACTACCCTGAAAGGGTTGGAGCAAGCGACCTCATTTCGATCACCGAGAGGATAGGACCCTTTCAGGGTACAAGGCAGGTTGATCTAACCCAGGGTAGGACTCCCGGGCGAGTCCAACCCTGGGCTATACGATTTAATCCCTTCGGGATAATGAAGGCCTGACTTTCCCCAGCATTTTCAACTGCATCGTTACGGCTCAGGATGACGGATTGGAAGGCCTTGAAATTTATTTTCGTGATAATGTCGAAATGCCCCTGTCTCACCCGACATACTCATGATCTGGCTTTCCGCCGGTGCTGTTCAACCCTAAACCAAGGAAATTATGAGATACGCAATATTGTTCTACGAAACTCAGGCCGACTTCGACGCACGCTCCGGCCCGGATGCTGAAGCCAAAATGGGCGCCTGGATGTCCTATATCGGATCGATCCAAAAAGCCGGAATCATGGCGGCCGGATCCGGCCTTCAACCTCCCTCAACCGCTGCCACGGTGCGACTGGTCGGCGGCAAGCGCAAGGTGCAGGACGGACCTTTCGCCGATACCAAGGAATCGCTAGCCGGATTCGTCCTCGTCGACGTACCCGAACTCGACACCGCGCTCGAATGGGCCTCCCGCGCGCCCTGCGCCGGCACCGGCTGCGTCGAGGTGCGTCCCACGATTCCCTCCACCAACTAAACCCTGTCAGCCCAGCCCTCCTGTTGCTCGCGCAATGGGAGGGCTTCCGCCCAAGCCCTCCATGGAGACGCATAACACGATCCAGCAAGTGGCCACGGATGGCTACGGCAAACTCCTCGCCATTGTCGCCTCGAAAACCTGGGATCTCGCGCTAGCCGAGGACGCGCTAGGCGAAGCCTTCCACGCCGCCCTGCGCCAATGGCCCATCGAGGGCCTGCCCCGAGCTCCCGAAGCTTGGCTGCTCTCCGTCGCCCGCCGCCGTTTGATGGACGAGCATCGCCGTCACCAGACCCGGCAGAACTCGGAGACCTCACTCGAAATCGAAACCGAACTGGCCGCCATCGCCGTAGTAGATGAACTGGCCGATCTCCCCGTCATTCCCGATGAGCGGCTGAAACTGCTCTTTGTCTGCGCCCACCCCGCCATCGATCCCGGCGTGCGCACGCCGCTCATGTTGCAAGTCGTGCTGGGACTCGACGCCGCCCGCATCGCCTCGGCTTTTCTCGTCGCACCGAGCGCCATGGGCCAGCGCCTCGTCCGCGCCAAGACCAAGATCCGCGCCGCACGAATTCCCTTCCGCATTCCCGAAAAAGCGGAATGGCCGGAGCGCATTGAATTCATTCTCGAAGCCATCTACGCCGCCTATGGCACGGGCTGGGAAGACGTCACCGGGATGAGCGGTTCCGGGCTAAGCAGCGAGGCAATCTCCCTCGCCCGCGTTCTCGTGTGTCTCGTACCCGACGAACCGGAAGCCCTCGGCCTTCTCGCACTCCTTCTACATTGCGAGGCCCGGCAATCCGCTCGCCGCGATCTCGCCGGAAACTACGTTCCCCTCGCCCAACAGGACACCGCTCTCTGGAATCGTCCCCTCATGGAGGAAGCCGAAGCTCTTTTGCATCGCGCCTCGACCTCCAGACAACACGGCCGCTTTCAACTTGAAGCGGCGATTCAATCCGCACATGCCCACCGCGCGGTCACCGGCAAAACGAATTGGCCCGTAATCGTAACCCTCTATCGCGAACTTCTACTTCACGCTCCGAGCATCGGCGGCCACGTCGCCTACGCCGCGGCTCTTCATCAATCAGGAAATTCCCAGGCAGCCCTCGATGAGTTGAGTACAATTCCCCAGGAAACCGTGACCAGTTACCAACCCTATTGGGCAGTCACCGCCCACGCTCTTCTCGGCCTGAAACGCCTCAACGAATCCCGCGCCGCCTTCCAACACGCCGCCGGATTGACGCAGGACGAAGCCACCCGGCGTTTCCTGCTGCAGCAATGTCCACCGGAAGCAAAGTCTCTTTAGAACTCAGTTCGGCCTGCCTTTGTTCCTTGTTCCCAAGTTGCACTTGGGAACACACTTGTCGGCGAAGCTTTGCTTCACGGTCACGGAGCGGAACTGATCCTTCGACAAGCTCAGGATGACCAATGATAAATGTGAGAGCTTAATCCCTCCGACCCGCGCGCCAGGAGCGGGAAGTGATTTCTTCGCGTTCCTCAATCGGATCGAAAAATTCGAGACGACGATAGCCCGGATTGGAATCGGACGCCGGATTTTCCGCAGGCGCGACTTCCGGATACTCGTAGATATCGCCCTTGTAATTGCGGAGCACAATGCTGTCCGGCGTCTTCGCCACGACATAATCCGGATTAACCGGAATCTTCCCACCACCACCGGGCCCATCGATGACATATTGCGGAATCGCATAGCCCGTGGTGTGACCTCTCAGATTCTCGATAATCTCCAGCCCTTTCGCGACCGATGTGCGCAGATGCGACGATCCCTGAATCAAATCGCACTGATAGAGATAATAGGGACGCACCCGGCAACGCAGAAGTTTCTGCACCAGCGTCTTCATCACGACGGGATCATCGTTCACGCCTTTCAGCAGCACCGATTGGTTACCCAGCGGAATGCCCGCATCGGCCAGGCGCCCCAATGCCTCGCGCACTTCAGTCGTCAATTCCTTCGGATGATTAACGTGAACGCTCATCCAAAGCGGATGAAATTCCTTCAACATCGTGCACAACTCCGGCGTGATCCGCTGCGGTAAAAAGATCGGCACGCGACTGCCAATGCGCAAAAACTCGATGTGATCAATCGCCCGCAAACGGCGCAACAGATCGCCCAGTTTCTTATCAGAAAGAAGCAGCGCATCGCCGCCAGAGAGCAGCACATCGCGAACTTCCGTATGCTTCTGCAGATACTCAATCGCACGATCAAAATCCAACTCAAGTTCCTGCTCGCCCACGCCACTGACCACGCGACTCCGCGTGCAGTACCGGCAATAAGAAGCGCACCGGTCCGTAACCAGAAACAACACGCGATCCGGATAGCGATGCACCAATCCCGGCACCGGCATATCGTGGTCCTCACCGCAAGGATCAGCCATGTCGGTCGGCGCGTAAGTCATCTCCTCGATGCGCGGAATCATCTGCCGCCGGATTGGGCATTCGGGATCGAACGGATCGATCAGGTTGAAAAAATACGGCGTGATGCCCATCGCAAGCTTTGTGTTCGCGAGAAGCACTCCCGCGTGCTCTTCTGCGCTGAGCGTCATCTTCCCCGTCAATTGCGCCAGCGACTTCACGCTGTTGCGCATCTGCCATTGCCAATCGTTCCATTGTTCCGGTGTCGCATCGGGCCAATAGCCCTGACCGGGTGAAGTAAAATTACGTTGAGTGAGATCGATGGTATTCATGGAAGGGGAGAGATGCCGCACGGGAAAGTGCTCCGGGAGAATGGTTGGCTGGCGGCTTCTTATAGGCGTTAGGAATGAAAATAACGCGACTCCCCCGCGTGTCAAATCCAGCGATGTGCATAGGTGTTGCGTCGCCTCCCCGATTCAGGCATTCTTTCGAGCCTACGAAGGGCCTTATTCCCTTGCGGTGCATCCACTTTGATGAGTCAACTCCCCTCCTCCAATGACCGTAATCCGGTCCCCAAGCATGGCAAGCGTCTGAGACCTAAAACCTACTCGGTCGCCGTCTACATGGTCGTTCTGGTCGTCGTGCTGCAAGTCGGCATGTTGATCTCGGTCTTCTGGCTGCGCGCGATGGTGGTGCACGTCAACGTCCATCTTCCCAAGGGCGTGGGGACATCCGTTACCACCGCTCAAAATCCGGTGAACCCACAGAAGCCCGCAACTTCGCCCAAGCCCGATCTGCCCAATCTCCCCGGCCTTTCCCCCAACCGGCCTCACGAGGCCCTGCTGGCCGTGCCGAAAGCTTCCGATCAACTTGAACAAGTCGGCACTCTCAACCAGGAAGCGTTGATGTTTATCAAACAGAACGCCTTTGAATCGGCGGTGGAAATCCTGACCAAGGCTGAGGACATCGATCCGCGCCATCCCGATACACTGAAAAATCTGGCCCAAACTTATCAAAAGATGAATGACCCCGCGCAGTCCAAAATTTATTGGCAGCGGCTGGTCGATCTCGGTCCCGGCGTGGGAACCGTCTATGCCGTGGCCGTCGACCAGGTCGTACTTCTGGGAGGCCACACATCGGACATCTTGAACGACGCCTCACCGCATCCGCGACAGGTCTACGTCGATTCAGTCGAGAAAACACCCGTTGAAACGGCGGATGGCCGCGCGCAATTCCACCTCCGCGCGACCCTCATGCGCAAAGACTCGATCGGCTCGTTCGACCAGAAAAAGCTCCAGCCCTACGTCGTCTTTTACCAGCAAATGCCGAATGGCGCGCTTGTCCCCGACCTCGGCCAGCGCAAGGGCTCGTTCGACGATACCTTCCTCTTCTGGAACAAAAAAACGAGCGAGCCCTTCGGCGTCGACTACGTCATGCCCATTCCCAGCGCATCAAGTCCCGATAGCGCGCCCATCGGAAATTACTACGGCTTCGTCATCGGCATCTATTACAACAAGATCCTGCAGGACGCGCGCTCCGAACCCAGCGACCTGATCACGCGCATCCCGCTGCCGGATGAGATTGAGTAGATCCCTCACGTAGCCGCGCTCGTAAGAGCGTGGTTCAGTTCCACCACCGTCTCACGACGGCGGCTACTCCTCTATGTTTCCTGTGCGCTAACTCCAAGCCCTGCCAATCGGCTTCGCCTGATCACGGATGCAATCGGCCACCAGCGCCGTCCAGCCCGTCTGGTGCGAGGCCCCAAGACCACGCCCATTGTCACCATGAAAATATTCGTTGAAGAGGATGTTGTCCCGCCAGAGCGGATCGTTGGCATACGCGCCCAGTGAAGCCGCATAAGGCCGCGTGCCGTCAGGTCCTGGCAGGAAAATCGAGCCCAGCCGCTTTTTGATTTCCCGGGCCACCTCGCCCAAGCTCATCATGTTACCCGAGCCGGTGGGGCATTCCACTTTCAGCGAGTCGCCGTAAAAATGATGGTACCTATCCAGCGCCTCGACGATCAGGTAATTGACCGGCATCCAGATCGGTCCACGCCAGTTGGAGTTGCCGCCAAAGAGGCCCGTGACGCTATCACCTGGAGTGTAATCGACTCGCATATCCTCGTGCATCCAGTTCAAAACATACGGATGGTCCTTATGAATACGTGAAACGGAACGGATGCCGTAGGGGGAGAGGAACTCATTTTCATCCAGCATGTATTTCAACATGCTGACGAGTTGATCGCGCGACGGGATGGCCAGCATCCGGGTCGTCCCGAACTCGATGTCTTGATGATTGATTACGGAAATGCGTGCCGCCAATTCCGGTCTATTGCGGACAAACCACTCCATCCGCTTCCTGAAATTGGGCAGCTTGGCGACCTGACCGGACGGAGCGACTGCCACGGCGATCATCGGCATGAGACCGACGATGGACCGTATCTTGACCGGAACATTGCCGCCTCTCGAAAGAGAAATCTGGTCGTAATAGAAGCCATCTTCTTCATCCCACAGGCCGCAACCGCCAATGGTATTGATCGAATGGCTGATTGTGACAAAATGCTCGAAAAACTTCGAGGCGATGTCCTCGTAAACCGAATCGTTGACGGCCAACTCCAGCGCCATGCCCAGCATGGTGAGACAGTAAGAGGCCATCCACGCGGTTCCATCGGCCTGCTCAAGAAAATTGCCATCACCCAATGGCTTGGAGCGGTCAAACACGCCGACGTTATCGAGACCAAGAAAGCCTCCCGAGAAAAGACCGCGACCCGACGAATCCTTCCGGTTGACCCACCATGTGAAATTCATCAACAATTTCTGGAAGACGCTTTCGAGGAACCGGAGATCGCGCTGACCTCGCTTGCCGCTAATTTTATAAACGCGCCACGCCGCCCAGGCATGCACAGGCGGATTCACATCCGAGAAAGCAAATTCGTACGCGGGCAATGCGCCGTTCGGGTGCATGTACCACTCGCGCAAAAGCAGCTCGAGTTGGCCCTTGGCAAAATCGGGATCGATGCGGGAAAGCTCAATGGTGTGGAAAGCCAAATCCCAGGCGGCGAACCAGGGATATTCCCACGTGTCGGGCATGGAAAGGACGTCGCGATTGAAGACATGCTGCCAATCCCAATTTCGACCGCACAACTGACGGTTCCGATCCGGCGGCGGATAACCCGGGTCACCCTTGAGCCATCGTGCGACCTCGTAATAATAAAATTGCTTCGACCAGAGCAAACCCGACTGCGCCTGGCGCATGACGCGGAATTCTTCACTCTCCGGCGGGTAGGCGATGTGCTTCTTATAATAAGTGTCCGCTTCGGAACGGCGCAGATCGATGATCGAGGAAAATTTATCGCCAAAGGCTTCTCCCGCCGCCGGAGCCTGACTTTGCTCGACGAGCCGCAACCGGAGTTGGTACGACGCCCCGGCAGCGATCTTCACTTCATAATGACCGGCCGCTTTTGTTCCGCGTTTCGCGGGATTGACCGCGTCCGTATGTCCATGAATAAGCGCCTCGTGAAAGGCGTCTTTCACGTAGGGACTAACATTGGCCACGCCAAAGAGATGCTTCAGGTTCGAATCATTTTCGGTGAAAAGAAGCCCGCGACAATCGGCTTGATTGGCAGGATCGAGCAGAAATTGAAAAATCCCCAACGTGGCATGGTCCGCCTCGATCATGCCGGAATTCTGCTCCTTCATGATGGGGCGAATCGGCGTCTCCTCTGTCATCTTTCCCCATGACCACGTGTTGCGAAACCAGAGCGTGGGCAGGATGTGCAGCGGGGCCGCTTCCGGGCCGTGATTGGTAATCGTAAGCTGGATCAGGATGTCGTCCGGTCCACCTTTCGCGTACTCGACCTGCACATCGAAATAACGGTTCTCCGCGAACGCGTCCGTGTCGGTGATCTCGTACTCATGCTCGAACTTGGAGCGGTTGCGGTTGGCCTCCAGCAATTGCTGGTAGGGATAGGCACGCTGCGGATATTTATAAAGAGCGCGTTGATACGAATGCGTTGGCACCGCATCGAGAAAGAAGTAAGCCTCCTTCACGTCCTCGCCATGATTGCCCTCGGAATTGGTCAGGCCAAACATGCGCTCCTTCAGGATCGGATCGACACCGTTCCATAAAGTGGGCGCGAAGCATAGACGGCATTCGCGATCGGTGAAGCCGAGGAGACCGTCTTCGCCCCAACGGTAAGCCCGACTGCGCGCCTGGTCGTGCGGAAAATAATTCCAGCAATCCCCGCTCGGCGAGTAATCCTCCCGGACCGTGCCCCACTGCCGCTCCGGTAAATAAGGCCCCCACCGCTTCCAGTTCTTGATCCGACGACTATCCTCACTCAGACGAAAAGACTCGGGGCAATCATCCATGCCCCAGTTTGTAGGCCCGAATCCCCGCCGGACAATCTCTAATTCGCCGCGCAGAAGGTTTCGCGCAACGACGCAACGACCGCAACGCCTGAAGACAGTTGCCTTGGTTCCGAGGTAGCCGCCGCTGTCCCTAGCGGCGGATGCCTTCCCTCCGAGGTAGCCATCGACCTCCGGGCGACGGTCGAAGAGCAGACCCGCGCTCGGAGATCGCGGGCTACCACCGACTGCGATAGCAGTTCAGTGGTAGCCGCCGCACGCCGGGCGGCGGTGCCTCCCTGCAGCCCGTTACCCCCGTCGCGTCGTTGCGTGAAATCATTTTTGTTTCCTCATCGTAATCAGCACCACCCCTTTCCCCATTGCGCCAAGTCCATAGAACATGTAGACTAAGTGGCTCATGCAAGTTCTCTCGACTCCCCGTAATTTCGTTTCCGGCAACACGCCCCAGGAAAAACTCAAGACGATCAAGGATGGCCTCGACGTCATTCACGATATCTATCGCTACGCCAAGACCGGCTTCAAAACCATTCCCGAGGACGACTTCGACCGCTTCAAATGGTACGGCGTCTATCGCCAGCGCCCCAAGGACAGCGGCTATTTCATGCTCCGCACCAAGATCCCGGGCGGCCAGCTCACCTCGGCCCAGTTGAACGTCATGGCGGGCATCGCCGACGATTTCGGCCACGGCTTCGGCGATATCACCACTCGCCAGACCTTCCAGTTCCATTGGCTCCAGATCGAGAATTTCCCCGAAGTCTTCGAGCGCCTGAACAAGGTCGGCATGACCACCTCCGGCGCCTGCGGTGACGACACCCGCAACGTCGTCGGCTGCCCTGTCGCCGGCATCGACAAGGACGAAATCATTGATGCCACTTCCGTCTTGAACGACGTGAACCGGCACATGACCGATAATCGCGAATTCTCCGATTTGCCCCGCAAATACAAGATCGCGGTCTGCGGTTGCCGCATTCACTGCGCACAACCCGACATCAATTGCGTCGGCGTGTTCGGCCTCGAACGCACCGTCGATGGCAAACTCGAAAAAGGCTACGGCATCAAAGTCGGCGGCGGTCTCTCGAGTTCACCGCATATCGCCCAGACACTGCCCGTTTTCCTCACACCCGAAGACGTTTTGCCGATGGTGCACTACACCTCGGTCCTTTATCGCGATAATGGCTTCCGCGAGAAACGCAATCGCGCCCGCTTCAAATTCCTGGTCGCCGATTGGGGCACCGACAAAGTCCTGGCCAAGATCGAGGAACTCGCCGGCCGCACCTTCCAGCGTCATGACGAATTCGTTTTCCCGGAAGACCCGGAAACCGATCACATCGGCGTCAACGAACAAAAGCAGGCGGGCCTGTATTACGTCGGAGTCTCCTTCGCCGGTGGCCGCACCCGCGGCGCGCAGTTGGCAAAGATCGCCGAGCTCTCGAAGAAATATGCGCAGTCCGGCCTCGACCGCATCACGACCACGAACAAGCAAAACCTGATCCTGCTCAACATTCCGGAGATAAACCTCGCCGCATTGAAAGCCGACCTCACCGCCAACGGCTTCTCCTACCAGCCCTCGAATTTCCGCAAGGGCTGCGTCTCCTGCACCGGCATCGAGTTCTGTAACCTCGCCATCGCCGAGACAAAGAACCGCATGGTCCTCCTCGTGGAGCAGCTCGAGACCGAATGTGCGTCCTACAAGGAAAAGATTCGCATCCACTTCAGCGGTTGCCCGAGTTCCTGCGGCCAGCACCAGATCGCCGACATCGGCTTTCGCGGCGGCTCGACCAAGGTCAACGGCGTCGCCACCGAATGCTTCGACATGTTCATCGGCGGCAAGCTCGGCGCCGGCGCGCGCTTCAACGAATTGGTGAAAGGCAAGGTTCTCGCCTCCGATCTCCACAAGACCGTCGGCAAGCTCCTCAACTACTACACCGCCAATCGCCAGGCGGACGAGCCCTTCCACGCCTTCGCCGCCCGCACCCCCAAAGAGCAGATCAAGGCCGCGCTGGATGCGTAGTTGGTTGTCCCAGAGGAGACCTCTGCGAAACTCTCACATTTAGCATCAGTCATCCTGAGCTTGTCGAAGGATCAGTTCAGGCTGCCTTTCCCTCGTTCCCAAGTTGCACTTGGGAACGCACTTGTCCGCGAAGCTTTGCTTCATCTGCAACGAGGGATTATCTCGTCTTCGGATCAGCCAGAAACGTAAATGGCGTGGCCAGCGCAGGTGCCGGTGCTGCCTGAGCCTCCGCCGTCTCCGGCTCAATCTTCACAAAAATCTGTGTGAAATAAACCATGCCCTGGTCATCCCGCCAAACGCCAATCCCCGAGTAATTAAAATCGCCCCGGATATTCTCCAGGTGATGCGGGCTGTTTAGCCAAATTCTCACCGCACTCTGCGCCACCTGATCCGGATCATCCGTCTTGAGCACATTTTCGCCCGCTCCATTCAGCCCCACCATGACGACCTTCAATTCCTTCACCCGCTTGCCAAAACCGTCGTGCCCAAAATCGACATCCCCCGTCGCCATGTCCTTACTGTGCGCCCGCGCCACCTTGGCGATATCTCCACTCCACACAAACGACGTCAATTTGTTGTCTTTGCGGTACTGGTTGATCAGCAAAAAAGTTTCCTTCTCCAGCTCGGTTCGATAATTGGTCTCCGCACTTTCCCCCGTCTTGGAAGATGCTGCCTCCTGCGCCAGAATCGGAGCACCCATCAGTCCGGCCAAAACGCCTGCGATCAAAAGTAATCGCGAAAAATATCTGGGACGCAGCATGATCAACAACCCGACTTACGAAGCCGCCGCCGAGGCAAGGTTCAACTCATCGACCCTCGCAAACGCGACGACCGCCTTGTCGTACTGATCCAATTTTTCCAAGGCAACTCCCAGGTCATACCACGCGCGAACATTCGTCGGGTCCCAGTGAATTTCTTGCCGAAACGCCTTCATCGCGGCCGCGTAATCATTGGTCTGCGCGCAGACGATCCCGAGATTATGCCAAGCCCCCGGCTGCTGTTCTCTTAAGTCAACCGCCTGTTGGTAAGAGGCCCGGGCCGCTTTCAGGTCACCGCCCTGATGGTAACTGACACCCAAATTGAACCACGCTTCCGGCTCATCCGGCTTGATCATCGTCGCCTCGCCGTAAGCCGTAATCGCTCCCGGATAATTCGCTGTGGAGAAAAACGCCAGCCCCAGGTCATTCCACGCCATCCAAAGCATATCGCACTTCGGATCCACCTTGACCGCGCGATGCACCGCGGCCTCCGCAGGCTCGGTTTGTTCCAAGCGCGCGTAAATCATCGCCTGAAAACATTCACTATACGCAGTGAGCGCCGGCAGCAGGGCCGCGCGTTGGAATTCCGTCGTCGCCTGCGCAAGTTCATTCCGGGTGAAATAAATCACGCCCATCTTGAAATAGGCTTCCGGATAATCAGGCCTCAACTCGACCGCCCGTTTGCACGCATCGAGCGCTTCGTCGAGCTTGTCCTGCGCGCCAAGGGCCGCCGCCAGGTTGTCCCAGGCGCGGATGTATTCCGGATTAAATTTCACCGCTTCGAGCAACGCTTTTTCCGCGGGCTCATACTTATCCATCTGGAAATAAAGCACGCCCAGGTTGCACCAAACCTTGGGATGTTTCGCGTTGATTTGAATTGCCCTGAGATACTCCACCAGCGCGGCCTCATACTTTTCGTTCAGATGATAGCCGAGCGCCAGGTTGAAGTGGGACGCCAACTCCATTGGATTGTACATGAGCGCCTGGAGAAAGGCCGTTTCAACCAGCGGAGCCACGCCAGCCTCATAAGAAGCCTGCCCGAGATTCGTCCATGCCTGCCACATTTCCGGTTTGCCCGCGGGATTCTCCTCGGCCTTTTTTAGAAGCACCTCGGCCCGCCGGAGCATACCCTTCTTGATCGCCGCATCCGCCTCGCCCAAGCATTCCTTCGTCGTCGCGGGCAGCGGTTCGGCCACCACTGTTTCGGCCAGAACAGCCGACTCGGTGAGTTTCATCGAATCGGTGGGATTGAAGCGCGTAGGCATCAGCAGCTTGCCTGTCTTACGAATAATATTCGGCGCGATCGGCTTCGCATGCTGCGCCATGACGATCCCGGAATGTCCCGCTCCCTGCCCATTGGTCTGGGTCAACTGCCTTTGCACGGCCACGGCGGCGGCCTCGCTCAACGGGCGCAATTCTTTTTCGGGACCGCCCAATCTCATCGAGCGCTCGAAATGCTGCAGCGCCACATCCGGCAGATTGAGATCGCGCAGATAAATCAACCCCACTTCCTTGAGCAACGTCGGACTGTTGTACGCCTTGGCCAGTCGCACAAACATCGCCTTGGACATCGACGATACCTGCGCAGGCACCTGATTTTTTTCCACCGCCCGCGCGTTACACTCTTCGATTCGCTTCAAACCATCGATGATGATCTCGAGACTCTTGATACTGAGCGGATCATTCAGCCCGCGCACTTTCGCCAGCAGTTCCACCCACGATGCAGGATTAAGCGGGGCCGACTCAATTTGCTTGAGCATCTCAACGGATCGCGTTGTGGATAGGGTACTGGATTCGGACATGACGTGACGGGAATGCGTTGCCAATTCTAGCTGTGACCAAACATTATAGACCCGTTCGGAATAATGATGCAAACCCTCAATGGAGACGGAAGCAGAAGTCGATTCATTGGAGCCTTATCGCTTAATTCCAGTGAATTATAACCCATCGATCTAACTTGTCTTAAAGTCTGCCCTCCGTCTTAGCGCTAAACCTCCCTTCCCCTCGTTCCCAAACTCCATTTGGGAACGCACTTGTCAGCGCAACTCTATTGCCCCCCTTCCGTCATTCCTTCTCGTCTTGGGCTCCGTTAGACCCTCTATATGATGACCGATTGACAGAATCCCTGTTCCGTATTACCGTAACCTCAGTTTAAGAACGGTTTCGTAGGCCTCTTCTCTTTTGAGGTTTCACTTACAAGCGATCGTTTTCGATCTTGCGGAATACACCGCTGCCTTTTTCGGCGCACGTGTTTTTTCAGAATGCCACTCCGGCATGACGAGTTCCGTATCACCCTCGACAAGACCTTTACCGCGTGCGGTAATACAGTACACCCAACATTCAGATGAACAGACCGCGGCCCAGCCGCCCCAATCCTAACAAAAGCCAGAAATCAGGTTCCCAAGCCGGGGCCCAGCATGGCGCTCACGCCAAACCCAAGCCTCATCGCAAAGGGAAATCTTTTTCCGGCCACGGCTCACAGCAGCCACCGCCCCCCAAGTCGAACCAACCTCCGCGACGGGGAGCGCAACCGCCACCGCTTCCCAAGTCGGCTCAACCTTCACAACAAGGCCCGCGACGCGGCGCACAGCCGCCGCCTCTGCCCAAATCGGGATCGCATTCCCAGCAGGCACCTCGCCGGAGTCATCAGGCTCCGGCACCCAAATCGAATTTCAAGCCACAGCCGCAGCGCCAGGCTTCCGCCCCGGCGCGCGATGTCAAAGTCGTAGCTGGCGCTCCTCTGCATTGGCGGGAAGCCCTCATCCCTCTCTTAAGCAGTCGCGAATATCAACCGATCGATGAGAAGGCCCTCGCCCGCAAACTCCACGTTTCCCAGCCCGAGACCGCTGCCTTCGAGGAATTTCTCGTCGAAGAAGAAAAAGCCGGACGCCTCATGCAGGTCCGGCACAGCCTCTATGTTTTGCCCAAGCGCCTCGGCTTTTGCGTTGGCCATTTGCAGATGAACGAACGCGGCTTCGGCTTCCTCGTCCCGCTCGATCCCGCCGAGCCCGATTTCTACGTTGCCTCCGAGGACACCGGCACCGCCTTCCACGGCGACCGCGTTCTCGCCCGTCTCAAGGAACAGCATGGTCGCCAGCGCGACGGTCGTCTACGCGGCGAAGTCGTCAAAGTTTTGCAACGCAAACGCCGCCAACTTGTCGGCACCTTGCGCAAGACCCCGATGTTTTATTTCGTCCTCCCCGACGAGACCCGCATCCCGCACGACATCTGCGTCCCGCCTCCCTCCGACATGTCCCACCTCGGCCAAAAAGTCGTGGTCGAACTCAAGGACTGGCCCGATCGCCGCAAGCCGCCCGAGGGCATCATCACCGAGGTCCTCGGTCGCCCCGACGATCCCGGCGTCGATCTACTCTCCATCATCCGCAAGCACGATCTGCCCACCTCGTTCCCGGAAAACGTCGAGCAGGAAGCCGCCGACATCTCCGCGCAAATTCCGCTCGAGGAAATCGCGCGCCGCGAGGACTTCCGCCAGATTTTCACGATGACCATCGATCCGGATGACGCCAAGGATTTCGATGACGCGCTCTCCTATCGCGCTCATCCCAACGGCGACTTCGAGATTTTTATCCACATCGCCGACGTCTCCCATTACGTCCGCACCGGTTCTTCGCTCGACACCGAATCACGCTCGCGAGGCAACAGCATTTATCTCGTCGACCGAGTCATCCCGATGCTCCCGGAAAAACTGAGCAACGGCATCTGTTCCCTGCAACCGAACGTCGATCGGCTAGTCAAGACCGCCATCGTCACGCTCGATAAAAAGGGCGACGTGAAAGGATTCCGTTTCGCCGCCGGGATCATCCACAGCGCAAAAAGGTTCACCTACAAGGAAGCCTTCGCCCAACTCCAAAAGCCCGCGACGACTCCACTGGGCGAACACGTCCACGCCCTCAACAGCATGGCTCAAATTCTGCGCCGCAATCGCTTCGCCAAAGGCGCGCTCGATCTCGATTTCCCCGAAGTCAAAGTCCGTGTCGATGATCTCGGTATCCCCACGCACCTCGAGCGGACCGAGAACGACATCTCCCACCAACTCATCGAGGAATTCATGCTCCTCGCCAACGAGGTTGTTGCCTTGGAACTCAAACGGCGGAGCCGGCCCGGTCTCTACCGAATCCACGAGAATCCAGATCCCGGCCGCCTCGAGGAATTCCGCGCGCAAGCCAAGTCGATGGGCTTCTCCTGCGGCGACCTCACCCAGCGCGGCGAAATCCAGAAGCTGCTCAACAAGGTGCGCGGCCAGCCCGGCGAAAGCGCGGTCAAGATCGGCCTGCTCAAGTCACTCAAGCGCGCCATGTACAGCCCCAAGCCGCTGGGCCATTACGGTCTCGCCAAGATCAACTATACTCACTTCACCTCGCCCATCCGTCGCTACTCGGACTTCGTCGTTCATCGCCTCCTGTTTGGCAATCCCCGCGACACCAGTGACTTCAATTACGACACACTCTCCCGGCTGTGCCTACATCTCTCCACCACGGAGCGTTCCGCCGCCGAAGCCGAACAGGAATCGGTCAAACTCAAGAAGCTCGAATATTTCGACCGCCAGGCCCACGCCACCAAGCGCACCTCCTTCCACGCCTTGATCCTCGAAGTCCGCTCCTCCGGCCTCATGGTCCAACTTCCCGAATTCCTCGTCCAAGGCTTGGTTCCGCTCTCGGCCCTCGAGGGCGATCTCTTCGTCTTCCATCCTCAGCGACTGGAACTTCACGGCCAGCGAACCAAGCTCGTGTTACGGGCCGGTCAACCGCTTCAAGTCGAGGTCGCCACGGTCGATTTGGGAAGGCAACAGGTCGATTTCAAGGCAACAAAGCAAAGCTTGATGAAAATTTTATCGCCATCACGTTTTTAATGGCCAAAGATGTGCTAGTTTTCCAACTATGAGCATTGAGGAATCACTTCAGGATGTCACGATCCGCGAGCGCCAGCTCGAAGCGCATATTCTTCGCTCCGCCGAGTACCGGAAGCGCGCCAACCGGGATCTCAGGCGTCTCGTCGCCATGCTCTATCTGGCCATCTCGCTCCTCATGCTTATCCAAGGACTCTTTACCTTTCGAGCCATCAGTGAATTTCCCATCCACGGCATCATCCTACTAAGTTTTACCGCGTTTCTCGGCATCCTGAATTGCTGCCTGCTGATCCAGACCAAGCGGTGGTTGCACCAGCTCAATGAAGCTTGGCTTGCGCCGCAGGAAAAAGAAGCGCTGGAAGCCCTCAAGGTCCAGCGCCACGAAATCCTCACGCGCCTGCCCCGCAATTTCAGCGAGAGCAACCGCGCAGAGTTGAATTAAGTTCTAAAACCCGATCTTGAATCCGGCGCCGCCGACAAAGTCAACGGCCCGAAAGAATGAACGCCCCTTGAAGTGGTGACGTCATAGTTTCATCGACGCCGGTCTCGACTCTTCTTGTTGTTTACTCAACAATCATCGCTCAGACGTACTCCATTTAAATTCAATTTATGCTCAAACACCTCCAGATTTCCTTCGCCTGGGTCGCCATGATCGGCATCGCCGCTGGCCCCATTCCCCTGCTTGCACAAACCGGACCGGCACCGGTACCTACCGGTGAGCAAGCTCCGCCAGCCGCGCCGTTGTTGTCACCCGATCAATTGGATACGCTCCTCGCCCCCATCGCGCTCTATCCCGATCCGCTACTGGCGCAGATCATGCCCGCCGCGACGATGCCAACGGAAGTCGTCATGGCCTACCGGTATGTGAAGTCAGGAAAGAGCCCGGATCAAATCGATGCGCAGCAGTGGGATGAAAGCGTCAAGGCGCTGGCGCGTTACCCGGATGTGCTCAAGATGATGGACAAGGATTTGGATTGGACAACGGCCCTCGGAGACGCTTTCGTCGCACAACCGAACGATGTCTTTAATTCTGTCCAACGGCTTCGGGCCAAGGCGGAGTCATTCGGCAACTTGAAGAGCACTCCGCAGCAGGTCGTCTCGACGGATCAGAACATCATCCAGATCATGCCGGCTGATCCGCAAGTGATTTACGTGCCGCAATATCAGCCCCAAGTGGTCTACGTCCAGGCACCGCCTGATCCTCTTGTACCGCTCATCACTTTTGGCGCGGGACTGGCGCTGGGTATCTGGATCCACAACTCCGTGAATTGGTACGGCGGCAATGTTTATTATAACAATAATGGCTGGAACAATCACTACCACGGTGGCGGTTGGAACAATAATTACCACGGTGGCGGAAACAACGTCACGATCAACAATAACAACAATATTAACATTAATAACGGCAACGGGAACGTCTGGAAGCCCAAGCCCGGTTATAAGCCCGGTGGTGGTGGAAATAATGGCAACTGGCCAAACAACGGAACCAAGCCCGGTACTCGCCCCGGTGGTAACGGTGGAGGACAGCAAAATCCCTTTAAGCCCGGTTATAATGGCGGTGGTAACAAACCTTCTACTCTTCCTGGTTCCAACGGCAGCGGTCAGGCTCCCAAACCCGGGAATCGTCCCGGCGGCAATGGTGGCGGCCAGGCTCCCAAACCCGAGAATCGCCCCGGCGGCAATGGCGGCGGTCAAGCGCCCAAACCTGGTGGCGGCTTCGGAGGAAATGGCAGCGGCCAAGCTCCCAAGCCCGAGAATAATCCCTTTAAGCCCGGATCTAACGGCAGCGGTCAAGCGCCTAAACCCAGTAATAAACCTGGTTCCAACGGTGGCGGCCAAGCTCCCAAACCCGGCGGTTGGCCCGGTTCCAATGGCGGTGGACAGGCTCCCAAACCCAGTGGCGGCTTCGGAGGAAATGGATCCGGACAAAAACCCGCAAACAACCAAATGACGCCCCCCCCCCGGCGGAAAAGGCGGATTCAATCGTGACGCCAGCAAGTCAAATCAGGCCAGTCGCCCTGCTCAAGCTCCTGCAGGCGGAGGTAATCGTGGCGGCGGCGGTGGTAATGGCGGCGGTGGTGGTAAAGGTGGCGGCGGGTTTGGAGGCGGTGGTGGTGGCCAACGCCAGTAGGAACACAGCCTCACCTCTCATCTGTCCTTCCATAAATAGCCACATATGAAATTTACCCATTTATCCGTCCTCCTGATTCTCAGTTTAAGCGGCATGGCTTACCTTTCCCTTCCACTTCGAGCCGCTACAGCCGAAGAGTTGGACAGGGACGGACGGCGGGCCTTGAGCTCTCTTTGCATCAATAATTTAAAAGCCGCCACAGTCGCCAATGAGTCCGCCGCCGCGCTGGTCTTCCCCACCGTGGTCAAAGCCGGTTTTATTTTTGGAGCTCAAGGCGGCCAGGGTGTTCTCATCCGTAATGGTGAGTCCCACGGGTACTACCAGACCACTGCAGTCTCGTACGGCCTACAAGCGGGTGTGCAGAAATTCGGCTACGTTTTGTTCTTCATGAATCACAAGGCACTTTCGTATCTCCATAAAAGCGACGGCTGGGAAATCGGGGTCGGCCCGAGCATCGTGGTGGTGGATGCCGGAGTGGCCCGGACCCTGTCGAGCACCACGCTGCAAAAAGACATCTACGCCTTTATCTTCGATCAAAAGGGACTCATGGCCGGCATCGGTTTGCAGGGCACAAAGATCACTCCCTTTTATCCCGATAATTGACTCGAGTGGTTTCGGAAACACTGTAGCCGCTACTGAAGGTTTGAGAAAAGGCAGGCCGAACTGATCCTTCGACAAGCTCAGGATGACTAATGCTAAATGTGAGAGTTTCGCAGAGGTCTCCGCCGGGCGTATTTCTATTGCTACTTTAAACCGCGACGATAGGCACGAGGAGAGAAGTTCATTCCTGTTTTAAACGTGCGGCTGAAGGAATAGATCGAGTCAAAACCACACTTGCTGGCAACCTCGCCCACGGTGAGAGAAGAGTCGTGGAGAAGGCTGCAGGCCCGTTGCAGGCGAAGTTCCCGCAGGTAGCGGCCAAGGCTGACGCCCGTCGCCAGGCGAAAGCGCCGCCGCAAGTGGCTTTCCGATTGGCCGAGAGATGCCGCCATCGCCTTAAGTACCATGGGCTGGTCGAGTCGGCCCATCACATGGCGATTGACCAGGAAAAGAATGCTCCCATCCCCGCGCTCACGATTCTGCCTTTGGTGCGATCCGGATGGAACCTTCCGCGCAACAAGGCGAGTCAGTAAAATCGCAAGTTGGTGCTGAAGAAGCCGAAGCGGATCACCCGTCGTCCAACTCCGCATGATTTCATGGAAAAGCATCAATTCATTCCGGCCAAGATTGCGTGAAGGGGAGGACCGGAGCGACTCAAGATTGGCCTCCTTCTCCATTTCAAACGTAATGAAAATCCAGCATATCCGCGACGGCTGCACGGAGACGTAGGAATGAAATTGAAATGGAAAAACAAGCTGCGCCTGCCCCCCGCGGAGGGAAAAATTCTCCACGTCTATGCAGACCCGGCCCGTTCCACGCACGGCGACGATAAGGACGAAACGATGATGCTGGTCGCGAGCGCGAAGACTACGCATCGCCAGCATGTCGGCATCGCGCCGGACAAAGCAGATAATATTCGTGGGCAGGATCGGATTGCAGGCAGTCCGTCCTTGCAGATACGAATCTGGATCCGGTATGGCTCGACTCAAGCGCTCGATCTGTTGCAACGAATCCAGAGCGGGACGGCGTTGGCGCCTCGTTGTGATGCTCATTTATGTTAAAAAGAAGATCATTATTACTATTTTTTATCAATTCAAAATAAAGCATAAAGAGACTTCGTGACCACTGTCCAAAAACACGTTCGCGTTGGATTGATCGGCCCTGGAGGTCGTTTACGGGGCATCGTCCGGCGTCTTCTTGATGAAGCACCTGCCGGGAGCATTCAAGTTACCACAGCCTATGATCCTGACCCAGGGTCTCTTCAGTCCTTGCGAAAAGATCTTGGCGTGGATGTGGAAGTGGTATCGTCAGAGGAAGCTTTGGCGAATCATCCGGAAGTCGATTGGGTTTTTATTGGCTCGTGGAATGTCTTTCACGCACGACAAGCCATCGCGGCCCTACAAGCGGGGAAAAACGTGTTTTGTGAGAAGCCTCTCGCGACCACCCTGGATGATTGCGTGGCCATTCGCAAAACCGTGAAAGCGTCGGGACGGATTTTTTCCTTCGGGCTCGTTCTTCGTTATTCGCCGCACTATCAAAAAGTCCACGAGTTGGTGGCATCAGGAAAAATTGGCCGGATCATCTCTTTTGAATTCAATGAGACGCTCGAACTCAACCATGGAAGTTATATCTTCGGGAACTGGCGACGACATGCCGTTAATTCCGGAAGTCATCTTCTGGAGAAATGTTGCCACGATCTCGACCTGGCCAACTGGATTATCGATAGCCTTCCAGTTCGCGTCGCCAGCTTCGGAGGAAAGGATTTTTTCACTCCCGAAAACGCGCACCTTGCCCAGCGCCTTGCCCCGGATGCGACCGGAAAACCGGCTTACAGCACATGGGCCGATCCTCATGGCACCAACCCGTTCTCGGAAGGAGCCGATATTGTCGATAACCAGGTCGCCATCCTCCAATATGCCAATGGAGTCCGCGGCACCTTCCACACCAACTGCAATGCGGGCCTGCCAGAGCGCCGCTTTTATATTTGCGGCACGGAGGGAACTCTTCGAGCCGACACTCTTACCGGTCAGATCGAATGGCTGCGCGCTGGCGCGAAAATAGAGCGGATAAACATGGGCCATGGCGGTGGCCATGCCGGCGGAGATGAAACGATGGCGAAGGCTCTGGCCGATACCCTCATCAACGGGGCAAAACCTCTGGCTTCCGTGGAAGAAGGTCTTCGTTCCTGCGTTGCCGCCTTCGCCATCGATCAGGCCATGGTGGAAAAAAAGGTAATTGACCTCGATCCGTGGTGGAAAGCCGCCGGAGTTCAGGTTAATTAAAGGAACCATGGAAGTACTTATTCGCGATACGGCTGACGAGGTTTCTCTTTTGGGATCACAGATTGTGGCGCAGTTGTTGCGTCGAAAGCCCCGCTGCGTGCTGGGACTCGCCACCGGACGCACCCCGCTTCGGCTCTACGGCGAATTGATCCGCCTGCATCAAACGGAGAAGCTCAATTTCAGCCAAGTCGTCACATTTAACCTCGACGAATATGTGGGCCTGCCGCCGGACCATCCCCAGTCCTATCACCACTACATGCGTGAAAACCTGTTTCGCCACGTCAACATCCCCCTCGAATCAACCCATATTCCTGACGGGTATTCCGCCGATCTCCGCCACCACTGCAAGGAATATGAACAGGCGATCATCAACGCGGGAGGAATCGATCTTCAATTGCTGGGCATCGGTTCCAATGGCCATATCGGATTCAACGAGCCGACCGGATCGCTGCGATCGCGCACTTGGATCAAGATCCTCTCGGAAAAAACGCTCCGGGACAACGCGAGTAATTTCTCCAATCCGGACGAACAACCGCGTCACGTCGTGACCATGGGAATCGGTACCATTCTGGAAGCGCGTCATTGCGTCGTCCTAGCCTGCGGCTCACAAAAAAGCAACGCGGTGAAGGAGATGATTGAGGGGCCGGTCTCCTCGATGTGCCCCGCTTCGGCGCTGCAACTTCATCCGCGCGTTACGGTCATCGTCGACACTCCCGCCGCCGCTCGCCTTGATCATCCGGAACACTATCGTTGGATCGAGCAGCACAAGCTCGACTGGCAAAAGTATCCGTAAAAATCATTCGTCCACTAGCGTCCGCGAAAATCGTGAGTAGGCTTATTCCCTATGGAATACGTCAACCTTGGAACCACCGGTTTAAAAGTTTCGCGCATTTGCCTGGGCACAATGACCTATGGCTCGAAAAAGTGGAGGGAATGGGTTCTCGAAGAGGCGGAAAGCCGCCCATTTATCCAGCGAGCGCTGGAAGCCGGCATCAATTTCTTCGACACCGCCAACGTCTATTCGCTCGGCGTAAGCGAGGAGATTGTCGGACGCGCCTTGAAGGATTTTGGACCGTCCCGGGATCGACTCGTCATCGCCACGAAAGTTCATGGAGCCATGGGCGATGACGTCAATCAACGAGGCCTTTCCCGAAAACATATCCACCACGCGATTGACGACAGCCTGCGCCGACTCGGCACCGATTACGTCGATCTCTACCAGATTCATCGCTTCGATCCGCATACACCGATGGAGGAAACACTTGAGGCGCTCAATGAAGTCGTGCGCGCGGGCAAGGCGCTTTATATCGGCGCATCTTCGATGTTCGCGTGGCAGTTCGCGCAAATGCTGGCGATTTCCGAAGGGAACGGTTGGGCGCGTTTTGCCACGATGCAAAACCACTACAATCTGCTTTATCGCGAAGAAGAGCGGGAGATGAATCCGCTCTGCGATTCGGAAGGCGTTGGTTTGATTCCGTGGAGTCCCCTCGCCCGCGGCGTCCTGACCGGCAATCGCAAGGCCGAGACCACTCGATCCAAAACAGATGATTTTGGCACATCGCTTTACAGCAAGAAAACGGCAGAAGCGGACCAACGCGTCATCGAAGCCCTGGAAGCCTTAAGCCGCGAGCGCGGATTGCCTCCCGCGCAAATCGCGCTTGCATGGCTCTTGCACAAACCGGCCATGGTTGCGCCCATTGTCGGCGCCTCGAAGCCGCACCATCTCGACGACGCGATAGCCGCCGTCAGCGTCAAACTCAGTCCCGCCGAAATCGCGCGTCTTGAGGAGCCTTACATTCCGCACGCGATTGCGGGACATGCGTAAACTTGATCCTGTCGATAATGAATCCGTGATTTCCTCTCGGCAGGGCGGGCAAACCTGCGCATGATGGCAGTATGCTGCACGACCTGACTTTTGCCGTCCCCCATCGCATGCTGACGATTGAGGAAATTTCCGAGGCAGCGGCGGAGTTGTTGGACACTTCCATCGCAGATGGCATCAAGGCCGATTTTCTCCGCGCGTGGGCAACTCGAGGAGAGACGGCGGAGGAATTAGCCGCATGCGCCGAGGCCTTTCTTCCTCAAGCTCGCGATCCGGGCCTGCGCGGAAGCTGGCAGGGCAAGCCGCTGCTCGACTGCTGCGGCACGGGCGGTGGTGGCTTGAATCTCCTCAACATTTCGACCGGGCTGATGTTCATCCTCGCCGCGATGGGCATCCCCGTGGTGAAGCACGGTAATCGTGGAATCACAAAGCGATCCGGCAGCGCCGACGTCCTGGAAGCGATGGGCATCAAGATCGATCTGGCACCCGAAAAGGTTTCCCGGTGCCTCGAGGAAGTTGGCTGTGCGTTTCTGTTCGCGCCCTTTTATCACACGAGTTTTGCCATCGTAGCCCCCATCCGACGGGCATTGGCGGCAGAAGGCCAACGCACGATTTTCAATCTAATTGCCCCCCTGCTCAATCCAGCCCGCCCCGACGCGCGATTGATCGGCGTTTTCAAACCGGAGCATGTGACGCTTTATCAACAGGCCCTCGAACAAATGGAGTGTCGCCGATTTACCATCGCGTGTGGGGAGGAGACCGACAGTCACCAGATGATCGGCGAAGTAAGCGCGCAGGGCCCCACTCAATTTGGCAGCACACTGCGCCTGCCGAATGGAGCTCCCCTCACCGCCTTTACGAGAACGCCCGAACCGCCAATCCTCGAGAAAATCGACTCGCTTCTCGTCCGCACCGTCGGCGAAAGTGCCTCCCGCCTCGAAACCATTTTCTCTGGCGAAGAACAGGAATTGGAACGAGAAACTCTTCTCATTAACGCGGCAATCGCGAGTTGGACGCATGGCACCGCGACATCACTGGATGAAGGGCTTGCGCAAGGTGCGGAGGCGCTCGATTCCGGCAAGGCACTCGACGTACTCAAGCGCTGGCAGAAGTTTTCAGAAGAAAATTAGAATTCATGTCCGCCTTCTCAGAGATGGGTCTTTTTTATCGGTTGGCTTACAACGTTGTCGGCATCGAGTTGTTCTTTCATCGCATCCGCATTGAGGGCCGCGAGAATGTGCCGAAAGGCGGCTGCCTGATTGTCTCCAACCACGTCAGCTTTATGGATCCGACCACCGTCGGTTGGGCCGTCGCCCGTGAATTACATTATCTCGCGCGCAAGAGCCTGTTTAAACCACCGTTCTGGAGTTGGTTCCTGCCCATCTGCAACGTCCTGCCGATTGACCGGGACGCCAATGATATCTCCGGCCTGCGCCGCATCATTCGCATGTTGAAGGAAGGCCACGCGGTCCTGCTTTTTCCAGAAGGCACCCGCTCGACCGATGGGACGCCCGGGATCGCCGAAGTGGGCGCGAGCCTGATTGCGCTCAAAGCGGCCGTGCCCATTCTGCCGGTGCGCGTCTTCGGCACTTTCGAATCGCTATCCCGGCACACCAAGCGCCTCCGCTTCCATCCCATCCGCGTCGTCATCGGCAAGCCGTACCTGCCCGTCATTCCAGAAGGCGGAAGAAGCAAGGATTCGTTCGCCGCGGTTGCGCAGGAGATGATGGAGCGGATTTCCGTGTTGCATTAGTGGAGCACTCCAAATTGCGTGCCCGGCAATCGGCGCGGGTCTTGGCGAAGAATCTTCCTGCGTTCAGGAGTCAATCGTGCGAGCAGTTCTTCCGAATACTCAAATCCGTGGCGAGTCTTGCTCCACATCGGGCCATAGCGATAAATGACCGCGCGCCGCTCACCGGGATTCGTCCGCTCCGTCGCGCCATGCATCAGGGCATCGACAAAAAGAAGTACGTCTCCCGCTTTCAGATGGACTTCAATGGCGCCTTCCGGAAGCGTTTTGTAGTTCTCGCGATTCTGATAAAGAGCGCGCACCTCATCGGGAAGGAAACTCGATTTATGGCTTCCAGGCACAACTAACGTGCCCCCATCTCCCGGTCCAATATCGGTCATGGCCATCAGGATATTCACCTGTCCGCAGCGGAAATTACCGTTAATCATGCGGTATTGATTACGTACAATCGCGTTCTGCCCACCGGAATGGATCGGGAAAAATCCGCCGGTGCGCCGGACGGAAGCAAAACATTCGTCGATGAATAAACCGTCCACGTAGGTGCCCTTTTCGCCGCAGTAGAGATGCAGTCGGTTGATCCACGCTGGATGGTCGATCAGCTTTTCAAAAGGCTCGCCTCCTTCGACGATATTCTGCAGCTCAAGCCCGGCAAGCCCGTTGTTGTCGAGTCGCTGGACGTTTCCATACCAGCCCATGTAGGGCAGGTCAGGGAACTTATCGAAGGCATCGTTGAGTTCGGCGAGATGCTGCGGATCAATCGCATTTCTCAGGATGGCGTAACCGCGGAGATCGAAGAGATAATCAAGGGTATCGAAGGACATGACCGAAAACTATCGCAGGAAGTGTTTTTCGAGAATCGACGCCACGCTTAAATACATATAATATCGTCTCATGGTCAGCCCCCGAGAAACTCCAGCCCCACCTGCCGGACCACTTCACGCTGGCTATATGGATACGCATGGCATCATTCACGGCTGGCGTCCCAAGGGCACGAAAGACTGGCTTCTGGTCTATACTGAATTGGGAAAATGCCTCGTGCGCTACGCAAGAGGTGAATTTCAAGCAGGTCCCGGCGACATTTTCCTTTTCCGTCCGGGCACACCGCAGGACTACGGGCAGCACGACCGCAACGGTCGATGGAAGCAGGCCTGGGTTCATTGGATACCCCGGACGCAGGTATTGGAATGGCTATCCTGGCCTGAACTCAGCCCCGGCGTGAAACATCTCTTTCTTCCCCGCGACCTGCGACAAGACGTACTCAGGGAACTCTCCCTGGCCAATTCTGTTTTACATTCCAACCTGCCCCGGTGCGAATTTCTTGCCACGAATGCCGTCGAAAGGGCGCTCCTCTTTTGCAGCCGGGCCAATCCGCGCGAAGATAATCCACAGCGCCATCCGCGCATCCAACAGGCTGCCGATGATCTTGCCCAAAATATCGGCGAGCGGGAACTTCTGGAAACCATTGCCCGGCGATTCGGCTTTTCGCGGTCCCGCTTCGCCACTCTCTTTCGTCAGCAACTGGGGCAACCCCCGGGGCAATATCTTGAAGCCCGGCGCCTGGTCCAGGCCCGCCATCTTCTCGCCTACACCAACCAAACCTTGGCGCAGATCGCAGATCATGTTGGCTTTTCCTCCCCGTTCTATCTCTCCCTGCGGTTCAAAAAACATTACGGCCACAGTCCCCGCGCCTTTCGACAACAACGTCATCACCCGCTATCGGGGCGATCCACCTAACACAACTTTAAGACAACACGGCTTTACAACTTTCCCAAGTCAGGGAGAGTAGGATACTGCCATGTTTTCTTTTCGCTGCCTTGGTGCCTGCGTTATCGGTCTCGCGCTGGCCATTTGCCCACTTCGAGCCGCTCACCCCGACGCCATCACGAGCCCCATCACCCCGACGCCCGGAGGCGGCGGATCGGGAGGAACAGCGGCCCAACCCGCACCACCCACAGGGGCCCCGGCATCCTCAACCCCCGCTCAGGTGGGACCTTTGCCTGCCGCAGTCGCCCCAACTCCAACCGCACCCGCCGCAACTTCATCTCATGCATCCGAGGCACTTCCGCAAGGCACGCCGCTGCCGGAGGGCTCCGAGCCGGAAAAGTCGGTCGTCCAGATTATCACCGCATTTCAGGAACCCAACTGGGCCGCTCCCTGGATTTTTGACGTACCCCGTTTTGCCTCAGGCACCGGCTTTCTTATCGATGGCGACCGCATCATGACCAACGCACACGTCGTCGCTTTCACCAAGCAACTGCTGGTGAGGAAGTATCACGATCCGCAGCGTTATTTCGCCAAGGTGGAATTCGTCGCGCATGACGTCGATCTCGCGATCATCCGGGTCATCGATCCCGAGACCGGAAAAGATAATCCTGATTTTTACAAGGGCATGAAACCCCTTGAGTTTGGCCCACTGCCCAAGGTTCGCTCAACGGTGGTGACCTATGGCTTTCCCGCTGGTGGCCAGCAAATCTCCTACACTCGTGGCGTGGTCTCGCGCATCGAGGTGCAGGGCTATGTGCACATCGGCAACCGCGCTTTTCTGGCCGTTCAAACCGATGCCGCGATCAATCCCGGCAACAGCGGTGGTCCCGTCATCCAGGATGATAAAGTTGTCGGCGTCGCTTTTGAAGGGACGCACGCTCTCGAGAACACCGGCTATTTTATTCCGACCGTGATCGTCAATCATTTCCTCACCGACATCAAGGATGGCTCCTATCACGGCGTCCCGGATGCTGGCTTGCGCATGACCAACATGCAAAATCCAGCTTTTCGCCGGATGCTGAAACTTCCAGAGGATGGCAAGCAGGGCGTCCGCGTGGACAAGATTCTGGACATCCCCACGACCAGGGCCGTGATCCAACCCAACGACGTCATCATGCAGGTGGGCGACTACCCGGTGGATGAAGACGGCACGATCACTTACGAGGGCAATACCGTGGGCGTTTCTGTGGCGTTTGATCTCGCCCAGGACGGCGACACCATTCCGCTGAAAATCTGGCGCGACGGAAAGATGATCGACGTGCAACTGCCAATGAAGGTTTACAAGGAAGATTCCGCCCAGGGAAACCAGTACGATGTACTGCCTCCCTACTATATTTACGGTGGCCTGATCTTCACCGGTCTTTCACTCGATTACCTGAAAACATTTGGAGAGAACTGGTCCGATTCAGCCGGGCGCGAATTAATCTACGAATTGGCCTACCGGCACGTTGAAGATCTGGAACACTGGCGCCCCCAACCGGTCGTGCTGGCCTCCATTCTCGACAATGCGGTGAACGCCAACTTCACCACGCGCAGCATGACCATGGTCGATAAAATCAACGGCATGAAAATCAACCAGCTCAGCGATGTCCCCAAGGCCTTTGCCGCGACCACCGGTCCCGATGCCATTATCGAATTCCTGCCCGACCATCACTTTGAGGTCATCCGTAAGGACGATGCGGAAAAAGCCAATCAGGACATCCTCGACACCTACCGCGTTCCCGCCCAAAGCCGTTTATGAACCGACTCCTCCTTTCTCTGAACCGGACCACGCTCACCCTGGCGTTGTTGGCTCTGGTGCCGTTCCTGAATCTTCAGGTGCTGACTGCTGCCGATTCCGGCGCCTTCAATTGGGACAATGCGATCATCCATATTGAATCCACCAGCAAGCAGTACAATTACATCCAACCGTGGTCGAGAAGTGAGCGCAAATCGTTTAAGAGCGGCGTCGTGGTCGAGGGTCACCAGATCATCACCACGGCCGACGGTCTGCAGGACCAGACCCTGATCCGGCTCAAGAAGGAAGGCGGTGGTCTCTTCAGCATTGGCCGCGTCGTGTGGATCGATTACCAAGCGAATCTCGCCGCACTAACCACCGACGAAAAGGATTTCTGGACCGGGTTGCAACCCGCCAGGCTGGCCGATCCGGTTCCGATCACCGGCCCCGTCCGCATTTTATGCTGGAGGGACGATCAGCTCGAAAATCGCCAGGGCGAAATCGACGAGATGACCGTGGACAATTCCGCCCTGAGCTTTGTCTCCGTGCCTGCGCTGAAAATCGCATCGACCATCGCCGGCGTCGGCTTTGGCGAGGCGGTCACTGTCGGCGATAAGCTGATCGGCCTCGCCTATCTTCAGGGCGGCGATACCGTGTTGGCCGTCCCATCCTCCTTCATCGCGTCGATCCTCAAGGCCCGCGAGGACAAGACCTTTACCGGGCTCGGCTATTTCGATTTCACCTGGGACCCGGCGGAAAATCCGCTCAATCTCGATTATCTGAAACTTCCCGGCGCAGCCCGTGGCGTCATTGTCAAGGAAACCGGCCTCAAGCCGGGCGTGGAATCGCCGGTCAAGCCACATGATGTGATTTTGAATATCGACGGCTTCGACATCGACGCGCAGGGAAATTATCGCGATCCCCAGTACAAAAAGCTCTGCCTCGAAAATCTTTCCTCCCGTAACAAGTGGGCAGGCATGGAATGCAAATTCAAGATTTGGCGCGACGGAAAAGAGCAGAACATCGTTTACAAGCTTCCCAAGGCCGAATTCAGCGACGACCTTATACCCAGCCAGTCATTCGACAAGGACCCTGAATATGTCATGGCGGGCGGCTTCGTTTTCGTGCCCTTGTCCGAGGCCTACCTGCGCAGTTGGGGCGGGAACTGGCGGCAACGCGCACCCTTCCGGCTTGCCTATTACGATATGGACAAGGTGCGCCCCGAACGTCCCCAGCGCGTCGTGCTTTCCCAAGTGCTGCCCAACGAAGCCAACATCGGTTACGAAGGTCTGCGCAACGCCGTCATCGATGAGGTCAACGGAGTGAAAATCAAAGAGATTTCCGACATCGTCACAGCGCTTAAATCACCGGTCAACGGTTTCGACGTCTTCAAGTTCTCGCCAGGCGAACCGATCCAGCAGGCCGTTCTTGACGCCAGCACCATGGACCAGGCCAACCAGCAAATCATGTCCCGCTACCACATCCCGGCGGATCACATGCTTAATCCTCCCGTGGTTCCGGAAGCTGTCATAACGTCGCCTGCTCCCACGCTCACCTCAACTCCCGCGCCAAAACCGAAATCCAAACCCAAGCAGTAAAGCGCTGCTGTAAGAACTCACCCCGTCGCAGCCATCGCCGATTTTACGCGCACTTTCTTCGGATAAACCAATTCGAGGACGCCGGCCAGTCGGAATCGAGCCAGGGTTCGTGCGATTTCCAGCGGACTCAGGTTCACCATTTCCGCAATTTCCTGCACGGTGCGATGCCCATCGGCCAGACTGAGCAAACCGAGGTCGGCGGGCGTCGCCTCGACTGAACCGAGAGATTCGCCACCGGTATAATGCGGCATCGAATCGAAAGGCGGAATCGCCTGCTGCAACAAGTTCAGCTCATCCTCCTTGAAGGCCACTCCTTCGATGAGAACCTGTGGCTCATAAACCGCCAGGTCCCGGGACAGGTCCACTGGCAGGGGGCGCTCATGAAAATCGAAACTGGCTTCTCGCCAACCCACAAACTGGAAAAGAGCATGCAGGGCAACCGTGGCCCCTATCCGGGCATTGACGATAGTGCCGTTCTCCATCGCCAAAAAGCCTTCCTGCTCGCCTTCCCTGATCTTTAAATAGCCAGTCTGGCTTCCATTGACGAGCATCCGCAAGGTTTCCGCTAAACTCGCTGTGCGAATGCTTCCTGAAGTGACAGACATAAGGCAATAATGTAACGAATAAGTGGGCTTAGAAATCGATTGGTATGGACGCTTAAGCACGTTATATGCCACGACTTAATTGACTCTTAGGGTGAGTGGCCCGATGGCTTGCGCGAATCGCAAGTAAATGACCAAGAATTTGAAGCCCTCCTTGTTTTTGAGCGACTCCCCGGTAGAATCACGGGATATATTCACTGCCAGTTGAAGGAGAGCGAGCCCATTAATACCCACTTACGTTTCCTGCACCGGCGCACCCGATTTAACCGCTATGCGTTGGCCTAACATCTTTTTTAGGGCCAAAAATCGGCGCGAAGAGCCGTCGCTTTCTGCCAAACCGTCCAAGGATGACGCTCCCGATAAGGCTTCTTCCGTTCAAAGCCCGACCACCGCGATCAAGCCCGCTTCTACCGCCCCGAATTCGGCGACGAGCACGACCTCACCCCAAGCTGCTACCTCGGAGCTTTCCTCCAAGGAAACCCCTTCTGAAACAAGCAAACCTGCCCCGGTAGCCGAACAAAACTCCACCACTCCCCTTCCTGCCGGCATGGCCAGTACCCGGCGTAAAACGAAACTGACCGACCTGGCCCGGATGGTTCCATCCTCCCAACCTGATGGTCCCGAATTGCCTCCTGAACCGTCTTCGGCTGTAAGTCCACCTGCCTTCACCGTCGCGGTTCCCATCGGAAGCGTAATCCAGCCGGAGAATCCGCCAAAGGCGCCCGATTCATCTTCCGATAAACCAGTCGGCCCTGCCGAAGCCGGAGCTAGCAGCGATCAAGCGGCAAAAGATTCGCCGGACACAAAAGCTTCAACCGAACCGCCTCGCGCTGAACCGGAACCGGAAAAGAAACCGGACGCGCCCGCGTCGGAGAAATCGACGGACATACCTCATACCAGCGGGCCCACGCCAACCTCCCCAGTCGAAGGCCCGGCTCCCAAATCCGAGCCCACCACCTCTCCGGCTTCGTTCGAACATCTGCCCGCCAAGTCGCCGGAAAAGAAGGAATTTCTCCTCGTCAACGGCGAACGCATCCTGGGGAGCATCCTCTCGGAAACGCCGGAGAATATTTACCTCGAACACGGTACGCTCGGCATTCTGACCCTCCCCCGCTCGCAGATCGCCACGCGCCCGGTGGAAATTATCCTGATCAACGGCGACCGGATCGTGGGCGACATCATGGCCGAAACGCCCGAAACGCTCTACGTGCGCCACGCCAGCCTGGGCATGTTGACCGTGCCCCGCTCACAAAGAAGTACGAGAGTGGTCGAAGCCCTGCTCAACGACGGCGACCGCATCCTCGGCGAAGTGCTGGCTGAAACCGAAAACGCCACCGTCATTCGCAGCTCGACGCTCGGCACGATTACCGTTCCTCACAACAAAGTGGCCATGCTCAACCGCAAGGTCGAACAGGTTGCGTTGAAGGCGCTCCCTCCAACTACGACCGCGCTCGAAGACAAGCTTTCGAAGTAGCCGGCGCAGTCTCTTGCACCGGTCCGTCGCACAGAGTGCAACGGCTACCATCAAAGTTCTACACCTCTTCCACGTCCCAAGTCGGAAAAGGATCAGGGAACGCTCCCCACTCCGCGACGGGACGCGCGTATTCGTCCGCGGTCAACAGACAGGCGTCAAGTTCGCGCGGTAAGCTGGAAAGAAGCGTGGCGTCACCGATCAAAACCAATTCCTGTCGACGGTCACCATACGGTTCGCGCCAGTTTTCCTGCATTCGCATCAGCGCTTCGGGGTCCTCCGGCCAATCTTCCCGTGGCAGTGCCGCCCACCAAATGCCCGCCGCGCCGCAACTATTTTGCCAGCGCGTTCGCGACACTCCGCCCACCAGCAGATTGCGCGAGGCAAGCCAGATGAGTCCCTTCACCCGCAACAGACCGGGATGATCTCCGTTATACCAATCCCAGAAACGTCCGGGATGAAAAGGGCGATAGGCGCGGTAAAGTGCGCTGGCCAAAACAGACTCCGTCGATTCTGTTGTGCTACGTTCCGTTTGAACTCGAGGACGAGGCTCCACCGCCAATCCCAGTTCCTGCGGCGAAGCCAGACTGGAAATCATTTCCGGAGGCACTTCGCCATAGTCCGTTTCAACGATCTTGGCATGGGGATTGATCGAGCGTAACAACTTCGTGCAGGCGTTTCTCTCCACATCATTGACGATGTCGCACTTATTCAAAACGAGCAGGCTTGCGCCCTCAATCTGTGCGCGCTGAAAATCGAGTAAATCCTCCTGCCCCGCCTTTTGAGGAGGCGCCACGGTGGTGCGATAGAAATCGAGCGCATCAATCACACAAACGATTTGATGCAATTCCGCCCACCGCGCAAATGTCTCCGGCTGTCCCGGCAAGAGACCGAAGTGCTCTCCCAGCCGTGCGGCGTTGGCCGTGCCGCTCATTTCGATTAGAACCCGCTCGAAGCGTCCGGCTTCGGAAAACTCACGCAACCGGGCAGCGATCCAATCCACCTGATCCACGTCCTTGCCATTGGGGATGGCAACCACCATGTCGGATGTTCGGCGCATCGCACCACAGAGACCACCCAATGCTTTCGCATCGAGATTCAGCGCTCCAGGATTTTCCACCAGAACCGCCAGATGTCCCCCTTGGTGCTCACTGATAAATTCGTGCAAGAGGGACGTCTTGCCCGCCCCGAAAAAACCTCCCACCAGCGTGACGGGCAACCGACGAATCATTCCCACCCTCCGGGACGGGCGAAGCGGAGGCAATCGAGCTTATCCGGCGCATTTTTTGCCTGCAGCAACGCATAAAAGGTCGCGCCAAGATGATCCGGATGGGTGAGTGTGTTCCATCCGCGTAAATTCTCCTGAATCTTTGCCGACCGCTCCGTTGCTCCACTCAGTTCATCGTGGGCGATACCCATCAGGAATCGTTGCTGATCGACGAAACCGAGCGTGGTCAACCCCACCTTTTCCCCGGCTCGCACTAAGGCAGTGAAATCGACATGTGCCGTCAGGTCCCGCATTCCCGGCTCGCTCAAGACATCATCGATCGCGTGGTGCTTCACATAGGCCGTCAACGTTCCGCCGGGCCGAAAATCGGAGTAATAGACCGAGGCGGGATAACCATAATCGATGGTCAGGACATAACCGCGCAGGAAGATTCGCCCAACCCCCTCCATCCAGTCGAGCGCCCTCAAATTGATTTCCGTACTATATCCTTCGACGGCAGGAATCGAGCGCACCGCAATTTCGCGCTTCAATTCCTCATCTTCAATCGCTTTATCCGTCCAATCCAGGCCCTTTTTCTCATGCAATTCCACAAAACTTTCCCTCCATTCCCCTGACTTATAAATGATCGCCCGCACCGGAAAGGCATCGATCAGTTCGTTGGAAAAAAAGACCCCGACCGGTTTAAGCTCCGCGATCGATTCGAAGTTTTCAAACCACGTCATGTACGGGGCAAGCTCGGGATCGAGTCCACATTTCTGCCGGATGCTCCCACCACCGGAGGTATCCACCACGCCGTAACGCACCACCTCCAGGAATTCCGGTACCTCGGCACGGCACCATTCCAGGATGTCGCGGGCCAACTGCCCATCATGCGCACCCTGCTCAATGATCCAAAATGGCGCAGGCTTTTCCAGTGCCTGCCACATCTGAAAAAATTGCCGCGCCAGCAGACGACCAAAAAGCGGTCCGGCACTGACGCTGGTGTAGAAATCTCCGCTCCGCCCTACCGGGGAAGGTCCGCTGATTTTCGTGTAATAGCCGAGGCCGGGACAATAGAGCGCCAACTCCATGAACCGGTCGAAGCGCATCGGCCCGCCCTCCTGAATTTCCGCGCGAATAATCTGCTCCAGTTTCATCATCCTTCCATTGTAGCTACGGTCATGGACTGCCGCTACAGACAAATATTTCCTGATTTCACCCGGCTGAATTTGTCCTATTGTAGTCGCGTGACAACCGAAGCCACTCCCCACGAAACTCCCACCAAACCTCTCCGACCCCAGGAGGGTCTGGGTGCACTTCATCTCTTTTACCGCGTTGATTTGGCCGCATGGCGGGCGAAAACCGCAGACGAACGTGCTGTCGCGCTCGATTATCTCGAGACGCTTCTCGCCACATCGCGTCAGCAGCCCCAGACCCAGGTCGTCACCCTTTCCATGTTTGCCCGGGCCGATATCGGCTTCATGATTCTCACCCCCGATCTGCATGATCTCAACGCCTTGGAAAAGAGCATCACCGCATCACTCGGCCCGGATGTTCTCGTGCCCGAGTTCACCTATCTCTCCATGACTGAAAAATCGGAGTACACGCAAAAGGAGGACGATTACGCCCTGGAGATCGAGAAAGCCGAGGGCATCGCGCGCGGCAGTGCTGAATCGGAAGCAAAGCTCGCGACTTTTCGTGAACGCATCGGGCATTACACGCACGACCGGCTCT
Source organism: Verrucomicrobiota bacterium (assembly GCA_013285645.1). Lineage (GTDB taxonomy): Bacteria > Verrucomicrobiota > Verrucomicrobiia > Methylacidiphilales > UBA1321 > JABDGH01. Next base: position 24,096 of record JABDHJ010000004.1, on the reverse strand, counting down.
ATCCCGTTTTACCTGAGTGGGAATATTTCTGTTTCTACCCGATGAGCAAAAAGCGGGAACCGGGTCAAAATTGGTATGCGCTCGATTACCAAAAACGGCGAGAGCTGATGGGCGGCCACATGCGCGTCGGACGCACCTATGCGGGCCGCGTCCGGCAACTTGTCACCGGCTCGACCGGCCTCGATGACTGGGAATGGGGCGTTACTCTCTTTGCCCACGATCCCTACGAGATCAAAGCCATTGTGTACGAAATGCGTTTCGATGAAGTCAGCCATGGTTACTCTGAATTTGGCCCTTTTTATAATGGCCTTCCCTTGCCTCTGAAGGAAATTTACCGGCGGTTGCAACTGGTTTGAGGCACTCGAGATCATGCATCTGTTTATGAGATCCCCCGGCTTTTTCTGGATGGCAAAACACAAGTGGCTGCTGCTTTTGTGCGGAATCATCTCGCTGTTGATTATCAGCCCGATTCCGGAAATCTACGATCGGAGAGACGATATTATTACGCCTCTGGTAGCGACTGTGCTTCTGGCGGTTATCTATGGCATCGTTGAAAATCGGCGTGTCCTCTTTGCGCTGATCTCGTTGATCATGACTTGGTTTCTCATCAGCGTGCTCACGGACGGCAGCGGTCTTTTCAGTGGCACCAGCATCCTGGCTCCCATTCTCTTCATGGTCATTCTCATGACGATTTTTGTCCTTCTGGCCCAATGGTTGATTCGCGCCGTTTACATTGACCGGGAAGTTCTATGTGCCGCGATTTGCGGGTATCTCATCTTGGGGGTCCTTTGGGCCGGTCTCTATCGTGCCATCACCATCGGGAACCATCAGGCTCTTATCACCTCGGACACCACCAAGCTTATGCCAGACATGAGCGACTTGCTTTATTTCAGTTATACGACCCTGACCACGACCGGCTTCGGTGATATTCTCCCTAGAGATCCCGTGGTTCGCATGCTCTGCGTAATGGAGGCTGTCGTGGGGACTTTTTACAACACGATCATCATCGCCCGGTTCGTCGGGCTTTACGGAGTGGCCTCTTCAACTTCCGCGCCGATCAGCCGCTCGGCTGAATCTGTAGACCGGCGCGAGGATGGTTAGAAGCTCGCTTTGACTCCGCCAACAATGCTCTGGGAGAGGTAATCGCTACCGCCGACATCGGCGAGGTAACTGAGGAAAAAGGCCATCGAATTATCCAGCGTGGCCGTCAATCCACAGCCCAGTAACGCGCTGTCCGTCGTGGTCGCGGCCATTGGGGTGGTGAACGGGGAGGCCGAGAAAGCCTGCCAGCTGCTGGTGATACCGGCGCCGTCATCCAAAAATTCGTGCTGCCACATGGCGGTCACGCTTGGTTGAAGTATAACGCTGCCGACGCGCGTCATGTACTCCACATGGCCGCCGAGGCGGCTGCGAAGGCTGTCCAAGCTCTGGCTGTTGACGTTAAGATTGGCCAGGGGCACGCCGGTTTCGGAAAAGGAATCGATGTCGAGATGCGTGTAGGTAAGGCCAAGGGTGGGGCCCACGACCCATTGTCTGTCGGGATGAAAATCATACCCGAAATCGATATTGGCCGTGTATTGCTGACCCGTAGGCGAGCTGTTGGCTGTGCCGCCCAGGAACGAAACATTCCGGCTGTTGTTATAATTATTAAAGCCGAAGGCGAAAAGTCCGTTGGCGTAAAAGCCTTTCTCGAAGAAAGTGGCATAAATGCCGGGCGTGATGCTGTTGACCGTGGTCTTGCTGCCATTGCCATCGGTCGTCGCATTGGTGTGATTGTAATCAAGGAGCACTCCCACGGAGAGGTTCGATGTCATCCTGTAGGCAACGCCCGCCGAGATGTCCCCGGACGTATAAGTGGCTTTTGAAGGTATGTCCTGCATCGCGTTCTGGTTGATGTCGGCCAGGACAACGTCCCCGGCAACGAACTCGCTGAACCGTGAAGTCTTCAAGGATGGCGGCGCAGAGCCCATCGGAACGGGGCTATCGGAAAGAACCTGTCCGTCATAAGTTGTCGGGCTGGCTGCCTGGGAAGGCGTCATGCGCGACGAAGGTGTGACCGGTTGGTCGTAATCGGAGCTGGGGGTGGAGGACGGCGTGGATCCGCCATCCGGATAGTAATTAACGCCGTTGGGCGCCGTGGTGTGAAAACTGGGAGCGTTGGAGGCGAACATCGATTGCATCGAGTGCCCCAGGCCGCTATCGAATCCGGGCATGGTGCAAGTGATGCTATTCAAATCGAGACCTGCATAGCCGCTGCGCATGTCGGCGAGTACGCCATCCAATCTCTGAACCAAATAGGTGGAGTTTTCAAACGCGATGTTTCGCGAAAACTGCAAGCTCTGCGTGGAAAGCTGCCCCAGCGCGATCGGAATTTGGGAGGCAGACATATTATTGAAAATCGTCAGCAATGGGGCAAAGGAGGGAGGCGGGGATTGCGTCAGCGGATCGAGCGAACCGGCCACCGCCTTTTGCGCGGGTGTCTGCGCAAACGTAGACAATGTGTTCTGTGTCGTCTGGATTTCCAAATCTTTATCGTTGTTAACAAGGCCCACCACTTGGTAACTGTACAGAGACCCGGCTGGAAGAACACTTACAGTGCCAAGCGTGAGGGTTCCCGTCGTGGCCTGGACCACATCATAAGTGCCGGTTCCCGACCCTTTCACACTAATCAATCCAGAGATGGTTGAAGTGTCCGCGGCGTTACCATTATTGTTAACTAAAAAAGTGTCTGCCGTTGTTCCATTGGTGAAGATCAAAAGCGTGGGAGGAGCTGCACCAAGCAAATTAGACGGAACCGCATTAAGCGTACCCGCGATAGTCATGGTGCTGGGAGTGGAGGAAGTCCCCGCCGCGAACGGATAAGTCGAGGTGGCAAGAGCTCCTGAATAGCTGACATCGCCGTGAAATTGATTCGCCGCAACAGTGAATCCGGAATTGACCGTGGTCAAACCCGTGTAGCTGTTGGCACCAGGTAGGAAGACTGTGCCGCTGGTGGGAACAGTCGAATCCAACACCGTGGTACCTCCGATCGTAACCGAACTGCTCGTCCCGTTGTCGGTAATGTTCTCAAAGGTCCCGTTATAAATTTGAAGTGTTCCTGCGTTACCATTCACGCCAAGTGCCACGGTGCCATCAAAGCCATTGGCATTGGGCATGACGAAGGTCTGGGTTCCGGTCGAATTGAATTGGAGCGCGATCGTACCCGTGCCATTAATTGGCCCCGTAATGGCCATTCCCACCCCATTTGGGTCGAGGGTCAGATTAAGGGTTCCGGTGGCGCCCACCGTCAGGGCGTTGGAGCTTTGGAGATCGGCTTGCGTGGCAAACAGCGTCCCACCATTGATCCCAGTCGAGCCCTGATAGGTATTGAAAAGGCTCGCGTTAGGAGCATTCGGATTCAAGTCAGCGAAATAAAAGTCCGTGTTGCCATTACCAACCAAGGATATTCCGCCAGCACCCGCCAAGGATTGGTTAAAGATGAAGGTGCCGGTGAGCGTGCCACTCTTATCACTCACATCGATCGTGGAGGTACCCGACACAAGACTGCCAGCGAAATTATATTCATAGGTCGTCCCGGTTGATCCGGTACCGGTCAGAGCGAGCGTGCCTCCACCGAAGTTGATCGTCCCGCTTCCTCCGAGCAAATCCCGTCCCACCGTAAGCGTGCCGCTGTTAATGTCCAGTTCACCATTCACGGTCAGTGTATTAGCGAAGGTGGCACTCACACCCGCCATCGTGTAGGTTCCCGAAATCGTTGTAGCACCTTCTGAAGAAAGTGTGCCGCCGGTTTGAGTCAAAATTCCCAAGCCCCCGACATTCAATCCTCCCTGAAAATCGACCGAACCTCCCTCAAGAAGATAGGTACCGATTCCGTTCACGCCAACGTTTGTAACGAAAGCCCCACTCGCCGTCAGTGAACCGCCCGTCTGATCGATCAAGCCGGTGCCACCATTATCTCCGACCGTGATGCCCTGCGAGAAAGTTCCACTTCCACTTGAAAGCAAATAGGAGCCCGTACCAAAAAGACCGATATCCAAGCTGGCTGTGCCGGAAATAGCTCCACTCGTCTGAGTGAAGGTTCCGGTCGAGCCATCGAGGCCGATGATAACACTGGTATCGACCAGATTGATGTTACCGGCCGATTGAAAATTCGCATTGTCGCCGGAGTTGGTGCCCACAATGATCTCAGAGCCTGAGCCCAAGCTAATCGTTGAGTTGGAGTCTTGGCTAAGCTTGCCTGTACCAATTTCGATGGTGCTTGCACCACCGAGAGAGAGGGCACTGTTGTTTGTCAGGCTATAACTTCCATTGCCGAAGCCAAAGGTGCCTTGCGTACCGATCTGAAGGAAAAATGAATTTCCAGTCGTCACCGAAGACTGGTTTTGACTGGCTATGCCCGCGATAGTGGTCCCAAAGAGAGAACTCGTACCGGCCCCAACGCTCATGGAGATACCCGATCCTATTGTCACGTTCGTTTTTGAGAAAGTCAGCCCGTCCGTATAATTGGTACCAAAAAAAACTCCGTCGTCGCCCACGACGATATTTCCCTTTTGTATATTCAACGAGCCTCCTGAAATATTGGCGGTCACTCCGTCTTCGACCTGAATAGCATCTTGCGTTCCGGTGAGGTTGTTCCCCGTAATAGTAAAGATTGCGCCCGTCGCGAGGGGGATATTGATCACACCTTGGGTCGTGTTCGCAAATTCACCTTCGCCTTGAAATAGCAAACCTTGAGCGGATAGACCTCCGGAGACATTCGCAACATTCACCGTCAGGGGATTATTGAAGGTAAGAAATCCATTGACGTTACCCGTTTCAATATTATTGACCAAAAAACTAGCAATCGCTCCCGTGTTGGCCGTTCCCGTCGGTATTACGCCACCCTGCCACTGTGTAGTATCGTTATAATTACCCGTGTAGCCCTGCTGATTAGGAACAAGAGCCTGATTCCCGCTAAATAAGATTGTGTTTTGCCCAAAGGCCAGTGGCGCAACACTCGCAACCGCGAGAAAGACGATACTTCTCCAAAAAAGTTTCATTTCGCGTGTAACCTACTGAATCTCGCCAACTAAACCAAGATAAATTAATTTTAAGTAATAAATCTCCCAACTTGATCTTTAGAGGCAAGGACAACGTGCCGTTTTTCGCCGTTCAGGATACAAAAGCCTTCCCATTTTCCGAAATAAGCCCGCCTCACGAACCTAAAGAATTTTAAGTTATTGTGCACAGGATGGGGCGTCCGGGCTACCCGGGAGAATGCATACTGCATTGTGTGCATAATTCTTTAACGTGCTTTAGCCGGTGGTAAGATCTCAGCAGCGGTCGCCACCACCGGTATTTTATCCCCTCGCAAACTGTCCCCGACAGGGGTCGTACAGAGGTGGCACCCCTGCCCGGGGTGCGCTCCTTGTGGAATATTTTCCGGTGGTGTCGCCCGCAACGGGATCAACCACCGGCTAGGATTGTGCCATTCCTCCGGAATACCGAAGGCAAGAAACCCAAGGCAGGTTCCTGAGGAACTTGTCGCACACACGTGTGTGCAAGATCAGTTCTGTATATCGAAGAAAGGCAGACCGAACTGATCCTTCGACAAGCTCAGGATGACCAATGATAAATGTGAGAGTTTCGCAGAGGTCTCCGTTGGGGCTGAAGGCATTCCGAACATTTAGGGCGAACAGGCCAGAGCGGACTGAGTCCCTGCCGTCGCTTATTTCGCGGTAGCTTTGACCCAGGAAACGATTTCAGCCTGATTTCCCTTTGCGTTCCAGACCTTGCGCAGGAAATCGGCGGGATCGATCTGGTGCGTCCGGAAGAATTTACGATCCCCACCGCAGCCATACATCAGATCGGGCGGCATCTCTCCGCGCAACTTGGCTTCCGCCTTGGGGATCAGTCTTGGCAACCAGCCGATGCCTTCAACCGTCGCGTCCTTCGATGGGAGCTTGTCCATCGAGATGAGGTAAGCGGAAGTCTTGCCCTTTTGTTCCTGAAGAAAATAGTCCCGACGCACGGCGGCAATCTTGAGCGCGGCTTCAAGCGTCGGCTCCCCTCCCCGAGAAAAATCCTCCACAAAATCAAAGAACTCCTGCTCGGTATGGCCGATCGAGGCCAGGAAGCTGGCTCCCGCGCCATCGACAAGACCGGAGGCTTTTACGTGGCCGCGACGGTACTTCTCCACGGCAGCTTGAAAGAGCTTGGAAAACGATTGTTCCCAATTTGAGGATGACTGGTTCATGGGATACTATCTACTCTTGGTAAGGGGTTGGCGCAACTGGTCGCGCCTGGGTAAATGGACCGGGAGCATCCATTGCGCGGCGCCATTCATCTTGCAGACGAATATTGCCCAGAGAATCGGCCCACGACATCGCGGGTGAGGCAGCTTGGCGATCACCCTTGGCGATATGATGCGCGACGAGATCGGCCTCAATGGCGTAGAGTGGCGGGGACGTGACCGTAAGCGTCTCGACGGCTTCTCCGTTTCTTTCCAAAATAAGACTGGTTTCGCCACCGTTGACATTGGGTACCCATGGATCGAGCAAAGTAATCGCTCCACCGCTGCCTTCAATGCGGACATGGTTTTCCTGCTGCAGGCGGAGTCCGCACGAAATCATGGCGACGATATCATTGGGAAAAACCAGCATGGCGGCAGCGTACTCATCCACTTCGCTTTCCGCACCGATCTGCCCGAAGACTGAAAGTCTTTCCGCCTCGGCAAAAGGCTTGCCGACGGCCACTCCGGCAATCAACCGGGCCATCGAGGTGCAATATCCGCCGATATCGAGAATGCCGCCGCCACCCAACTCGCGATTGAAGAGGCGATTTTCCGGGTCGTAAGGCACGGCAAAGCCAAAGCTGGCCTTGATCACGCGCACTTCGCCGATGGTCCCGGCGCGGATCAATTCGATCATCCGTGCGATTTGCGGATGGCATCGGTACATGTAGGCCTCCATGAAGAAGACGCTGTTTTCCCATGCCGCCTGCATCATCGCCGCGGCCTCGTCGTAATGGACGCCCACTGGTTTTTCGCAAAGAATATGCTTCTTCGCCTCTGCCGCGCGGAGGACCCACTCATGATGTTGCGGATGCGGCGTGGCAATGTAGACCGCCTCGACGGTGGGGTCGGCCAGGAGCGCTTCATACGAGGCGTGCGCCTGGGCGATATTGTTGGCCCGGGCAAAATCGCGCGCCTTCGCCTTGGACCGGCTGCCGACTGCGACAAGTTCTCCCGTTTGCGAGCGGAGAATGCCGTCGGCGAATATCTTTGCGATGCGTCCCGTCCCGATGATTCCCCAGCGAAGCTTGGCCATGCGATAAGATGCGACGATCCGCGTACCAAGTGCAAGCAGATAGCTTTTGTCGCGGAACCGTTTCCTGGATATCTCCAGCCGGAATAAACTCTTTCAACCATCTACACTGATACGTAGCAAATGTGCGGAGTGAGGGGATCGAACCCCCGACCTTGTCCGTGTAAAGGACCTGCTCTACCGCTAAGCTAACTCCGCGAAAGGGGCATCCTACGCGCTGCTCAAGGTCAGGCGCAAGCAATTCAAGGGCAGTTGCGATGCGTCTCTGGCAATTTCGATTCGTCCGAGCTTAACTGATTGTCAGGGTACGGGCTTTTTCGACGGCCTGCTCGACATCGCTTTCAATCGGGATGTGAGTGCCGATACCCGAGGCATCAAGCACTTCTTTGACCATCGGACGCGGATTGGCCAGGATGAGTCTCTTGCCTTCGAGACCCAGTGCCTTGGCGATGTTGATGAAAAGGCGTATGCCGATCGAACCGAGAAAGCTGACGTCCGAAAGCTCGAGCACGGTATTTTTTTTCCGGGCAACGACGAAGCCGGATAATTTATTATCCACATCAAGCGCGCCGACAACATCGAGCCGCCCCACTAAACTTACATGGGTATAGACATCGTCCATTTCGATAATTTTGAGTTCCATGAAGGATAGTTTTCGGGTTAGAGCGGGTTAAGCAGGCCCCTGAGACTGCATCTGCGGGAATTCGATTTCAAGTGGGAAAACCACGCCGATCAGGAGAACCTGAATTCGATGATGGAAAAGTCATCTTCCAGGGCGCCGTCCTCGCCATGCTGTTGACGCACCATTTTCCACACATCCTGGAGGACGGTGGCGCTTTCAACAGGTTGGGCGGCGAGAAAATCGGACAACTCGGACAATCTCATCATCGAGCCATCCGGGCGTTGGATTTCGTAGACGCCATCGCTGAAGACGTAGAGTCGCGATCCCGGTTTTACAGTGCATGTTGCCGTGACAAAATTGCCGCCCGGAAACCCGCCGATGAAGAGATTTTTTGTACGCAATTGGGCCGGTTCCGAACCGGCTTCAGGGCCGAAAAGCAGCGAGGGAGGGTGACCCGCGCTGGCATAGCGAAGTTCACCCGTGCCGATATGATAGATTCCATACCAGAGGGTGAAGTACATGTTGTTGTGGGTCTCCATGCTGAAGGCCTCGTTGAGTGCGGCCAGGACTTGCGTGGGATTCTTGAAATCGACTCCGGGCAAAGCCTGGCCGGAAAGAGTGTTGAGCGCCGAGATCGATAACAAGGCAGCGCCCACGCCATGGCCGCAAACATCGAGCAGGTAGAGGCAAAAGTGGTTCTCGTCCATCCAGTGATAGCCGAAGGCATCACCGCCCAGCGAGGAGGAGGAAATGAATTCCCATCGGGTTGAGACTTTTCCGGCCAGTGGTTTCGGCAATTGGGTGCGGACGTAGGTCTCCGCTTCGGCGAGCTCGGTGACCAATTGCTCCTGGGTCTGCTTCAGCGCGAGGTAGGTGCGCTGCTCCTGGTCACGCAGGCGCTTGCGGTCGAGGGATGCGCCGAGACGCGCGCGCAGGAAAGTGAGATTGAACGGTTTGCCCAGATAATCGTCAGCTCCATTCTGGATGCAGCGAACCACACTTTCGAGTTGGTCGAGCGCCGATATCATGATCACCGGAATGTGCCGCAGTTTCTCGTCGTTCTTGATCTCGACCAGGACTTCAAAGCCGCCCCGATCAGGCATGAGCACGTCGAGCAAAACGACGTCGATGACCTGATCGCTGCGAAGCTTGGCCAGGGCTTCGTTTCCACCGTAGGTCTGGACGACTCGATATCCTTCCTGAACGAGGCGCCGCGCGAGCAGGTCGCAGTTCTGAGGATCATCGTCCACTACAAGAACGGTGGCTGCGTCATGCGAGATCGTCGTTGGCTCAACACTTTCTTCAACCGCGATCTTCGGTAGGATGATTTCGAGATCGGTTTTTGTCAGCAACGTCGGATTGGTACCCGTTTTCGCGCCGAGATTTTTGAGGTCAGGCAATTCCTTCAGGAGTTGAATCTGCCCGGGCTCAATCACCGCGTTGATCATTTCGAGCAGATGACGCGAGGCGGAGAGGATTCGGCCGAGGTCCGCTTGCGTACTGGCCTGCCCGGCATCGGCGGCCTCTTCCTGCAGAAGCTCGCTGTAGCCGATGATCTGGTTGAGCGGCGTGCGCAGGTCGTGCCGCAGCGTGGCGACGGCATCGTGCACCGGTTTTTCGGGAGGGTTGTTCATGGCGAGCTTGGAATCGATTCCCGGTTTTTCCGGCTCAAAACATGCCAGACTTCCATTTCACCCTTTCCCTTGATGTTCAGCACGCCCTTTGAAGCGCATTCAAAATCGTCCTTGATCAACTCATAGGTTGAACGGGTGATCTGCACGACATCTATCGCTCCGTGCGATTCCATGCGACTGGCTGTATTCACCGCGTCTCCCCAGAGATCATAAATGAATTTCTTCCGCCCGATCACCCCGGCCACGACGGGCCCCGTATTCACGCCAATACGAAAACCGAGACGACGCCCGCGGAACTCCGTTTCCCGGACGCAGTCCCTCATGTCGAGCGCCATGTTAATCAGCGCAACTGCATGGTCGGTCCGGGGCACCGGCACGCCCGATGCCACCATGTAACAGTCCCCAATCGTCTTGATCTTTTCCACGCCATACTTGTCCGCCAGCAGGTCAAAGCGCATGAAGACCTCGTTGAGTAATTCGACCAATTCCAAGGGAGGAATCTTATCCGAAAGGACCGTGAAGTTGGCCAGGTCCGCGAAGAGAATGGTGGCTTCGTTATAATGTTCCGCGATGGTGCGGCTGCCTTCGCGGAGGAGATTCGCCACGGCTTTGGGCAACATGTTCAGCAACAGCATCTCCGATTTTTCCTGTTCGATGACGAGCTGTTCCTGGGTCTTCTTTAAGGCCAGGTAGATGCGCTGTTCCTGGTCTCGAAGTCGTTTGCGGTCGAGGGATGCGCCGAGTCGGGCGCGAAGGAAAGTGAGATTGAACGGCTTGCCCAGGTAATCATCGGCCCCGTTCTGGATGCAACGAACCACGCTTTCCAATTGGTCGAGCGCGGAGATCATGATCACCGGGATATGACGCAATTTTTCGTCGCCCTTGATGATGTCGAGCACTTCATAGCCACCCATGCCGGGCATCAGGACGTCGAGCAGGACGACGTCGATGGGCAGTTCGCCGCGCAATTTGTCGAGGGCATCAACACCGCCGTAAGCCTGAACGACTTCGTATCCTTCCTGAACGAGACGGCGTGCGAGCATGTCGCAATTCAGGGGTTCATCATCGACGATAAGTATCAGGGCATTTTCTTTTTTTCCCGTCGGTGACTCTACATTTTCTTCAACGGCAATTTTCGGCAGGATGAGATCGAGATCGGTTTTCGAAATGAGGCTGGGATTGGCCGCCGTTTCGCTATCGATGTTTTTAAGATCGGGCAAATTCTTCAGAAGCTGAATCTGGCCCGGATCGATGACGGCGTTGATCATGCCCAAGAGATGACGGGACGCCGAGAGGATGCGGCCAAGATCGTCGTGCGTACTGGTCTGTCCCGCATCGGACGCCTCTTCCTGAAGCAACTCGCCATAGCCGATGATCTGGTTGAGCGGCGTGCGCAGATCGTGGCGTAACGTCGCCACGGCGTCATGGGAAGGTCCTGCGAAGTTGTCGCTCATTTCAAAAGTTGGTTGGAAACGGCTTTACGCCCCACTGCTCTTCTTGAGATTGAGTTCGATTTTTTCCAGAAGGCGGGGCAACTCGATGGGCTTGGTATCGTAATCATCACAACCGGCGGCCAGGGCCTGCTCGCGATCGCCCGCCATCGCGTGAGACGTGAGGGCGATCACCGGGATGACCTTCAGTGTGTCTGAGGCCTTGAGCGCGCGGGCTACTTGCCAGCCGTCCATGACCGGCAGGCTCATATCGAGGAGGATGAGGTCGGGCTTTTCGGTGCCAGCCTTGGCGAGCCCTTCACCTCCGTCCACCGCAATGGCGATCTCGTAACCGCGTTTGACCAGACGCCGGGAGAGCATGTCCCGGTTGAGTTCGTTGTCTTCGACAATCAATATTTTTGGCATGACGTATGTGTTCCAATTCAAGGTTTAGGTGGGGCGGTTTTGACGGGGAGGTACCGGCGAATTTCTTCGATCAAATCATGAGCGCTCAGCGCGCCCTTGAGAATGGTCTTCTGCGCGGTTTGATTCAATAAATTGCGTTCCGGGCTTGTCAGGTCTCTTCCGCTCAATACCACCACGGGAATAGCCACCCCGGTTTTACGACGACGTAATTCCGTGATGAAATCGAAGCCGTTCATCTCGGGCATCATCAAATCGAGGATGATCAGCGACGGCAGGACTTCCTCGACCATGTCCAGCGCGATGCGGCCATTCGGCGCGTAGGAGACCTTGATTCCTTCTTTTTCGAGTATGCGCCCGAGCACCTCGTAACTGTTGATATCATCCTCGATGATCAGCACGTGCGGAGTTGTTATCGGTGCATACTGGTGGGACAATTCCAAAATCTTTTCGCGATCAAACGGCTTCGCGACATAGTCGGTCGCACCCAGGGCAAGAGCCATCGGCTTGTTATCGACGCTGGTAACCACAATGACGGGTGTGTCGCGTGTTTCAGGATCGTTTTTCAACGCGGCCAGGACGGTCCACCCATCGACGCCGGGCATCATGATGTCGAGAAAGACGAGGCACGGTTTCACCTGTTTCGCCAAGGCGAGCGCGTCCTGGCCGCTGGCGGTGAGGTGCATGGCATAGCCTTCCTTCTCCAGAACGCGCTGCATGAGATTTCGCACCTCGGCGTCGTCATCAATCACCAGGACGCCGGGCTTCTCGGCGCCAGCGGCGGGGGTGACTGTCTTGGGCGTCGAAATTTCAGCCTGCCCATCGGTTGGGTTGGCATCTCTAATTTCAACCCCAACGGCGGAATCGACGATGGCCTTTATCGGAAGGTTGACGTAAAAAGTCGTTCCCACTCCACTCTGGCTTTCCAGGCGGATTGAGCCGCCCATCATCTCGCAAAAACGCTTGCTGATCGCAAGTCCCAAGCCGGTGCCACCGTACTTGCGGGTGGAGGTATCGTCGGCCTGGCTGAATTCCTTGAAGAGCTTCTTCTGCGTCTCGGCAGACATGCCGACGCCGGTGTCCTGGACGGAGAAGTGGATCTCTTTGGCATCCCGGGTACATTTTAAGAGGACCTTGCCATTGTTCGTGAATTTCGAGGCATTGCTGAGAAGGTTGAAGAGGATTTGCCGGGTTTTTGTCACGTCCGCGCAAATGCTTCCCACTTCTTCGGGACAGTCGATTTCCAGGTGATTACCGTTTTTGACCAGGAGCGGCTGAATGGTGGAGGCGACCTCCCGGACCATGTTTGGCACGTCGAACTCCTCCAGGTAAAAAGTCATTTTTCCAGCCTCGATCTTGGACAGGTCGAGGATGTCGTTGATGAGCGAGAGCAGATGTTTGCCGGAGCCCTGGATCTTGCGCAGATCGGGCTCCATTTCTTCCTGGCCGCGGTCGATCGCGTCCTCCACCAGCATTTCGCTGTAACCGATGATGGCATTGAGCGGCGTGCGCAACTCGTGGCTCATGTTGGCGAGAAAGGCGCTTTTGGTGCGGCTGGCTTCCTCGGCGGAAAGACGCGCTTTTTCCGCCTCGTCCATCATTTGCCGCGACCGGACCAGCGCTGCTCCCTGGGCCAGCAGCGCGCCAAAGGCGATGATGCCCACCACACTAAAAATGAGCCAGACGCCGTTGACCGCCCGCCAGACCAGATCGGGAAGATAGGTCGCGCTGACGATGCCATAGCCCCACGGAGCAAATGTCTGCTTGCGAATTTGCCAGGGATATTCGTTGATAAGGATGTCCGGATCGGGCGAGCGATCGGCCTGAAGACAGAGCGTCTCGACGATTTTGGGCTGCGCATTGGCTGATTGGGCAATCAGGTTGTTCTGGGCGTCAAAAAGCGCGATGAAGCCGTTTTCCAGGATGCGCGACGAATTGATGCGGGACATGAGAACGCTCAGGTTCTCGATCTTGAAGCCCACGAACCAGACGCCGATGACCTGACCATGGTCGTCGATAATGGGATCATCCTCGCCGATGTAGGGACTACCCAAAATATTAATGACCCCGGCGTAAACTTTTCCCTGGCGCAGGGCTACCACCGCCTGGCCGTGGGCGTCGATTTCCGTGCCCAAGGCGCGTTGACCGTGAGTGTCGAGGACGTTGGTGTCGATACGGATAAACGTGTCTCCTTGCCGCACAAACAAGCCCGTTGTGCCGCCCATCATATGCTGGACGGAATCGACGATCGGCCGGTTATCGGCCATCGGTGTCGTGCCGAAATCCAGGTTGGGCACCGTTGCTTCCCCAACTTTAACGGGATCGACAAGGTGAGGCGCGCCGAGTTGCAAGGTATCGCGCTTGAGTATTTCGATGGAAGCTCGCACTTGCTCGAGATAAAGACGACGGCTGAGATCGAGCAAATCCTGCACGTTCTGCATCTCGAGGGTCGCGGCCTGCGTGGCATCCGACGTAATTTGCGCATGAAGTTTCCGAAACCCGGAATAGCCGGCTACCCCGACGACGACCGCCAGGAGACATATCCAAACGAAAACGCGCGATCGAATGGAGAGACTCTCCAAAAGACTTTGCCGGGATTTCCGTGATTTCAGGAGATTAAGCATGTATGTGCCGCCTACCCCTATTCCATCGTATCGACGAAGACGCGGCCAGAGAAAAAAGCTAGAGTTGCTTCACAACCTGGATAAGACTGGCTGACGATCACCCTTTCATTTATGGAAATCATCTGCGTACAAGAAAATGGCATCACCCTTATCGCCCTGTCGGGACGGCTCGATAATGTCACTTCTCCATCAGCCTTGACCGAGCTGATCGCACATGTCGATCATCCCCAACCACGTCTCATGATGGATGCCAGCCCTCTCGAATACCTCAGCAGCGCCGGCCTTCGAACGTTGCTTGGCGTGACCAAAAAAGTCAGGGCCGGAGGCGGAAAAATTGCCATTTTCGGGATGTCGGACTCAATCCGGGAGATTATCGAGATTTCAGGATTCCATTCGATCATCCCTTGTTTCCCCAGTGCCGCATCCGCTCGTGAAGCCTTGGGAGTTTAAATGGCTGGATGTGACAGTCATCGGGCAATGTCTTCACAAGGTGCCTCCTTTTTGTTATTCACCTTTGCTTCCGTTTGCCCCGGTTGGGCTGCGGAGATGATTTGACCAAACCGTGAATAATTTTCTTAACCTGTTCAATTTTCGTTCCACTCCGGAATCCACCCTCGGGCAATCTTGGTGGAAGGGGCCCGCGATCCTTCGTTCACTGGCCCTGCTGCTCGTAATTCTCTGGGCAGGCTACTTCAGTTACAACAGCCTGCGCGACCAGGTCATGATCGATGCGGGCCAGTCGGCGAATGAAAGCATCAACGATGTCGAGACCACGCTCAACATGAGCAACGACTTTTATCTCAAGCAATGCAGCATGGCCATGGGCGCGTTGCGACGCGAGACCCTGAAACTGGGCGTGCCTCGCCTGGATGCCCCAATCCAGATCGGAGACAAGACCGCACCGGACCTCGCCTTCGGGGCGACAGTGATGGGTAATAATTTTAGCGTCGTCGATGATATAAAAGAATTGATGGGCGGCACCTCGACGCTCTTTGTGCGGAGTGGCGACGATTTTGTCCGTGTCTCCACCAATGTACAAACTGCCGATGGACACCGCGCCCTCGGAACAATTCTTAATCCGAAGGGAGCGGCCATCGGTCGGTTGCGCCAGGGACAAAGTTTTGCGGGAGCAGTCGATATCCTGGGGAAACCCTTTATCACCGAATACGATCCGATCACCGATGCGGGAGGGAACGTCATCGGGGCTTGGTATGTTGGCTATCCCATCGAGACACTGACCGATCTCATGGCCCGTATTGGGTCCATGCACATTCTGGAGCACGGGTTTGTTGCCCTGTTGGATAACCATCAGAGTCTCGTGGCACATTCGACCCATGCCGATACGTCGGCAGTCATGGATATCGCGAAAAGCGTGTCCAAGATTGCGCCGGGCGAAGTCACCACCACGGCAGGCGGTTCGGACGATACTTCCACTTACAATGCCGTGAAATCATTGGGTAACTCGGCGTTGGATTCCGACTGGCGTGTGCACAAGGTCACCTACGAACCATGGGGCTATACGATTATCGCGGCGACCTATGTGCCGGATGTGATGTGGCGCACTTTCAAGGTGGTATGGATCGGCTTTTTCGTGATGGGAGTACTTGGGCTGAGCGCTTTGGCCATGCAGGCGGTGGCCATGATACGCGTGAGGGAAATGAAAGCCAAGGCGGAGGCAGCCCAGCAAGCGGCCGAGGAAGCGAACCGGACTAAAAGCGCCTTCCTCGCGAATATGAGCCATGAATTGCGCACGCCACTCAACGCCATCATCGGTTACAGCGAAATGATCATCGAGGATGCGACTGAAGCGATCGAGGAAATCGTACCCGACATGGAAAAAATCCGGGGCGCCGGCAAGCATCTTCTCGCCCTCATCAACGACATTCTCGACCTGTCCAAGATCGAAGCGGGGAAAATGACGCTTTATCTGGAGGATTTCGCCGTGATACAGATGGTGCAGGACGTCGCCTCCACGATCCGCCCGCTGCTCGAGAAGAACAGCAACGAACTCGAGATCATCGGCCAGGATGAAGACCTGGGGATCATGCATGGTGACCTGACCAAAACGCGCCAGGTCCTGTTCAATCTCCTGAGCAACGCCTCGAAATTCACGCAAAACGGAAAGATCCGGTTAGCCGTGGAGCGTTCCGGTTCGCGCTTTACTTTTCGAATCACCGATTCAGGCATTGGCATGACCCCCGAACAGATAGGGAAGCTGTTCAAGGAGTTTTCCCAGGCTGACGATTCGACCACGCGCAAATTTGGCGGCACAGGGCTCGGGTTGGCCATCTGCAAACGCTTTTGCGAGATGATGGGTGGTGCGATCGACGTCACCAGCACGCCCGGAGTTGGTTCGACGTTCACGGTGACGCTGCCCGTCAAGACCGTTGCGACCGCCGAGACCCAGACGAAGAAGACGGAGAGCAAGCCCGCCCCCGCCGTATTACCCACGCAGATTAGCTCTCCCGGAGCGAATGAAGCCCCCTGTGTGCTCGTCGTGGATGATGATCCGGCAGTACTGGACCTTCTGCGCCGCATCCTGGAGAAGGAACATTATCGGGTCGCGACGGCTTCCTCCGGCCAGCAGGCCATCGAGCTTTGCGCCACACTGAAGCCGTGCCTGATTACGCTCGATGTCATGATGCCGGAACTCGACGGCTGGGCCACCCTCAAGAAACTCAAGAACGATCCTGCGACTGCCGAGATTCCCGTGGTCATGGTGACCATGGTCGATGACAAACCATTGGGACTGGCCTTGGGTGCGGCGGATTATGTGACCAAGCCTTTCGAGCGTGATCAAATTCTCCAAATCCTGCAACGGCGCGGCATCCGTTTGGCCTCTCCGCAAGTTCTCATCGTTGACGACGATCCCTCCGTCTATCGAAACGCGGCGGCGGCCTTGGAAAAGGACGGATTCAAGACGTCTTATGCTCCGAATGGCCGCGTCGCCCTCGACATGGTCGCGGACGCCCGGCCTGATTTGATCGTACTCGACCTGATGATGCCTGAAATGAATGGCATCGATTTTCTCTCGGAACTGCGTCGTCGCGGCGGCAACGACCCCAGTCCGGTGGTGATTTTTTCCGCCAAGGACCTGACCGATAGCGAAGCCCAGTTATTGCGTCTCTCCACGCGGGAGACGCTGATCAAAGGCCCGCAAAGCACGCTTGACCTTGTTGCTGCCGTTAAGAGAGTCTTAACCTAATCGTAACAAAGCTGCGTTTCGGAGTGAAAGTTGGCGGCGAAGACCACTTCAACGTTCTCTTTTGATTGAAGCACAGAACGAGGCTTCTATGCTCCCACCATGGCGGATGCTCTACCCTTGGATGAAATCATCGCGTGGATCCTTGCCGGGTTGGGCCTCTACTTCATGGGCATGGGCGGGGTGCGCACCAATGTCCAACGGATCCCAGGCCGCCAATTTCGGGACTTTATCGGACGTGCCACAAAGACACCCGTCCTTGGGGCCTTGCTTGGATTTATTCTCGGCGTCATTACGCAAACGTCGATCGGAGTTTCCGTCATCCTGGCCGGTTTGATCTCACGAGGTATTGCCACCATTCCCATGGCGTTGCCCATGGTGGCCTGGGCGAATTTCGGATTGGTCGTCCTGGTTTACCTGGTTCACCAGCCCATCCATCTCTTCGGTCTTTTTCTCATCGGTCTCAGCGGTATTTACCTTCAGTTTTTTCTGCGCGGCAGATTTCGGGGATTATGTGAGCCGCTCTACTCACTCGGCCTGGTGTTGCTCGGCATTCGATTGATGAAAGTCTATTGCGGGCAGTTGACCGATTCACCGCAAGCGATGGAATTTTTCAATTCCGTTCCTCATTCCGATCTGCTGGCTTTTCTCTTTGGTGTGGCGGCCCGAACGGTGATCCAGTCAACCTCCACCGTGGTCGTGCTGGGGCTCATTCTAAGTGGCTCCGGGATTTTCTCGCATGACCAGGCGCTGATGGTTCTTTTTGGCACCGGGCCAGGCACTGCCTTGGCCGCCCTTTTCCTGACTTCTCACTTTAAGGGCGTCATGCGGCAGATCACCGTTTTCGAAGCCGTCATCAACGGTGGGGCTGGGTTGGTCATGCTGGCTCTGTTTTATTTGGAGGAGATCGGACATGTCCCCCTGTTGAAATACTGGCTGCCGCGGTTGCCGGGGGATATCGAGTCGGGATCACACGTTGCCTCGTTTTTTCTCGCCCAGCAGACGCTCTGCCTGGTCTTCACCTATTCGACCCTGCGCTGGATGCCTGCCTGGTTGGAAAAAATCTCACCGATGACCCAGGAGCAGGATTTGTCCCGTCCTCGTTTTATCAGTGACGCGGCGACCCAGGATTTCGAGACCGGTCTCACCTTGGCGGAACGTGAATTGGTCGGACTGGTCCAGCGTATGCCGGGCTACCTCCAGACCATCCGCAGCGACAACGCCGAAAAAGCACTGGCCGCGCCGGAAGTCTTGCACAATTCTTCGCTGGCCATCTTGACTGAACTGGAAGCCTTTTTGTCCGCGCTCACAGATCAGGGACTCCAAAGGCGCTCCGCTTCGGTTGCCCTGCTTCAAACTCAGCGACGTCTGAGCCTCATCTCTGAACTGGACGACTGCATCTGGCAAATCGTGCAGGGGTTCCAAGGCCGCCCGCCCGCGGGTGCGCTACAATCGGTCGAAAGCAATATCATTGAGGCACTCGACACTCTTCTCTACACCGCGATTGATGCCTTAAACTCGGGTTCGACTGAGGACATCGAACTTCTGGGGATGATCACCGCCGCGCCGGGCGAAGTCGTCGATCGTTTGCGTCGCGGTTATCTGCAGGAAGAACATCAGCTCGACCATAACGAGCGGATTCTCATCCTTTCCGTCCTGTCTCAATACGAACGGATTGTCTGGGCATTGCAGCAGTTAAGCCGCTCTCTTCAAGCGAAGGTAATTGCAACTGCTGATACCTAACCGGGCACTTGCCATCCTGCGTACCGAGGCATTTTAAGGTAGCCGCCGCTGTCTCTAGCGGCGGTCCGTCGAGAAAAGGCACCGCCGCTAGAGACAGCGGCGGCTACCACGGAACCTTCAACTTGATCGTCCGTTGTCTTTAACCGTTGAAGGGAATCGTGGGAAGCCCGGTCACACCGGGCTCGCAAGCAAATAGGCTGCCGGCCAACGGTTCATCCTTGGCAATCTGTTCGGGAGTCAACGTCTCCTGGGCGGTTGTGATGAAGAGCGTGCGATAGTCCTCTCCACCGAATTTGCAACTCGTGCCGCGTGTGACGGGCAGTTGAACTTCGCGTTCGAGATGCCCCGCCGGATCGTAACGCCCGATGCGCCCACGGCCCACATGAGCGCTCCAGATAAAGCCTTCGGCATCGACGGTCATGCCGTCGGGAAATTCTCCGCCATCGGGATCGAGTTGAAGGAAGACCCGCCGGTTGGCGATTTCGCCCCGTTCGAGATCGAAGTCGTAGGCGAAGATGGCATACCGAAAACTTTCCGTATGATACATGGTCCGGCTGTCGGGACTCCAGGCGGTGCCGTTGGCTCCGATGACCGTGTCGCGCTCTAGTGTCGCTGGCCCCTCACCTTGAAAACGATAAAGTGCACCGGTCGGAGCTTGCCAGTCGCGATCTCCCATGGTCCCCGCCCACAAACGGCCCCGGGCATCACACCGGGCCTCGTTGAAGCGGTTACCGGTCCGGTCCGGTTCGGGATTGCCCAGGCGGGTGACGGCACCCGATTCCCAGTCGAAGAAGGCGAATTCATTGCGCAATGTCAGGATGGCGCCGCCGTTCTTCCGCCGGTTGACCGAGGTCACGATGTCATCGATTTTGACGAACTCATTGATGCCGGTTGCCGGGTCAAAGCGCTGGACTTTTTGCCTGCGGATATCGACCCAATAAAGGACTTTTGTGGCGGCGCACCAGACCGGTGATTCACCCACGATGGCATCGTTGCGCAAGACACAGACAGGTTCGAGGCAGGATACGCTCATAAAGATGGCCGGGGAGCGCTCTGGGCGTTGTGTCCGTGCGATAGGACGAAGGCATGCTTTTGCGCGGATGCGTTGAGGAGAATGCTGCAGATGCCGCCCGCGCAAACGAGCACGATGCCAAGAAGCGAGACCCAATCGAGCGCGTCGTTCCAGACGATCCAGCCGATGAGCCCGGAGAAGATCACGACCGAGTAATTGAACGGGGCGATCTGCGCCGCCGTCGCATGGCGGTAAGCGAGAATGATGAAAAGCTGGGACAGCGCCATGAACACCCCGACGCCGAACAGATAGAGCCATTCCATCCCGTGTGGGGTCTGCCACTGTGCGTAGGCGAATGGGAGAGTCGCCAGCGTCGAGATGAGAAAATAGTAGAAGAGGATGGTGTCGGATTTTTCCGTGGTCGATAGCCGGTTCACGCTGACGAGGGCGACCGCCGAGAAGGCGGCGGCGCTAAGGGCGATGAGCGCGGCGGGATTCTGCAGCAACTCCGCACTTGGCTTCAGGATTAAAACGACGCCAAGAAAACCGCCGAGAAGACTGAGCGCAACAGCGAGCCGGATCGGCGTGCGCATCCAGACTAGGGCGACGATCGGAATGAAGAGCGGCGCGGCGTTGGCCAGGAGTACCGCATCGACCAGCGCGATGCTTTTCACCGCGATGAAAAAGAGCGCCTGAGAGAGCAACCCGGAGAGAGCCCGGACGATGTGGAGAGGAAGCCTCTTGGTCACGATTTCCGCTTTGCCGCCGCGCAGTACAAAAGGCAGGAAGAGAAGAAGACTGATCCCGTTTTGGAAGAAGACCAGCGGACCAGTCGGCACTTGCGACGCCGCTTTGCCGAAGGAGCTCATCACGGCCACGCAGAAAAAGGCGACGACGATGAAGACGATGCCGAGAAGCAAGTCACGGCCCTGCGATTGGGTCGGTGCCGAAGGCGTCCCGACGTCTGGGGATGGTATCGATACGGAGGCTGAATTCGTCATGGGCGTTGAGTGGCGAACAGAGTTGGCACCCAACCATGGAAAAGCAAGACCTCGCTAACTTACAATCGTGTGACGATACCAAGCTGGAAATGAAGAGGTTATCCTCACAGAAATACAAATTATTTCGGCGGGATCACCGGCAGGTTAGAAACGGCTCGTTCCAGGATGGCGATTTGTTCACGGGCACGCCGAAAATAGCCTTCATCGCGCACCTGGAAGTTGGCGAGTTCACGAATTGATTTGTGCTCGTACTGTTCAAAAATATTTGCGATCTCCCGTGCTCGCTCGGCAGTGTACCCCAATTCTTCAAGCGTTCCGATGGAAAGCTGTAACGCGCTTCCTTCCACTTCATGATAAAAATGCGCGACACCCTTGTTGATAAGCCGGTAGGCATGTGACCGGTCCTTGGCGCGGGCGAGTATTTTGGCTTGGGGGAAATATTTTTGAACCAGGTCCACGATGCGCAAAGTTGCCTCCTCACTGTCGATCATGATGAGGATCAATTTGGCTCGCTCTGCTCCGGCGGTGCGGAGGATTTCCAGCCGGGTGGCATCGCCATAATAGGACTTGAGACCCAGCTTCCTCAGGATGTCGATTTGTTCGGCATCGAAATCAAGAAGGGTGGTGGGAATTCCATTGGCCTTGAGAAAGCGTCCCACGATATTTCCGAATCTTCCGAAACCGATGAGCAGGATGTCCGTGGTCTCGGTGATAACATCGGCCTCCCGCTTGGCCTTGGGTCGAACAAAACGCGGCTGAACGAGCTTCTCGTCGATCATGAGTAGGAAGGGAGTCAGTGCCATGCTGATGGCGACCGCCAGAACAAAGATATTGGACCAGACAAGCGAGAGGACTCCCAGCGTCGCTGACGAAGGAAGAAGAACGAAGGCGAACTCGTCGCCTTGAGCCAGGGCAAAGGAAAATAGAAACGAGGAGCTTCGATCAAAGCCAAAGATCCGGGCCAGAACCCAAAGGACGGAGAATTTGATGACAATGAGTCCAAGGACAATACTGGCGACCAAAACCGGTTGACTGATGAAGTAGGTGAAATTGATGCTGGCACCCACGGCCACGAAGAAGATGCCCAGAAGCAGTCCCTTGAAAGGGCCGATGTCGGCTTCAATCTGGTGCCGGAACTCGCTGTCCGCCAGGACCACTCCACCGAGGAAGGCCCCCAACGCTGGATCGAGGCCGACCTTGTCCATCAGCAGGACGATGCCAATGACGATCAACAGGGCTGAGGCGGTGAAAAGTTCCTGGAGATGAGTGGTGGCGATGATGCGAAAAAAGGGACGCACGATGAAGCGACCGGCCAGAATAATTCCAAGCACAGCCCCCACCACAAGCAGGGTCCGGTGGACAGGCGGGAGCGCCGCCAGGGGATCGGTCGCAAGTTGGGAAGCGTTTAGATGGAGATGTCCCGGCGCCAGAAAAGGGAGCAATGCCAGGATAGGGATGACCGCGAGGTCCTGTGAAAGCAGAACACCAAAGGCAGCGCGTCCGCCCTTGGTCTGGGTAAGGTTTCGTTCCTGAAGGGAAGGAAGGACAACGGCGGTTGAGGAAAGAGACAGGATCAGTCCGGCAGCCAAGGCACTTGAAAAGCTCAACCCGAGGAGCATGACCGGCAGCGCCAAGGCGATGGCTGTGACGATCACCTGCAGACCGCCGAGCCCCACTACCGTGCCTCGCATCTTCCAGAGCTTTTGCGGTTCAAGCTCCAGCCCCACAAGAAAGAGCATCATGATGACTCCGAATTCGGACACGTTCATCACATCGGAGGAAAAATGTCCCACCCAGCCAAGAACGAATGGTCCCACAAGGACGCCAGCCAGGAGGTAGCCCAGGATCGATCCCAGTCCTAATCGATGCGCGATGGGAACAGCCACTACTGCTGCCGCAAGGTAGGCGACCATTTCCATGGCAACGGATTGAGCGTTCATAAGTCAGGCCCCTTCTTAGCTAGGCTGAGCAGGATTAACCGTGCGTAGTATAATTGCGACGAAGCACTTCTCCGCTTTTACAATGCACCATCCAAAATTGGAAAATGCGGCAACCACCACAATGGTGTCAAGGGCAAGCAATTCAGAAGACCATTGAAAAACTGCGAAAGCCCTCCACCAAAGTGGAAGAATCAGACGTAGGCGTGGCGGAGCATATTCGCGGCCGTTTCATCGAGTTGCTCGCGGCGGCGGATTTCCGCGAAACGATCCACGAGGTCCTCGGGTCGAAAATGGCGTTTCTCTGCGCCGCGGAAATCGTGGAAAATCCGGCCCTTGTTCATCATGATAATGCGGTCGCCAAGATTGACCGCCTGTTGCATGGAGTGGGTCACCATCAATGTAGTCAAGCGGTCGCGCTGGATCACTTCGCTGGTCAGGGCAATGACCTGCTCCGCACTTTTGGGATCGAGCGCGGCCGTATGTTCGTCGAGGAGAAGAAGAGAGGGCTTGAGCCAGGAGGCCATCAGCAAAGTCAACGCCTGGCGCTGACCGCCGGAAAGCGAGCCGATGGAATTGTCGAGGCGGTTCTCCAGTCCCATCTTCAGGCTGGCGATGCGTTCCCGGAGAGGTTCCATCAATTTGCGGGAAAGCGCCCAGCCGAGGCCGCGCCGCTTTCCGCGTTGAATGGCGAGTGCAAAATTCTCCGCGATGGACATATTCGGAGCCGTGCCACTGAAAGGATTCTGGAAAACGCGGCCGATCAACTTGGCCCGGCGATGCTCCGGCCAGTGCGTGACGTCCTTGCCAGCCAGTTCGATGCTGCCTTCGTCCACGATAAACGATCCGGACACGGCATTGAGCAGCGTCGACTTGCCTGAGCCATTCGTGCCCAGCACTACGACAAAGGATCCTTGCTCGATGGTCAGATCGACGCCCTGGAGAGATCGGACCTCGTTGATCGTGCCGGGGTTGAATGTTTTACGGAGCCCCTTGAGTTTCAACATGGCATTCATACGGTGGCAAATTTTTTCCGGTTCAGCCGGGCAAAGAATCCCGGAAGGACCAGCGCGGCGAAGACAAAAAGCGCGGTGATGAGCTTGAGATCGTTGGGATTGAGTCCCCAGCGCAAGGCGATGGCGATCAGAAGGCGGAAGAGGACCG
>JABDHJ010000003.1 GCA_013285645.1 Verrucomicrobiota bacterium | reverse complement strand
TTGGTCAGGTTCTGAAAAACGTTGAGAGCGAGAAGCAACTCATCCAACGCTGTGAACGTCTCCAGAAAAATCAAATCGCAACCACCATCGAGCAACGCGCCGATCTGCTCGCGAAAAAGCGCCTTGCGGTCATCGGTCGAAATCTCTCCGTCCGCAGGGCGTAAGGAAAGCGGGCCAACCGATCCGCCAATATAGACGTCGCGCCCCTTGAGCGCCTGCTTCGCCACCTGAGCCGCGCGCCAATTGATTTCGCTGACCTGATGCTCCAGCCCAAAGCGCGCCAATCGAAGACGATTCGCGCCAAAACTATTCGTCTCGATCACCTGCGCGCCCGCATCGGCGTACTCCTGATAAACGCGCGTCAGCAACTCCGGACGAGTCACGTTCAACTCCTCCAGGCAGTGATTCAGCGGCACTCCCAGTTCATAAAGATAGGTACCCGTCGCGCCGTCACCGAGGACGACGCGTTCATTGAGAAGATCGAGAAGCTTTGCCATTCAACCTGAAGCTTGCCAGCTTGAGGGCTGGTGAAAACCTTGATCTTTACATGAATCGAAGAAAAACCAGTCGCAAGCTCACCGAGAACGCCTCAGTCAACGAGGACATCCTCGAACTCGTCGCCAAGTGGAAGATACCAGAATTCTCCCACGATTTCGCCGAGATGATCGCGTCGCTGTACAGGCTCTCGCAGCAGGACCCCACCTCCAGCGACATGGTCCTCTTCAAGCGGTCGCTTGCGGAATTACGGTATGCCCAAAAAGTCTTCGCGCCTTATCGCAATATCAAGAAAGTCTGCGTCTTCGGATCGGCCCGCATCCCTCCATCCGCCACCGTTTACAAATGCGCAACCGAATTCGCCCGCTTGATGACCGATTCCGGTTACATGACGATCACCGGCGCAGGCCAAGGTATTATGGGCGCAGCGCAGCGTGGAGCAGGCGCCGCAAAGAGTTTCGGCCTCAACATCATGTTGCCCTTCGAGCAACACGCCAACGAAGTCATCGATCACGATCCCAAGCTCATCTCCTTCCGCTACTTCTTCACCCGCAAGCTGACCTTCCTGCGCGAAGCCAGCGCGGTGACGGCTTTCCCCGGCGGCTTCGGCACGCTCGACGAGGCCATGGAAGTGATCACGCTGCTCCAGACCGGCAAGGCACGCCTCATCCCCATGGTGTTGATCGACGAACCGGGCGGCACGTTCTGGAAACATTTTATCCAGTACATCTGCGAACACCTCATGACCCACAAGTTGATCTCTGCCGAGGATCTCGATCTCTTCAAGCTCACTGACAACGTCGAGGAGGCCCGCGACGAAATCTTGCGCTACTATCGTAACTTCCATTCCTACCGCTTTGTCGGGGCCTATCTCGTCATCCGACTCCAGCGCGCCCTCAGCGACTCCAAGCTGGAAAAGCTGCGCCGGGAATTCCTCAGCATCATCAAACCCGCCGGCGAAATGTTCCAGCGCGACGCCCTCCCCGAGGAAGCCAACGAACCGGACATCGCCGCCCTACCTCGTCTCTGCCTCACCTTCAACCGCATCCACTACGGATTTCTCCGCCAGCTGATCAACCGCCTCAACGAGGAGTAAATCCGTGGTAGCCGCCGCACGCCGGGCGGCGGTCCCTCCCTGGAGGGGCAGCCTCCGGGCCGCCCCATTCCTCTCGTTCCAAAACTCCGTCACGCGTGCGTGTTTAGGAACGCCCTTGGCTTTTCTTTTTTGAAGCTGAGCGTGGCTTTCGCAATTGGTACAGTTTTCTCGACGATCTTGGTTATGGCCATCGATGGAATCCTCGAGGCTGGTACCGCCGCATAGAAGACGAACATTTTAAGCCATACAAAAATGTTCGCGGCTACCTTGACTACATTCGCCAAAAGGGGCAATTTCAACCGACCGGTCGAAATAGCTGACTATAATATCTGCAAAAAAAAAGAACCCCGAGAAAGTTTCCTTCCTCGGGGTTCATGGTACTGGCAACGACCTACTCTCGCACAACCTAGAGATGCACTACCATCGGCGAACGCTCGTTTCACTTCCGTGTTCGGTATGGGAACGGGTGGGGCCAAGCTTCTAAGGTCACCAGACTCCTACGGAGGGCAGTAATTTTAATTACTGATTTCCCCAGGGTGTCTGGCGTCGAAATCGATCGGTTTCAAAGAACAAGTTGTTCTCTGAAAATTATAGGTAAAGGGCCGTTATTTATAAAAAACGTACGACTCGAAAAATAGATACTTCTTGATGCTGAAGTAAACGATCTTGTTATTCCCAGCCCAGTGTCTGGTCCCTCTCGAAAGAGGAAACAAACTTGGGCCGGGCAAGATCAAGCCAATCAGGTAATTAGTAACGCTTAGCTCTCGTATTACTACGTATACACTTGCGTCCTATCAACCAGGTGGTCTACCTGGACCTTAATTGGGAGATATAATCTTGGGATAGGCTTGGCGCTTAGATGCTTTCAGCGCTTATCCTTTCCGAACATAGCTACCCGGCGCTGCCGTTGACACGACAACCGGAACACCAGAGGTTCGTCATTCTCGGTCCTCTCGTACTAAAGAATGAACCCCTCAAATCTCCTGCGCCCACAGCGGATAAGGACCGAACTGTCTCACGACGTTCTGAACCCAGCTCGCGTACCGCTTTAACCGGCGAACAGCCGGACCCTTGGGACCTTCTCCAGCCCCAGGATGCGATGAGCCGACATCGAGGTGCCAAACCGCTTCGTCGATATGAACTCTTGGAAGCGATAAGCCTGTTATCCCCGGCGTACCTTTTGTCCGTTGAGCGATGGCAATTCCACATTCTACCACCGGATCACTTGGGCCTACTTTCGTATCTGTTCGACGTGTATGTCTCACAGTTAAGCTCCCATCTACCCATATGCTCGACGCCTGATTGCCAACCAGGCTGAGGGAACCTTAGCACTCCTCCGTTACTCTTTGGGAGGAAACCGCCCCAGTCAAACTGACCCGCTGCCATTGTCCCCCTGCCCGCTTCAGGGCGAGGGGTTAGAATCTTCACGCAGAAAAGGTGGTGTTTCATCGTCGACTCAGGGCGAACCGAAATCCGCCCTTCAAAGTCTCCCACTTACGCTAAGTATCCCGAGTAAAAATCCAGTAACAGCATACAGTAAAGGTGCACGGGGTCTTTCCGTCCTGCTGCGGGTAGGCGGCATCTTCACCGCCACTACAACTTCGCTGAGCTTCTCTTGGAGACAGCAGTCAACTCGTTACACGATTCGTGCAGGTCGGAACTTACCCGACAAGGAATTTCGCTACCTTAGGACCGTTATAGTTACGGCCGACATTCACGGGGACTTGGGCTCAGAGCTTCGCCTTGCGGCTGACCCCTTACCGTAATCTTTCCGCATTGGTCACGTGTCACTCCCTATACGTCGTCTTGCGACTTAGCAGAGAGCTGTGTTTTTGTTAAACAGTCGGTTGACTCATTTTATTGCAACCCACTTGCGTGGGCGCCCCTTCTTCCGAAGTTACGGGGCTAACTTGCCGAGTTCCTTCAAGAGATTTCACTCACGCGCCTTAGTATATTCTACTCACCCACCTGTGTCGGTTTACGGTACGGGCACCTTAGTATACATCAGAGCTTTTCTCGGCAAATCCGTCAACAGATCCGCTTGAGCTTGCGCCCTCACGTCCCCTTGCGGGACCAGGATAATCAACACCTGGACTGTCTCTGGACTTGCGTACTCTGTTTAAATGTCGGTGGTGCAGGAATATTGAACCTGCTAGTCATCGCCTACGCCTTACGGCCTCGACTTAGATCCCGACTAACCCTGGGAGGACGAACCTTCCCCAGGAACCCTTGGGTTTACGGCGGACAGGAATTTAACCTGTCTTATCGCTACTCATGTCTGCATCCTCACTTCTGGGCGCTCCACGGATGGTTTCCCTACCGCTTCACAGCACCAAGAACGCTCTCCTACCATGCACAGAAATCGAAATCTCTGTGTATCCGCAGCTTCGGTATACTGCTTGATCGCCAATCATTTTCGGCGCCAAGTCTCTCGATGAGTCAGCTATTACGCACTGTTTAAATGATGGCTGCCTCTAAGCCAACATCCTCACTGTTATAGAAACCTAACATCCTTTCCACTAAGCAGTATTTAGGCACCTTAGCTGGCGGTCTGGGCTGTTTCCCTTTCGACAATGAAGCTTATCCCCCACTGTCTGACTCCCGTACTGCGCCCTGTGGCATTCAGAGTTTGGTTGGATTCAGTACCCCGTTAGGGGCCATAGTCCATCCAGTGCTTTACCTCCACAGGTCAGCGTACGAGGCTAGCCCTCAAGCTATTTCGGAGAGAACCAGCTATCACGGGGTTTGATTAGTCTTTCGCTCCTACTCACAGCTCATCAGAGAATTTTTCAACATTCACCTGTTCGGTCCTCCAGTTGCGGTTAAGCAACCTTCAACCTGGCCATGAGTAGATCACCTCCGCTTCGGGTCTACTACCAGCGGCTTAATCGCCCATTTCGGACTCGCTTTCGCTACGCCTCCACACCATAGGTGCTTAGACTTGCCACTGACAGTAACTCGCAGACTCATTAAGCAAAAGGCACGCTATCACCCTTGCGGGCTTTAACACCTTGTAAGCATATGATTGCAGGTACTATTTCACTCCGCTCACAGCGGTACTTTTCACCTTTCCCTCGCGGTACTTGTTCACTATCGGTCACCAAGGAGTATTTAGCCTTAGACCGTGGTCGGTCTCACTTCACGCGAAGTTTCACGTGCATCGCGTTACTCAGGGTACCACTAGGTTTGTGTCGGTTGTCGAGTACAGGTCTCTCACCTTCTTTGGAGCGACTTTCCATCCGCTTCCTCTAACGTTCACAATACCATATCGTGGCCCTATAACCCCAGAGTGCAAGCACTCTGGTTTGGGCTGTTCCGCTTTCGCTCGCCACTACTGACGGAATCGATTCTCTTTCTTTTCCTCCGGTTACTGAGATGTTTCACTTCACCGGGTGTTGCTCTACCTGTGCTATGTATTCACACAGGAGTCATACCAGATTAATGGCATGGGATTACTCCATTCGGAAATCTTCGGATTACAGTGTGCTTACCACTCCCCGAAGCTTATCGCAGTTTTCCACGTCCTTCATCGCCTCTTGGTGCCAAGGCATTCATCATACGCTCTTTGTAGCTTGATCAATTGTTCTCTTACTTTTGCCAGGAAACTTGTTCCCGGCGCTTTCAGATCCTCAGCTTTCTAAAGTTGTATCTACCCGAGCTTTTGACGAGTCACCAGTTACTAGCCGATGACCCACTAAAAGACTCAGTTAATTTACTTTACCTATAATTTTCAAAGAACTCGACTGCTTGCGCAGGTTGTCTTCGGTGCCGGGCATTGCCGCCAGCCAAAGACGAAATTCTAATATTTTTGGAAGAAACCCTGGAGACGTGGGCCTGACTGGGCTCGAACCAGTGACCCTGCGCTTATCAAGCGCATGCTCTAACCAACTGAGCTACAGGCCCTGGTGTACTAAAAGCTTTTGAAGCCTACCGCTCTCCCCTAAGGGAGTGGAGACAAGGGGATTCGAACCCCTGACCTATAGCTTGCAAAGCTACCGCTCTACCAACTGAGCTATGTCCCCTTAGCTGACAAAATTATGTCTTTACCAGGAGGAGGTCAAGGATGACGCCCCGTCTTTCTCTTTCTTCCAAAATAATATTCACAAAGAACAAGTCGACGACGAATCGCCGCTGTCTTGAAAGTTTACTGGATGGAATCCCGCCGCAGCGGAACTCCGAGACATTGCCGATAAAAGTCAGCAAATTCGAGACTGAATTGTGCGTAACGTTGAGTACCTTGGACTCTTTCGAGTCCGAAGGGTTTGAACCCGTGTCGAATCTTGCGATCCGATTTAGAGTTCGACCTAGCGCTGCAGCTATCTTCTTCTTTTTCCTCCGAAGAGGTAAGTGTGTAGAAAGTGCGAGCACTGCTCCTTAGAAAGGAGGTGATCCAGCCGCAGGTTCCCCTACGGCTACCTTGTTACGACTTCATCCCAATCACCGGCCATACCTTAGGGACACGAGGCCACTTCGGGTACAACAGGCTTTCATGATGTGACGGGCGGTGTGTACAAGGCCCGGGAACGTATTCACGGCGCCGTAGCTGATGCGCCATTACTAGCGATTCCAACTTCATGAGGGCGAGTTGCAGCCCTCAATCCGAACTGGGCTCAGTTTTAGGGATTGCCTCCACCTTGCGGTTTCGGTTCATTCTGTACTGAGCATTGTAGTACGTGTGCAGCCCTGGCCGTAAGGGCCATCCTGACTTGACGTCATCCCCACCTTCCTCTCCGTTTCACAGAGCAGTCTGACTAGAGGGTCCATTGCTGGGCAACTAATCATAGGGGTTGCGCTCGTTGCGGGACTTAACCCAACATCTCACGACACGAGCTGACGACAGCCATGCAGCACCTGTGCTAGCTGGTATTGCTACCTCGTCCCCGTTTCTGGGTTCTACTACTAGCATGTCAAGGCCAGGTAAGGTTCTTCGCGTTGCATCGAATTAAGCCACATACTCCACCGCTTGTGCGGGCCCCCGTCAATTTCTTTGAGTTTTAATCTTGCGACCGTACTTCCCAGGCGGTGCATTTAATGAGTTATCTACGACACATACGGGGTCGAATCCGCATACGCCCAATGCACACCGTTTACGGCCAGGACTACCGGGGTATCTAATCCCGTTTGCTCCCCTGGCTTTCGTGTTTCAGAGTCAGGAATCTTCCAGGTATCCGCCTTCGCCACCGGTGTTCCTTATGATATCTACGCATTTCACTGCTACACCATAAATTCCGATACCCCCTCCGATCCTCTAGCCAAGCAGTATCAAGCGCAGTTTCAGAGTTAAGCTCTGAGATTTCACACCTGACTTACCTAGCCTCCTACACACCCTTTACGCCCAATGAATCCGAACAACGCTCGGGACCTCTGTCTTACCGCGGCTGCTGGCACAGAGTTAGCCGTCCCTTCCTCTCCGCATACCATCAAATGCACCTACTATTCATAGATGCACCCTTGTTCTGCAGTGACAGGAGTTTACAATCCGAAAACCTTCATCCTCCACGCGGCGTCGCTCCATCAGACTTTCGTCCATTGTGAAAAATTCTCGACTGCTGCCACCCGTAGGTGTCTGGACCGTGTCTCAGTTCCAGTGTGGCTGGTCGTCCTCTCAGACCAGCTACCCGTCATAGCCTTGGTGAGCTTTTACCTCGCCAACTAGCTGATGGGCCGCGGGCTTCTCAAAAAGCGCCAGGCCTTGCGGTCCCCGGCTTTGATCTCTCGATCGTATGCGGTATTAATTCGACTTTCGTCGAGCTATTCCCCACTTCTTGGTAAATTCCCACGTGTTACGCACCCTTTCGCCACTCCACTTACTTCGTTATTGCTAACAAAATAAGTAGCGTTCGACTTGCATGTCTTATCCACGCCGCCAGCGTTCGTTCTGAGCCAGAATCAAACTCTCCGTTAATTGAAGCACTTCATTGCTGAAGGACTTCATCATAATCAAAAAGTAAGTCAGCGTAACCTCGGCTAGGAGGCTGCTGATTCTTCTGACCTTATCGGTCAAAAACTTTGAGAACTAACTGATGTGAGTACTGGCTTGCGCCAGTCTTCATCCACGTTAGAAAGAAACTCAACGTTCCGCACAATTCAATCTATTCGCTGTACTTCTTACTTAGGTTGTCTCTACCGAGATGTCTAGCGCGGCTAACATCGTTGCGCTTCTCGGTTCCAGTAAAGTATTCAAAGATCAATAAACAGTGCAGTGGTCCGGTTCCGAAGAACCGACTCGCCATCGTAACAATGTTTTCACATCATCCGACGACGCTTCACCCGCTGTCTGTCTTCTTCGTTTTTAACCGAAAGAATTCTGACTAACGGATGATACCGGAGACAAGATTGGCCATTTTTGCTTCGCTTAAATCAGCGCCGCGACCAAATCTGAAGTCTCAAACTGCACCATCTCCCCGGATTTCCGGGAGGCACAACCTATCAAATCCGCAGCAGGGGTCAATAGTATTTTGCATTATTTCTGCAGATTTTTTTGTCCGAAACTAATTTTGAGGCCCTTTTTCAGAGGTAAAACCGCCAAAAATCTTTTTTCAAAAAATAATGCGATTTCGCGTCAAACTCGCGGAATTGCTGAACACGAAACCACGAAAGACATGAATACATGTCGAAAAATAGCCGAATTTCGCACGAAAACAGCCCATTCCAGAGGCAAAACGCCCAATCCGTCCTCTTCTTCCCCTCTCCAGTCCTCCGTGTAAGCCGTCCTCTTACCTCTGAAAATCAGCTCAACTAGCCCCATTTCACAGCTTTGCCCGGGCACTTCCCACGACGGGAACGGTTTTTGCTGATCATTCACATCCTGATGTGAGACCTAAACCGATTTACCTCTCAAATTATGACCGCAATGCCCTCCCCTCACGAAAATCATAACATCCTGCCGCTAGGCACCAGGGAAAGCCGATTGCGCGATGCCGAAAGCATTCGTCAGGATTACGTCAGAAAAACCGGCCCCATCCCCAAACGCCCTCTCAGGGCGCCAGGCTCGGGTGAAGATGAGGCCGAACAGGTGACCGGTGATGAATAAATTCAAATTGAGCGGCATGAGCCGCGAAGAACTGACCGATCTCCTCGCAGAAGTCATGTTTCAGCTCCGAAAGTTCGACGCCGAGGACATCAAGGACGACTTCATCAACAAATCCCAAAGATTGCGGATGGGCCTCAATACCATCGATTCGCGCGAGAATATTTCTCCCTCCGGGCAAGGCTAGCTCAAATATCCTCCCCACCTCTGCAGGAGCACCCTCCGTCCTGCCCCATTCTCCGTCATACCCGTCGCACTCCTTGCGACGGGCGCCTTTCGTTTCCTTTCCTCTCACCCATCAATGGGTATGAAACGATCCCGACGAGACATTAGCCCTGTGACTTGAGCCCGAGGCATGACTCCCGCCGGCACTCGCATAACGCGTGCCTGTGTGATAACTCCCACGACCGTTACTCGCATACGCATGGTGATAGCTCGTATCGTAGTGGTGATAATTATGGGAGTAATAACCGCCACCTCCATAGTAGTTCACCCCAACGATGGGGCCGCCGTAACCGTAATAAGGGCCATCGTAATAGTCCGATCCATAATACGTCCCAGGATAATAATCATCACCCACATAACCGCTAGACACACACCCCGTCAGCAAAAGCGGTATGGCTGCCGCAACCAAAAGATATGCTTTCATGTTTTCCTTTCTCAGCCCGAATCTAAATCGGGCCTTCAATTGGTCGGAACTTTCATCCTTCCAATCTCTGTAACTTTAAGCGGC
Organism: Verrucomicrobiota bacterium; assembly: GCA_013285645.1. GTDB lineage: Bacteria > Verrucomicrobiota > Verrucomicrobiia > Methylacidiphilales > UBA1321 > JABDGH01. Next base: position 145,650 of record JABDHJ010000003.1, on the reverse strand, counting down.
ATACGACATGCCACCTCATCTACGTATCATGCAAGCATTTGAATATAAGCATCTTAAGTTATAGACAACTCCACCGTCCCACTCAAAAACAAAGGCCATGCCCGACGACTCGTGCAGATCGCAATGCGTCCATCAATCTCCCCATCCCCTATTTCCGGTAACCTCCGATGTCCATATCAGCGGAGCCTTCCATCCGTGGTAGCCGTCGCACCTTCCGTTGGTAGCCGCCACACGCTGGGTGGCGGTGCCTTCCCTCCGAGGTAACCGTCGTACCTCAGTGGTAGCCGCCGCTGTCCCTAGCGGCGGATGTCTTCCCTCCGTGGTAGCCGTCGATCTCCGAGCGACAGTTCAGTTCGGGTGGCCCGGGCTACTTGTTGCCTGGGCGCGCGAAGCGCGCAGGAAGCGATCCCTCTCGCCCCCGCTCCCTCCCCCGGCCTCGACTGGTCCTCCTTCTGGATCGGCGTCACCGCCTGCGTTCTGGTGCTCTTGGCGCTCGCCCAAGTGCTCCTCCTGGTTCGTCGCCTGAAACAAGGCCGCCACGACAAGGAAATGCGCCGCATGGCCTCACTGGACAGCTAAGCGTTCCTCCGTTCGACCCATCCTGCCATCCCTTCGGAGACCTCTGCGAAAGTCACCTTATGATCCTTGATCTGCGTTTTCCCTGCCCCGGAGGGTCGCACGGAAATTAGCCGGTGGTGCCAACCACCGGTAAGCCGTCGAAAAGAAATTCGCCCCGGAGGAGGCGATGGACAAGCGTGATTTTGAGAAGCAAAAAAATCTTCCACTACCCCGCTGGGGCAGGTTCTTTAAACCATGATAATCCGGTGGTTGGCACCACCGGCTAATTTCCCTTGGGCCCTCCGGGCCCTCTAGTCTCCCAGTGTCTTTTTTGCCCGAACGAGACTTTTGCAGAGGTCTCCGAAGGGATAATGAGGAAAACCCACCTCATCCCCTCCCCCCGTTGCGTCCGTTGCGTCGTTGCGCGAAACCCTCCCCCACCAGCTCTCGTTTCCCAACCCTCTTCGGAAACCTGCGCAAAACTCTCGATTTTAAAAACGCCGTCATCCTGAGCTCAAGGCGCAGGCAAAAGGAGAAAGTCAGCTTTTCTTGACCACTTCTGCCTTTCCGTCAAGGGATAGCACCCACTGAAGACTATCCTTAAGGAGACTCAAAAAATGGTCGCTCGCTCCGTCGTAATCGTGCATACCCCATGAAAAGTCATACGCCTTATGAGGGGCGGTCAGAAACGAGAGCCAGTCTTTTGAACCAAGAAGATCAAGATTCCCGTCCCACTGCGCAACATGAAGTTTACCCAAGTTATGAGCAAAATCCTTCAACCCAAAAGTTCCCGGGCCCGTTGGTGATACATCCCACCTGTCGGCGTCGCGCAAACCGTAGCGTCCACGATCTCCAGGTGAAATGAGAAGCAACCCCACAAGTCCCGTCGGAGGATGGGGGCCGCCCGCCGCCGGAACCGCTAACTCGGCACCCATCGACCATCCCCCATCGATCAAAGGCGGGGGATGATCGCCGTAACTCGCCAGTGAGTTCTGCGCGATCGTGTTTGTATCGGCTTGCAACGTCTCCAGGTCAAAATCGGTCTTCGCATAGAGCGCGCAATCGAACCCAAGCATTTCATAACCCGCAGCTTGAAGTGCATGGCAAACCCGGTCCTCCCATCCATCGAATCCACCATCACCGGAGCCAAAAATGATGACCGCCAACGGATGCTGCGCAAACTTCGGATCTCCCGGAACGTAGCGATGAACGATAAAATCTCCCCGCTTCAGGTGAAGTGTGATTTCAACTCTGTCTGGTTGGGTGCTATCAGCTGCGAGCGGGGAACCAAACCCGGCAACCAACCCAAGACATAGAATCCATAAAAGCACGGCTCGAGCAGACTTCATCATAAGACTGACTTTGCACAAAACCAAGACCGATGGGCAGCTTGAAAAAGGGGCAGATACATTTTCGGCCTCAATTTTGGATCGTTACTCTCTTGGATTGAATTCCTCGAAGCTGGCTTCGGCTTTAGAGGTAGCCCGCGATCTCCGAGCGCGGGTCAGCCCTCCGACCGTCGCCCGGAGGTCGACGGCTACCACCGAGACGACCACGCTCTCACGAGCGCGGCTACGCGGCACGACGGTCATAGACCGCCGTTAGGGACAGCGGTGGCTACCTCGGAGGCAGGGGAGCCTCAGCGACTGCCATCCCCTTCCCCGTTGCGATCATTGCGTCGTTACGCGAAACCTGAAACCGCACCATCGATGCAAGCCATCAAAACCTTAAGTAGGGGGTCGGTCCACTTTTCTCCCTGTAGCAGTGCTGTCCTGTTTCCCCTCATCCCTCCTCATGTCCCTCCTGTCCAAAACTCCCAGCCCTTTTAGAAAATTTCGTTAATTTGGAAAATTTGGTGATGCTTCCCTGCCTTTCTCCCAATCGTGTAAATCTTGTTAATCCTGTCAAAAATTTCCCGTCTTCAATTCTCGATCCTCATGGCTTCCACTCAACGGTTCGCGAAACGGAGGAGGCCTTGTTTCCCGCACCGTCCGAGTATTGCGCATCGATGGTTACTGGGCCTGCATAATGGTCCGGCACAAAAAACACGGTTCCCTGGACATCAGGCGCCTGGCCGTTGTCGGTGGGTACGTCCGCCAGACGAATCCATTTTTGGGAGCCTTTTAGCTCCTGTTTGTTTGAATCGGTAGCTCGAAAATAAAAGGAATAATTCTTTTCTCCCACCTTGTCGCCACCGGCCCAGACGCAAAGATTGGGAGCGATCCGGCAAATGGCGTAGTACTCGAACTTCGATTCGCCGGAGGCCAGAATTTCGACGCTGGGCTGTTTGAGACTGGAAAGGAATTCGTTCAGGGAAGTGAACGCATTCCCATTCTCCCATGTCGTCTTGTCATTAACCTTACGCAGATTGGGCTCGACCCCAAAATTAGCTGCTTTATCCACCGCAGGCGGCGGAACGGCGCCTGGTATTTCCTTCACTCCGGTAATCATGAGGTGATGATCCTGAATGCAGAGGGGCAGGATCGTGGGGCCTTGGGCAACCAACCCATTTGAAGAGGCTTGGTCGTTCTTTTTGAAAGTAATTTTCAACTCAACTTTCGCTGGAGGGTAATCGTTATACATTTTGCCCGCGAGTTGTGTCGGCTCATCCGGCTGTCCAGACGGTACCGGGACAAACGAGTACTCGCGGTTAAGGTTCGAAGCATCCAGGAGGAAGCCGAGCGTCATGAGCCCCTTCAGGGCGTCTTTCGCTTTTGAATCCATGTTGGAGTCCAAGGCGACCAGGGCAAAAAACGCGTCGGGATCTTGTTTTTCTGAAGCAGCCTTATACTTCGCCAGGAAGGCTTGTTCCATATCCGGCGTAACATCCGGAGGCACGACGGCAGCAACAGTGCTGGTTGGATCCGGGACCGCGACCGACGGAGACCCGGCGGAGAGTGGCGGCGTTGGTGGGGCTTGGACCGGTGCCGATAATGGGGACGAACCGTCAAGGGATACCGAGGTGCTCAGTTCCGTATCGGCCGTGTGAAGGTAGGTAGCTGCCTGGTGGTTCGGATCGCCTGCGCTGATCTCGGCAATGGCGCTGCGGATGGCCTGGATCGCCAGCACACGATGGCCCTTCAGGCGATGATTGGGCGCTTGCTGGGCCATGGTAATCGCTTGGGTGAGCAAGTCGATTCGCTGGGCATCCGTTGGGGCTTTCACCGTGGGGTTTTCTACCTGACGAACGAGATCAAGAGCCTTGCTTAACATGTCCGTCGTATCGTCGCCGAAAACCGGTAATGTAAAAATAAGGACAACGCTGAACCACGGGAGCAGGCACACTTTCATCCCTTATTCGTATAGCAGGCCCCCTATTCTCCCCAAGCTCCTTCCGACCGTCGCAAGGGCCTGCGACGGCTACCGGAGGCAGGGGAGCCTTAACAGTTGCCGTCCCCTGCCCCGTCGCGATCGTTGCGCGAAACCTCCCCATCAGCTCTCGTTCCCCAAGCTCCTCTTCGCGTAAGAATTCCATCCGGACAGCACCAGCCGCGCATTCGGATGCCGATTCTCATCCTCAACCACGTCCTCCCCGCTATGCATTTGGACGAGAACGGTCTTCCGCGTCTTCTGCGACCGATTCGGCATCGAGCCATGCAGCGTGCAGTAATGGAAAAACAGCACATCGCCCGCCTCCGCCTCAACGATCGTCGCCTTCTCCAACGGATATTCGGTCAGGACTTCGGCACTGGTCTGGCCATTGGTCTCCGCCACCCGCCCGAGCTTGTGCGAACCGGGATAAACCCGCAGACAGCCCATCTCATCCGTCGCATTGGAAACATGGATAATGCCCGCCATCATCGTGTCCTTGATGGTGGGAAAATAGCTCCAGTCCTGGTGCATCGGAAACGGTGCCCCCTTCTCCGCCGGCTTCTGGAAAAGCTTGGAGTGATGCAAAATCACATTCGGCCCCAGGATCGCCTGCGCATGCTCCAGGAAGCGCGCCTGCATCATCGCACGCAGCCACGCGGCGGAATAAATCTGCACATTGTGCGTATGGACCACGAAAGAATCCTTCGGCGCAATTTTGTCCATAACCGCCCCACCCCAGCGCACGTCCACTTCCTCCCCGCTGCCCTTGAGCTGATGGACAATGTGATCAAAATCAGTTTCAAGCTCGCGGATTTCCGCCGGGAAAAAAACGCCCTTCGCGTGATAATAACCGTTGGTTTGGAAGAATTCGGAGATTTCAGTGGATGATGTACTCATATGTTTTTTGGTTGGTTAGTGGTAGGCAGGCGTCCACTTTAGAATGCCACATCCTTCTTTTTCAATGGTAGTTACGCCGAATCACTGGTAGAAATCCGGAAAAACGAAAAATGCTCCCATTCGCCCTCGGCCTCCAGTGGCCCCTCCGCTATCTCCCGCCCCTCGGCAACGCTGGCAGGTTCCCCATGACCGTCCCCGGCTGCAACAACACCTACCAGGGCACCTCGGTCGCCCTCCACCTCCACGACTACTCCGGCAACTTCTGGATCGCCCGTCACCGCTACCGCCTCGAGCCCGGCGACATCACCATCTCACCTCCCGAAGTCCCCTCCCGCTACGACCTCAAGGAAAGCGGCACCCACCTCTGCATCCACTTCATCCCTCCGACCCAAAGCCCCCGTGACTCCAGCCTGCGTCTCCCTCTGCATATCCGCCTCGGCCCGCAGACCGTCGCGGCGCGGGAACGCTTCTGGCGCACCATCGATCACGCCCGACAAGCCGGAGGCAAGGCCAATTCTCCCTCGGGCTGCGCGGCATCGGCCTCGCTGCAGGAACTGTTGCTTTGGCTTCAGGTACAAAGCCGCCAAGGCAAAATGCCGGAACGCACCAGCCTCATGGAGGAAGCCATCCAAAAGCTGGAGCGAGCCATCGAGACCTCGCTCTCGAAACCGATGTTGATCGGCGAGTTGGCCGCCGGGGTCGGACTGAGCGCCGATTACGTCGCGCGCCTTTTCGCCCGTCGCTACGGCATGAACCTCCAGCACTATCTGCTCCTGCGCCGAATCGAATTGGCCCGCCACTTATTGGTCTCCAGCGATCTGCCCGTCGCGGAAATCGGCCAGCAGATCGGAATCCCGGACCCGCAATATTTCAACAAGCAATTCCGGCGCATGGTTGGACGGAGCCCCCTCGCCTATCGGCAACAACAGGCCTCCAAGTCGCGTCGCAAGAAATCGCGGTCGCTAGTGCGGCTTCAGCATATTTAACTGACCCTGCGCCAGCGCGTAGGCCATAGACTGCGTCTCTCCGGTCGCGAGACATTTGCGAAAATCATCCACCGCAACGGCCTTGTCTCCGGCGAGCAGTCGCATCATTCCGGCGTAGTACCACGCTTCACAATGCTGGTCACGGTCCTGATCCGGATTGGTGGCAGAGGCAGCAGCAAGAAATTGGTTTTCGTTGATTTGTCCGAGAAGAAAGCGGGCAATTTGAGAGGTCCATTCTCCGGAGGCACCGTTCCAGTGTTGGCTCAAGGCGTCGGCAAGTTCGCGGTCCGCCACATCTTGCTGGTTGTGCTGGACGCGGATGAACCATATCCAAAAATGAGCGTAATCGGTATTGGGGCTTCCGGGCGCGAGTCGACAGAATTGTTGCAAGTCGGAAAGAGCTCCCGCCCAGTCGCCCCGTATCTGCCGGGACGCGCTTCGATTGATGTACGGCTGGGGCAGATCGGGATTAAGCTCGATCGCACGGGTCAGATCGGCGATGGCTTGATCGTGATCGCCCATAATTTGCCAGAGATGCCCGCGGTTCGCGTGGGAACCGGCATCGTTGGCATTGATCTTAAGGGCGGCGTTGAATGCCTCCATCGATTCGGAAAGTCGTCCGGATTGGGCCAGGGCCTGGCCGAGATTATTTTCGACTTCACCATCCCGCGGATTGAGTTGCGAGGCACGATTGAAATGCTCAATGGCCTTCTCGAATTGACCTTCCTTAACGAGGGCACTGCCCAAATCTTCCTGGGCGACTTCCGATCCGGGGTCACATTCCACCGTGTGCGCCCACAGCGTTGCCTCGTTGGCAAATGTTCCGGCATAGCGGTGGCTGGTTATCGCAAGGCCCCCCATGACAATGACGATGAGTGCGATGCCTCCGCGATGTGCGACTTGGGAAATCTGTTGATCGATCTGCTCCAATCCAGCCACGGCCAGTCCGATCAATCCAATGATCGGAAGATAGAGAAAATGATCCATCGCCCAGGTAAAGCCCATGTAGGACGGGGCGGTCAACCCTAGAAATGGCGCCAGGTTGATGAGAAAAAATCCGAGCCCCAACAAGGCATGACGTCCCCAATCGCAACGTTTGATCCAGAGCACGTAAATGATTCCAGCGAGGATAGGCCAAGGTAGGAACTGCCAGGGTGAGGGCGGATTCACCGTCCACTTCGGGTAAAAAAACGAGTGGGTGACCGGACAGATGACTTGATAAAAATACCACACGGTTAGGAGGCCGATTAGGTCGAGTCGCGCCAGGAGGCCACCGACTTCGACATGATCGGGCGGCATGTGATGTGTCGGTCGATACCAAATTCCCGCCAGGATCGTTGTTATGCCCAGAACCATCGAGATGATGAAAAACGGCGCGGCAGCCTTCAGGTCACTCCATCCGATGCGATCCCTCTTCCACCATGCGTAGAGCAAAATCACGAGTGGAAAAAGCGCCATGCTGATTTTGCAAAGCATCGCCACGAGGAACAAGCCGAGGGCCAGAAAGTAATCGCTCCTGCGCCCGCGATTGTCGTAGTCGATATAAGCGCAGACGGCCAATAGAAACGGCGGCAGGGAAAGTGTGTTCTTAAGTTCCGACATCCACGCCACCGACTCGACCATGGCGGGATGAATGGCAAAGATAAGTCCGCCCAACCAAGCCAGGCGCAGGCCCAATTTGCTCAAGAGTTTCCAGACCAGAAGTGCTGACACCAGATGCAGAACGATGTTGGTGACGTGGTAGCCTAGCGTATCGTAGTGAAACAATTCCCATTGCGCCCACTGAACCGTTTGTTCGATCGGGTAGTACTCGATGAAACTTCCGGGCTGGAACCAGATTTTCCACAACCGCGCCGGATCCGCCATCATGGGATTTTGCGGAATATAGACGATGTCGTCCCAAATCCAGCCGCCGTGAAGCACGGGGAGAAAAACGCACCAACCAGCGATTATGATCAGCAGAGCCTTGAGGAAATTCACCATGGGATCGGGTGATGAATCTTATTCTGTCATCTCAAGCCTGCAAGGAACCAGTTGATCCGAATCACCTAAGGATAGCTTTACCTCAATGAGGAACAAAAACGGCATCGGTATCGTCGTGGTAGACTTCTTTCCAGCCGGGTTGCGTTTGAAGCTTGGGGTAAATGGAATCGTCTTCGGGGACAAGAATGGCATCGGGTGCGGGCGAAGTCAGGAGGCTTGGCCAATCCCCCCGGGCCAGGAAGAAGTCTTCGACCCGGCGATAGGTTTCGGGGCGGTAGACGAGATCGTAGCGGCCATCCATGGAGACACGCATTTGCCCGCGCAATTCCCAAAGCGCGTAGCTGCCGTAGTTGAAAGGGACAAGGAGGTTTCCCCTGATATTTTGCTTCTGGAGATAGGCGACGGCGTCCCTTGGAGATGAGATGTGCGGATAATCGAGGTTCAATCCCGACCCGGGCAAAATGACCAACGCCGAATAGAGAGGAATGAGAAGAAGCGTTGTACCCAATGCCATGGATCCCAGGCGTTGAAGAGGATGATCTCTATTTTGTTCATCCGGCTCCTCGACAAAGAGACCGGGAGCCAAAGCACCGACAACTGCAGCAAAAAGCGAGGTGTTGCGGGCGGAAAAAAATATCACCGCGGAAATACCAATGAGAATCACGATCGGTCGATCCATCTGCGCCCAGCCTCGCCGATAAGTCTGGATGATCAATGCAATGAACAGACCGAGAATCAGAAATTTATAACCGGGATAGACTCCCAGTGGATTTGACCACCACGAGACAGCGTGCCACTCAACGAAGTCCTGCCGGGGCGCTACAAGCGCGCGCCCCGTGGAGAGCCAAAGCTTTACGCCAAATGGGTTGATGAGGGTGGCGAGCAAACAGATCCCGAACCGAATAGCCCATTTTTTCCAAAGCCCTTGAAAGATCATCTCCACGATACTCACCACGCCAAGCCACACCAATCCGACGGCGAAGCCTCCATGGAGATTGGCCCAGAGGATCATCGTCCCGACGTAAAGATAGGTTGGGATGGGGCGTCCATGGCGTTCGCATTGGAACCAGTAGAGCCAGAGAGCGAAGAAAATATGGGAGAACGTCATGCATCGGACGACCGATTGGAACGATGGCAGCAGAGCAAGGAGCACCAGCGCGTAAAAGGCGGCAGTGAAGATCGTAGGACGTCGATGGTACAAGCCGGCCCAGACCAACAGGGCCATCGTTACCGTCAGCGTGGCCAGTTTCACGGCAATAAAGATGTCCAATCCAGCCCACTTATACAGGCCGTAAAAAATGACCGCACTGCCCCACTCATGATCGGCAATCGTCTTATAATCAGCCAGATAACTGAAATAATCGCCGGGAGGGAAATGGCCCGTTTGCCAAAGAGTTTCTCCGAGGGCAAGGCGATGCCAGAGATCGGGATCAGCCGGACTGGTGACCGTCGCGTCCGCCCAAATCAGCACGATCAGATAGAGCCAGAAAAAAAACTTTACCCATGAGGTGGACACGCTCCCAGCGCAACACAAAACAACGGCTCTTGAACAGGATTTTTGTCATTAGGATGTTCAGGTCACTTAAGACACCTCATTTATCTTTTAGGTCGTTGCGTTTTATAACCACTATTGTAATTTTGCCCATCCGTGGACCATACGTTTTCTACTCATGTTTTGACGGAGAGAATTCCATCCCGTGGAAATTTCGTACTGGCCTTGCTTGCCGGGCTGGCTGCCGCTGTGGTTGGAGCCGTGATTTGGATGGGAGTTATGCTGACCACCGGTTGGGACATGGGCTCTGTGGTCCTGACTCTCGGCGTGGGATTGATGGTGGGTTTGGCCATCCGGATCAACGGTAATGGCTCGAATTTCATCTATGGAATGCTGGGGATCGCTTTCACGTTGCTGAGTTGTCTGGTGGGCGAAATCGGCGTGGCCCTGCAATCGGCGACCACCTCGCAATTGGACCTTTACGCAGTGATTATGCACATCGACCTGATCTCGCTGATTTCGTCTATTGTCAGCCACACATCCTTAATGATGTTAGCCGCCTATGTCGTGGGGAGCATTCTGGCCTACAAGCTTTCCATTCGGAAATAAGACGAAGCCGCCTGTCCGGCGTGCTTGCCGCAGGGCTTGATCGTTGCTAGCAAAGACTGGTCTACGGCAATGGGACTTTTCTCCCAGCCGAAAGTAAACCGACAACTAGGGGGATTTATGGAAACGACAGAATCGGGCACGACACCAACACGCGAAATGCGGATGGCCGCGCTGAATGCGAAACTGCTGCGCGAACAAAATCTTGTCCTGGGAATTCTCGCGGGTGCAGGCGCCGCGCTGGCAGGCGCGTTGATCTGGATGGGAATTACCATTGCGACGCAAATGCAGCTTGGCCTGGTCGCGATCGCGATTGGCGCTGGAGTCGGTTACGCCGTGCGTTACGCGGGTAAGGGAGTGACGAAGGTTTACGGAGTTGTGGGCGCGGTGCTGACTTTGCTCAGTTGCCTGGCGGGTGAAGTTTGTACCGTCATTCAAATGGCAGCCACTTCAGCCGGCATCGGCTTTTTTGAGGCGTTGTCGCGAGTCGATTTCGGGGTTGTCATTCAAAACGTGGTGACGAACTCGTCTGTCATCACTTATGTCATTTACGGAATCGGCATTTACGAGGGTTACAAGTTTTCCTTCCGCAAATTAACACCCTTGGAAATTCAAGAAGCGGGGCTGACATCTGCGCCGACAGCGTCCTGATTGCGTCGTGTTTAAAACTTGGCGCGTAATTGGCGAATGGGCAAGCCCAACGCCTTGCTGAGTTTTTGCGCGAGCGCGGGCTTGCGGCTGAGCGCGTAAGACAAAGTTGAATTCGTGCACCTGAACCAAGCTGTCTGCGTGGCGGGATCAACACGATCCAAATACGACTGCTGCGCGGCTTCTGCCCCAACCACCTGCGCCCAGATAGTCTGGTAGCGGGCCGGGTTGTGAGTCTGGCGTTGCTCGACCTGGCCGAGTACCTGATTGAGTGCGCGATTGGCGGAAGAGGTCGCCGTGCGAGGAGTTGATGACGTATCCGAGACCGCGCGGGAAGCGGCGAAATGGACCTGTTCTTCCGCCGTCAACGCTCGTCCGAGGGCGGCAACGGGAATGTGACGCTCCGCATCATGGCTGGTTTCCTCCGCGAGTTGCGTGTAGGCAAGCGCCTCGATGCGGGGCTTGAGTTGGCGCAGGAGAAGATCGACGGAGAGATGGAGTCCGTCCCGGCGCGCCTCGACCAAAAGCTGGCGCTGAATTTCAAGCCGGACCTGGCGGTAACGGCGGGTCTCGACGATGAGATAGGGCTGGCCGGAAGAGCCATTACCCAGGACGCGTCTGAGGCCGTTGGCCTCCACTTTTTTGCGTTTGACGATCGATTTCAGGTCGCGATGTAACTTGAGCTCGCTGTACGTTTTGAGTTCCTCGCGTTTGTCGCGCGGAGTGGGAGGATTACGCGGAGGCATGTTCGTCGAGGGCGCGAAGGTAGCGGAACGAGTAGAGGCCGCTGTCGTGACCGTCGTTCCAAGTGGGTTGAAGCGCATAGCCGCCGATGAAGCGGAAGCTGCGGAGTTCAAAACTTTGCGGACCGTAGCTAACGTGAGGACGCTGGATATTGCCCATGACGTCGGGCTCGCCGCCGCATGCAGCACAGGGGCAATGACGGCGGAGTTTTTCGAGCGGAAAATAGTTTTCCACGCCATCGCTCCAAAGTAGCGCGAGTTCGTTTCCGATGACTTCGGCGCGGGTGGGGTGAAGGCGGGCCGCTTCTTGCATAAAGAGAAAGTTAGCGATGCTCCCAAACCGCCGCTACAATATAAATCCATGATCCGCCATCTTTACGTGCATACGCCCTTCTGCGCGAAGATATGTCCGTACTGCGCGTTTTACGTACATCAGGGCGGCGTGGCGCAGCAGCGGGAATTTGTCGCAGCGCTGCGGGAAGAGTGGCAACGGGCGAAGGAGGAGTTTCCCCTCACCCTCGAGACGATTTATTTTGGTGGGGGGACGCCTTCGATTTTATCGGCGGAGTTATTTACGGAGTTGACGCAGGAACTTAAAATCTCCTCCAAACAAGTCCGTCATCCTGAGCTTGTCGAAGGATCAGTTCAGTCTGCCTTTGTCCCCGAGAACCGAACTGATCCCCATGAGTTCACGCTGGAGGTGAATCCGGCGACGGTGACAGACGAAAAAGCGGCGGCATGGCGCGCGGCTGGAGTGAATAGGATCAGCCTCGGTGCGCAATCGTTTGACGCGGAGATGCTGAAAATCCTGGGACGGCAACATGCGCCGAGAGATATTGCCGAGACTTGTGCGCTGTTACGCCGGCACGGATTTGAGAACATCAATATCGATTTGATGTTTGCGTTGCCCGGACAAAACGAGGAGACGTGGGAGAAGACACTACAAGCGGCGTTGACATGCCAACCGAATCACATCTCGGCCTATGGTTTAACTTACGAGGAGGACACGCCGTTTTTTGAGAAACTTTCGAAGGGTGAGTATCGACAGGATGAAGCGCGGGAGATTGTCATGTTCGAGCGGACGCGGGATGTGCTGGGTGCGGCGGGCCTGGTTGATTATGAGGTTTCCAATTTCGCGCGGCCCGGTTTTGAATCGCAGCACAATCTTGGCTACTGGCGCGGGGAGGATTACCTGGGGTTGGGGCCGAGTGCGTGCTCGACCATCGGTGCCCTGCGTTGGAAAAATGTGCCGGATACGCGGGCTTACGCGGAACGGATCGCGAAAGGCGAATCGGTCCGGGAGGAGTTGGAGGAGATCGATTCGGCGATACGGATACGCGAAAGAATTATGTTCGGTCTACGAATGCGCGAAGGTGTGGCAAGCGCGTTGTTTTCCGATGAAGTGCAACTGCGAAAACTTGAGACGGATGGATTGGCGCTGGAGGAAAACGGACGGGTTCGACTGACTCTGCGCGGGCAGTTGGTTGCGGATAGTATCGCGGAAATGTTTGTGTGAAAGTCACCGGCCTTCCTCGTTCCCAAACTCCATTTGGGAACGCCCTTGCTGAGACAACTCCATTGCCGTTTCTAACGGTTTACGTGGAAATGATGCGTCACGCAGCAATAGAATTGCGCCGACAATTGCGTTCCCAAATGGAGTTTCGGAACGAGGGGAGGAAAGACAGACTGAACTGATCCTTCGACAAGCTCAGGATGACGGAATTTTTTGACGAGAATTAATCCGTCAGCTCGACATTCCAGTAGGCGAGGTCGACAAAGTGTTTCCAGGAATCGTCGCTGGATTTGCTGAACTGGAGATGGAGCATGGGGCGCCACTTGGGACGCTTGGGCTTATGGAGCAGCTTGATTCCGGCCTCGGGAGGCGTGCGGTTGCCTTTGCGGCTGTTGCAGGGGACGCAGGAGCAGACGATGTTTTCCCACGAGGTCTCTCCACCGCGATCACGCGGGATGACGTGATCGAGATTGAGGTCCTTGCGGTCGAATTTGTGACCGCAATACTGGCAGGTGTTATGGTCGCGCTCGAAGATATTGTGGCGCGTGAACTTCACTTCCTTCTTCGGCATGCGATCGAAAAAGAGGAGCAGGATGACCTTGGGCACGCGAATCTTGAACGAGACGGTGCTGACGACATCCGTACCTTCGTAGCCGCGCGAAAAACTGAACCATTGGTCGAAGGTCATGGTCTGGAACGTGCCACTTTCGGCTTCGACGACCTGCGCGTGGCCCTGATAAAGGAGCATGAAGGCGCGCTTGACGCTGCAGATGTTGACGGCTTGCCAGAGACGATTGAGCACGAGGACGTTGTTACTCAGGATCGCTTCCATGGATCCCTTAACTTCGAGGGGCGGAATGCCCTCGACCAACTGAACTCGTGGTTATCACGTTGGGCCATTTTGATAGCAAGGCTGTGAATAACTGTCAATCCCTGCTGAGTTACGTTGGGGTGACGATTCAATTTCCCATGCTGCCATCCTGAGCTTGTCGAAGGATCAGCCTCCAGAGCGTTTTCGCAATTATCAACTTACCCGCTAACTAGAAAATCGCCGGAAGCTGATCCTTCGACAAGCTCAGGATGACGGCATTTTTTAACGATATCTTCCGTAGCTTCTAATGGAAAAACTTGTTCAGCGCCTTGTTGAGCACGTTTTGGATTTGCGTATTTTGCATGAGCAGGCGCGTGGGGAGATCGGTCTGCGGATTGGCGGTCGTGCCGGTGACGTGAAAGGCGATCGAGCCGGTGCCGTCCTGTTGCTTGATGAACGAGGCAGCCACTTGCGAGGGCATTTTGTTCATGGCATCGCGCGATAGAATTAAGACGAGATTCAGGTTGAGCGGGCCGTCGAAATTGATGGTGCCGTCGCCGGTGATACTGAAACCCGACGATTCGATTTGCAGGCCGGTGAGTTGTGTCTGTCGGTTTTGGACAACGAAGTGACTCTGCGCTTTCTTGATGACAGGATCGTTGAGTTCCTTGATCTTGAGCACCTGTGAAATTTCCTCAAGTATCCTCACGCCCTCGAGTTTGCCGTCGGAAAGTTGCGCGTCACCTTCACCATTGAGATCGCCGCTTTCGACGCCGCGCCATTTGCTTTGAAGATCGAGCGTGCCGGTCAGCTTGGCCGAGGAGTTCGAGACTGTCGCCGCGGTGAGTTTTGCCACATCAAAGCCTTTGCCGTTAAGGTTGAGCATGGAGCCTCCCGAAGGCTGGGGTTGATAATCACCCGCGATATTGCCGCTGTAAGCCGAGGCTACGAATGGATTGGCCGCCAGACCGCCCGCGCCATAAGTGAACGGCGTGGAAAAACCGGTGACGTGTAAATTCGATGCTTCAATATCTGCGATCTTCAATGTTCCAGTGACATCCTTACTCTCGGTATAGCCGGAGGTGTTCGCGTCCACATTGACGCCGGTCAAATCGATCATCGACGTGCCGGAGGCATCGTGGATCGAAACGGAACCGTCTTTGATCCGGGCGCGATCAAGAATGAACTGAAAAGGCATCGCCGTTCCCTCACCCTGAGTTACGCCGGAGTCCGGACCACCCGTGGGCGGTTGAGGCGCCGCTCGCACGGTCGGTTGTTTCGTCAGCACGATTTGCGGTTGATCCAGCGTCACGCCGGTCAGCTTCAATTTGCGCTGGAGTAATTCCGTCCACGCGTAAGTGCAAGTCACGTTGGCCACACTGATCTGCAACGCGCCCTGTCCACTGGCATGGGCGGGATCGATTTGCGTGACCAACTCCTGCAATTTCACGCCGCTGAAAATATCGAAATCGACTTTTCCGATCTGGACCGTGCCGCCCAGCGTGCTCGCCGCGCGACTTTCGACCTCGGCTTTAAATGCATCCGAATGGATGTAGGTGTTGAGCCATACGGTTCCGATGGCTATAGCTAGAACAACCAATACGGCGACGACCGCCACACCACCAAGAATCCAGCGAAGAGAACGCATTCCCCCAACCTATCGCACAGATTTATCCAAGGCCAACATTGAATCGCATTTGTATCATCGCCAACCCTGCCGCACGAGGCGTCAAGGCGCGGCTGAAAAGCCTCGAACGGCTCACGCGCAACGTCGTGATCAAGACAACGAAGGGACCCGGCGATGCCGAGGCGCAGACCGAACGCGCAGTTGAACAGGGTTACTCGACTATTGTAGCGGCGGGCGGCGACGGAACGGTCAACGAGGTGGTGAATGGCATTGGTTCCTCGCCGGTCGCGCTGGGGATTCTGCCAATGGGGACGGTCAATGTTTTCGCCATGGAGATGGGGATTCCGCTGAATCTTGTGGCTGCATGGAAAGTGATTCGCGGGAAAAAAGTACGGGCGATTGATCTGGCCAGCGCGAACGGGCATCTCTTTGTTCAGATGGCGGGCGTGGGCGTTGATGCGCAGGTCGTTCAGCGGAATAACCGGCACGTCAAGATGATGCTGGGACCGCTGAGTTATCTGCTGACCGCGACGCAAGTGGCCGCTGAGAAACCGCCGAAGCTGCGTGTGTTTTGTGATGGGCGTCACACGGTGGAAGGCTCATTTGTGCTGGTCGGCAATGGTCGATTTTACGGCGGGCCGTTTTCGCTCTTCAATGAGGCCGACATGCAGGATGGGCTGCTCGATATCTGCGTTTTCAAATCGATGAATTATCTGGCGTTGATGCGGTATCTGCGCGGTTTGGTTTTTGGCTCACTCACGAAATTCACCGACGTGGATTACTTCAAGGCCAGTAATCTCATCGTGAAATCGGACCGCCATGTTCCGCTTGAGGCCGATGGGGAATTGGCAGGGCATGCGCCGGTGGAATTTTCGGTACGGCATAAGAAGCTGCGGGTTTTGGTGCCGGGGTGAGTCGCTGCCAACCTGAAGACGATCTCTGCGGAGCAATGGAATTGCGCGGACAAGTGCATTCCCAATAGAATTTGGGAACGAAGGAACTGTGAAGGAAGACACCGCTGCTCGGCGGCTACCACTGATCGGCTACCTGGCTTTCCAATACACGGCGGCGTGGTCGTCGCGGTAGACTTCGTGCCAGTCGGGTTGGAGGCGGAGGAGTTGGTTGAGCTGGAGGTAAGGATCGAGGATGGCGGAGTCGTAGTTGCCCTGGTCGAGGGTGTCGCGCCATGCGGGTTTGGCTTTGGAACCGGCTTGGCCGTTGACCATATCGACGAAGGCGAAGACGGTGGGGTCACCGTAGAAATCGCCGCGATCATCCATGCTGACGCGGAAATCAGGACGCATATTCCAGAGGAGCGGGCCGGCGTTCCATGTCGTGGTCAGGGGCCGTTGGAAACGATCGGGGTGGTCGTGCAGGAACGTCATGAGCTGCGGGGTTACGCTTTTCCCGACCTGAATGTCATGGCCAATGGGCGTGCGGACAAATAACGCGGCGAAGACGAGCATCATGACGAACGCAAGCCACGCATCGCCACCCGCGGCACGTTGCCTAGCCTGAAACTCGGCCAGCCGTTCTCGTATAAACGGAAGCCATGTGGTCTGGAGCAGGGCCTGCAAATCGCGCGCCACCGGGACGGCCGCGACTATGACGAGCAGGAGAACATGGCGTTGCGTCTTGAGGCCCTCGTAGAGAAAGAAGAGCACCGGCAGGAGGGCTTCCCAACGCCATCTCGGGGCGCTCTTGGAAACTCGCGCGAGAAAAACGACGAAGACGATGCAGAGCACCGCAATCGCCGACATGGTGGGCGTGGAGAAATTGGGCGGCAGAAATTCATCCCAGAGGGCGAAGCTTTTGTAAGTACTGGCCAGAAGAACAACGTGATGATGCAAGGCCCAGCCCCAGGGATTGAGGCAGGTCGCCAGCGTGCAGAGCAGCGTCAGGCCGATCCAAGGAATCAGCGGCGCTTCCTCGCCGTCCACACGTCCCGTGAGGCGGTCCAGCAAGCGTCCCAATATGGCCATCCCGAGAAAAAGCAACGCAGCGAGCCAGCCCGCGTGAAGATTGGCCCATGCCGCGAAAACGATGGGCAGGCATATCCAGTCCCTTTTGAGCGGATGTTTGCGTCGGTTCCAAACCTCAACCACCAGCGCCATGAAGAGATAGGTAAAGAGTAGAGGTCGAACGGAGAAGTGGAGATGGAGCGTCAGGAAAGCGAGGCTGGTGTAGAGCAGCACCACGCTTAGCGAGAATCCTGACTGCAGAAGCGTTCGGTAAACGCCCAGCACCGTCGTCCCGAAAATCCCGAAGCAAAATGCGCAGACAAGCGCCAGACCGCCCGCGCGATAGAGCTCGCCGAGGGTCGTCTCAAAAGCCCACTCGAAATCGTACCAGGGCTGGCCTGCCTGGGTGAAGCTGAGCGGGTCGGTTCGCGGAACCAAACCAGTTTCGAGAATGACTTCCGCCGTGCGCAGATGACGTCCCACGCCGGGGTCCTCGAAAATGGCATCAGGAGCGGCGAACATCCATAACTCAAGAGCCAGAAAAAGAAAGAAGCCGAAGGTCGGCAGCCACCAGATCGGTTTGATGTCGGACTCAGCCATGAAGGGACACGATAGGGGGCATCTTCAAAAGAGGGCAAGCCTGACAGGAGGGGAAAACCTTAGAAAACCAACTGTCGCATCTAAAAAGGAAGTATTCGGGCGACCTCCTGTTCGCTTCGCGAACCCGGACAACAAGTTGTCCGGGCCACCAGTGCAAAAACGAAGAATCGCGCGGCCTCCTATTCTGGAGGCCGCGCATAAGAATCAGTGAGTCGAATTGGCCGCGCCGGGTGCACTGGAAACCTGGGAATTAATTCCCGAAAAGATGGTCTTAACCTGCTGCCCAAGATTGACGATGACCCCGACAATCACGAGGGAAATGATCGCGAGAATCAGGGCATATTCCACCAAGGTCTGCCCCCGGCACTTGACCGATCGGCGAAAACGCACGGCTGTTTGCGGATAAATGATAGCCGGTCGTTGGATGTTGTTCATGCCACTCACCTCCTTTCCTGGATGGATCCGACTGGCATGGCTTAACCGGCTGAACGCCAGTTCTCCCGCCGCGACACGTCGAGACGTGCGCGGTTTGTATGTGATCGCAACCACGGAATCGTGGGAACCACCATGCTGTGTCTGGATTCTGTCTGAAAGTCATACAGTTCAAAATATTTCGAATATGCTACCTAGAGGCGCGCTACAATGGTCAATGCCAGTCCTGCACTCAAAATTAACGACCGTAAACAGATTTATGCAATAAACATGCCATACGCCAAAAGTTCCCCAAGAAACGCGTTTTGCAAGGCAAGAATGGAGATAGGGCTTTAACACAGAGCACGCTGGGTCGGTAAAGACTGCCTAGTAAAGGCTCATTTGCAGGCACTCTGTCGGTATATAACACGTTCTTCGCTCGAAATCTTAATCCAGATCAGGTAGGGTCAACGCTCCATGCCTTCCGTATTCATTAAAACTTATGGCTGCCAGATGAATGTGCGCGACTCCGAACAGGTCGCGCGTGATCTGGCCAGCCGGGGTTACGACTTGGTGGAGCGCGAAGAGGGAGCCGACGTCGTCCTGCTCAATACCTGCTCGGTACGCGATATGGCCGAGCAAAAGGCCATCAGCAAGATGGAGACGCTGGGCGGTCGCAAGAACAAACGGCAGCACCAGATCATTGGGTTTCTTGGCTGCATGGCGCAAAGTCGCGGGGCATCGATTCTGGATGAATTGCCCGATGTCGACCTGGTCATTGGGACGCAGAAGTTCCACGAAACGGGGCGTTATATTGATGACCTTTTCCGGCAGCGGCAGGAAATTCCCGGCGTTAAAACAGAGCGGATTGTCGATGTGGCGGAGGAGACTGGTTCGCAGAATATGATTCGCGATCATCTACTGGCGCCGAATCAGGTCACGGCCTTCGTTTCGATCATGCAGGGCTGCAACATGCACTGCACGTTTTGCATCGTCCCGAGCACGCGCGGCGCGGAACGTTCGCGGCCTATCGCGGAGATTGTCGCCGAAGTGGAGTCGCTGGTCCGGCAGGGCGTGAAGGAAGTCACGTTGCTCGGACAAATCGTTAATCTTTACGGA
This sequence comes from Verrucomicrobiota bacterium, assembly GCA_013285645.1. GTDB lineage: Bacteria > Verrucomicrobiota > Verrucomicrobiia > Methylacidiphilales > UBA1321 > JABDGH01. Next base: position 126,383 of record JABDHJ010000003.1, on the reverse strand, counting down.
CGGCATGAGTTTCCTGTTGTGGATGGACGATCACCTTTCGCGCAATTGCTTCATGCCGTGTGCGCGGTGCCAAGGCTGGAGCGGGTTCGCTTTACGTCGCCGCATCCCATCGGTTTTAAGGACGATATTGTTGCCTGCTTTCGCGATCTTCCTAATCTTTGCGAGCATGTCCATATGCCGCTGCAGTCGGGCAGTGACCGGATACTCAAGGCGATGCATCGCGCGTACACCGGAGCAGGTTATTTGCGGTTGATTGAAAAGCTCCGCGCTGCGCGGCCCAATATTTCCTTCACGACCGACATCATTGTGGGATTCCCCGGCGAGACGGAAGAGGACTTCCAGATGACATGTGATTTGGTGCGCAAGGTCGCTTTCGATAATGCGTTCGTCTTCCGCTACTCCCCTCGGCGCGACACTCCGGCGGCCACGATGGAGGGGCAATTGTCCGAGGAGATCAAGATGGAGCGGAATCAAGTTCTGCTCCGAATTCTCGATGAAATTGCGGAGGTGCGCGTGAAGGAATTGATCGGTCGCGAGGATGAAATTCTGGTTGAGGGCGAGAGTCGCACCAGTGACAAACGATTTCAGGGGCGCACCCGCACCAATCGCCTGGTCTTGATCGAAGCCAACGAACGCTGGCGTGGAGAATTGCTCCCCGTGCGGCTGACGGAATCGACCGGGTTTACTTATTATGCGGAGCCGGTGTTATTGTAACATCTAATCGAATGAACTCAGCAGGTCGCTCTTTGAGCAAAATAGAGGTGGCCGAAGCTCAGCTAAAGTGTGCCATTAAGCTTTTCTTTTCTGAAGATGATCCAATTCCGATTGAAACCTTGGTTGGCGCTGCTTCAGGGGTACTCACAGCCTTGGCAAAACATCACGGCGTGCAGGCTTTTATTCATGATAGTGACATGATACGCCCAGAGTACAAATCCAAATGGATTCGAGCACTTCACAAGGAACAGAATTTTTTTTAAACACGCCGACAAAGATACCGATAAAGTCTTAAATTATAATCCAGTTGGCTTTCGGTATTTGCTCTTAGAAGCATGCCACCTTTATAGGCATCTTGCCTCGGATAAATTTCTTAAATTTCATCAATGCCCTGCAGCTCTTTTATACGAACTCTGGTTTGGTCTAGCTTATCCACATTTGCTGAAAAAAGATGAAATTATCCATCCTCTGCTTGCAGAATTTTACAGTAAATTTGAAGGTGAAGTAACCGATCCGAATGATTTTCGTCTTTTTAAGCAAATTTTAGCACATTTTTATCCTTAGCTTTACCTTACAATCTTTGATTACAACCCATGAGCAAAATCGAAAATCCTTACGCGAAATTGACCGGGGGCCAGTGGCTCAAGGGCAATTTACATACCCACACCACCGCGAGTGACGGAGAGCGTCCGCATCAGGTCGTGATCGATGATTATGCCAGTCGGAAGTACGACTTCCTTATGATCTCGGACCATGACATCTACACGTCGCCGGAAGATCTTACCTGTTATGACGCGCGCGGGATGGTGTTGATTCCGGGCAACGAGGTGACGGCCAATGGTTCGCATTTGCTTCACGTTAATGCGAGCCGACGGATCGCGCCTTCACCAGAGCGGCAATTGGTCCTGACCGAGGCCGCCGAAAATGATCCATCATCTTTTGTCATCATCAATCATCCGAATTGGCAGGGCACGTTTGATCACACTCCCATGAAAGATTTGGAGAAGTGGACGGGCTATGCGGGCATCGAGATATTCAACGGCACGGTCGGTCGGCTGGAAGGAAGTCCCTATGCCACGAATAAATGGGACATGCTGCTCAGCCATGGCCGCCGGGTTTGGGGATTTGCGAATGATGACCACCATCTGGCGGTCGGCGATGCGGGGTTGGGATGGAACATGGTTTATGCACGGACCAAAACGCTCCCTGACATCATGGATGCGCTGCGCCATGGCCGGTTCTACGCCTCGACCGGGGTGACCATCCGCGACATGAGCGTGACGGGAACAAGAATCAGAATCGAGACGGAGAATGCCGAACGGATTGTGGCGTTGCAGGAAAACGGGCAACGTTTTACGCTGGCTGATTCGCATAAGATCGAGGTTGAAGTGCCGTCGGGAGCCAAGCACGTGCGGTTTGAATGTTGGGGGAAAGGCGAGAGCTTCGCGTGGACTCAACCATTTTTTGTTACCGCGTCCTAGCCGTAAAATCCACGACGATGGCCCATCCTCCCGCTGCCCTGATCTTCGACATGGACGACACGCTAGTGGCGACTTTCGCGTTCTGGTTGGAGGCGGAGAGCAAACTGCTGGAGACGATCGGACATCGCTGGACTCCGGAACTGGCCATTCAGTACAAGGGAATGAACGCACTCGACGTGGCCGCAACGATTCATCGCCTTTTGCAGCCGGAGTTGTCGGTGAAATCATGCCAGGAAATCATGAGGAACGCACTCTTTGAAGCCTTTGAGAAAAGTCCGATCAAGCCGATGCCCGGCGCGGTGGAATGCGTGCGGTCGCTCGCCGCGTCGTATCCGCTGGCGGTGGCGTCGGGCAGTCCCCTGCCCCTGATTGAGTTGGCGATGGAACGGCTCGAACTGAAGGATTGTTTCGCGGTCCTCGTCAGCAGCGAATCCGTGCCGCGCGGGAAACCATTCCCTGATATCTTTCTGGCCGCCGCGAAGATATTGGAAGTCGATCCGGCACGATGCTTGGTCTTTGAGGACAGCCTGATTGGAACGCAGGCGGCACGAGCGGCGGGAATGGCCTGCTTTACGGTCCCCTCTTCCAGCCCGGTGGAAATCGCCGCCATTGCCACGCGCACATTTGCCTCCCTGCGCGATGTGACGGCGGAGGATGTGGCTTCTGTCGTAAGCTGAATCAGGATCAAAAGCCCTCGCGGTACATAACAGAGCCCCATCTAAGGCTTCGGTTTCCATACGAATCGCCATGGTTTAAGCGCCCACGATCCCGCGTAGTCCACACCGATGCGCGGGGTCCGCTTTATTTGTCGTGGCGGGATTTTCACGCCACGGTCCTCGATCCAAATTGTTTCGCCGAGCAGGTCGTGGCGGTTATGATCCATCCCGATACCAAGCGCCGCGCAGACGCGGCCGGGTCCGCTGGACCAATCTTTTTCCTTCACGCCATGTCGGCGCTTTTGCACGAGTTCGCGTCCCTCTGTGATCCGCACCGCGCGGACCAGAACGGCTTCGGGTGAATCAACGGGGCCGGTCACGATATTGAAAAGCCGATGCATCCCGTAGCAGAAATAGACGTAGGCCACACCACCGGGCGCAAACATGATTTCGGTACGGGCTGTGCGGCGATTGCCAAAGGCGTGGCTGGCGGCATCCCGCACGCCACCGTAGGCTTCCGTTTCGGTAATCATTCCCTCGGCATAACCATCGGGGGCCTGCACGCAAAGAAATTTTCCGAGGAAGAAACGGGCGATTCTCACCGGGTTGGGGTCAGCGTAATCTTCGCGCTTTAGTTTACCGTTCTTCATTTCCAAGCTATTTTTAACAGGAAAACATGAAGACATGAAATACAGGAAAGGAATTGTCTGAACGGTTTCCTGTTTTCTTCATGTATTTCTTGTTTTCATGTTTTCCTGTTAAAACCCTTTTCTGTCGTTAATTTTATCGTCACGGTTTAAAATAATCCTCCCCTATGCCAACTCCCACTTACTCCATCTGGCCTGCTCTCCCCCCGCAACTGGCCAACGACATCCTCCTTTCAGTCCAGAAAACGAATAAAAAACTTTATCGCACCGCGCTGGAAGTCATGGCACCGCGCATGGGCATTCGCGTTCCCATCCTGATCGAAATGTCGAAAACCCAGCGGCACGCCACTTGGATACAAATTCTCGCCCGGCCTGAGATGGAGGTATTGAGCTTCAATATTCTTTCAACGTGGCTGATTGAGACGCAGCGGCCCATGCTTTGCGCATGGCTCGATTCCCTTGGCATCGAGCATGCGGAAAATGGCTGCGCCGATACATTCCCGCCGGAGCCCGATGCGTCCCTGTTCAAGAAGGGCGTCGATGTTCTCCTCAAGCAATTCGATCCGGTGCTCGTGACGGTTTATCTCCGTTGCTTCAATCAGATTGACGAAACGCACTGGCCCGAGCTGGACAAGATTCTGACCAGCGATCCGCGTCTGCAGCTCAAAGCGCCCACTTTGGCAACCGCTTAATTCCAAGCTGGATACAAATACCCGATATTGAGTATTTGACGGATCACTCCCGACCCTTACCGTGTTAGTTCCAACCTTAACTATAAAATCATATGGCTCATAAATACGAAAACAAACAGGCCGCTCTCCTCGCCAAGGTGAAGGGCAACACCGGCAAAATCTCCGACAAGACCCACGAGGAGCATCTCAAGCTCTACACGGGCTACGTCAATAAATCGAACGCGCTGCTTGCAGCAGTCGAGGCACTCGGCACGCCGGATCCCGCTGATCCTGCGGTGGCGAACCAAATCTCCTCGAAGATTCGCGACTTGAAGGTCGATCTGACCTTCGCTTTGGGCGGCCTCAAGAACCACGAGCTCTACTTCAATATCCTCGGCGGCGATGGAAAAATCAGCGGTAAGTTCGCCGAACTGGTTGATCGCGATTTCGGTTCCTTCGACAATTACAAGAAGGACCTGAAGGCGACAGGCGTTGCGGCACGCGGTTGGGCTTGGACGGGTATTGATTCCGATACCGGCAAACTGTTCAACTATATCGGCGACGCGCAAAACAGCTATCCGATCTGGGGCGTCACCCCGCTGCTCGGCCTGGATGTTTATGAGCACGCTTATTACGCGGATTTCTTTACGGCCCGCGCCGGGTACATTGATGAATTTCTGCAATTCGTCGATTACACCGCGGTCAACGCGCTGTTGCCTAAGTAAGCGATCACGTCGTGATCAGAAAAGCCCCGGGGATATTTCCTCGGGGCTTTTTCTTTGTACTGAGGACTGCATCGCCGCCGGGCCTGCGGCGGCTACCACTGAACTGATTGTTATTTGGTAGTCCCCCGCGAGGTCAACTTCTTCACCGCATCGACGGGATGATGCGGAAGACCGGCCAGTGCGAGGATCGCCGCACCCAATAGCGTTCCCGTGATTGGAAAAGGCAGCCCGACGAGGAAGGCACCGAGAAAGGCCTTGCCTAGCGCCGGGCCTATTGTGTCTTTCGACCATTTCAACTGAATGACATAAATGACCGGAAAACTGATGGCGAAAGCCAGGACGCAAAGTAGAGGCAGGGCGAGAAACCCGGTCATGATATCCGAGCCAAATGCCAGCCAATCGAGTCCGAGAATGACCACGCCGCTGGCGGGGTGATAGAAGGTGCGCAAGCCAGCGAAGGGCGGCGGCGGGCCTTCGGTTTGAGTCGCTGGCGACGTGGCATGCGCATCCTTCGGCAACGGGGGAAGGACATCGACTGGGACTTCTTGAGGAGAACCTGCGCTCATGGGGTCAAGTTAGCACATTCCCGGCCGGTTTCACTTCTCCATTTGTTCAGAGATCAAACTTCACTTTAGTTGGATCCTGCAGCCCCATTATTCGATGCGCTACGAACGCGCACGAGAAAATCGACCGCCTGCGCGGAGATGGAGGAGGAACGGTACTCGGTCTCCTCATGTGGTTTCAGCGTCATCGGGACCCAGCTTCCGCTATTGAGCGGATCGCCCGCCTTATCCTTGTAAATGGTCTGCACTTCCAGGGCGAGCGAGTGCGACGTTTTGTTTTTCAAGCCCGCGAAGACCGAAAGAAGATCGTTTGAGGTCTGTTCCGAGCCGACCCGCAGAATGCCCAGCTTTCCTTTCAGACTGGCATCGACGATGTCCAGATTATCGAAGTTCGAGCCAACATCGATTTTCGGACTCGCACTGGTTGGGTCGGAAGCGCTCGTCATGTTCGCTAGGTTCCCGGCATTCGCGCCTGAATCAACCGATGTCGAGGGCTGGCGAGGTGGGTGACCTGTGGGATAAGTGGGTGATGCTGAAGGGACGGACGGTTGCGTGGGAAAACCGGAAGGCGGAGTAGCGGACGAGGTATCCGTGGTGGCTGCATCGCCCGAAGAAGAAGCCCCCGCTTGAGGATTACTGCAGCCTGAGACGACGATACAGATGGCAGCCAGCATCGTTTGTCGAACGAGGGGCACGCGCATCACGGATCGTCCCGGTTATTGTATGCCAGCAGGATTGGGATTCGCCTGGTGAAACGGATCCGCAGGAGCCTGGCCAGTCGAAGGAGATGATGTTGCCGGAGCCTTCTCGGGGGCAGTGGACTCGAGATTGGTGGGCTGTGGTGGCGCCATGGTGTCGCCGGTGGGGCTGTTGGCCTGTTCAATGGCCGACGGCGCGTCAGGCGATCCCTCCTTGCGAATGCTGTAGAGGCCGTTGAAAAGGACTTCCCGGGTATGGGCATCAACGAACTCGACCTGAATCTTGTAGAGCTCGGCGTCATAGCGACCCCGCAACTCGGCCAGAATCTGGAAGTCAGGATTGCTGGTGTTTTGTACAGGAGCTGCCTCAGCCGACTTCTTGCCTTTTTTCGACGACACGACCAGCGGAGGAAGCGTATGTTCAATGAACCGCAGTTTTAAGCGGGTGATCAGCAGGATGCGATCCCGCAACAAATCGGTATAGGGCTCCGTATCAATGGGCACCGGACTGACAATGATGCTGGTTACGCCTGTGAATTGCACGAGAGGCGGAGTCGTGGCATTGGCCACTTCGGGCAGTTCCATGATCGCGTGACCGACTTCCTGTCCAACGATGGTGATATCGCCCGCCGGAGTCGGCTTCGGAGGAGGCGTTCCGACCGGCGGCTGGGTCAAGCGCGAGCCAGTGACGTCATCGACATCGCCGGCACAGGCGGTGAGCGCCAGTGCTGCCGCCACGAAAACCAGTCCACATGTCCATTGCCGAACAGTTGCCAATCGAATCGAAATCATACGCGGCGAACACTAGCAAAAGTCCCTGTACGACGATACAAAGATTTATTTCTTCCATAACCCCGGAATTTTCCCCGTTCTCGTTGCTTATAACTTCATCAATTCCCCCGAAAAAGCGTGTGCGGGAGTTGCGCCCTTCGGCCAGTTCCGTAGTATTGAGCTTTCGCCATGTCCACGCCTCTCGTCTCCAAACCGTCCCCCTATCGTTGGCTGATCCGTGCGCTGGCCGTTTTGCTGGTGGCGGTTTTGGTCTATCGTTTCTCTGCTGAGACGCCTTCGCCGGAGCAAGGCCACATCTCCACTGAACTGCCCCGGATTGGCACCGTGCCACCTTTTACGTTGACCGAGAGAAGCGGGAAAAACATCACCAATCAGGATTTGGCCGGGAAAATCTGGGTGGCTGATTTCGTTTACACGACCTGTCCCGGTCCATGCCCGCTGGTCACGGCCAATATGGCCAAGATCCAGACGGCCACGGCGCATGATCCGCATGTGCAACTGGTGACTTTTACCGTCGATCCTCAAACCGATACGCCGGGCGTGCTCGCCGCCTACGCAGACAAGTATGGAGCTGATCCCAATCGCTGGTGGTTCCTGACCGGCCCGGAAAAGCCGCTCTACGATTTAATCCAGAATGGATTTTACCAGGTGGTACAGGATAACCGGGGCAAGCCCCCGGAAGAGGGTCAATTCGTCGTCACCCACAGCACCTACTTCATGCTCGTTGATGCCAATGGGTACGTACGAAGTTCCTACGATGGCGTCGGTGAAGATGGCCGGGCCGATTTGCTCAAGGGTATCAAGACGCTGGAAAAAGAGGAGGCCCCGTGAGCGCTACTCTCATTCCCAACGAAGCCCGAACGCCGCTGAGCGCGGTCGCGGCGATCATTGTTATTAGCATCGTCGCCAGTCTTTTTCTCGGCTGGCTGGTCTATTATCACGCGCCCGCCGATGTGAGTGGAACCCATCTGCTCTTTTTGCCTGCGCTCAATGCCTTGCTTAATTCTCTCTGTACCATCGCGTTGATCACAGGCTTCTGCTTCATCCGCAACAGACGCATCGAGGCCCATCGCACGTCGATGTTCACGGCGTTTATTTTTTCGTCACTTTTCCTCGCGAGTTACATCACGAATTACGCTTTGCATGGAGAATCCCACTTTCATGGTGTGGGAGATATTCGTCTCTTTTATTTCCCGCTGCTGATCTCTCATATCTGTCTTTCCGTCGTGGTGTTGCCGATGATTCTCATCACGTTTTTTCTGTCGTTGAGCGGACGCTTTCCACAGCACAAAAAACTGGCTCGTTATACTTTTCCAATCTGGCTCTATGTTTCGGTTACCGGTGTAATCGTCTACGCCATGCTTGCGGCTTATCGTTGATACCAAGAAAGTCTCTGGACAGCGGACATCATTGGGTTAATTTTCAAGAACGCTCTTTGAAACGCTTTTCGCCGGGGAGAAATCTTCGGCAACACACTTTACCCTGGGGGGTACGTGCTGTGGGCCTATGTCTTTCGTCCTATAAACACGAAATAGGAGACACCAAGTCGTTGGTATAAACGTCACGCCTTCACTGGAAGGCGGGATTACCACGGCCGTCTCCGCCTTATAGTGAGGGTCGAAAGTCCTGCCCACCACGGCTCTCTGGGGTAATTTTTTGTCAGGATGTTTGTTCTCGGCAATTGAGATGCCGGACAGATATTCTCCGCTCAAATCTCAATGTCGTCCGTCGCCTCACCCAAGCCTACCCCTGGGAAATTTTCTCCTTGGGGAGATGTGGCATTTTGGATTTATCTGCTTCTTTTAGTTGTTCTATTCGGGACCTCCCTAAATCCCGCCGACCCCGATCTTTGGTGGCATTTTGCTTTCTTTGATTTCATCAGCCACACGGGGCATTTCCCCACTGGTGATGTCTTCAGCTACGATGCCTATCCCCAAGTCGTGCCCGATCATGAATGGGGCAACGCCCTCATTTTCTATCCTCTCTATTTCTGGGCAGGCCCGTCCAGCCTCGTGCTTTTGAAGTTGGCGATCATCGGCGCGACGCTGGCGTTCACCGTCCGCGCGGCATTGGGGATCCGCGCGCCGACCATGCTCGACGCCTTTTTTTTCAGCCTGGTGCTTCTGGCCATGCTGCCCTCATTACTCTCGACCGTTCGGGCCGCCGCGTTCACTCATCTCTTCTTTGCACTTTGGGTACTCTGGTTTCAGCGCGAGCGACGTGGTCACAAAACTCCGGTGTGGGCTTATGTCGCAACCACGATTATCTGGGCGAACCTGCATGGCGGCGTGATCATTGGACTGGCCTGGCTGGCGGTCATTGGGGTGTCGGAGTTTTTCAACGGGGGCGACTGGAAGCGACGATTCCAAATCTTGATTTTATGTCTACTGGCTACTCTCGTGAATCCCTTCGGCTACAAACTTTGGATAAGCATCGGCCAAGCCGTCTTTATCCCCCGACCGGATTTTCCAGAATGGGCTCCCGTCTCATGGTTTCACGATTTCGGGGATTTCTCCGCTTATAAAATCCTCGCCCTTTGGATGATAGTCGTGCTCTTCAATCATATTCGCCGTGTGGGCTGGAAAAAGTGCGACCAGACCGCCGTGATTCTGCTGGGCCTGTTCCTGATTCCCTCTCTGACTCATGTCCGCCACACCTCGATTTTCGCCATTGCCGCCAGCGGCCTGCTCCCACCTCTTTTTCCGCCTGAACGATCGCTGCATGAGATTCGCGAATGGAAACCGTGGCTGCATCGGTTCACCGTCCGGGCGATTTTGGTCATTCTTCCCCTGATCTTTGCATGCAAGCTCTTGCCCGATAATCAAGGGCTTCATTTGACCTATCCCGTGGAGAGCTGCCCCATTCAGGCGGTGGATTATCTGCGAGACAAGGGCATCACCGGTCGCTTACTTGTCGGCTTCAACTCGGGCAGTTACGCCATGTGGGAATTACGCGGCCGAATGCGCGTCTCGATCGATGGACGGTTCGATATCAGTTATCCCTTTGGGACCTTTGCAAAGGTGCAGCGGTTTTTTGCCGGTGGCGATCATTGGCGAGATGCCCTCACCGATCCCGCGCCCGACGCCGTCCTGGTCAATCTTCCTGACGGTGTTTATCCCAAGATGCTAGTCGAGCCGGGATGGACGGAGGTTTATCACGATTCGACACATGCGGTTTTCAGGCCCACTCCATGAGAGCAAAATGAACGAGCAACTCAAGAGATTCAAATCAGTTTCAGTTTTTGCGGAAAATTTTCTATGAATAATCCGTCATCCTGAGCTTGTCGAAGGATCAGCCTCCGGTGACTTGCGCGATCGAATGAGGGCTGGTAACGAGCAAATGCCATGGAGGCTGATCCTTCGACAAGCTCAGGATGACGGAGTTTTAGCGCAAGATTTTATGTAAAATTTCAAACTGCACCACTCCCCCATACACCCAGTGTTGTCAGAAACGCGATTTCGCGCTAATGCTTGACGCTTTCCATGTCATTCCTTGTCCAGAAATATGGCGGCACCTCGGTGGGTAACCCTGAGCGGATCCGCAATGTCGCCAATCGTGTCGCCGAGTCGCATAAGGCCGGGCATCGGCTTGTGATCGTTGTCTCGGCCATGTCCGGTGTGACCGACAGCCTGATCAAGCTCGCGAAAGAAGTGAACCCAGAAGCCACGGCGCGCGAAGTCGACGTGCTGGTTTCCACCGGCGAACAGCAGACCATCGCGTTGCTGGCCATGGCTCTTCATGGATTGGGCGTCCCTGCGGTTTCCCTGACAGGCGCGCAAGCGGGCATTGTCACCGACCGGATTCACACGAAGGCGAAGATCCTCAACATCACGCCGAAAAAAGTTTTTGAGCATCTCGACTCGGGGCATGTGGTCATCGTTGCCGGATTCCAAGGACAGAATGAAGACGGCCATATCACCACGCTGGGCCGAGGCGGCTCCGACCTGACGGCCATCGCGATGGCAGCAGCGCTCAAGGCGGATACCTGCGAGATTTACACCGACGTCGACGGCGTCTACACCGCCGATCCCCGCATTGTGCCGAACGCGAAAAAGATTCAGGAGATTTCGTACGACGAAATGCTGGAACTGGCCAGCCTCGGCGCCAAGGTGATGCAGGCGCGGTCAGTCGAATTTGCCAAAAAGTTCAAAGTGAAGTTTGAGGTTCGTTCGAGCTTCAATCATAATCCCGGGACAGTCATACGAGAGGAACACGCAGCCATGGAAGATGTCGTTTTACGCGGAGTGAGCCTGGAAAAAAACCAGGCCAAGGTCACCATCATCGGCGTGCCGGACAAACCCGGCGTGGCGGCAGGCCTCTTTTCCGCACTGGCGGAAGCGGGCACCAACGTCGACATGATTGTTCAGAACGTCTCGCAGGACGGCACAACCGATCTCACCTTTACCATCAATAAGGACGACCTGACGGCGGCACGCAAAGTCATCGAAGCGCAAGTCGCGCACACCGGCGCCCGCAGCTACACGGCGCAGGACGGAATCGGCAAGCTCTCGGTCGTGGGCATCGGGATGCGTTCACACACCGGCGTGGCCGCGACGCTTTTCCAGGCCTTGGCGCAGGCGGGGATCAATATCCAGATGATCTCCACCAGCGAGATCAAGATTTCAGTGATCATCAACGAGTCCGAAGGGCCTCGCGCGACGCAGGTCGTGCATGATGCGTTCAAGCTGGGGACGTAACCCTTAGTGCTCGGAGCGCTTTAAATCCCCAACTTTTCCCTTCAGCGTGTCGAATGCGCTGCTGACGATACTGCCGCCATCGATCTGCATCCTCTCCTCGGTAAACTTGATTCCGCGATCCGCCTGATCAATTTTGCCTTCTTTCAGGCACGCCTCGATATAGGGAGATACCAAGTCGTAAAACAATGTACCGCCGCCCTGATCCCCGAAATCGCGAATCGATTTTTCATAGTCCAACCGGGCGCCGTCCCAGTCGCCACCCTGTATCTTTCCGTTGATCGCGTCCCATGAGCCCGAGATTCCGACATCAATGTCACTGCTGCGATTGGCCAGGACGATGTCCTGCTGGAGACTGTCCGCCGCAGGATCATTGGTTTTTTTGAGGACCGCAAGGAGGCGGCGCTGGCCCTCCACCTTCATATCGGCGAACGATTGAAATTGCGAAATCCAGCTCTGGTAAAAGGTCTTCTTGTCGTCGTCGCTGGCGTTGGTGTTCTCCAGGAAAGAGGCCTCCATTATCCAGGACTCGGCCAGTTCCGGCATGATGGTGCGCGCATCATCGAGAGCCTTTTTACATAGGTCCTTTTTGTCCTGTAATTGCGCCCAACCGAGGGCGTTTTCCGCCGGGTGAAAGTTGGGATTGGCGTCACCATTCTTAAAGAAGTTGGTCAGAATGGTATCGTCGATGGGCTCCCAAGTCTGGGGATCCAAGGCATAGCCCTTGGGGTAATTCTGACTTTCGTAGCGACCGCAATCGAGCTCCCATTTTCCCGAACTCGACAGATAGCCGAACCAGGCGTGGCCACCACCAGTCCCCTGCCCGTGGAAGTAGATGGTGGGAATGCCACGGCCCTTGCCGAGAATCGTGGCGTAGTAGGCTTGGTCGACGCAGATGCCACCATTCGTTGCAATGTCCTTGAGGAGATAGGTGGGCTGGTCCCACATGAAAGCGAAACTTCCCGAGGTGGCCCGGCTCTCATTATAGGTGATCGAGAAAAAGGCATCCTCGAAATGAGAGTACGAGATGCGATTGTGCTGGGCGTATTCGAGTTCGGACAATGAGACCTCGCTATCGACCAGGAACTTGAGCTTTTCGAAAGTCAACTGGCTGGGGTCTTGTTCAAGTTTGTGGTCGCGGTTTGACTGCACGTAAAAATTGAAGCGCGGGACGACATCGAGATCGCCGATTGGAACTGCGCTCTGCTGGACTTGCGGATGCGGCCAGTTGCGCGGAAAAGGCCGATCAAAGACGAGGCAAAAAGCCACACCTAGAGCGGCGTACTCATGCAAATCGGCGGCGTTGGCCTCTTCCAGCTTCAGCAGGTTTTGCAGCGCCACCTTCTTAACATCTCGTGGATTGAGTTTCTCCACGAAGAGATGCGAGACCGCATCGTCTTTGCCCAAAGCGACAAAGGCAGCCAGATTATTGGCATCAGACAGTATCTCGGGGCATTGGAGCCCCAACCGAATCCACTCAAGGTGCTCCAGCCAGCCTTGGAAATCAGGATTGGAAAAGACGGAAGCGCCATTTTGTTGATAGCTGGTCGCCAACTGGGCCGTCAGGTCCGTCACGGCTTGAGGCCATTGATCAGGCGACGGATTTTTGGTCCACCACACCGTCTGGGCAGCGCTGTTCCACGAGGGCAGAGGCGCGTCCTGCGCCGGGCATGACAAAACGGCCAACGCCAGAAACAGGATGGTTAGACCTTTTTGCATGGGAAAAAGATGAAACCACGGCACCGAGTGCCGTTTGATGCCGAGGCTCCTACTTCTTCGCGGCGGCTTTCTTTTCGGCTGCCCGTTTTTCAATGATACGATCGTTTTTCACGGCGCGCTTGGCGCGATTGCGAACTTGTTTGCGTCCTGGATAGTCTCCCATAGGCGAGAGATGATGCGCGTTTCTTTGCGGAACGGCAAGGAAACTCCTATGTTCGTTTGGTTTCTTTTGGCTCGATTGATTGACAGGGGGCTTTTCCCGTCATCAAATGCCGAGCCACGGAAAATAATCCCGAGTAGCGAAATGTAGGATCGAGATAATGCTCGATGACATAAAATGCGAAATAATAGGCGCGACAAAAAGACCAGATCGCCAAGCCGAGGAGCAGGAACACTCTCAGAGTCGGCATTTCCACCAGAATGAGGATCGAGGAGATTAAGCCGATGAGCAGAAACAGGATGGCTTTCGCCCACATCGCCCAACCGGATTGGAGATCGCGCATCGACCAAATCTACACCGCATCGGACACGCTCGACAGCGTAAACTCGTCCACGAGCATAGTCGGGACGGAGATGGGAATCCCGATCGATTCCTCCCCGTAAGCGCGCACGGAGGGCCCCAGCGCCACGACCTTGTTCAGCATCGCCACCGGACTTTCATTAAAGCGGAAGTTACAGGCTGGCCTGGTGATCTCCCCATTTTCGATCAGGAAAACACCATCGCGGGTGAGGCCGGTCAATAGCACAGTCTGCGGATCGACTTCGCGGATATACCAGAAGCGAGTGATAAGGAGCCCTTTCTTGGTCTGCTTGATCATATCTGCGGTTGAGGTCGTACCACCAATCATCGTCAGGGTGGTGGGCCCGGGTACAGGGGCTCGTCCCGATTTCTGCGCCCAATAACGACCACACTGCAAATTTTTCAGGACACCATTCTCGATCCAGGTCGTCCGGACAGCCGGTTGGCCATCATCGGAATAAATGCCACCGGGTACGACGGCGTCGGCGGGATCGGAAAAGATGGTGACGCTCTTGCTAAACATCGTTTCACCCAGTCGCGAGCCTCCGCCTTTCTTTGTGGCGAAGTTACGCCCCTCGTCGGCGGATCTCTGATCAAATTCTTCGCCAACCAAAATACCAATCAAATCGGAGACTGCGGAGGGTTCGAGAATCACCGTGTACTTGCCGGGCTCAAGCTTGACTGGCTTCTGGGAGCGCACGGCCTTATCCATCGCCACGCCTCCCATCCCGGCAATGTCGAGTTTGCTGAAATCATAATGCGTCGTGCCAGCCCAACCGGAGCCGGTACCGTCCGGCGTGCGGGCCGAGATCGTATGAAGCACCCCGGTTTCCTGGTCGTAAACAAACAGCCCCTTGCTGGTGCCAAAACTGGAGAATGACGTGCCGATATCGAGAAAACCAGAAGCCTGCAAATTCTTGGCCTGCGCCTGCTGTAGTACCGGTTGAATCGCGCTCGCGAGCTGATTGGAAGTAGTCGCCTGCGTCACCGGGGAGAAGCCCGCAACCGTCCCGTACTTTTGAGGACCGAGCGGCGGCATGAATTCAGGATTCTCCGGCGCAAGCTTCGCCGTATTTTCGGACGACGCCACGAGGGCCGCCAGCGCGTCGTCGGTCAGGTCACTGCCGTTGGCCGATCCTGACCGCTTACCGTAATGCGACTCAACAGTAATTGAAATAGAACCGGGAGCACCATTCGTCGTCGCCATGTTCTGGGCGAAACGAATGTGCCGATTTTCGCCGCCTGAAAGAGACACCGCGCATGACTCCGCCTGGGAAAGAGCCAGGATTTTCTTCGTGAGGTCTTGCGCATCGGCTTCGCTCAAAATCATGTGACATCCTTTCTCTCCGTGTTAAGCACGGTGATTTGACGGAACCGGCCCGGCACCGCGCCATGCGATACCGGCGCCGTCTGCTCGGGCTGGCCCTTGCCGCAATTCGGTGCGCCGCCGAGGAAATAAGTACTCTTGTCGCCAATACCATCCATCGAATTCCAAAACTCGACCGTGCTGCCCTGATAGGCAACGTCTCGCAGCATGCCGCCGAGCTTTCCGTTTTTGATCTCGTAAAAAAGCTGGCCGCCAAATTGAAAATTGTGCCGCTGCTGGTCGATGCTCCAGCTGCCGTTGCCCATGATGTAGATGCCTCTCTTCACGTCGGAGATAAGATCCTCCAGCGAGCAGGTCTTGGGATTGGGTTGGAGCGAGACATTCGGCATCCGCTGGATCGGGAAGGCATCCCAGTTGTCAGCGAACGCGCAGCCGTTAGAGGTCTTTTTTCCGATAAGCTGCGCCTGGCCAATGGCCATCTGGTAATTCACAAAAATACCGTCCTGGATAATGGGGAAGCCATCATTTCCAATCCAACTCACGCCGTCATCGTCGTAACCAACGGTGGAAAGGCCACCCTCCTGGCTGCGGTCGGCCACGATGTTCATCAGCTCACTACCGTACTTGAGTTTGCCCAGCTTGTCCGGTGTGCAGAAGGTCGTCCCGGCGAAATTGGCTTCCCAACCCAGCGCGCGATCGAGTTCCGTGGGATGTCCGACTGATTCGTGAATGGTCAACCACAGGTGCGTCGGATCGAGGACGAGATCGTACTTATCCGGTTCGATCGGTTTCGCCTTCAACTTTTCCCGGGCCTGCTCGGCTGCCTTCGCCGCTTCTCCTAGGAAATCGTAACCTTGAATGTAGTCATAGCCAGAACCACGGGGAGCGGCAAGTCCCGCTCGTGAAGCGAATTTTCCGGTCACCTTGTCGATCACCGTCACTTCGGTTTCCGGCATGCTGCGAACCCGGGTCTGCTCGATTCGACTGCCCACGCTCGAGGCAAAAAACTTCTCTTCACGAACAAAGGTGAAGGTGGCATTCGCATAATTGGCCCCGGCCTTGAGCGCGGCTTCGTTGATCGAAAGCAGCTTGTCGATCTTCTCATTCACCGGCACGAGAAACGGATCGGCCTTCATCGGCATGTCCCAGCGGTCCTGATAGGAGGTAAGGTCTTCCAACTCGAATTTGCGCAGTTGAAGTGGCTGGCTCGCCTTGGCCACTGCGATGGCGTTGGCCGTGGCGCGTTTGACTTCGTCGTCGGTGGCGAGCGGACTGCTGGCGTAACCCCAAGTGCCGTCGAGAAGCACGCGCACGGCAAAACCGACGCTCATTCCGGTGGCGGAGGTCTCCAGCCGATGTTCCTTGGTCTGGATGTATTCGGTTTGGTAGCGGCAAAGTCGGAAGTCGGCGTAGGAAGCGCCCATGGTCTTGGCCGCTCCAAGGGCGATATCGGCCAGACGCATCTTGCCGGGCAGATCGAGCTTCTCCGCGATCTCAATGGCTGCGGCGTTTCGCATGCCAAGAAAAAGCGTGGAAGGGATCAGCGTGGCGCAAGCGCATCCACCCATCGAGCGAAGAAACGTACGACGATTCACAGGGAAACTGTGCGACGCGATAGGGCAAATGTCAAAGACCGAGGCAGTTACAAGTCTGTAGGACTGAATCCATGTTCAGGCAATCTGTCATCCTTGTCGAAGGATGACAGAGACGGAGATTACCGATGGTCGTGCGTGCGAAAACTATTCAGCGTCTTGAGATCGCAAACAAAAGGATCATCGAGATGGATCTGCTTCCCCTCGCCGATGTAGATGAGATCCCAATCGATGACGTAAGAGAGCTTCTTGTGCAGGATGGTGCGCATCGCCTCGCTGCGGACATTGGCGCGCGTATTTGGCGGAGGCTGAATAAAGAAATCTCGCTTGGCCAAGCCGGGCAGGCCCTGCTGGATCAACGCCGTCCCGGGCAATCCCGCCAGCAGCGATTTCGCCGGATCGACTGAGTGATATTCGAGATCGAGACTCTCCAGCCACGTGTCCTTCCACGTGATGCCCTCCGATTCGATGAACGATTCGAGCAGGAACTGCTTCGTGATCCAGTCGAGCTTCCCAATTAACGCCCCGCGATCATGCCGGAGATGATCAAGCGCAAACCGCCACGCATCCACCGTCCATTTCCCATCTGCATCGAGTTCGATCTTTCCCGAATTCGCCGCCGCCAAAAACTCCTCCAGGATATCGAGCGCCGGGCATTCGCTTCGATCGGCCAACTCCACTTTCCACGGCCCGTTCGGTTGATGTGAAAGCTTCCGCATCGCACCGACCGGATCATACAGCGCGATATCGGGCAGCGCATCAGCCTCCAACAAATCGAGCATCAACGCGGTCGAGCCGACCTTCAACGCATTGGCAAAAGGCAGCAGATTCGAATCGCCCAGCAACAAGTGCAGTCGACGAAACCGTCGATAATCCGCCAGCGGCTCATCGCGGGCATTGATCAGCGCGCGATTGAATTGCACCCACTCGTAAATATCGGTCTGGATGAAGTCGGCCCGTTGCGAAATCTGGTACGGCACGCCGTCGCCACCATCCATCTTACCGTAACGCCGCGGGGCTTGCGTCATCCCCACACGCCCCGCCCCCGCCAGCAAAATGCGCACGGATAGAAACGTGAGCAGCGTATCGATATTCTTCTTTGTCAGCGGGGCATCGCGATTGAGCAGGTAATTCTCGTGGCAGCCAAAAGTTGCGCTCGTGTAGTGATCGATGTTGTTCTTGATGAAGGAAACATCCGGGATCAGATGCAATTCCTGCAGCGCCTGCTGAAGCAACACCTCGCCCACTTGGTCGTAAGCAACAACATCAGCCAGCGAGAGACACTCCGGCGTACAATATTCCACATGGCCCATATCGAGGTAGAGCCGACCACCGTTGAAAAGAAATCCACCATTGCCCGCCGGCTCATCGTAATCGCGATCGTGCAAATCGATGAGACCGAGCTTTTTCTTTTTGAAAATGTAGTCGCGAACGCGCGTCGGTACCGCTGGCAGCCCGAACGATTCAGGCGCCATACAGCCATACTCGGTCTCAAGGCCGGCGAGCCGCTTCATGCTTTAACCGTACCGGTCTTTTGGCGGCTGCCAACTCACGACTGCGCGATTTTTTCGTCCACCGTTTTTTGCTGACTTAACGCGGGACAAGTCCGCCAAGTCGGTATAACTTTTGAGCACCCATCATGCCTCAAGGTTACCTCGCACTTGTCCTTCACGCGCATCTGCCTTTCGTCCGCCATCCCGAGTACGAGGAATTCCTCGAAGAGGACTGGTTCTACGAGGCGATCACGGAGACCTATATTCCGCTGGTCAACATGATGGATGGCCTGCTGAATGACAATTGCGATTTCCGCCTGACGATGTCGATCACGCCGCCGCTCGCCTCAATGCTGGCCGATCCGCTTTTGCAGGACCGCTACGTCAAGACCGTCGACAAGTCGATCGAATTGGCCCACAAGGAAATTAACCGCACCAAGGGCGATCACCAGTTCCACGAACTCGCATGGTTCTATCTCCATCGGCTCGAAAATTGCCGCCATGTTTTCGTTGATAAGTATCACCGCAACCTGCTGACCGCTTTCCGGAAGTTCCAGGACGAGGGCAAGCTCGAGATCATCACCTGCGGCGCGACCCATGGTTATCTGCCGCTCATGGCCGATTATCCCGAGGCCATTCGCGCACAGATCATGATCGCGAAGGATCATTATCAGGAATGTTTTGGCCGCCCACCCCGCGGCATCTGGCTGCCCGAATGCGCTTACACACCGGGTATCGACAAGTTTTTGCAGGAGGCCGATATCCGCTGGTTCATCGTCGACAGCCACGCGATCATGCATGCCGAGCCGCGGCCTCGCTACGGCGTCTACGCGCCGCTTTTCACGCGCTCTGGCCCCGCCGCTTTTGGACGCGACATCGAATCAAGCGTTCAGGTCTGGTCTTCCATCGAGGGCTATCCCGGCGATCCCGCGTATCGCGATTTCTACCGCGACATCGGCTACGATCTCGATCAAGACTACATCGCGCCCTATGTGCAGTCCAATGGCCTGCGCAAATTCACCGGCCTCAAGTATCACCGCATCACCGGGCCGTCCGGTCACAAGGAACCTTATCGTCCCAATGCGGCGCGCGATCGCTCCGCAGACCACGCGGCTAATTTCGTCTTCAATCGCAGCAAGCAGATCGAGCATCTGCACGGCGTGCTCGGCATGGATCCCATCGTCCTCGCACCCTACGACGCCGAACTCTACGGCCACTGGTGGTACGAGGGGCCCGAGTTCCTCAACTACGTTTTCCGCAAGGCCCACTACGATCAGCAGGTTTTCCGCACGACGACGCCGGGCGAATACCTAGCCAATTACTCGACCCAACAACTGGCCACGCCCAGCGCTTCCTCATGGGGCGCGGAAGGCTATTACAAAGTCTGGCTCGACGAGCCGAATGCGTGGATTTATCCGCACCTGCACACTGCCGCTGGCCGCATGATCGAACTCGCGCGTCAATTCCGCGATTGCTACGGCCTCACCGACCGCGCCATGAAACAAGCCGCGCGCGAACTACTCCTCGCCCAATCCAGCGACTGGGCCTTCATCATGAAGACCGGCACCATGGTTCCCTACGCCGTCAAGCGCACCCAGGACCACATCCTGCGCTTCACCCGCCTCTACGAGCAGATCAAGAGCAACACCATCGACACCGATTTCCTCGGCAACTGCGAGTGGCGCGACAATATCTTCCCCAATATCAATTGGCGGTATTATATTTGATGTAGGTCAGCGACGAATGAGAACCAATGACATAGGTGTTTGCGAACATTGCGCTTCACAGTTCCAATATTTTATCGTTCATAACGGATTCAATGACTCCGCTTATGCCTACTGTGAGGGCTGCGGAAAATCGTGCCTCCTAAGTGGGTGGTGTAAAGAGATACCAAAAAACGCTCACCTAAAGGTTCATAGGTGCATAACGCCCCAAATCGAATCGTTTCTGCAGCCTTGCTCATGTGGCGGCAATTTTAAATTTGGCGCTTCACCTCGCTGCCCCACATGCCAGCAGGAATTATCGGCAGATAAGGCCTCAGTCTATTTAGAAAAGAATGCTCCCGGCACTATAAAAGGATGGCGATGGCAAAAAAATTGGACCGACTGCTATTCGGTGATTATTGAAGATAATGTCGTCAGGGACAATTGGAAGTAATTTTGCTCCCCTCGTTCCCAAGTTGCACTTGGGAACGCACTTGTCCCCGCAACTTCGTTGCCCTGCCTACTGCCAAGAATCGCTCTTCATAACCGATTGCGAACCCACACAAGACTCGTGAGCTGAGGAATACCGCCAATGCTCCGCTGCAGCCACCAAACCTCGCTTTACCGGGTTGTTTTGAATATATTCCAACTTTTGCAACATCATCTCATCATTCGACATTTCCTGTGGATGCGCTCCCTCCTGCCACACTTGATGCTTGCTCTCCATTTTGTGCTTGGCTCGAAAATAACTGAATTGATTCAATAACCAGTCACTTTTTTCGGCCTCCAATTGATCCAATAGTCGTTGGGCAGTGTGCCGCTTGAAATCCGCGATAACGCGCGGGAGATCAGGCGCGGAGACAATCGCATGTAGGTGATTGTCCAAGATAACCCAAGCATAAATTTTGAGTCCTTTCTGGCTGCGGCAATACTCCAATGATTGAATTAGAATGTCACAGCGGGTTGCAGTCGTGAACACCGGGAACCAAGCTATAACCGTCGAGGTAATGAAATAGACGGCATGAGCTTCATGGACTCTGTAGCGGCTCCTCATTGGCAACGATCATTGGGAAGCGAAGCTTCGCCGACAAGTGCGTTCCCAAGTGCAACTTGGGAACGAGGGACCTTTAAATCCCCACCAACTCATCAACCGTCTTCATGATCTCCGGCGTGAGCTTCGATTGCGCCTCGACCGCCTGCAGATTTTCCGTGAGTTGCGGTGTCTTGGAGGCGCCGAGGATCACCGTGCTGACGTTTGGATTCTTGAGGCACCACGCGATGGAGAAGATGGCGAGACTCAGGCCGAGATCCTTGGCGATCACACCAAGTTTTTCAACCTTCTCCGCCTTGTCTTTCGCTTCGCGCGTGATTTGGTCCTTGAGCCAATCGTAATCCTTCAGCGTCGCGCGGGTGCCTTCCTGCGGACCGCCCTTGTGCTTGCCAGTCAGCAACCCGGAAGCAAGCGGCGACCAGATCGTCGTGCCGAGGCCGTATTCCGGGAAAAGCCGCGCGAATTCCTTCTCCATGCGGTGCCGCCCGAACAGATTGTACATCGGCTGTTCCATTGTGGGCGGAACGAGATGGCACTCGCGGGCGATGGCGTAGGCCTGCGTGATTTCCTGCGCGCTCCATTCCGACGTACCCCAGTAGAGAACCTTGCCCTGATGAATCAGGTCGCTCATGGCGCGAACCGTTTCCTCGATGGGCGTCTTCGGGTCGGGACGATGACAAAAGTAGAGATCGAGGTAATCGACCTTCAACCGGCGCAGCGCGTTGTCGCAAGCCGACATGACATGCTTGCGGCTCAGGCCCTCTTGATTGGGAAGCGAACCGCCCCAGAAAACTTTGCTCGAGACGAGAAAAGTCTCATGAGACCAACCCATCTTGTGGAGGATATTGCCCATCACTTCCTCGGAGCGACCGCCCGCATAAGCTTCCGCATTGTCGAAGAAATTGACCCCGCCATCGTAAGCGGTTTTCATCAGATCGGCGGCGACATCATCGCTGATTTGTTGGCCGAAAGTGACCCATGATCCCAGTGACAGCGCGCTGACTTGGACCCCAGCTTTGCCTAGACGTCGGTATTCCATGAGTTGAGGTTAGATCGTGCCATTGCCGGAGAGCAAGGCCGCGATTGTGAACATGAGATGTCTATTATGATCCGTCATCCTAAGCTTGCCGAAGGATCTGTTCCGTTGGTAGCCGTCGACCTCCGGGCGACGGTCGGCTAAGGGAAGGATCGTCTGGAATTTTCAAGTATGCTGCTAATACGATCAACGGTCATAGACCGCCGCTACAAGTTGAACTGATCCTTCGACAAGCTCAGGATGACGGACTTTTTACGCGAAAATCGTTAAGCAATTTTGACCATCGACTGAGCCTGCTGCGAAATCGGGCCGATCTCCTCCACGCGCACATCAACCTCAATCCCCAAGGCCTGAGCGGAACCAAAGTAGGAGCCGATAACCGGCATGGCATTTTCAGGATGTCGAGAAACGGCCACCGGGACATGTTGCGATGTAGGGAGAAGTCCGAGAGTAGGATCAAATCCTTTCCATCCTCCACCGGGAAGATAGACCTCAGCCCATGCGTGCGTGGATGCGTCAGCACCCAATGCGCCGCTGAGCATGTATCCACTGACAAAACGGGAAGCCAGTCCAAGGCATCGGCAAGCCTCAAGGAATAGCGTCGCAAAATCGCGGCATGAGCCACTTTTCTTTTTCAAGGTCTCGGCGGGAGATTGAACTCCGGCCTCCTCCCTGACTTGATAGGCAAATACGTACTGGATCGAGCCGTTAATTTTCTGGAGCAATGCCAGCGTATCGATGGTTTGTCCCGGATACCAAAACTGGTGAAGCCATTCACGCACCGCTGCCGCGTCGTCGGGATAAACGAGATGAAGGAGACCTGCAAGTTCCAGCGTCGTCTCCGGATCGTACGAAAACGGATACTGCACCGCCTCCGGTTCCAGGAAGAAATCAAACGGATTGGTCTCGAGATGTTGCAGGACCAGATCGCTATAGATCATCAACTCGGAAGCCGGTTCGGTGAATTGGATCAACGCGATGTTGTTTCCATAAACATCCTGCGACCACTGGATGCGGTGCGCGGGCGACACCTCAAGCGAAGATCGCTCGATCTGGATATCGTGCCCCTCGCGCGGGCGGACCATGATCCGGTGCGGGCCGAACTGCACCTTCTCCGAATAGCGATAGGTCGTTCGATGCTGAATGCGGAGTTTCACGAAAAGATTTAGCTGAAGCGGACCTGTTGCGTCCCATCGAGACGGCGTGAAAGATCAACCGGATCATTGATGGAAACCTGCATGGGGTTGACCTGATAGGCCCACACCTCGAACCATGTCATCGCCGCCTCGCCGTAGATCGTGGAGAATGCGCCATCGACCGCATCGAGCCCCTGCGTCACCTTCACGCGACCGATTCGCGGTTCGTTGAAGCGCGCGTCAAAGGTGCACCATGTTTGCCCCAGAAAGACCTCGAAGTAAGCGTGGAAATCCATCGGTGTGCCGGGATCGGTATGCCCGATGTCGGGCAAATGGCCGGTGACATAACGTGCCGGTAGATTGAAAGCCCGGCAGAGCGCAATCGCGACATGGGCAAAATCGCGACACACACCGAAGCCTTGATTGATGACTTCCGAGGCGGCGATATCTGAGCGACCAGAGCCAAATCGATATTGGATATTGAGTTGGACCCAATTGCAAATCGCATAGATCCGATCGAGGCCATGCCGGAATTGACTAAATTGGTTCCAAGCAAAATTGAGGAGCTTATCGGAATCGCAGTAGCGACTCGGCAGCGTGTAGCGGAGCACCCACGGCGGCAACTGGTCGATGGGAATGACGGCGGCTTGCAGATCGTGATTATCTGGCTGGGATGAAACCGCGACCAGCGCGTCGTGATGAATAATATTCTGCCCTGGTTGCAGCATGGAACGGTAGGAGGTATTCCCGTGCGCATCCGTGAACTCATCCGAGGGAAGATAGGGCGTGAAGGTGAGTTTCTCCTGCTGTACGATCTGCCTGCTATCGAGGCGTGGCCGAAGCACGAAGACAATCGGCGTGGGTCGCGTCGTCTGGTAAACGATGTGGCAGCCGATTCGGACGGTGAGATCAAGAGGAGCGCTCATACGCCACCTCGCAGCACCTGATGCGCGAAAGCGTTGAAGATGGAGAGATAAAGCGGATCGCGTTCCGGGTGATATTGAACGCTCAAACCAAACGGATAATCGGTCAGCCGCATCTGCTCAATGATGTCATCGGCCTTGCACCACGCTTCGACCTCCAAGCCTTCTCCCAGTTTATCAACGGCCTGATGATGGGAACTGTTCACGCGCGGAATTTGAATCGGCGCGCCATCGGCATAACGCAATTCCTGGAGGTTTCCAAATTTGAGATTGGCTTCGTAATGATTCGGAATATCGAGATGCAGCGTACCGCCCATAACGACATTGAGTACCTGATGTCCACGACAGATGGCTAGGATGGGCATGCGTTGATCAAGCGCTTTCCGGGCCACATCGAACTCCCAGATATCGCGCTCCATATCGGGATTCTTGATCAGCGTCGGATCAGGCACCGGTTGGCGCAGATATTTTTCCGAGATATCGGAACCACCCGTCAGCAGGAGCGCGTCGATCTTCTCCCAAGGAGGGACCGGTTCGATCCGCGCATCGTACAAACGCAGTTCCGGATAATTGGCGAAAACCCACTTAAAAAAGGGTGCGCTGGCTTCGTCAATCCATGTGGCAATCGCTTTCAATCGAATGAATCTACCCTGAAAGGAAACGCACGCCAGTGATGTTTCCAGATATATATCTTGACCTGCGGCAAATACCTGCGACTGTCACCCCCATCGATCAAATCGCTTCCCTCTGAAGCCAAGTAGTAGTGTCGCAGGTTGTCCCTGTTCGCTCCCAACGGTATCTTATGTTGTGCTTTCGCACACTCTTCAATAGTCGGCGCCCAGGTCGCAACCTCAACAGAAAAGAAAAAATAGCATGAAATTATACGTAGGAAATCTTTCCTTCCAGACCACCGAACAGGACCTCAAAGAGCTTTTCGCTCAACATGGCACTGTCACTGAAACCAACCTGATCATGGATCGCGAAACGAACCGCCCCCGCGGCTTCGGATTTGTCACCATGAGCAGCGCCGACGAAGGCAATCGCGCCATCGAAGCCCTCCATGGCAAGAACCATGACGGACGTGACCTCACGGTCAACGAAGCCAAGCCGATGGAAGCGCGCGGACCTCGTCGCGAATTCTCCGGTGGATCCGGCGGACGCGGTGGATCAGGTGGCGGAAACCGTAATCGCTACTAAGCGATAGGTTTTCCAAGAATTGCCGCCGTTGGATTGGGCTAAAGCCCGGTTCACGGCGGCATTTTTTTGCCCGCGTATAAAAATCCGTCATCATAGTCATAGCCATCCCGAAGGGATGGCGCTGACCTAAATTAGCTCTTTAAGGCTCGCGAAAATTAAAGGTATTAACTTGAACCGACGGATAAGCCGAGAAAAACCGAAATGATCGCGAGGATCAATCCAGTTATAGCGAGCCTCTTTTCAATTCTTCCAAAAGTGGCACACCATACGAACATTCCGAGTGTGGCCACAATCCAGTTTAAAGCGAAAAAGGTATCTATATTGGCAGGAAGCAACGCTGAAGAATGATGAGGTCCAAAAAACAGCCAAAACAAAGAGACCAAAATCGCCATACAAAGTGCGATAAACAAAGGCCGCCTAAAAATCCTCACCCACCTACTTTGGCAATATAACGGCCAAACTCAACTCGGATGATGTCCTTCTCTATTCCCTTTACATCCCGTGCAAAACGCACAGGATGTCAGGCTCCCCATGTCACTCAAAACCCCACTTCGTTTCGGTCTGCCCAAGGGCAGCCTGGAAAAATCGACGTTCGAGCTTCTCGATCGCGCGGGGTTCAACGTGCAGTCGTCGAGCCGCGGCTATAAGCCGTACATCAACGATCCGGAGCTTGACGCCCGCCTCGTCCGTCCTCAGGAGATGAGCCGCTACGTGGCGCAGGGCTTCCTCGATTTCGGCATCACCGGCAAGGACTGGATTCTCGAAAGCGGCCACAAGGTCGAGGTCATGTGCGACCTCGCCTACAGCAAGGCCACCAGCCTGCCCGCCCGTTGGGTCGTCGCCGTGCCGGAAGATTCCCCGATCAAGACCGTCAAGGATTTGCAAGGCAAGCGCATCGCCACCGAGTTGGTCGAGACCACCAAGCGTTATCTCGCCGAGCACAACGTCACCGCCGAGATCGAATTTTCCTGGGGCGCGACCGAAGTGAAAGTCCCCGAACTCGTCGACGCCATCGTTGACCTGACCGAAACCGGCAGCTCCCTCCGCGCCAACAAGCTCAAAATCATCGACACCATCGTCGAAAGCTACCCGCAATTGATCGTCAATCCGGCGGTTTACGCCGATCCCGATAAGCGCAAAAAGCTCGAAAACATGAAATTGCTCCTGATTGGGGCATTAAATGCGCGCCAAAAAGTTGGCCTCAAAATGAATGTGCCCAAGGCCGTTCTCGAAAAACTTTCCGCCACCCTCCCCGCTCTCCGCAATCCGACTATTTCGCCTCTGGCAGATCCCGGTTGGACAGCGGTGGAAATCATCATCGACGAGGCCGTTGTCCGCGACCTGATCCCCCGGTTAAAAGAACTGGGCGCCGAAGGAATAATCGAATATCCGCTGAATAAGGTTGTGTATTAAGCCGAAGGGCTTTAAAACGACCGACTCAACTTTTTATGGGTTCAATCAAAAAACGCCGCAAAGCCAAAATCGCCAAACATAAGCGCCGCAAACGCATGAAGGCGAACAGGCATAAGAAGCGGTTGCGTTACAAGGCTTAGTCCTTAAACTTCCAGGTGTGCCTGGAGATTCTCTGAAGAATTTGCTGCCGCCGCTGCGCAGACGTCTTGCGCACCGCTACAAAACTGCCCTTCGCAGGAAGGTCGGCCCGGCTATTTTCTGCCTTGGACTCCTCTGCACACCCGCGATCTGCGCGGACAACGCTAGCGCACCCTCCCCTGTGCCCACACCGGATGTGGTCGTAACCTCCCATCTGACCGATGGGCAGGACCGCATGGGCACCGGCAAGCTAAGCCCCAAAGCCGAGGCCAAAAGCCGCGCGAATGCCCTCTACACCGAGGCCATGCTTTCCCTTGAAGACCCCAAAAACAATCTTCAGGCGTCGCTGGCCGAACTCCGACAAGTCGCGGCGCTCGATCCCCACTTCACCGATGCGCAGGTGGAAATCGCGAATCTTCTGCTCCAACTCGGACAACTCAGCGCTGCCCTGGAACAACTTCAGACGGCGGCGGCGGCCAATCCTCATTCCATCGACATCGAAGCCGCGCTTGCCTACGTCCAACGCTTGCGCGGCCAGAACGAAGAAGCTGTTCGTCTAGCCAAGGAAGCCCTGACCAAAAATCCGAGCCAAGTCACCGCCATGCGCGTCATGCTGGAAGTAGCCGGAGACCAAAACGATCTCGCGGGTGGCGTCCTGCATGTTGAAGATATTCTCAAGTCGAACGGTTCCAATGTACCTGCATCATCGTGGTTGATGCTGGCGAAGCTTTACGTAGAAGTCGCGCGCGGCAGTGCCCATGCAGTCGTTGGCGACTCGCTGAACGAAACTCTTTTGCCGATTTACCAGGAAGCCGCCGCCAAGCCTCCGGCGGAAATCGAGACGCTGACCCTCCTGGCCGATACCTACCGCGACTTGGGCCGCAAGCGTGACGCCCTGCGAGCCCTGCAGCAGGCCGTGGAGATTGACCCCGCCAATGTCGACATCATCCTGCGCTGTGCCGAGCTGGAGACCGCCCTGGGGCAGAAAGCCTCTGCCCTCAAGCATTACGAGGAAGCCTACGCGCTGAGTCCGGGAATGAGCGGAGTCCGCGAGACGCTGGGTGGTCTTTACCTCGATAACCAACGATTCGAGGACGCCGTTCGCCTTTTTCAGGAAGCGCTCGCCGAGTCTCCCCATAACATCAGCCTCGCCATCAGCCTGAGTATTGCCCTCGAAGGCGCTCATCGCCCCGACGAGGCCGAGGCTTCTTTCCAACAGGTCTTTGCCTCTGACTCATGTCCCGTGGAAGCCTACCTTCAACTGGCTGTTTTCCAACTCGCGCGAGATGAACCTGCGAAAGCTGCTGCCACCCTGGCCGCCGCGCAGACCCGGTTTCCCAATTCGGCCAAGGTCCGTTTTTACGAGGCGATCCAGCACCGGTACGAGAAAAACTACACCGCCGCTCTTGATAGCCTGGACCAGACCCGCCTGCTTGCCGTAGGCCCCGAGGCGGGCGTTCTCGACATGCACTTTTATCTCGAGTGCGCCATGACCATGAATCTGGCCGGTCAAAAAGATCGCTTCGAGGCGACCCTGCACGAAGGGCTGGTCAAATTTCCAAACAGCGCCGACCTGATGAACGAGCTCGCTTTTTTTTGGGCGGATGAGGGCACCCACTTGACCGAGGCCCTCGCCTTGAGCAAGCGTGCCGTCGAGTTGGAACCGGATAATGGTCCCATTCAGGACACCCGTGGCTGGGTCTCTTTTCAGATGGGCGAAGCAAAAGATGCATTACCGTACTTGCAACGAGCCGCCTTTCTGACCAACAATGATCCCATCGTCATGCAACATCTTGGAGATGCATATTTGAAACTGAGCCTCAGGAGCGAAGCAATCGCTGCCTGGCGGCACGGTCTGGAAAAAGCCCCCCGTAACGGCGATCTTGCCAATCGGATAGACGCCGCACTGGCGCAAGCGAAAAATGCTCACACCCGCTCCGCGCCCACTCCCTAACTTCAAGCCCAACCTTCTCCTCTTCGCCCTGACCATCTGGCTGGGGCTGTTTTGCTGGACGGGCACGGCTTCGGCGCAATTTCATTTCCGGGATTATCTCGGCAAACCCAAGACCCCGCAGCCGGATGAAATCAAGGCCGTGGCAGCCCTGATGGTGGATGCCAAAACAGGGCAGGTCCTCTTTGCGCGCAACGAAACGACTCATCTCCTACCTGCCAGCACGACCAAGTTGATGACCGCGCTTATCGTTCGCGAAAGATTGGGCGGCTTAAATGGCAACGTTGTCGTCTCGCCCGATGACCGTGCAGAGCCGAGCAATATACCGGTTGTTCCCGGCGAAACGATTTCCGTCGATACCCTCTTTCACGCCCTGCTCATCGAATCGGCCAACGACTCAGCGCGCACACTGGGTCGTTCCGTCGCTGGCAGTACAACCGCGTTCGTCCAGATGATGAATGAGAAGGCGTTGGCCATGGGACTGTTCAACACCCATTTCTACAATCCCAATGGCCTGCCCGCGCCCACCGGCACTCACTATACCTGCTGCGCGGACTTGATGAAGATATTCCAAGCGGTCCTCAAATACCCCGATCTGCGCAAAATCATGAGCACCAAGGAATATACGATTCATACCGCTTCGGGGGTCCATAATCTGCGCAATCACAACCGCTTGCTCGGTTACTATCCGGGGATGGGCCCCGCCAAGACCGGCTGGACCGAAGCATCCCGGCACACCTATGCCTGCTCTGTCACACAGAACGGTCGTGAAATCCTCCTCGTTCTCCTCGACAGCCCCAATAAATGGGCGGATACGCAGATCCTCTACAACTGGGCTTTCGCGCAACAGGGAGCGAGTGGATCCGCAGGATTCAGCAATCCTCCTCCCGCAGGTCCCGATCAGTAAGCGCGTCCTGCCAATTATCTTTTAAAGCTCCGTCATCCTGAGCTTGTCGAAGGATCAGCTCTCACTGAGGTTCGCAATTAGCTAGTCGCGCGATGATCTTGAAAACTTCCCGGAGGCTGATCCTTCGACAAGCTCAGGATGACGGATTGTTTTTAGGGGTTACGCCTGGACAACCGCCGCGCATTCCGAATTCTGCGGAAGCTTCACCGTAAACTCAGTCCCCTCACCCGCCGCGGTGACGAACGAAATCGTTCCGCGATGGGCCTTGACCACGCTATGCGCGATGGCCATGCCCAGACCCGTGCCGCCCTTTTTCCCGTGCGTGACAAACGGCTCGAAAATCCGGTCTTTGACCGCATCGGGAATACCGGGACCGTTGTCCTGCACCCTTAGATAAAAGATCGAATCAACCACCTGCGCCCGAACATCGATGTGCCCACCCACCCTGCCGCTGAGCGCATCGACCGCGTTGGAAACCAGATTTTGCACCAACCGCAAAAGCCGCATCGAATCGACCTCAATGGGCGCGGGATCAGCTTCAAGACTGAACTGGATGCCGGTAGTGCGGAAATATTCCTCGTTGAGCGTGAGGTACTGCTTGAGAAAGGCGCTGGTATCGGTCTGAACGAGATCGAGCTTGGATTCGCCCCGTGAAAACTCCAGCAGCTCCCCCGCCATCGCGACAACTCGGTCGCACTGCAGACGGATATTGGTGCAGCAATGCACCGTCTCGGCATCGTCATGATTCATCGTGATGAGATCGGAGGCCAGGTGAATGCCGGCAATCGGATTGCGCAGATCATGCATGAGCGAACTTGCCATCTCGCCCACGAGCGAAAGCTTTTCCTTCCGCACCACTTCCTGAACAAAGAGATCGTTGGTGCGGCGCAGATGATTCAGCACGTTTTGAAAGAGACCCAGGGTAAGAGCAACCGGTTCCTTGTCCAGCACCTCAAAGAGTATATCACTTGGGATCGTCGCAATGACCGCGCTGCTTTTGGCCCGCGCGTCCGTGCTGCGTCCATAGCCGTCAAGCACCGCAACTTCACCGAAATACTCGCCCGCTTCAAAGCAACCGAGAACTTTCTCGCTCGTTCCCGCCACTTTGACAATCTCAACCGCTCCTTTCAGTACCAGGCAGACGCCATAAGCTGCGTCACCCTCGCGAAAAAGATAAGCGCCCGGCGACAGATCCTGATGGATCATATCTCCAATGAGACGATTGCGCCCGGCTTCCGAAAAGCCCTCCAGGAACCGATTGGCGTGCGCATCCATAATTGAAAATCACGGGGATCGGTTGCAACTGATCCCCGTTTCCAACTATGCCCCCTCCCTTTCATTGTGCAACGAAATGCCTTGGCTCCATCCCGGCAAGCACGCTAATTTTGACGGCTCAACCATCTAACAAGGAACTTTTTTTATGCCGAAAGCCATCATGGAAACCAGCAAGGGCACCATCAACCTCGATCTCTTCGAAACGGACGCCCCCGGAACCGTCGCCAATTTCACCAAGCTCGCCCGCAGCGGCTTTTATGACGGACTCAACTTCCATCGCGTCATTCCGCAGTTCATGATCCAGGGCGGATGCCCCACCGGCACCGGCACAGGCGGTCCCGGCTACAAAATCAAGTGCGAGATCAACAAGCAGAAGCATACCCCTGGAACGCTCTCCATGGCCCACGCGGGCAAGGACACCGGCGGCAGCCAGTTCTTCATCACCCACGTCGCCACGCCTCACCTTGACGGCGTCCACACCGTTTTTGGCCGCACCCAGGACATGGCCGTAGTCAACGCCATCAAGCAGGGTGATAAAATCACCAAGCTGACGATCGTCGATTAACCATCGATTATCTGGCGAAAACTCTGCAACCCCAACGGGGTTGTGATCATTTAGCTCAGGGTTGGCGTAGCAACGCCTACCCTGGGTTTTCTTTTGAGAGTGCCAACCCTGAAAGAGATCTCTGCGAAACTCTCACATTTATCATTAGTCATCCTGAGCTTGTCGAAGGATCAGTTCGGTCTGCCTTTCTTCTTCGATGCTACGGAACTGATCCTTCGACAAGCTCAGGATGACAAAATCTAAAAATGCGAAATAGAAGTGCGGCGGTCATAGACCACCGCTACACTACGAAGATGCGAATCCTCGCCATCGACTACGGCAGCCAGCGGATCGGCATCGCCATCAGCGATCCCACCGGCACGCTGGCCCGTCCCCTGCCCTTCGTTCCCGCGAAAGGCGACACCAAGCTCGCGCAGGAGATCGCCGCCTTGGTGAAAAAAGAACAGGCTGAATTGATCCTGCTCGGTCTGCCCCGCAACATGAACGGCACGTTCGGTGAAGCCGCAGACAAAGTGCGCGCTTTCTCTGTTGAATTGGGCAAGGCAACCACCATCCCTTTCAAGCTCATCGACGAGCGCCTCTCCACCGTGCAGGCCAGTCGCCAGTTGCAGGAATCGGGCAAGGACACCCGCAAGCAACGCGACAAGATCGACAGTGCCTCCGCCGCCGTCCTCCTCCAAGTCTATCTCGACATGGCCAGCTTTCCCTCCCTCCGCCCGGACGCATGAGCCTCGAATCGCTCGCCGTGCGCAAGAGTCGGCCTCATCGCTTTGACCCGGCCCTGCAAGGCCACAAGCTCACCATCGCCTACCGGGGCACCGAATTCTCCGGCTGGCAATGTCAGCCTGGCAAACGGACGGTGCAGGAATGCCTCGAATCCGCGCTGGAAAAGCTCTGGGGCAAGAAGATCAGCCTGCAAGGCTCAGGCCGTACCGATACCGGCGTCCACGCGCTCGGCCAAGTCGCCTCCTTCAACGCGCCACGGCTTCACAACGCCATCGTCCTGCAAAGGGCGCTCAACGCCAATCTGCCTCGGGATGTCCGCGTGGTGAACTGCCGACTCGTCTCGCCTGCTTTTCACGCCCGCTTCGACGCCATCGCGAAGACCTATCGCTATCTGGTCCTGAACCATCTCGTGCAGAATCCCTTCACCCTCGATACCCACTGGCATGTGCCTCGCCCCCTCGATCTCCCTTCCATGCGCCGCGCCGCAAAGATGCTCTTGGGCCGCCACGATTTCGCCTCGTTCACCAGCAACCCCGGCTACGAACGCGAATCAACGGTGCGCACCATGACCCGCGCCTCCGTCGTCCGCGATGGCGCGATCCTGGTCTTTCACTTCACCTCCGAAGGCTACCTCTATCGCATGGTCCGCAATCTGGTCGGAGGCCTGATCAAAGTCGGTCTCGGTAAAATGACCGCGAACGATTTTGGACGAATCTTGAAGGCCTGCTCCCGCTCCGAAGCCCCCGCCAACGCACCCGCTTGCGGTCTCTACCTGATGAACGTCAAGTACCCCGCAAAAAAAGCTCCGTCATCCTGAGCGAAAGTGAGGCAACCAACCTCCTTTCTTCAAAAGAGCTTCTCGAGCCGCAGTCGAAGGACCTAGTCCAGAAAGATGCTCTATATGGGTGGCGCCATCAGATTTTGAATTTCCATCCAAACCGCTCGCTTGTCGCCCGGGCGAAGAGCAAGTGGGTTACCTTTCTCAAAGATATCTTTAGACGCATGCCACACCTTCCATTCAGGCATCACAGGTCCTTCGACTGCGGCTCGAGTGGATCTTTTGATAAAAGTAAATCACCGGCTCGCCTTTGCTCAGGATGACGGAGTTGTTATGGCAACCAGTTTAGAGTTAGTATTGTCCCTGCTATGCCTCCAGCGCACCACCTCCAGATCGTTCTGGTCGAGCCGGAAATCCCGCCGAACACCGGCGCGATCGCCCGCCTTTGCGCGGCCACTCACACTGTTCTCCATCTGGTGGAACCGCTCGGATTCAAACTCGACGACAAGGCACTCAAGCGCGCTGGCATGGATTATTGGCGACACGTCACCTGGCATACCTGGCCCAACTGGACTGCTTTGCAGGCTGCTTATCCCCGCGCCCGGTTTCATTTTCTAACCACAAAGGCACCCCGTCCCTACACGGAGGTGCGATTCGCTCCGAACGATTTTCTGGTATTCGGCCGGGAGACCAAGGGACTGCCCGAGTCGCTGCTCCGGGAAAACGAAGCCGCCTGCCTGACGATTCCAATGCTCAATCCAAATGTGAGAAGCCTGAATCTGGCGACAGCGGCGGCGATTGTCCTCTTTGAGGCGATCCGCCAAGTACGTGCGACCTAGCGCTTAGTGACTCAAAGCACCGAGCTGGCCCTGCGTTTCCCATGACTCGGGAGTGTTCCAAGGCGTGCTGGAAACCGGCTGTCCGGTTGAATCAATATTGTTTTGCTGCGTCGAGGCGGTCGAGGCAGTGGAGCATCCGGTCTGGAACAGTACCACGGAGAGCAAAAGCAGGATCAAGCGAAGACGAATCATGGCTCTAGTTAAGCACATAATCCCCAACTTGAATATCACCTTTTGCGTCAGGCAGAATATCGGCCACCGATGAATTCGCATCGGCCGTGGTGATCTTCACCTTGCCCAAAAAGGCGTTCTTGCGATAGACGATCAGTTGCCCGTTGGGCACCACGCCATTGGAAAGTCCCACATCGAGAACCACAAAGTTCCAAGTGCGATTGACAAACGTGACCTTGCCGCTGACGCCGGGAGGGATAAAGGGAATCTTGGAGGCATTGATGTCCTTCTTCAACTGATCAATCTGACCTTGGGCTGCCTGCACCTGATCGGTCAGAATCTTTTGTTCAGACAGGTTCGATTGCAGGTCCGCCTCGGCCTTCGACTCGGCCGCAAGAATATCAGCCACCGACTTGCCATTGAGGTCTTTTTTGATCGCGGCCAAATCCGAGGCCGCCTGGGCGCCATCAGTCTGCGCTTGAGTCAGGGCCTTGGCAGCCGTGTCTGCCTTGTCGTTGGCCGTCTTAAGCTGCGTGTTGAGATCATCAACCGTGGCTTTTTGGTCGGCTAGCTTCTTTTCCGCATCGGCTTGGGCCAAAGCCGCAGCTTGAGCTAATGCCTTTTGCTTGGCTGCTTCTTGAACGGCGGAAGCTTTAGATTGTGACTCAGTGGCAAGCTTGGTGTTGATGTCATTTTTCTGGGTGATCAGAAAATAACCTGCGCCAAGGGAAGCCAAAAGACCGGCAAAGGCTATCCAGAGAAATATTTTTCCAAGTTGGGACATGTGATAAGTTGGCTAGGTCGTTGACTTAAAACGGCTCATACAAATCTCATAAATGGGATTCATCTGTCAAACCATTCTTACAGTCTAATAATAGAAATGACAGTTTTTTCCGTTTACGGCAACAACTTCGGTGAGTTGCGACCGCTTTTATTTCCACCGTGCAGAACGGTGAACCCGCTCAAGATCGCCTGCAAAAGAAGCTCCCTCGCGCTCCAGTTCTTCCCGCAGCCACGAGGGTGATGCCACCCCAGCGCCCAGCGACTCGACCACGCGTCGTTCTGCTTCATCGGCGGTGATCACCAGAATCTCCGGTGCCACACCCGATGCCGCCACCAATCGCTCAATGATACTATCGGCAGTTTGATCTGCGGTGGCATAACTGATGACCATATCTGTTGGTTTGCGTGTACCAGAGGCAATGGCCGTTCCCAGCTTGCCATCAAGAATCAGGGTGACCCGCCAAGGAGTGGTATCGTGCAGGTGCTGCAGGCGCTCGGCCAATGCCTTGCGCGCGGCCGCCCGGTTACGATCATGCTGCTTCCGTAAATCAGGCCAGGCAAAGATGACGCTATGCCCGTCGACGACCAGATAGCGGGCGCTCATGAAAGGACCGGACGATCCCCCGCCAGGCTTTACGCCTTGGCGGTGGCTTTCGTGGAGGCAGGCTTGGCGGCGGCTTTGACTGCGGTTGTTTTAGTTTTTAGTTTGACGCGCTTCTTATAATTGATGCGGCGACGACGTTTTTGTGTTTTGTTCGACTGTTGACCCATAAAAGACTTGTTGCGAGAAAAGGGTAGTTAGTCAAGCTTGAGCCGTACCGTGAACAAACAAACTTACCGGATCGGGGTCATCGCTGACACCCATGATCGATGGATTCCCCTCATCGAGAAACTTTTCAAGGATGTCGACGAAATCTGGCACTTGGGCGACGTTTGCCGGGAACCGATCCTCGATTCCCTGCGCATAATCAACCCCAGACTCACCGTCGTTTTGGGCAATAATGACTTCAGTCTGGAGTCACCCGCGAGCCTCAACCTGGAACGCAACGGGGAGCGTTTTCACCTGATCCACATCCTGCCCCGGCAGATGCCGCCACGCGCCCAATGGCTTCTTTTCGGCCATACTCATCGTCCGCTCGACGAGATGCATGAAGGCGTTCACCTATTCAATCCGGGCTCCGCCGGGCGCGCAAATAAAGGGGCACCGCTTAGCGTCGGTTTCTTAACATGCGAACCCGGTAAAAAGTTTCGTGCAGAGGTCGTGTTGCTTTAGCGGTTCTCAAAAATCTTCCATAAAACAATCCGTCATCCTGAGCTTGTCGAAAGATCAGCTCCCGGTGAGCTTCGTGATTTTTGCTAGTTGGATAATAACTTCATTTTGCCATTATCGAATCAACTGCTAATCACGAACATCTTTCGGAGGCTGATCCTTCGACAAGCTCAGGATGACGGCGTTTTAAAATCGAAAGTTTAGTCTCATTTCCCGCTCTACATTTGTCCGGTTTCCCCGCAACCTTCCCCTATGTTCCTCGCAGGCGATATCGGCGGCACAAAAACCAACCTGGCCGTTTACGCATACCAGGACGATGAACTTGCGGTGCAGAAAAGCGCCGCCTTCCCCAGCAAGGATCACAAGACGCTGGTGGAAATCGTCCGCCTCTTTCTTGGCGACGGTCCAAGCGAAGTCCGGTATGCCTGCTTCGGCGTCGCGGGTCCCGTGAAGGACGGCGTCGTGCAGGTGACCAATCTTCCCTGGGTTATCAATGCCGCGGAAATTCAGGCTGAGCTCAAACTGCAGCGCGTCAGTCTTCTCAACGATCTTGAAGCCAACGCCTATGGAATCAAGACCCTCAAGCCCAAGGAGCTGTTGTCCCTCAATCCGAAAGCCAATCAGCGGCAAGTCGGCAACCGGGCGCTCATTTCCGCAGGCACGGGCCTCGGCGAAGCCGGTTTGTTCTGGGACGGAGTCACCCATCGTCCCTTTGCCAGCGAAGGCGGCCACGCCAGCTTCGCTCCCAATAGCGCCATAGGAGACGAACTTCTTGTCTTTTTGCGCAAGGAACATGGCCATGTGAGTTGGGAACGGGTCCTCTCTGGCATGGGGATGAAAAATCTTTACAGCTTCTTCCGCCAGCGATCCGGCCAACCCGAGCCCGAATGGCTCACCGAACAAATTCGCACGGGCGATCTCGCCGCCATCACAACGCAGGTTGGCTTGGCAAAGACGGATCCCGTCTGCGTCGAGGCACTTGATGCCTTTGTCCATATTTACGGCTCGGAGGCGGGCAACCTCGCGCTGAAAATGCTCGCCTTGGGCGGCGTCTACATCGGCGGCGGAATCGCCCCGAAAATGTTGGAAAAAATGCAGAGCCCTCTTTTTCTCGAATCCTTCTTTCACAAGGGCCGCCTCCAACCGCTGCTGGAATCGACCCCGGTCTACGTGATCCTCAACGAGAAGACCGCTCTGCAGGGTGCCGCCTGGTATGCGGCCCACATCGGTTAAAGTCCTCGCGGATTAAGCAATCCGAGCAGGGATTCTACCGTCGCCGATCTTTTGCATGTCGCATGGTCGATCATTGAATTGAGCGCAATACGCGAATCGACCGGAGCAACCTTAAATCACAAGCGACTGATTACATGATAGTTAGGCAAAGGCCTTTGCTGGCATATCGCATGCAATGTATATTTGGAGACTCCACCATGAAAACAACACAAGCCTTTGCTCTATCCATCGCCCTGATGGCCAGCCTTCTCTCGCTTAACGCACCAGCTGCGCCAGCGGGTACAACTGCAGCCCCTACGGCCACGACAAGCACCCCGAAAGCCAATACAAGCACTCCCAAGACAGTTATCAGCATGCCGACAGCAAACACCAGTATTCCCCGGGCGAATACCAGCATACCCCAAGCAAATACCAGCATGCCCCGAGCGAACACCAGTATGCCCCAGGCGAGTACGAGCATCCCTACGGCCAATACCAGTATTCCACAGCCCAGTACGACCACTCCAACCGCAAGTTCCATTGTTCCCTCCATTAATCCGAATGCGGGGATGACTAGTCCGGGGGCTCCGGTGGTGCCGACAATTAATAATGTCGGCATTCCCTCCGTCAATACGGGCGGAACGAATGCCCCGGCGTCCAACATCGTGCGATAATCCGAACGGAAACAAACTGTCCTGTCGGAGACCTCTGCGAAAGTCGCTGAATCTTGTTTTTTGCATTCCGGAGGAATGGCACAATCCTAGCCGGTGGTTGAGCCCGTTGCGGGCGACACCACCGGAAAATGTTTTTCAAGGAACGCACCCCGTGCAGGGGTGCCACCTCTGTACGCCCCCCCGCTGGGGTCGGGTTGCGAGATAAAATACCGGTGGTGGCGACCACTGGCACGGTCTTACCACCTGCCAGGATTGTGACAAGCCTTCGGCTTGCGATGACGAAAAGATGACTTTCGCAGATATCTCCTACGGGATGAGATATGCCGGTATCCCCGACTACGTTCTTGCGCCGACCAGCATCAAACTGCCTTCGGTTCCCGCAAAACAGAAGTGGTCCCGTCGAAACCAAGGACTCTTGATTAGAGCGCTTGGTGTTTTCGGCGACGAGATGAAATGACCCCGAAGACCAGAAGGCCGGCGAATAACAGTGCGTAAGTAGAAGGTTCGGGCACAGCAGAGGTGATATCGCGAATCGAAATGGCGTTAAGCATGTCAACGCCATTAACAGAGGTCGAATCGTTCGACGCATTGAACGTCAGCGTGCCGGTGGCTCCGGCAACGAACGTACCCACCGCATACTGTCCCTTGGTTGCGCTCAGACTGACTGTATTTGTGCCACTCAAATCGGTGACAAAAGCCGGTTGTCCGATCGCGGCACTCCATACTTCAACTTGATAGGTGTCTCCGACCGTTAAATTACTCAGAGTCACGGTTTGGGCAAGGTTCTGAGAATACTCCCCATTGACAATCAGGGTGTTGTAGGACGTACCGCCGCTGAGGGAATTGGCTCCAGTAAAAGGGTTGCGGCTGGAATTTAGCGTGACGTCTCCACTCAGATCGGAGCCTACGTTTTGGCCTCCAACCGTATTAAACGAAACGCCATTGACCGTCAGAAAGTTGTTTACACCGGGGCTGTTCGATCCGCCTGCTCCCAAAGTAAAATTGTTAGCGAACAGCGCCGCATCGAAATAGGTTCCATTCGCCAAGACATCACTATCCCCGACAACATTTATTGCAGAACCCCACAAGATTTGCGCATGCGCAGGAGTGGCACTGATCAAGATCGCCGTCAGGGCCATCATGGCCATGCTGAGGTAAGTCTGTTTTTTCATTTTTTTGCTCCTGTCTGGGTGAGGTTGATTTTCTTGTTGCTTGGTTCAAGACTCGAGGATCGTGGAGGGAGGCTATCCATTACTTGACAGCTGCAATTCATGCTACACTTAACATCTATTACGCTAATCTAACCATTTGAGTCAACAATATAATGCAAAATATGACAACTCTATGCATGTGTCAACAGGCCTAGCGATCATTCCATTGCAAACGGGCCTGGAAAGAGAAGATTAGAGGTAAATCTCCTTTTCATCTGGATTTGAACGAACATAGCCTTTGAAGCTATGGAACGAATTTAAGTCAAACTTGAGCAGTCAATGACTTGGCAAACAATAGCTACAAATGGAAATTACATTTATATTTCTGGATGTCATGAACCACGACTCCTTCGGCTCAGACATTCACTTTAAACTCCAATGGTTCTCACCCGCGGGGGCATACTCAGTCCATTGCCCATAAACGAGTAGGTGATCACGACCCGGCCTGATGCTTGGATGAAAATCCGCTCATGCGGCGCATTTTTCGAGAGATCTACGAGCCAAGAAATCTTACCTGGGGGATTCTTGGGACAGCGAACGCGAGTGTAAAATTGTGCCTTTGTACGTGCCATTTCAGCGGCAATATTGGCACTAATTTGACACTCGGTAAGTGCTATAAAAGTGGGCCCTATAGGATTTGAACCTGGTTATCACACCTCGTACAGAGGCGATCTCTGTACGAAGTGAGTAAAAGTGCCCAGTAGGAATTAGCCTTGTACTAGAACCCAATTTTCACCCCGCCATCAATCGATTGGCCGAAGTAGCTGGCACCACCGGCTTCCGCTTGATAGTCGATGAACAGGGTCACATGCTGGTCCAGGTCGGCATCCAATCCGGCTCCGACCAGCGCGTTGTTCTTGTCTCCCTGCGTGGTGGTCACCGAGAAGTTACCATTAGGCACGCCTACGAAGTTGCTGCTGATCGATCCCGACTGGTCGAGAAATTCGTGCTGCCAGTAGGCGTCGACATGCGGGGTCAGATTGACCGAGCCAATCTTGGCCTTGTAGGAGACCGAGCCTCCCAACCTGCTGCGCAGCGAGTCGGAGGACTGGTTGTTAATGGCCAAGTCAGCCGAGTTCGCTCCACCTTCGGTGAAGGAATCGATACCCAAATTGACGTAGGTCAAGCCAGCCGAGGGGCCGAACGTCCAGTCACCTTTGTGGAACTCGTAACCACCATCCAGATCGGCACCAAACTGCAAACCGCTGGTTGAGCCACTGGCCGTGCGGTTGACACCGGGGATGATGATGTTACGGCTCGTGGAGTAGTCATTCACCGTACCCGTGAAGATACCGTTGGCGTAGAACCCGCTCTTGTCCGCGTAGGTGACGAAGATACCAGGCGTGTAGCTGTTCACTTTCGCCTTGCTGCCTTCGTTATCAAGGTCGGCGTTGGTGTGGCTGTAACCGAACATCATACCAACTCGCAGGTTGCTGGTCACCGCGTAGTCGCCGCCAACCCGAATCCGGGCCGTGGTATAAGACGCATTGCTGATATCGGAGTTGCTGTCGATGCTGCCTAGGTCGGCGCCGCCATCGAGGAATCCGTTCCACTTGCTGTACTCACCCATCGGGGTCGTCACGTTCTTCGAGTCAGCCATGGCCACGCCACCGAGCACGGACTGGTTGGAATCGCTCAGGAGACCGGGTTCCGTCTGGGGCGACCAGGCGAGCAAGCGACTCTTGACCCCGGACAACTGTCCGCCGAGGCGGCTGTCGTTGAACGCGAAGCCTGAGGTATCGAATCCGCCGGGGCCGTTACGCTCGCGGGAAAACTCGTCATCCAAGGTCTGGACGTCGAATGCGTTGTTGTCGTAGGCGACGTTACGCAGGAGTTGGAAGCGCTGCGGCGAAAGCTGATCGAGCGCATAACCCAGGCTGCCACCATTGGCGGCCGTGGTCAGTCCTCCCACAATGTTGTTGAAGAAGTCTGCCTGGGCACCTGTAGGATTCATCAGCACTCCACCGGTGAGCATGCCCTTGACCGCGTTATCAACACCATTGGCCACACTCGACTGATTCGCAGTCAGGCTTTGACCGAATGTCGTGAACGGCTGCAACAGGGTGACTACCACGCTGTTTTGAGCAAACGCACCACCAAACGAATCGTTATAGGTCGTGATGGAAGTCAAGAAGCTGTTCGTGGTACCAGTCACAGTGACCGCAATCGGATCAGTGGTCACCGCAGTGTTGGCGGAGATCACCTGATAACGTTGACCGGCCACAGCGAACGCAGGGTTCTCGAAGTTCAACTGAACCGTTCCTCCCAGGATGGCAGCGCCACCGGAGGAGACCAACGTGTCGTAGTTACCACCGGTTCCAGCCTGGGCCTGCGTCGTCGAGGCAGTGCTGTTTCCAGTGACTTCGAGGA
The DNA here is from genome assembly GCA_013285645.1 of Verrucomicrobiota bacterium. Classification (GTDB taxonomy): domain Bacteria; phylum Verrucomicrobiota; class Verrucomicrobiia; order Methylacidiphilales; family UBA1321; genus JABDGH01. The sequence continues at coordinate 84,762 of JABDHJ010000003.1, read as the reverse complement.
GCAATGTGCCCCCGTTCTGCGTGTAGTTCGCACCCGGGTTGTTACCCACGTTGATCGTGAGCGGAGGGAGGAAGCCAGTTTCAGCTTCGGTATTGAGTCGGCCACCGTTGAGGGTGACGGAACCGTTACCTAGCGCGTGTGAATTACCCACACCGATGATACCCGCGTCGACCACGGTGCCACCCGTGTAGGTGCTGGCCCCCGTGAGGATAAGGACGCCGGATCCTTCCTTCGTGATGCTACCAAAGGTACCACCGGCGATTCCACCATCCTGGATCGTACCACGGAAGAATGATAAGCCGGTATCGTTGAGAGTCAGGTTGTTGGCACCCAAGGCGACGACGCCGGAACCATACAGATTGCCGATGCTCGTGGAGTCACCAATATTGGTGATTCCCGAGATATCGAACGTTCCATTGTCGTGCACCGTGCCGGTGCTCAGGAGAGAACCGTTAGGACCAGCGAGGGCCAACGTGCCAGCGGTGATGGTGGTGCCACCGGAGTAGGTGTTCGCACCGGAGAACGTCACCGTTCCGGTCGTGCTGTCGGAATTAATCTGCACCGTAAAATTCGAGATGACGTAGCCGTAGCTGAAGCTGTTTCCCGTCCCGGGGTTGATGGTCAGCGTGCTGTCCGCCGCCGTGTCGCCGGAAACATCACCGATGACGGAGGCAGAACCGCCGAGGATGTTCAACACGTTCGACGTGCTGCTGTGCATGGCGACAGCCGAACCGCCCGACGTGTTGTCCTGCTTGATCGTGCCATAATCCGTGACGACGTAAGTATTTCCCGTGTCGTCCAGTTCGATGGCGCCTTTGTTCAGGCTTTCGCCTGACATTTGCCCAGCAAAGGGCCCGGTTCCCGTAATGGTGCTATCCTGGCTGATGCCCGTATTGTTGCCTTCGATCGTGCCCGTGGCATTGTTCGTGATCGTCACGCTATATCCGCCCCCGGTTGTACCGAGAACAGCAATGCCTGAATCGCTGTCGCCTTTGATCAGACCGCTGTTAGTTACGATCGAGTTGGTGTAGATGCTTTGAATTGGCATTTGATTGTCGTTCGCGTCCTTATCGATGCCAGCCAGCGTGATCCCGCGTCCCACCGCCTGCGTATTACCAATGGCCACCTGACCTTCGATCGTCGCGTTCGCTTCGTTGGTGATCGTGCCACCACCGACCGTGACGCCCTCGCTGAATTCCAGCGTTGAACCGGGATCGGGTACCGCGTTCTTCGAGACAATTGTGCCAAAGTTATCGACGATGACATTACCGTCGACGTCGATGCCATCGCCGTCCGCAGTCACACCGTCGCCGATGATCGAGCCGTGATTGGTCACCGTCACAAGCTCGTTTGTGATCAATGTGTTGCCTGGTCCCCGGATGCCAAAGCCGTCGATATTGATGCCGCTGCCGTTATCACCCTGGATGATGCCGCCCAACGTATTGGTGATCGACATGGTGTAAGAGCCCGTGCCGGTATAGTCACCCAGCTGCACCGTCCCGCCGAGCGTGGCGGTATTTCCGCCGGTGATGCCGTGTCTGGCGCCTTCGATCAAAGCGGCACCGCCCGTGTTGCCCGCCATATCCTCGCCATTGACGACCGTAATATTGTTGTTGGACTGCGCATCGATACCGTCATTACCTGAATCCCCGATGGTAGAACTCTTGATGGTGCCGTCGTTGTAGATGACTCCATTTTGGCCCGGACGCACCGAATCCGAGTCCGCAGCGGTGATAACACCCCCGGCTTGGTTATTCAGTGTATTGCTTCCCACATTAGAATTAAGAGCGTTCCAGTCGATCGCCTGGCCATTGGAACCGCCGGTTCCCAAGGACTCGATCGTGCCCGAGTTGGTCAACGTCACGGAGCTGCCGGCCACGTTCATCTGAAAGGTATCGTTACCATGGGACTCGATCGTTCCCGTGTTCGTGATGATCAGGGTCAGGTTGCCCGTGTTGTCCCGAATGGCGCGCCCGGTTCCCGCCTGATTAATTACGCCGTTATTCGTGATGGTGGCAGATCCAGTGACGGTGATGGCCACCGTGCTGCCGCTGCCGATCTGCAAGGTGCCTCCCGCATTGATCGTTCCGCTTTGGCCCGAGCTGAGTGTCTGGCCGGTCGTGACGGTTTGCCCATTGGTGATGACAAAGGTGGCACCCCGGCTGAGATTAGGGATGGCGAGAAATCCAACAAATGCCAGGCACGAATAAATGATCAATTTTTTCACAGACTCTTGGTAGATGCCCCCTGAGGCAATTTGGCGACTTGTTCGTTACTTATTAGTTACAATCTGTTCAGCAGATATAAGCACTTTTGCTGGAGTATTACTGGCCTTTCGAGGCCAATATCACGGGCAAATTCGAAGATGAATCAGACTAACTTTGAGTCGATCTTCGAAAAAAGTAAGACGATGATCTTTTCCTGATGGACCCGAATGGAGGTGAACAGATTTCGCCTCCGAAAAGTAAAAGTGGGCCCTATAGGATTTGAACCTATGGCCTCCTGGTCCGTAGCCAGGCGCTCTAATCCGCTGAGCTAAGGGCCCGTTAAGGGGAGAAGCAGCTTTCGGACTCCTGCCTGAAAAACCGTTCTCGGGAAGGGAGAATGTATCAGTTCAAACAGACAGGTAAAGGCTTTTTCAGAACAACTCTTCGTTGGGCTTTCTAGTGCTCCACGACATAAACGTAGATGTTCACCATCATTTTCATGCAATTGGTGATGTGGTCGTCATTGGGAAACATCCCGTCCCACCCGCATTGCAGTCCACTGAGGCTGATCAGGCCAACGAAATGCTTTTCCGAGTAAACCGCGTAGAGACCGTGCTTGGCCCACACAGGATTATACTGGTTATTCATGTAGGTGTGCGGCAACCCGTCTTTCATTTCAAAACAGGAGCGGAAGATGGCGTGGTCATCCGGCAGGCGTTCCACCTTCACCTTGGGCAGGATGGTGCTTAGCGTATCGATCTGCATCTTGAGAAAAGCGTCCGGGTCCGGATTCACCGTGGTGTTGATGCAGGCATCGATGAAAACAAATCCGCCGCGTTGCAGGTATTCGCGGATATTTTCGCGCCCCTCCTCATCCGCAACGCCCTGGATGCCCGCTGAAAAAAGAAACGGATAGGCGGTCATCTGCCGCAGATTTTCCACGTCGGCGGAATGCCATTCCGTGTCGATATCCAGGGTGGTGTTATCGTGGATGAAGCGCAGCAGCCTGGGATCGCTGCGCGAATGGCGGGCCCATTGCGGGTCCTGCGTCTTGAGGCGGGCCCACTCGATTTGTCCGCGATAAAGCTCCTCGTGATCTTTGTTGGAAGTCGGCAGCCCCATGAAGAGCAGACACCAGATGGAGAAAATCGCCTGCCGTACCATGGAGGATGTTTGACCAAGGCGGAGTCGAAGGCAACAGCTACCATCCACCCCTTGCCTAAGCGCGATTACGCGGGCATAGTGGGCTCCGTGCCATCTTATCGTGTCGAGTTGCATAGTCATTGCCATGGCGATCCCGTCGATACTTATCTCGGCCACACGATTTTTGAGCATATCGACCGCGCGAAGGAAGTGGGACTCGACGCCATTGCTGTGACGTGGCATCGCAAGATTTGCTCCGATCCCGAGGCTTTCGCGTATGCGAAATCGCGCGGCATTCTTCTGATTCCCGGCATGGAGGCCGATATGGACGAGCGCAAGCACCTGGTCGTGTTGAATGTCGCCGAGGGCGATTTGCCCGGCGCGCCGACCTGGGAAGAAGTCCGTGCCCTGCGCGCGCGAAAGCCGGAGGTACTCATGCTGGCTCCGCATCCGTTCTATCCCCACCCGAGTTGCCTCGGCAACCTGCTGAACGATCACGTCGACTGCATCGATGCGGTCGAATGGTGCATGGTTCACGTCGGCTGGCTGCCCGCACACGTCAACCCCAACCTGCGCGCGGCCCGCTGGGCCCAACAACATGGCAAACCGATGGTCGCCTGTTCGGATGCACATGCGCTCTCCGCCATCGGCAAAAACGCAAGTACCGTCGAAGCCGATGCGCTGACGCCAGAGGCCCTCTTTGCGGGTATTCGCGCCGGACGAGTCTCGTTTCATCGCCGTTCGCTGGAACTAGTTCCGCTGATTTATCAAACGAGCCGGGCGATGTCCTCTCAACCCAAGCACATCGGTCGCTGGGTCAAGGCCCGGCTGGCACCGCGCAAAATCGGAGCCTGACCAGTACGAGACGCCATGGTAACGCCCCTCCGCGATGCCGCCTTGCTTCTCTTGGGCCATGGCTCGACGCTGAATGCCGATTCCAGCGCGCCGACCTATCAACACGCGGAGGAAATCCGGCGGCGCGGTATCTTCGCCGAAGTCCATGTCGCGTTCTGGAAAGAGGAGCCGAATTTTCGGCAAGCCTTGCGCCAGACTAATCAAAGACAGGTCTATGTCGTGCCGAATTTCATCAGTTCGGGTTACTTCACGGAGCAGATTATTCCGCGCGAACTAGGTTTGGATGGACCTATCACCCATAAAGATGGCCAGGACATTTTCTACTGCCAGCCGGTGGGACTACATCCCTCGATGACCGAAGCCCTCTTGCACCGTGCGACCGAAGTTGTTGCCGCATCGAATGAACCGATTTCCGAGCCTTCGAAAACCACCTGCCTCTTCATTTGCGGACACGGAACATCGCTCAACGACAACTCGACCAAAATCATTCATGAGCAAGCGGACATCATCCGATCTCGCGGCCTCTATGCCGACTGTCAGGCCGTGCTGATGGAGCAAACGCCCTTCGTCAAAAACTGGCGCACGCTGACGGCATGTCCCGATGTCATCGTCGTCCCTTTTTTCATCTCGGACGGCCTGCATTCCTTTGAGGATATTCCCGTTCTCCTGGGACTGACGCATAACATCAAAGAGCGGAGCTTTATCAACCCGCATCGCGAAGCTGGACGGCGCCTTTGGTACGCAACGGCCATCGGCACAGACGCCGCCATCGCCGATGTGATCGTGGCGCAGGTGCAGCAATTTCAGATGGAATATGCTCCTCTCCCCTCGCCGGTTTTGAAGGCATCGCCGTCTCTTCGAGATGAGGTCGAAGATTTTTTTCGAAAATTCCCTGCACCGCAGAGAATCGGAGAAGTTTCCATTCTTCCCGGAGAAAGTGGCGGTTTTACTTTACGTCACGTTGCCGACTTGTCCGTTCCCGCCGTAGAACTGCGCCAACTTCATTCGCTGGAAGATTTACGCGAATTACTCCGGCTCGATTCCGAGGGAAATTTTCGCCCTCTACACGCCGCAACGAACCTGCGAAGCGGGTGGGTCTATAACCCAGCTAACCTGTCCGAGCTTCTTTGGGCCCTCGATTATTTCTATCCCGCCGGAGTGGCAAACTGGTCGTTCTTGCGACACAACCGGTTCCCCACCACTTCGTGGCAGGAAACCGCGGAGCGCCAGACTGGTCGCTTTCGCATTGTACGGGAGATCGATGAAGCGGCCCTTGGCGAATTGATAAGGGACAATTGCGTGGCAGTTTGCCGAAAGCAAAAACTCTGGCCGCCAACGCCTGAAACCCCTCATGCCTATCCGAGCCAGATTCCCCTCTTCTGTCCCGAAGCCTGCAACTTCCTGGTCGGCAAAGCGCGGGAAAAACTGAAGGGTACAGCGGAGGATTAGCCACAAAGAACGCAGAGAACACAAAGGCTGATTCAAATTCTCTGCGCTCTTTGTGTTCTTTCGTGGCCAATTCTGCCATCTTTCGGCGACCGCCCCATGTTCAAAAACCTGCCTTCCTCCTTTGCCATCATGGCCGCATTTTTTGCGGCGTTGGGCACTCTTTTCTTCATCATTGGGGCTCACACCTTTTATAGGAACTGCCAGTTTGCCGGAAATATCGAGCGGATCGAAGGCATCGTGACCAGCCACTACATCACCGTCTCTCATGGGCGACACGGCTCCTCCACAAATTATCATCTGGGATATCGGTTCCGAGATACAGGTGAGAATATGTATGTCAGCAACACGACGGTGACCTCGACTACCTACTATGAGGTAACGCTTCACGGCTCCATCCCGGTGAAATACCTACCCAAATTTCCGACGATCAATCGCATCGATTTGCCCGCGGAGGACAGCAATTACACAACGATGGCCTGGGCCTCCATGCTGCTCGGAGGACTCTTCGGCGGATGCGGTTGGTATTCCTTCATCGAGTTGGAAAGGTTGATTTTTTACCGGCGATGGCTGAGGAAATTTGGAGTTCGCCGGGCTGGCTCCGTCGATAGTATCGAAATCAATACCTCGATGCAGATCAATCACCGAAACCCACACTATCTCCTCTACAGCTACACGGATGCCACCGGAAAAAAGCAGCGGGATAGCAGCGTGTACCTTTCGGAAAAACAGGAAGGCCGGTGGAGCGAAGGGGATTCCATCGACGTCTATTACGACCCGCGCGATCCGAGCAAATCGACAGTGATCCTGGACCGATGAAAAGCCATCGCTTGTCTCCTGGCGATCCAGTCTCTATTTTGACCCCTTGATGAAAGGTCTGCTTTTTTCACGTCTACGATTCGCGTTGCTCCTGGCTCTCCTGCTGGGAGTCCTAAGCCACTCGGTAGAAGCCAAGGAAAAGGCTCCCAAGATGATGGACATCGCCGATACGATTGCCGCCAACCGCATCACGACCAAGTTTGCCACCATGCTGCAAGCCTCCGAGATGGCGACATTTCTCAGCAGCAAAGGGCCCTTCACTGTCTTTTTACCGACTGATTCCGCCTTCTCCAAGCTGCCGCCTGGCGTGCTGGACGCCCTGCTTCGCCCGGAAAACAAGGAGCGACTGCAGGACATCCTGCTTTTCCATGTCGTGAACGGAAAGAGGCTGAACGCGAAAGACCTTCTGCCCATCACCAGTCTCCTCTCCTGTCAGGGAAGTCCGATCGCGATTCACACCACCAAGGCAGGCACGCAGATGGTGATGAAGGCGAAGATCATTCACGCGGATATCCGGTGCATGAACGGCGTCATCCATGAAATCGACGCCGTCCTGATGCCACCGGAAAAATCGTTGCCGCCGTTGGTCACCACTCCGCCACCACCACCTCCAGCGACGAATGCCCCCGCCGCAACTCCGCCCACTGATACTAACGCGGCGCCGACGATGCCTCCGTCCAGCCCGGTCAACTGATTCTTGCAGAGATCTATCTCTGTAAATCTTCTCAAGATAATCCGTCATCCTGAGCTTGCTGAAGAATCAGTTCCACTAATTTGCTCCTCTTGAGACTCTCTCGAGCATAGCGAGCCAACCGACTCCCACTCACATCATTAGTCATCCTGAGCCTGTCGAAGGATCAGTTCGGACTGCATTTCTCTTACGAAGTAGTGAGCTCTTTTTTGAGGAACGCTTTCAGCTCGTCGAGACCTTCCTCGCGATCTCCGGCGATCGGAATGGCTTTGCGTCGCACACGCTTCTCAAATGCTTTCAGGTTCTCCGCCGCTTCGGGTAGATCCATTTTGTTGGCGATAATCTGGTAGGGCCGCTCGCCGAGTTCCTTCTGGTAAAGGCTGACTTCTTTGCGCAATTGGGCAAAATCGTCGCGCGGATCGCGGCCTTCACTTCCGGCCATGTCGATGACGAACAGGAGTGTCCGGCAACGTTCGATATGCCGAAGAAAATCGTAGCCGAGTCCGACCCCTTCATGGGCACCCTCGATCAGGCCCGGAATATCGGCCACGGTGACGCGTGCGAAATCGGGATACTCGACCACACCAATCATCGGTTCCAGAGTCGTGAACGGATAAGGCGCGATCTTGGGATGAGCAGCGGAAATGCGGGAGAGAAGAGTCGATTTTCCGGCGTTCGGAAAACCAACGAGTCCGGCATCGGCGATCGATTTCAGCTCAAGCTGGAACTGACCGCGTTCGCCTTCCTCGCCATTCTCATAACGCTTCGGCGCTTGGTTGGTCGAAGACTTGAAATTCATGTTGCCGCGCCCGCCCCGGCCACCGGTACAGAGGACAAATTTGTCACCCGCTTTGACCAGGTCGGTCACGGGTTCGAGAACGGCAGGATCTTCGGGAACCGGAGCCAAGTCGTCCGGCGCACGCTGGCCTTCCTCGATGGGCGCCTGGATGATCTCATCTGGAATCCGACTGACGACGGTGCCGGGCGGAACGGAAATAAGGCAATCGAGGCCCGATCTTCCCGACATCTGCTTCTTGCCGCCGCTCTGCCCATTCTTGGCGAACTGGTGCGGTGAGTACCGGTACTTAATCAGGTTGTTGACGTGCGGATCGACGACGATGATGACGCTGCCGCCACGTCCGCCGTTACCGCCATCGGGACCGCCATCGGGCATGTTCTTCTCGCGAAGAAAGGAGCAGGCACCGGGGCCGCCGTTACCGGCTCGCGCGACGATGCGGACGCGATCGACAAACATAGATAGATTATCGCCGATGGCGCGAAGAGCGCAACCGGCGAAGAAGCGGGGGCTTTAAGCCGCGACCGGTTCGAGAACGTGAACGCGGCGGTTGACGCGGTCGAACTTGACCACGCCATCCGTCAATGCCCACAGAGTGTGGTCGCGACCGATGCCAACGTTGGCTCCGGGACGAAAACGGGTCCCGCGCTGGCGAACAATGATGTTGCCGGCGATGACCGCTTCGCTGCCGAATTTCTTCACGCCGAGTCGCTTGCTGACGCTATCGCGCCCGTTGCGTACGGAACCTTGACCTTTTTTATGCGCCATAGTGGTGTCCTATTCTATTTAGACTGAAATTTTGGTGATTTTCACGCGGCTGAGCTTCTGCCGGTGACCGACGGTGCGATGATAACCTTCGCGACGGCGGTATTTGTAAGCGATGACCTTCTTGGCCTTGATGTCCTCGACGAGCTCGAGGCCGACCGTGGCGCCGCTGACGAGCGGGCTGCCGAGCGAATACTTGTCGCCGTTGCCGATCATGAGAACATCGGAAATGGTGATCTTCTTCTCGCCTTCGGCGGGAAATTCGACCAGTTCGATATCGAGGGTTTCCCCTTCTGTGACTTTATACTGCTTTCCACCTGTACGAATAACGGCAAACATGAAAATACTCCTTTGAATTTAACGAGCCCGCAAGCATGCCCGAAGTAACGGCAGCTGCAAGCAATTTTTTAACTAATGATGACGAAAATCCAGCCGGTTAGAATTCCAGGCTGAAAAGCTTGAAGCCGCCGGAGTCGCGATGGGCGGCGGGACCGGATTCCTGCAACAAATCTGCACTGGGCGCAGGTGCCGGGGCGGTCATATATTTCTCACCATTGCCCCAAGTGACTGGTGCAGCAGGAGAAATGATTGTCCATCCATATTTGCCGCCATCAACGAAAATACCGCCAACTTGCGGTTTGAGAACGACTTTCGGATTGGGAGCGGCCTTGGCGGTGACGGGATTATAGCCCGGCGCGTAGTTATACTTGTAACCGCTCACATCTCTCTGCCCGCTCGTATGAGCAGACGTCCCAACCAAGCCGCTAAGATCCTGAGCTGCGGCAAAGCCAGCGGAGAGGAGAAAAACCGCGAGAATGCTGGTCAACGTCTTCATAGGAATAGATTAACCCGTTGTAAGCTTCCGTCAACTTTTTTGAGGAGGCGCCGGAAGAGGCAAATAACCAAGATCGAACAGGCTGGCCGCGTAAAGCTTGAACTTCTGGGGCAGATAAATGCCAGCCGCCGACTGGAGCCAGCTCCGGGCGTCTTCCGTTTGTTTGTGATAAAGGCACCAGGCGGCTTTTCCAAAATAGAAGGAGGGCCCCGGGGCAACCGTATCGAATGCGGCGAGTTCCGTGGCCGCGATGTCGTCGTGTCCTCCAAGAAGATCACAGAGGAAGACCTTGTAAGCGGCCAGGTCTCCCAAATCTCGATCATGCTTCAAGGTGTCGAAACTGGTGCGCGCCACATCGTACTTCTTCTGCATGAATTGGATCTCGCCCAGGTTGAATTTTGCCTGGGTATTGGTGGCGTCGATCTGGAGGACCGTCAGATAGTCCTTTCCGGCCAAGTCCCATTGCTTCTTTGCGGCATAGATGCCTCCACGGATTCCGAAGGCGTCCAGATTCTTGGGCGAAATCTGAATGACCTGGTTCACCTTATCCAGCGCGGCATCGTTTTGTTTTTGCTGCAAAAGTTCATAGGCTTGGTGCAGCAGAACGACAACATCCGTGGAAGTCTTGCTTGAAGCCGCGGTGGGCGAAAACGCATTGATCACCGGGGCATTTGCCGCGGGACTGTTCGTGGGAATGGAAACAGAGTTGAGATTAAGCTGCTGGGCGTGGCCGGATGTCGCAAACGCAAGTGCCAATAGAAGAAGGGCTGAATGCCTAAACATCGGGTCAGGATACACAGACCGCCGTATTGAGACAGGACGAATTCTAGTTTCAGTCACACGCCTCCGGCTTATTAAATCAATTCCATCGTTACGAATCAGGATGACAGAAATAAAGAACCCCGCCGCAAGCAGCGGGTATTGGGGAACAATTTCAGATTATGAAAATAACGCCGCAAGCGACGGGGAATTAACCCGAACGAGATTAAAAATGCCAGGATTAACCCACGACAAAGTTGATCAGTTTATCCGGGACGACGATGACTTTCCGGACGGTCTTGTCGGTGGTCCATTCGGCGAACGCGGGAAGCGCCCGAGCGGCAGCTTCGATGGCTTCCTTGGTTGAGCCGGGAGGGACGGTGATAAGTCCGCGCAGCTTGCCGTTGATTTGCATCGGAATTTCGACCTCGGTCTTGACGAGATATTTCGGGTCGGCAACAGGCCAGGGCTCGTAGGCGAGCGTCTTGGTGTGGTCCAATTCTTTCCAGAGTTCCTCGGCCATGTGGGGCGCGAAGGGCGAGAGAAGCAGAAGCAACGTTTCGATGGCAGCGCGCGGCCGGACCGCTTCCTTGGTGAGATCGTTGACCAGTTCCATAAGGGCTGAGATGCCGGTATTGAACTTGAGTAACTCGATATCTTCGGTGACTTTGTTGATCGCGGCGTGAGTGGTGCGAAGTATTTCCGGCGACGGCGCGGCATCAGTGACTTTCGCAGGCGCGAAATGCCAGAGGCCTTCCTGGTCCTCTTCCATGACGAGACGCCAGACGCGACCGAGGAAGCGATAGACGCCTTCGACGCCCTTGGTCGACCACGGCTTCATCTGTTCGAGCGGCCCCATGAACATCTCGAAGAGGCGTAGCGAGTCGCCACCATATTCGGCGATGACATCATCAGGATTGACCACATTGCCCCAAGCCTTGGACATTTTGCGATTGTCCTCGCCGAGAATGATGCCCTGGTTGACCAGCTTATGGAACGGTTCCGCAGTGGAAACGACGCCCAGGTCAAAGAGAACCTTGTGCCAGAAGCGGGCGTAGAGAAGATGCAGCACGGCATGCTCCGCGCCGCCGATGTAGAGATCGACGCCGTTCTGTCCCATCCAATATTTTTCGATGGCGGGATCGATAAGTTTATCGGGATTCTTTGGATCGCAATAGCGCAGATAATACCAAGACGACCCGGCCCATTGCGGCATCGTATTGGTTTCGCGCGTGCGACCATCAGGGAGATTGACCCAATCCTTCGCCTTCGCGAGCGGCGCGTTGCCTTCGGGGCTCGGCTTGTAATCTGCAAGTTCGGGCAGCGTCAGCGGCAGGTCGCTTTCGGAAAGAACTTCGTGCTGATCGCCATTCCAAATCACCGGAAAGGGTTCGCCCCAATAGCGTTGGCGGGAGAAGAGCCAGTCCCGCAATTTGTACTGGATACGGCGAGCGCCAAGACCCGTTTCTTCCAGCCATGAAATCATCTTCGCCTTCGCCTCGTCCGTCGGCAGCCCATCAAGCTGCCCGGAATTTACGGCGATGCCCGCGCCCGTAAACGCTGCTCCTGTGGTTTCGCTATATTCGTCGACCATTCCGGGCGCCACCGGTCGGACCACTTCGATGATCGGCAGATCGAACGTATGGGCGAATTCGTGATCGCGCACGTCATGGGCGGGCACGGCCATGATCGCGCCGGTGCCGTAGCCCATGAGGACGTAATCGGCGATCCAGATGGGAATTTCAGCCTGGTTGACCGGGTTGACCGCGTAGGCGCCGGTGAAGACACCGGTCTTGCTCTTGGCGAGATCGGTTCGTTCGAGGTCGCTCTTGTTGGCGACTTCGGCTTTGTACTTCTGGACAGCTTCCTGTTGGTAAAGTGTGGTCAGACTCTCGACCAGTGGGTGCTCGGGCGAAAGAACCATATAGGTCGCGCCAAAAAGCGTATCGGGCCGAGTAGTGAAGACGGTGATGATGGTGTCCAACGATGATTTGAAATGCACCTCCGCGCCTTCGCTGCGACCAATCCAGTTCCGCTGCATTTCCTTCAGCGATTCCGGCCAATCGAGTTGATCGAGGTCCTTCAGCAAACGCTCCGCATAGGCGGTGATTTTCAGCATCCACTGCCGCAAAGGACGCCGCTCAACGGGAAAATTACCGCGGTCAGAACGGGGGCCTTCATCGGTTTGGATGACCTCTTCATTGGCCAGCGTCGTTCCGAGTTCCGGACAATACCAAACCGGTGCGTGGGAAGTGTAAGCGAGGCCCTTCTTATAAAGCTGGATGAAAATCCACTGCGTCCATTTATAATAGGCGGGATCGGTCGTGTTGATTTCCCGCGACCAGTCGTAGGAAAAACCAATCGCATCGATCTGGCGGCGGAAGTTGGCGATGTTCTTTGCGGTCGTCTCGCGCGGATGCGTGCCAGTCTGAACGGCGTATTGTTCAGCAGGCAGTCCGAAGGCGTCCCAACCCATGGGATGAAGGACGTTGAAGCCCTTCATGCGCTTATAGCGGCAAACAATATCCGTGGCCGTGTAGCCTTCAGGATGGCCGACGTGGAGTCCCGCGCCCGACGGATACGGGAACATGTCGAGGGCGTAGAACTTCGGTTTCTCGCTGCCGGGCTCGCCGGGATTGGCGGCGCGAAACGTGCTCTTTTCGGCCCAATAGCGTTGCCAGACGGGTTCAAAGACGGCGAAAGGAAATTGTTTGCGTACTTGCATGGTGAGAGCCTCTCAGTTAACTACAGCCGCCTATATATGGAAAGCAAAAGACCTACGGTTGGCAGTAACGTAGAATAATACCCATTTGTCATGAATAAGAAAACGCTCTGCATCGCCACTCGCAATCTGCACAAGGTCCAGGAGATGACCACCGTTCTCTCCCCGTTTTGGGAGGTAAAAAGTTCCGCCGATTACCATGAGATGGACGGCTCCGACGAAATTGCGGAGACAGGCGACACCTTTCTAGCCAACGCAACACTGAAGGCCGTGGCGACCTCGCAACTGATTTCCGATTACGCCCTGGCCGATGATTCGGGACTGGAAATCGATGCGCTGGACGGCGCACCGGGTGTTTTCTCCGCGCGATATGGCGGCATCCCCTCCTCCACGGAAAGGAACAACGCCAAGCTGTTGGAAGAACTGAAGCGCGTGGGCGCGCTAACACCGGAGCAGCGCGGCGCCCGCTTCCGCTGCGTGTTGGTCCTCGCGAAAGGCGGCGAGGTGCTTGAGACCTTCGACGGCGCGTGCGAGGGTGCCATTACCCTCGAGCCAAAAGGGACGAATGGCTTCGGTTACGATCCGCTCTTTGTTCCACGCACCTACACGCGGACTTTTGGCCAATTGCTTGAAAAGACGAAGACGAATTTAAGTCATCGGGGCCGCGCCTTGAAAAAATTTGTCGATTGGTGCAAAGAGAATCCTCTGGAGTGATTTCTCTGGATCCTCAAAGCCACTTCTCCAAACGATCCGTCATCCTGAGCCTGTCGAAGGATCAGCTTCCATGCGTTTTCAAAACCACCCATGGACTCGCTAATGAGAAAGTCACCGGAAGCTGATCCTTCGACAAGCTCAGGATGACGGAATTTTTAAAAGAGACTTTTAGAGAAATCCCTGTGTATTTAGGGATTCCCATGACTATACCGAACTCCGATGGAACGGCGGCACGTGCCTATTCAATCGACGTACTGACCCGCATCGCTACTCCCGTCCTAACTGCGCTGAGCGAAGGCCAGCTTCGGGCGCGGATGCCGGTGGAGTCGCTTCCGGGCAGTGCCGATCGTCCCGCCTACACGCATCTGGAGGCACTGGGACGTCTGCTGGCCGGAATGGCGCCGTGGCTGGAACTGGGCACGGATGCGACAGACGAGGGAAAACTTCGGGAGCGTTTTATTGGACTCGCAGTAAAAGGGATTGCTCACGCGGTCGATCCGCAGTCGCCCGATTACATGAATTTCAACCAGGGATCACAACCGCTGGTGGACACTGCTTTTCTGGCCCATGGGCTTCTGCGCGCACCGAAGCAACTCTGGGGCAATCTGGACAAGGAGACTCGCGCCCGTGTCGTTACCGCCTTCAAATTGACTCGCGTGATTACGCCGGGCCAGAACAACTGGCTGTTGTTCAGCGCGATGGTCGAGGTGGCGCTGTGGGAATTTACCGGCGAATGCGAGATGGCTCCGATTCAGACGGCGGTTGATAAACATCTGGAATGGTACGTGGGCGACGGCGCGTATGGCGATGGCCCGCGTTATCATTGGGATTACTACAACAGCTTCGTGATTCAGCCGATGCTGCTCGATGTCCTGCGCATTTGCGCGGAGAAGAAGCATCCGCTTGGAACGCATTATTCGCTAATTCTTGAAAGAGCCCGACGTTATGCGGTGGTGCAGGAGCGGTTGATTTCGCCCGAGGCGACTTTTCCCATTATTGGCCGGTCGAGTTGCTACCGCTTTGGGGCTTTTCAGGCGCTTTCGCAGATGGCGCTGGAGCATCAGCTTCCGGAGGGGCTTGCTCCCGCTGGAGTTCGCGCGGCGTTGACGGCGGTGGTTCGGCGGATGATCGAAGCGCCCGGGACTCTCGATGCGGAAGGCTGGTTGACGTTGGGTGTCGCGGGGCATCAGCCTGCTCAAGCCGAGGGTTATATTTCAACCGGCAGTCTCTATCTCTGCGCCGTTGGCTTGCTCCATCTAGGCCTGCCGCCCAACGATCCGTTCTGGACGGAACCCGACCAGCCCTGGACGCAGAAACGGCTCTGGTCAGGTGAGAATCTTCCAGCGGATCATGCGATTGGGATTTAGCCGCGAAAGAACGCAGAGATCATAAAGAGGCTGAAAAACACCGTCTCGCCTCCCTCGTTCTTCGTGTTCTTTGCGTTCTTTGTTCCTCGTTCCCAAACTCCATTTGGGAACGCGATTGTCTGCGCAACTCCATTGCTGCAGTCGTTTTCTTGTTGCCCGTGCGAATACCCGCACAAAGGTCAGCAATAGAGTTGCCTAAGCAAGCGTGTTCCCAAATGGAGTTTGGGAACAAGGGAAGCAGAACTGATCCTTCGACAAGCTCGGGATGACGGAACTTTTAAGAGAGCGCCTTCTTCTGCAATGCACTCAGCTTCTTGATCCCCTTCGTCGCCAGCGCAATCAATGCGGCGAACTCTTTTGGTGAGAACGTGCTCTCCTCGCCGCTGGCCTGGACTTCGATGAATTGCCCCTTGGCGGTCATCACGACGTTCATGTCCGTCTGCGCATCCTTGTCTTCAATGTAATCGAGATCGAGAACCGGAAGGCCGTTGACGATGCCGACACTGATGGCCGCGAAGGGTGTCTTGATTGGCGACTTTCCCGTCGAGGGAAGAAGCCCCTTTTCGCGCAGGCTTTTCACAGCGAGTTCCAGCGCGACGTAGGTACCGGTGATGGCCGTGGTGCGGGTCCCACCGTCAGCGGCGAGGACATCGCAATCGATGCAGATCGTGCGCGCACCGAGCGCTTCGAGATCAACGGCGGCGCGGACACTGCGACCGATGAGGCGTTGGATTTCGGTGCTGCGACCATCGAGACGCCCCTTGGTGATGTCGCGCGCTTTGCGGTCCAGCGTCGAGTAGGGCAGCATCGAATATTCGGCCGTGATCCAACCGCCGGAGACCTTCTGTTCCTTCATCCATCGTGGGACGCTTTCCTCCACGGTGACGGCGCAAATGACTTGCGTGCGGCCGCAACTGGCAAGGACCGATCCCGCCGCATGGGGCGCAATACCGGGCTGAAAAGTGATGGGGCGGAGTTGATCGGGACGGCGTCCGTCATGGCGGCGGGTGTTCATTCGGATTCTTTTTCTTCTGAAGGTTTTTCTTTTTCGAGTTCGAGCTTGGTCAGGATTTCCATGACGCGATCACCACGCTCAACGGCGTCGTCAAAGCGGAAAATAAGTTGTGGCGTAAACTTCGCCCCGAGGCGGCGTCCGATGCGGCCCTGCCATTCCCTGCGATTGCGGGTGAGGAGGGCCAGGGTCTTTACCTTGTCCAACTCGGGATGAATCGTGCTGACGTAGACAAACGCCTGCTTCATGTCAGGCGGAAGTTCCACAGAGGAAATGGTGATGAGAAGCCCCTCGAGGTCGAGGGACTGATTCATGCAGGCGGCGAGTTCCTTGCGAAGGACCTCGGCGACGCGAACCGTGCGGCGAGTTGGCATGCTCCTACTGTCAACCAAACCGGCGACGGATGCAATCTTTGGGGAAAGTCGAATATAATCGAATGGCCGCACCCAGCACTTTTTCTTGCGCCGGATGGCAAGGTGCCGCTTAATGACCGTTCTCATGCATATGTCTTTTCGGCGTCTTTTCCTGGTGGCCTGCGTCACCATGGCCCTGACTGGTTGCGGTAATAAAGAAACAAAGGAAGCCCTCACAAAAGCGGGGGCCCTCGAAGACCAAAAGCAATATCAGGATGCCAACACCGTGCTGCTGGAAGCTCTCCAGGCGCGCGTGAGGCAGATTCGCACCTCCAATCCCCCGACAACGGATGAGGCCTCCATCGATGCGTTGAGCAAAAAGACACAGGCGGACCCGGAGATTCTCAAGCTGGAGCGCGCCCAGATTGTCATTTATCTCCACTTGGAACGGGCCGACCTGGCCTCCGCCGTTTACTCGGATATTCTTCACGGCAATCCCGGCGATTCCGTGGTGTCCGATACGTTGCATGACAAGGACCCTCTCATCCGCACGGGCGCGGTCCGCGTCCTGGGCCTGGAGGGAAAGACCGATGCGATTCCGGCACTGGTCACCGCGACCAAGGACGATGACAAGGATGTGCGTCGTGCCGCAGTGGCGGCGTTGGGATCGATCAAGGATCCCTCCACGATCGATCCGTTATTGGCAGCTTTGAAAGATTCCTATTGGTTCGTCCGTTCGGAAGCCGCCGAGGCCTTGGGCCGGGAAAAAGATCAACGCGCGGTCAAGCCGCTACAAGATGCCGTTGCCGATTCCGACAGCAATGTGGAAAGCTCGGCGGAATCCGCCCTGCTGCTGCTGTGCACCGCGCCGGGAGCCAATGCTGATGACTATGGCAGCCGGTTGAACGATCCAAATCAAAAGATCGTCATGATTTCAGCAGTCTGCCTGGCCGTCATGCACGACCCAAGGGCAGTTCCCGCTTTGTTGAAATTGACCACGTCAACCGATCTCACCACGCGCCTGCAGGCCCTGAAGGGCTTGGGCGAATCGGGCGATCCGGCGGCCATCCCGACGTTGAGGGAGTCGCTCAAGGAATCCGACGTCAATATCAAGGGATGGAGCATCATTGGCCTGGGCAATTTGAAGGACCAGGATTCGCTGGCCGCCCTGCAGGCCATCGCGGCAGATCCGGCCCAACCGCCCAAGATTCGGCAGGCAGCGGAGTCTTCGGTGGCACATATCACGGGGCAAGCGCCAGCAACTCCGAGCCAGCAGTAGTCGAAAAGATCAGCGATGCGTTACCGATAGGGAACGGACATCTTTCCCGTAAAAGACTTCTGCAAAAGTCTCACTTTTAGAATTCCGCCATCCTCGATTCCACCTATTCGTTGGTATATAGGATGCGCTGAAAGACCCGTACAGCCCGGGCAGCATTTTGGGCCGTGGCTTGAGGAACACCGGCGCTCACGGCTGCCGATACAAAAGAGCCATTATTGATGCTCGTCGTCCACTGGGCTTGTGGATCCTGACCGTCCGAAACAGAAGGCAACGCATTGCCCAATGCCACTAGTTGCGACTGCGTCAGGTTCTGGCGGGTTTGTTGATCAAGCGATGCAACCGCCACCACAATGCCCACAAGATTGGGTGAGTTGAGATAGAGCGAGAAATTGGTCGTAAATGCGCTGGTCGTCGTCGCCGGCGGAACGGTGGCCGGGACCTTTTGCAGGAAACAATACTCAACGCGAAAAACGGTGTTAGCCAAAGGTTCAATCGTTGCCGTTCCTAATGGCGCGCTGGCTCCGGATGGAAATGTCATCAAGGGGTTCGGAGTTCCATCGGAGAGAGCCCAGTTGTAACCAAGGATTCCCCGCTCCAAGGCGGGCGTCGATGTACTCTGGCTTCCCTGGTTCACCTGGGTGATGTTATTCACCTCATAAGTTACCCAGGCGAGATGCCTCGCCCCGGAGTAGGCTTGAGCCTGCGTTAAGAAACTTATCTGCGCGTTTGGCGCATTGGTGGCAGATGCCGTCTGCCGGGTGAAAGCTCCGGGTAGATCGCTGCGCCTGACTCTTGAGGTCCAGTCCAAACTCAAGCGATCGAGCGATTGCCGCGCATCGTCCAGCGAATCCATTCGCTTCTTTTGCGTGGCGGCGGTTTGGATAACTCCAAAAATTAACTGCACGACGACGAGCATCAAAATCAGGAATACCACTTCTGCCACCAACACTTCCACGAGGGTAAATGCCGCCGAAGAAACACGCCTGTATTCCCGACGATGAGCACGTTCTTTCATGGTTGCATGAAAGTCGCAATCGTTTCGACGGAGGAGGGCCGGTTGGTTTGGGCCGCCGGCCAACTCACCCTGAAGTTGATGGAAACAGGCTGTGGGGGACCGGTTACCGGATTATTGGTGGCTCCCGGATAAATATTGGTCGCAGGATAGATGGTATAGTTGACGCAATAACGCGCAGTGGTTGCCTGGGCGTTCGTCGTTAAACCATCTTCCATGACATAAAGAGTGCCTGTCATCTGACTCGTAACGTTCGTCAGGGCAGGTATGTTGTAGGACGACGAGTAATTGGAGTAGGCGGAGGACCTGCGATCCGCGATCAAGCTTTGCAGTAAATTGACGCCCTGACTTTCCCCCATCGAGTCATTATTCGATTTTAACCCAATCGGAAGCAGCGCGAACATAATGATCAGCGCGAAGGAAACGATGCCCATGGCCAGGACGACCTCCACCAGCGAAAAAGCGCTGATGCATGGATCGCGATGTTCAAAACCGTCATTCGGTTTGACTGCCATAAGTAAATAAAGCCGAACCTAGGCCAGGCGCTACTGTTGAAAGACCGAGACTTGACCGCTTAGCCCGTGAATCTGAACTGCCGCCGTATGCAAATGGTTAGCGGTGCCCGGCGATGAATTTAAACCAATGCCCACACACAGGACAGGATTGCTTCCAAGAGCACCCGTGGATGTCGGCAGGTAGGTCTGACCGTCAGGACCAAAAACAATCACATTGTTAAACGTAGCATTGGAGGTGCCCGGAACACTCATGGGAAAAGAGTAGGCCTGTGATCCTACATCCGTATTATCGGCTACGTCCAGGCCGGGAAGAGCGGGACTGGTATAGTTCGTCACAGAGGCGATGGAAACGTTTTTAAGGATAACCGACTGGCTGGTCAGTTGAAAATTGCTGTTAGGTAGACTGCTTGTGCTTGGGAGAATGGAGGCCTGGCCGCTGTTCTCTGCCAAGCTTGTTACCATGAGCGCTGGAGCACCATTTTGCGTAAAGCTATAAAAACCGAGCCATACGTAAGTGTGTTCAGTCAAGGCAGTGGTTCTTGCTTGCTGGATCAATCCACTCAATTCGTAAGCATTATTGGTCAAACGATTTCCCGACACAATGCCAACGATGGACGACCACGACATGGAAGCCATGACTGAAACAATCGCCAAGACGCACATCAACTCCACTAGCGAAAATCCTCTTTTGTTTCGCAAAGCGGACTGCCGTCCAAGTCCCAACATTGAATTTGTTGCATTTGCCATCCGAGTTGACCCTACACGATTTTATGCTGCTTCCAAGCAATTTTTTATTTATTTTGAGGCTTTGAATCTGATTTGTCTTTCTGGCTGCGATTACTCGCCTTTCGAGCCAGGGATGGCATTGCCTATGTATAAATATTTTCTTCGACATTATTGCTTCGAAGCAAATCGTCATTATCGTGACGTTCCCACCCTCGTAGACTAGGATTATCGCCCATGCGACGAATCGAACTCGGATTTTGCTGGCCCTTCTCCGGCCTTGAACCCAAGGAAGGCCTCGAACGCCTCCGCGATTACGGCTTTGATGGCATCGAGCTTTGGCCGGACTACCTCAATGAGCGAGGAGCAGTCGCGTGGGCTGCAGCCCTGAAGGCCACAGGAATGCGCGCGCTCCAACTCTGTCCTTACTTTAATTTCATGGGAGGCGAACCAACGATTGCCAGGAGCCGGGAGATTCTCGCCAAATTTCTCACCGATGCCAGGACTATGGATTGCTCGCGCCTGCGGGTCTTTACCGGCCCTCCGTGGGGCGACGGTGTGGTCGGGGCACATGAAGCAACACCCCAGCAATGGGAGGATGCGATCCAATCTCTCCGCGAGTTTTGTGATGTTGCCGCCCGACAAAACGTTGAACTCTGCCTCGAATGCCATGAAGGGAGCCTGATGGAAGACAGTCCCTCAACGCTCCGTCTTCTCCGGGAGGTGAATCGTCCGAACCTAACGACCAACCTCCAGTTACCTTTGGTCAAGGAAGATTGGAAATTCAGCATCGACTCGCTGGCACAAACGACGACCCATATTCATATCCATAATTGGACGGCGGGCCTGAATAAAGGCGACATGACTTTCCTCGAAGAGGGCGCTTTTGACTGGAAGCCCGTTGTGCGTTCCATTCTGGGCAAAGGACGCGAGTCACTCACGCTATCCGTTGAACATGCCGACCACGGTCAACAGCACGATCCATGGGAGACCGCGCGCAGGGATGGACTTTATCTTAATCGATTGAGATTATCGCTGGCAGAAGAGTTCTCTCAATAGGACAGCCATGCCTATTCCATCATCCAACTCCCTCCTTTGGGCGAAGGTATCCAGTCGATGAAACTGAGCCACATCCATGGTCAGGACTCCTGGCGCTTCAACTCGGACATGGTCGATGCGGCCATTACCCGGCAGGGCGGACATTTGGCGCCGGTCCGCTTTCGCCTGCCCCATGGAGTTGTCGAACCCTTTTCCATCGCGCCGTGGGCTGAAGAAAAGATAGGTCCCAAACTCCCCGCGCTTTTGCAGTCACTGCGCGGCGATTTCTTTTGCGCTCCGTTTGGCGGAAATGAAAAGCCTTATCGCGGCGAACATCATCCGCCCCATGGCGAGACCGCCAACGCACAGTGGAAGCTGGAAGAGATCAGGAAAAGCAAAGCGGAGACAGAGTTGCACCTGTCCCTCGAAACCAAGGTACGTACCGGGCGCATCAATAAAATGATTCGTCTGCGACGGGGCGAAACCTCCCTCTATTGCCGCCATGTTCTTTCCAACATGTCTGGAAAAATGAATTTGGGGCATCACGCTACCTTGAAATTTCCCGATGCGCCTGGCTCAGGTTTCGTTGATACCAGCCCGATTTCGTTCGCCCAGGTTCTGCCCACTACTTTTGAGCAGCCGTCTCAACGCGGTTACAGCAGCCTGAAGCCGGGCGCCTTCTTTTCCAAGCTCGACCAAGTCCCTGCGCTGGACGGAACCTTGGCCGATTTAAGCCGCTATCCAGCCCGGCGCGGCTTTGAGGATCTCGCAATGGTCGTCCATCAAGCGACGCCGGAATTCGCCTGGACGGCGGTTACTTTCCCCAAGCAACGCTACGTCTGGTTCGCGCTCAAAGACCCTCGCGTTCTCCGCAGTACCGTACTCTGGATTTCCAATGGGGGACGCCATTATCCGCCGTGGAATGGCAGACATATCAACGTCATGGGACTTGAAGACGTCACTTCCTATTTTCACATGGGGCTGGCGGAATCGACCCGGTCCAATCCCATCAGCGAGCGAGGCATCGCGACACACCTATCGCTGAATTCCACCACGCCTCTTGCCATCAATTACATCATGGCGGTCGCTGCCATTCCGAGAAAATGGGGCCGTGTAAAAACGATTACCGCGGGACCGCACGGCATCACTCTTCATTCCACTGCGGGAAGCGACATTTCCGTCACGCTTGATCTCGATTTTCTTTATTTAGGTAGCCGCCGTACCGCGTAGCCGCGCTCGTGAGAGCGCGGGCTACCCCTAAAGCCGAAGCCTTAAGACCTGTCTCTACGGTATTTGGTGCACTTCCACATCGGCGATATACAGCGATCCCTGGCCTTCAAACTTGATGCCAAAACCAAAGTTGGAGGTGTCGTGTTTCTTCTCGCTGGTGGTGGCCCACGAAATGGTATCGCTTACCCTGCTCCAACTGGAACCGGGGCTGAAAGAGTTGACGATGTCGATGGTATGTCCCGGAGAATAGTCAGCTCCAGGATTTTTGGATCGCTGTTCTCCACCGAAACCATAGGTGAGATCGTGCACACCCGTGGCCTTGACCCAGAAACTTACCTGGTACTGAGTTTCTGACACAAGAGGCAAGCGGCCCCCATAACCAATGGCGTGCTTCTGGCGGTCCTCGTCTGTTTTCGGATAAAAGCTCTCCGGAAAATAAATGTTGTTGTGGTCGACGAGCTTGTATTCAAGCGCATTTTTCCAAGCCACGCCGTCCGGTGGGGCGAAGCCCGGCTCTCTTTCCGCATTGACGACTTCCAGGATTTCATAAGGCACGCCGTAGGGAGATCCTTCATTCACACCATGATGCAGGGGGGAGTTGCCGAAGGACCATGTGTTTGAAACTAAGATCTTCGGATACGGATTGGGACCTCCTTTGATGGGCTGGGCCGGGGCCGCAAAGCTTGGCGCGCCGGGCATGCCGGTATTGTGTGCGAGAAAAATCTGGCCCGTGTCGTTGGTATAGATCAGGTCAGGCACATTCGCTTTATTTGTCAGGGCCGCAACGGTGGTGAATTGGCCGAACTTGGTCTGGTTGCCGATTTTGATGGGCTGGCCTTCACCAAAAGTCAGGTGGTCCTTGTCTGGGCTGGTGTTGGGAAAAAATTCGATCTGGCCCGTGCGCTCACCAGCAAGGATGTCCGGTTTACCATCGTTGTTCCAGTCAACGACGATTGGAGTCAAGAGCTCACGCCCCATGCCTGGAATGATTTTGACTTGGTCGGTTTCGTTGAACATAGGATCGCTGTTGGTGCCTTTGTTTGTGAACAGGAAAATACTATTCGCCGAGTAAGTTCCATCCCCGCGCACGAGATCGAGTCGGCCGCTTCCGGTGAAGTCATATAAAAAAGGGCTCAGGTAGTTGCAATCGAGTCGGCCATCGGTGCGAAGAGGAATCGATTTGAGTTGGTTCAAATCATTGGGAGTCTCAAATTTCGGCTGGGTGGACGTCCCGCTGTTACGGATATAGAAGAGTTTCCCCTGAAAGGTGCCGACGACGAGATCGAGTCGGCCATCCCCATCAAAATCGACCAGTTGAATGCGCGGCACATACTTGGACGTTACGTTTTCGCGAACATCGTTGGACTCTCTGTCGGTTTCTTTGATCACAGGTGCCCCCAGCCAAACGGACATGACCTCGCCGGTGGTAAACTTGGGTTGTGTAGCGGTCCCGCTATTGGGGAAATACCAAATGAAACCCATCGGATCGGCCAGGACCAGATCGAGAAGACCGTCTCCGTTCAAATCGCCCACGGCCACACTGGGGCTAAGCTGGGTTGCGTTGACACCTCCATTATCCCCAACAGCAAGCTGGGGCTCACATATGCCGTGCAGGTTGCCATTGATATCGAGTCCCGCCCAGGGATTGACTTGCTCCGTAAAGCTGGTGAGCAGGCTGTCCTGCATGAGATTACGCGTTGAGGGCACATCCTGGGCCAGCAGGCTGGAGTAGCTCAAAGCCAGAAAAAGCAAACCCAGGAATTTCATGGCCTTGAAACCGAAGCCAGCCGATCCAATCACTTCGTGACTTCGGGCGCAGTCTCGCCGGTCAAAACCGAGTACCACAGCGCGGCCATTTTATTATATCCGGTCGCGCTGGGATGGATTTTGTCCCCGGAAAGATCCGCAGGAGTCACAACGGAATGAATGTCGGCAAACTCGATCTTGTGGCCGAGGGTCTTTTGTTCCTGAACGATTTCAGGAAGCACGGCGTTGTAGGCATTGACGTCCGCATCGCGTGCCGCAATTTTTGCGATCGGGCAAATGCTGGCCAGGACGACGGTGACATTCGGACTCTGCTCGAAGATTGAGCTCACGAGCTTCTCCATCGTCGCTTTCATCTTGTCCGTTGCAGTGATGCCGAAGACATCGTTCGTTCCAAGCATGATCAGGACGACATCGGGATTATTGTTGGTGAGTGATGTCTTGATCGGAAGTGCGGTGTGCTTTTCCACGGTGCCTCCAGTCAGCAGCATCCCGATTCGCGCACTGCCGTAACTCTCATGGTTTGGGTTTTCCATTCCCTTGGAAAAGCCGGTGTCGTTGGCGGGATCGCCATTGTCTTCCTTGCCGACAAAGGTCACATCATAACCGTTGCTCTTGAGCAGGTCATAAAGCGGCTTGCGATAACCGCCCTGCGTGTATTTTCCCTCAGTGATCGAATCTCCCACCGGCATGATTTTAACGGGCACGCCCTTGGTGAGAATGGCGGTGTCGGCGAAAGCGTGCATACATCCCGCTAGTGACATAAGCGCACAGAAGGCGAAAATGCTTTTTGAAAGTAAGGAGGAGGATTTTTTCATATCTTGTTTTCTATTTTTGATTTTCAGAATTTTAAAACTCCCCACTGACTGGGATTGAGTCGGGCCTCGCTGGGAACATCCGCGGCCATGGAGTCCCATTTGTTATGCCAGTAGATGCGCGCGCGCGCATGGACCCCGTCGCTCAACACCATGCCTACATCTCCGTGAAAAGTTTTGCCGACAGGATCCTGCAATCCCAAGACAGACAGGGGCACGGAAAATTCGTAGTTCGAACCACTGGAAGCTACTTCCACGTCCTTGCTCACGTCCTGCACGTCATCAAATGTCACCTGCCCCACAGGCGAGGCAAAGGTCTGACGGTTTCCAGCAACCGCGGCCTTTTGCCGATAGAGAACCGCCAGGGTTTTTCCGTCCTTCTTGGTAACTAAGAGCCGAATATCTCCCGGGATGGGATTCTTGTCATCGCCCGCGCCACTGGTCCGCAACATCAGGTCCAGACCTCCACCCTGGGTAAAAGCAAAGGGAAACTCCGTAGCCGAATTCGCCAACAATTGATTTTGATCGGTTCGATACGCCACGACCAATTTGTCACCCGACAGTCCCATTTGGAACGAGCACTTGGAATTGATCTTCGCCCAGCCATTCGCAGGCCATTCACTTAAATCGCCATCAATCTTGGCCTGGATTGCAGGCACCGACACTTCATCGCGCAAGACGTCATCGGCAGCCTTTGCCGCGCGGAGTGGGGCTGCAGCCGCAATCATCTCAGCCGTGACATCGATTTTGCCCAAGTCAATCCGGCGCACCTTGTCCAAGCCGTCGAGGCGGACAATGGAGCTGTGCCATTTTCCCACCGAGAGATAAACGTTGCCATCATCAAGCCCAAACATGAAGGGCCAGAAGTGTTCGGCATCGAAACTCAAGCCCGTGATGGGCATGCCCAGCTTCTGTTCCGGATAAGGCCAAAACGGCGCCGAGCGGATATCGGAACCAAGCGTGGTGACGAGGAGGCCATCCATCGAATAAATATAGATTTCGCCCATATAAGAATACCGTGCGACGAGATAGCCAGCGTCACCCTGCGCGCTTTTCACTGGATAGCCCAGCATGCGCGAAGGGTTTTCCAGTTCTCCCGGACCGACGGGAGGCGTCTTGGTATCGCGAGTTGCCAGGGTCCAACGCAATTGGCCATCCTTGAAGCCGGTGCAATCGGCAACGAACCATCCGTCCGGGCTCATGGCTACATCGCCCTTGGCGGGGATTTGAGAAACCGGTTGCAGTTGGCTCAAGTCGTATTCGGGCACACCATTTTCATCCACGTATTTCAGCGGCATTTGAAAGGGACCTCCACTGATAACAGAAAGATCCGGCTGGAAAACGACTCCCGGCGCACCAGTCATCGTTGGACGAATAAACTGAACTTCATCGGGCTGGACCGCATGGTCGTGATTACGATCCGTCCAGACAAAGAAATCACCTTCCGGGCGACCCACCGGAATCCTGGGCTTGATCGCGGGATCATCCAGCGTCGGCCAGCGATGGATTCCACCGCCAACCCAACCGCAGCAAGCGATCGGGCGGCACACACCGTTTTCCAAAATCCACAGCGTGGTGGCAGATCCTTGGTTGTACCAATACGTATTGTAGGAATTGGTGAAGTACTGATGTCCCTTGAAATAAAAAGTCTGGCCCGGAGCGGTTCCGCCGTGGGATCCCGGAGGAATCATGTCGGTCGG
This sequence comes from Verrucomicrobiota bacterium, assembly GCA_013285645.1. Classification (GTDB taxonomy): domain Bacteria; phylum Verrucomicrobiota; class Verrucomicrobiia; order Methylacidiphilales; family UBA1321; genus JABDGH01. Next base: position 58,202 of record JABDHJ010000003.1, on the reverse strand, counting down.
GAAGAAGATCGGCTTGGTCGGATATCCTCCGTAACTGATCGCATCGTTGAGCGGATCGGGATAGCGGTAACGCACACCCGTTAACTTGGAATCCCCAGTCTTGAGATCGACTTTGAAATCGAGCAGGCCAAAGCTGCCGGGGTTACCGAGAGAAGGATAATAGGCGTGGCTCTTGTCCTTCGGATCGACAAAACCACCACCGCCATACTGGGTGGGCCCATACCACGCATTGATAAAGCTGCCTGTCTTGGAGTCCCAGCGGCTGATCCGCTTGGGGAGATAATCCTCCTCGGCCACCCACAGCACGCCCTTGGAATCGATGCACATTCCCAACGGATGCGCCATGCGCTGTTCGTCATAATCGCCAATTTGAGGACCGCCGGGTTTTCCGATAACGCGAACCTGCTTGCCCGACGTGGCATCAAAAACTTTGACCTGATGGCTGGTGCCCCAATCGGTCACATAGATTTCCTTGTCCTGCTCGATGATCTGTTTGGGCACTTGAAGATCCGAAGCGGCCACGATCACATCCCCTCCCGAAAGGCTGCATGTCTTCCAGTCGTTTGTGATCGTGTAGCGCTTGATCGCACCGCCCGAGGTCACGAGCAATTTGCCATCGGGTTCAAAAGCAATGCCGCCTACGTTATCGACTTTGATCGTGGCGAACGGTGCCTTGCTGGCGCCACGCACATCGAAGGCGAACAGCTCATTCCCCGGTGGATCGGCGAGCAGGAGCAATCCATTGTAGGCAGCAAGGCTGACCAATTCGCGAAACGCATCGTGCATCTGAATCCCGCCCGCGACTTTCCCGAGCGGTTCCACGCCTGTTTTCGTGATGACGTAAACTTCCAGCGCACCGGGATTCGCCTTGCCGAAATCGCGACTCGGGTTGTCGGTAAAAACGGTATAGGCCACATGGTCCGGGTTGACTTGGGAACCGATATCACGCGCCAGGGCAATGCCTCCGTTCCATCCCCGGATTTTGGTTCCACCCAGCTTGCGCCCATCGAGGTTGACCCACATCAGGGCGTTTCCCGCCTCTGCCGAATCGGCTCCAAGAAGCACGACCGGTTTGGTATCGTTAGCCGGCCAGGGACTTCCCTCAGGCAGGAACAGAGCGGACGCGGGCGCGGTGTGATCGGCCAGCCACGCCCCTGTGCCATCGGCCGTAGGCCAGGGTGGTGTGCCCGGCGAGTAAAACGAATATTCTAAAAGCGGCGTGATGCCTTCGTGGAAAATTCCACGGACTTGATAAGAACCGGGCGCGGCCACGCCAGTCAGGGAAGAGCCATCCCAATCAATGACGTTATCGCCCGCTTGAACCGGATGATCGAAAACGAGATTTTTCAGTCGGTTACCATCCTTGTCCTCCATCACTAAAGTCACAAAGCCGGGTCGATCCGCTTTGAAATGAATCGGCACTCCTGACTGAAGCGGAATGCTGTTCTCATTGTCCATCGCACCAGCACGCTCCTGCTGCGCATGGGTCAGGATGAGGGTCATTGCCAGCACCCGGAAGAATGAAATAACCAAGCTGCTCTTCATAATGTAAAACTACCTTCTTTAGCTAATGCGTCAGGAGCATCGGCCCCATTTGCCACCCTTCGACCGACTGAATAGCGTCCACCCCAGTAGACCCGATGTGTCGCAAAGAGGCTATATCTCGTAATCGAAATTATGCTTCGAAGCAAATACTATTTTTAAAATAGCATCTTTTATTTTAAGTTATTTCTTGCGTTATAATCGACCATAATCTTGCTTCCAAGCACAGTATCGGTCGATTCGATACCTCTGACAAAAAACCGGCGCGGAAAGGCTAATGCGTTTTCAGAAATACTGTAGCCGCTGCTGAAAGTTCGAGGCCCGGAGGGCCGCAAGAAATTAGCCGGTGACGCAAGCCACCGGTATTGTCCCCCCAGAATCATCCGCCCCGCCGGAGATCTCCGCAAAACTCTCGATTTTAAAAATCGCCGTCATCCTTGTATGTCGGCCTCTATTAAGAGATGGTTTGTTGATGCCTATCTAACGACGGATGGCATCTGGCGGAAGCGGAAGACGTATCTCGATTTCCGTGCCAGTGCGGCGGGCGGATTTGATCTTGAGGGCGCCGCCCATATAGATCGCGCGCTCGCGCATGCCAAGCAGTCCAAGACCGTCCTTTCCTTTTCGCCTGGTCGAATGGTGATCCGGGTTGAAGCCGATCCCGTCGTCTTTAATTACCAACTGCACAATGTCGCCTGGCTTCGTTAGCTGCACCGTCACATGGCGGGCGTGAGCGTGCTTCTGCACATTTTTTAAGGCTTCCTGGAGAATGCGATATAGCGCCAACTCAATATCCTCAGGCAGTCGCGTGGTCAACTCCACGCAGGCCAGCTTGAGAAAAATACCCGTCCGCTTCGCGAACTCCGTGCCGGTGCCGCGCAAGACCTCGATCAGGCCCAGGTGTTCCAGGACACTGGGTCGCAGATCACGCGAGATACGCTCCACTTCTTTCGCGGTCTGACCGAGCATCTCGCAGAGTTTCATCGCCTCTCCCTTCGCTGGCCCGGCGTTCGCTGAAAGCTTATCCTCCAGCGCCTGACAGCGAAGGAGGATGGCGCAGAGAGGCTGGGTAATGGTGTCGTGCAATTCGAGGGCCACGCGCCCGCGCTCGACTTCCTGCGCTTGTACCACGCGGTGCGTCAAGGTCCGCAACATTTCCTCATTGTACCGGGCCTCCGTCATGTCCGTCACGACCATGCTGATGGTCGCGCGGTTGATGCCATTCCTGGCCAGGGGACGAATGGAGATTTGCGCCGGCATCTGCGAACCGCCGTCGACATTCAACAGTATTTGGATTTTAGAACCGGATTTATCTGGCCGTTTCAGGAGTGACCGGAGCGTTGCCCGGTCCGTGGCGCTGAGAAAACGGCGAAAAGAACTCCCTATCACCTGTTCCAGCGGGCATTTGACCATTCGCGCGAAGCACTGGTTGGCATAAAGAATCGTCTCGTCAGCCGTCAGGGTCAGCGCTCCTTCGTTCATCGATTCGATGAGCACGCGGTAGGCGTGCTCGGCACCTTGCAGCGTGAACACTTTCGGGCCCTGCTTGCCTGCGATCACCAACGTATCCACGCCTCCGATGCGGACGGCGCGAAGCGTTTCCTCCGCTTCAGTCATGCGCGCGCGGAGTTCAGCGAGTTCGCGAGATGGCGCGGGGCGGATGGTTTTCAAAGTGCGATTTTACCTTTCGTGGCCAAGTTCAACCCAACAGGCTGGCAGTGTTTAATAGGTTGCCGATGAATCGGCGCACCGGCCGGGGAAATTCCTTGATGAGCGTCGGGGTCGCGACGATCTGGTTGGCGCGCGCCAGCTTGGGTTGCTGGTAGATATCGATCACTTCCAGGGTGCAGTTGTCCTTCAATTCGGCTTCGCAAAGTTGCCGCACGCGCAGGACCGCCTGGTGCGACCGGGCGGTGGCCCCGGCCACGAACAGGCGCAGGATGTATTTGTCCGCCGGCTTGGTGGCGAGAGACTTCTCCAGGGCCTTTACCGAGCGGCTGGTTTTGTTTGCTTTCAGGGCCTTAATTTCGGTTAACCTGACGCACGCAAATCCAAGCCGACAAGCACGCTCTCGGTATTGGAAAGGTTGCCAATGATGGTTCGCACGGGCTTCGGCAACTTGCGGACCACGGTGGGAGTGGCCAGAATTTGATCGCCTTTGGCCAGTTGAGGCTGCCTCATCAAATCAATCACCTTGATGCGGTAGCGACCCTTGAGGTGATTTTCGCAAAAGCTCTTCAAATTCGCGAACGCCGTCGCCGATTTTGGCGTTTGGTCCATCACATAAAGGCGCAGTTGCCAGAGTTCGTCCGCCGGGCTCTTGGCAGCGGGGGCGCGTCGTTTTACCGTTTTGCTTTTCATTTAATTTACCTTCCCGTTTCGGGCGTTGCCTCGTGCTTGGGCCGCCACCTTGATATCCGCCTGGCGCAAGAGGCCCGATGCCGCCCGCTCCGTGGTCAACATGAGCGTGCTGGTCCCGACCTGTTCGGCAATGCGTCGCAACTCCTCGGCTTCGGTTTCATAATCGGCGCGCAGCCCGCTGATTTTCCGTTCGAGCGCATCACGTTTGCGCTCCACTTCGCGCTTGAGTTGGGCGGCTTCCTGTTGACTGGCCAGCACGGCGGCTTTTTCGAGTGAATTTTGCGCCGCGCGGGCTGAACCGGTCAACACACCGCTGGGCCCGATATAGGCGTCCACGAGGTCTATACCCCGGTCTGAAATTAGGAACTCGCGGATTTGGTTCGAGTGCTTCATGCCGCGCGCTTTGAGCACGTAGAGCACGCGATTGCGTTCGCCGTTGCCTTCAAAGTCTTGCAACAACAGCCACGAGTCCATGAGCGAAGACATGGCAGCTTCACTTTGTTGCAGCGCTTTGCCGCCCTGCGTCAGGCTGGTGAAGAGCGTGGTGACTTGTCCGGCCTTCAAATAATCAACCAACCGCGTCACCATCCCCCGGCATTCGGAGTCGGTGCCCGCGTCCATCAAACTGGTAATGGGGTCGATGATGACGACTTGGGGTTGAAAGGTGACGATTTCCTTGAACATGGTGGCCAGATGCATTTCCAGGCCGTAGAGCGAGGGCCTCGCCGAGTGAAACCGCAACAATCCGCGCTTGACCAACGGCTCCAGGCGCAACCCGATGGAATGCATGTTGCGCATGATTTGGTTGGGTGATTCCTCGAACGAGAAAAAGAGGGTGCGCTCCCCGCGCCGCGCGGCGGCCTGGGCAAAATTGGAGGAGATGATGGTCTTGCCGGTGCCGGGTGTGCCCGTGAGTAGAATGCTGCTGCCACGAAAAAAACCGTGTCCACCCAGCATCGCATCGAGCCGGGGAATGCCGGTGGCAATCCGCTCGTTCGACACCTTGTGATTCAGCCCCAGCGACGTGATGGGCAGCACGCTGATGCCCTCGTCGCCGATGAGAAAGGGAAATTCGTTGGTGCCATGCTGTGCACCGCGATATTTCACCACGCGCAAATTCCGCGTGGCAATCTGGTCATTGACCCGATGGTCAAGCAGGATGACGCAGTCGGAAACGTATTCCTCCAGCCCGTGCCGCGTCAATTGTTCGCGCCCGCGTTCGGCCGTGATGACGGCGGTGACGCCCTTGTCCTTGAGCCAGCGGAAAAGCCGGCGCAACTCGGCGCGCAGGATGGCCTCGTTGGGCAGGCTGGCGAACAGCGCTTCCAGCGTGTCCAGCACCACGCGCTTGGCGCCAATGGAATCAATCGCATGCCCCAGGCGAACGAACAACCCTTCCAGGTCATACTCGCCGCTCTCCTGGACTTCACTGCGCTCGATATGGACGTAGTCGATCGCAATCTTTTTGCTCCGGACCAGGCCCGCCAGATCAAATCCGAGCGACGCGACGTTGGCCTTCAACTCCGCCTCCGTCTCCTCGAAGGCCATCAACACGCCCGGTTCATTGAACTGCGCCGCCCCGCGCACAAGGAATTCAGCGCCCAACAACGTCTTGCCGCAACCTGCGCTGCCGCAGACCAACGTGGGCCGCCCGCGCGGCAACCCGCCGCCGGTGATTTCGTCGAGACCCTGAATGCCCGTGGGGCACTTGGGCAAACGAGTTACTGGAGAAGTTGACTTGGAACGGTTAGTTTTCATTGAAGAGTATTTTTATGTGAAGGCGGGTAACTTTAATCATGGGGCTGAAGCACGCTTTGTCTCTCGATGGCGACCCGCTAATTCAACTTAATCATCAGGCAATTGCCTCAACTTGTATATGGGGTGAACACCCCATTGCCAGCCGCTGCCCTACTGAGCTTACCCCCTAAAGGTAACCCATGAGGTAATGTTCCAATCGCCTTCGATTTCGAGTGTGTTCACGGCGGTTCCTTTATTTTGTTTCATTTCATCCGCAACTTAACGACGTCAATTAGATGACGCCCAGTAGGCGCAGCACCAGAAGGAGGACCAAAATCGAAACGAGCCCACCTCCGCCATAGCCAACGCCACCGTAGTAATAACCGCCACCGCCGAATAAAAACGCCAGCACAATGATGAGAACGATAAGATTCATAATGATCACTGTAGTCCTCGCGGGTACGACCGTCAGTGGGGTCTTCGCCCCATGGCGTCAGCGCGGTATTCCTGTTTACTTTAGGCCATGAAAATCTCCTCCAGAGTCCTCAGGGGCATCCGGCTTTTGCCGGGATCGCCCATCAAAAGATTTGACGCACTTCCCCGCTATGCTTCAACTGCTATTCCGCCGATTCTTTCAAAAATCGACATCGAAAAGAATAGCTCATTCTGCGCCGTTCTATTTGACGATTGAAAATCCAAGGTCATGGCCCGCGAGTAGACCGCGGGTTTGCTTCGTTTCCAATTTAGAGCAAAATTCCACTGCTCTCCCGCGGGCGCTCCAACAAATCAAGACGACCTTGTTCCACAAAATAACAACCGACGACGGTGCCCGTGCACCCGAAATCAAAGGTCGTTGCTCATCGCGTTTTCTTCCGGGCCTTGCCCAATTCTGCGGTTTGACTCGTAAAGCGCTTTTCCAGGTCAGACTGGGCCTTTCGCAACGCCGTCTCCAGATTTTTCGCCACGGTGATATCAGCGAACGTAATCACAACGCCGTCGATCCGGTTTTCCTGCGTACGGTAAGGCATGATGCGCACAGTGAACCAGTGTCCATCACGAGCTGAGACCTGTTTCTCGATAAAAATCAGCGTCTTCAAAACCTGCTGCGCGTCATCGGCCATCTCGGGATAGTCTAAAGAAGTAACAATGTCCGTGATGGGACGCCCAACATCACCGGGGATAAGTTTGATGATCTTGGCAGTTTGAGTGGTAAAACGCCGCACGAGAAGTGCCTCATCCAGGAAGAGGGTGGCAATGTCGGTGCTGTTGAGTAGGTTCTTCATGTCGTTGCTGGTGCGCGACAATTCGTCCACCTTGGCCTGCAACTCGTGGTTGACCGTTTGCAGTTCCTCGTTCATCGACTGCATCTCTTCCTTGGAGGTGGTCAGCTCTTCGTTGGTGGACTGAAGTTCCTCGTTCATGGACTGCAATTCCTCATTGGTCGATTTGAGCTCTTCCTGCGAGGTCTGCATTTCATCGCGGGTGGCCTGTAAATCCCCGTGCACCTGCTGGAGTTCCTGCGCCATCGCGGCGACCCGGGCATTGTGCATCGTTGCCCGTTTGGATGAGCCCGGTGCTTTGACGGTGGACGGCTTCGCTGCGTCCGTAAAGACAACCATCACCATTCCCCGCAGCGCTCCCGGGCTGGTCACGGGCTGGACAGTGATCTCCACGATCTGCGTGCCTCCGTTGGTCCCTACCTTCACATTCTTGAGGACAACAACAATTTTTTGCCGGACCGCCTTGTGGAAGGCTTCGCTCAGCGCGTTGCCCAATCCCTCACGGGACATGGCAAAGAGGTTCCAGTTGGCTTTACCCGCGGCGGGTTCAAGGTATTTCCCCGTTTTCCCGCTGACATAAAGAATATCGCCTTCGTTCGTGACGAGCACCGCCGCCGGAGCATAGCGCTGAAGGAGCAACTGGTCCGCGAGTGACTGGAGGTTGGGGGCTGGGGGCGTTGTTCCCTGTGGAGTGGATGAAGCCGCGCCAGCGTCCAATCGGGTGCGGGTAAACGCCGAGGGAAACTCAACGAGATTTGCCTGACGCGAAGTATCCAGGCGACGATAAATCCGCGACTTGCCCTCCATCGGCGCAAAGAGGTCCGTCGCCGTGCCGATGGTCTCAGCGCTACCCAGAACCAGAATTCCGCCGGCATTCAGGCTGTAGTGAAAGAGCGGCATGAGTTTCTTCTGCAACTCCGCGTCAAGATAGATGAGTAGGTTTCGACAAGTCACGAAATCGAGCTTGGTGAAGGGCGGATGCATGACGAGATTTTGCGGCGCAAAGATGACCATCTCGCGGATTTCCTTTTTTACGGAGTAACCGCCGGTCTCATTCTTAACGAAAAAATGGCGCAGCCGTTCCTCCGAAACGTCCGCACTGATGTTGGTCGGATAGACACCTGCCCGCGCCTTGTCGATGGCGTCCTTGTCCAAATCAGTGGCAAAAATCTGAAGAGAAAAGTTTTTGGCGGGTTTGACCCGCTCCAGCGCCTCTTTGAAAACGATGGCAAGAGAATAAGCCTCTTCCCCCGTCGAGCACCCAGCGGTCCAGGCTCTCAGCACACCTCCTTGGAGACGAGTTGCCAAAAATTTTGGGATGATCTTGTCTTTCAATTGCTCCCACACCAAAGGATCGCGGAAGAAGCTGGTGACCCCGATCAGCAATTCCTTAAAGAGGAGGTCCGATTCCTGGGGGTTTTCCCGCAAATACCGCACATAATCAACAATCCTGGTGATCTGGTGGAGGCCCATGCGCCGTTCAATCCGGCGATGGATGGTACTTTTTTTATAGAGGGAAAAATCATGACCGCTCTGTCCACGCAGCAGGATGACAACCTTTTCCAGCGCACTCTGGTCCTTCTCGGCCATATCCTGCTCAGGCCGTACAAGCAGCGGGACGTGCTTGAGGTAATCGATGATCTTGGCGGGCAATTCCTCCGCCGAAGCGATTACGTCGGCCAGTCCGGCATCGATGGCCATCCGGGGCATGCTGTCGAATTTGGCCGAGGCTGGGGCCTGGACAAAGACCGCCCCGGCTTTTTCCTTGATGGCCCGCAGGCCCAGCGTGCCATCCGAGCCCATGCCTGAGAGAACGACTCCTATGCTTTGTTCGTGCCGGTCGTCAGCTAGTGAACGGAAAAAGAAATCGATCGGCAGACGCAGACCACGCGGCGCGGCCGGGTCGAGCAGATGCAGGACGCCATGCAGAATGGAGAGGTCTTTGTTGGGCGGTATGACATAAACATGGTCGGGCTCGATTTTTATCCGGTCCTTGATCTGGACGACCGGCATGGCGGTATTGCGTTGCAGCAATTCCACCAGGATGCCCTTGTGGGTCGGGTCCAGGTGCTGGACGACGACAAAGCCGAGACCACACCCTTTGGGTACATGCGAAAGGAATTGCTCCAAGGCCTCCAGCCCCCCGGCGGAAGCGCCAAGACCGACGACGGGAAAGGAACGGCTTGAATGGCCCGCGGCTTTCACAAGCGGACTGGCCGTGGTTTTGCGAACGGCAGCGGGACGTTGGTGCTTTCGACCGCCATGCGAAGTTGTTTTTTTCATGACTCAGAAGCCGTCGGCTTTATATCTAAATCCTAGTAAATTGAAGTCCTACCAGGAGTGACTGGTCCATAGTCTACCCAACGCGCTTGGTTTTACGAGAGGTCTTCGATTGGTCTTTGGGTCCTTCGTCTCTGATCGGGATCTCCGCGCTGATGGTGGTGCCTTGGCCCGGCGCGGATTCAACTCGAAATTTTCCGCCGACCATTTCCACCCGTTCCCGTGAACCAAGCAGTCCCAATCGTTTGTGCCTTTTGGCAAACATGACGCGTTCCATTTCAAAGGATTTGCCGTTGTCATGGATTTCCAGGCGAATGGTGCCCTGGAGCTTGCGAATGCTCACTTTCGCCTCGCTGGCATGAGCATGTTTGTGGACATTGGCCAGGGCTGACTGGGCCACGCGATAAAGCACAATCCGCTGGGTACTGCTCAGTTGTTCCACCTCGGCATAGGCCTTAAAGTGAACCTTTATTTTCGTCCTTTTTATAAAATCTTTGATAAAGGCTTCGAGGGCGGGTATCAACCCCAGGTCATCCAGCACCGTCGGGCGCAATTCACGGGCAAACCGATGAACGATGGTCACCGATTTTTCGACAAGACGTTGTGTCCGGGCGATTTTTTTCCTGAGATCCTTAAGATTGAGCGAACCTACCACGGTCAATGATGCAAGATGCACATTGATACCCACCAGGGTCTGGACGATTTCATCATGCAACTCACGGCTGATCCGCTTGCGCTCTTCCTCCTGGGTCAGGAGAAGTTGGCGGGACAGGTGCCGCAACTGTTCCTGCATGTTTAGCGACTGTTCAAACAATTGAGCGTAGTGTGCCTCGCTCTTCTTGAGGTCCATCTCCGCTTTCCGCCTTTGAACAATTTCCAGTTTTAACTCCCTGTTCGACGCGGCCATTCCTTCCAGGCTTCGTCGTACTTCCTCCGCCTGCTTGAGCGCGGTAACGTCCGAGACTGCCAATCGACACCAATTTCGCCTGCCCCGTTGGGAACTCGCGGAGGCAGCCTGAAGATCCGCCCAAAAAGGCATGCTGCGCTCATTCAGAAGCGGCATCTGACATATCTGTTTTCCAGGGCCTGCAAATATTTTTTTAAAGAAGGTGAGGAAAGCTATTCGACTTGGCGGATCGACAAAACCTTGCAGGCGTTGGTTGATTAATCGGGACCGTTCGATGCCAAGCAAGGCGGCCCCGGCCAGATTCACCTCCAGGATCAGACCTTGTTCATCAACCGAGAAGTAGCCGATTGGTGCGAAATCGTAGAGGTCGGTATACGTTTCCAGCAGAGTCTCCGACTTGTCCCTGGCTTCCTGGAGCTCGGCGTTCTGCATCTCCAGTTCGATTTGGTGGACCTGCAATTCGTGAAGAAGTCGCGTCGTATCGGCTTCTGATCGAGGTGGAGTGAGATGCGTATGCCGTCCTTTAATCCGGGCCTCGGCACGACGGCGCATTTCGTTGGCATTGGGAGAAGTGCTGGGCTTTTTCGGCATGGTAAGACCTCTTATCAGGATCGGTCCCCGGTGACCTTGCCCCTGCATCTTGACGTTTTCGCAAGTGCTTTCGGACAATCATGGGGGCTGTAGTTAAAAACAATAGGGATTTGTTTCGTCGTTATCTTGTTGAGTTTTCGTTATTTGATCCTTCGCCAATAATCTATCGATGTCCGGTCATTCCCTCCAATGGGGTAAACACCCCATATCCTCCGGATGATATTCAGCCCTATGTTACTTCGCGATAAGCATCTGATCTCGTTCTTATTGCGGCTCTCGGCTTAAAGTTAAGTTCGTGATTGGGCAGTGCGGCTCGGATTTTTTTTTTAACACACCCATTTACATAAAATGAAAAGACAAGGACTCATCGCTGCCTTACCCATCAAGCAAATTACGGTTCTCTTGGCCGAGGATCATGCGGGCTTCCGCAAGTCCTTAAAATTATTGATTGAATCAGACGGAGACATTGAGGTCATTGGGGAGGCAAAGAACGGGTGTGAAGCGGTACGGCTAAGCATGGGCCTTCGTCCCGAGGCTATTATCATGGACATCGCCATGCCGTTCCTGAACGGACTGGAAGCAACGAGGCAAATTCTCAAGGCTTTCCCCGCAGCGAAAGTACTCATTCTTTCCGCGCACCCCGATCCCGAATACCTTCAGCAAGCCGTGATCTTTGGCGCATCCGGATATCTGATTAAGCAATCTTCGACACCAGCCCTGGCCGAAGCTGTTCGCGAGGTGGTCAAGGGAAACGCCTATTTCTGCACGTCGATCTCTAAACGCCTTCGTAATCAATGCCAAAAATTATTTCTTAAAGGCAATTTGCTTAAAAGAAGGACGGCTCATCTGGCGCTTTCTGATGAGGCCTCACCTCATCATGAGGCATTCAAAGAAAAATACGGACGTTTCAACCTTAGCAGGTAACGCTGTTTTCATGGGGTGTATGCTCCGGCTTGGCAGAATTATTTGCCCTAATGCCTTCCACCTGTTTTGATAGTGGCTCGTTAGGCGATGAAGCAATTTTCCCGTGACACCCGCACAGACATCTAAATGCCCCGAAGACCTGAGGGAGATTACTTTCGATAGCGCAGCAACACCTAATATTGTCACCAAGTCCTATCGTTACGCCGTCGAGAGATACACGCTTGGCACATCCCTGCAGCCATTGCTTCTACACGGGGATGCGCTTAGCACGCTCAAAGAATTTCCGAACGACTCAATCGACTGTGTAATGACCTCGCCTCCTTATTGGGGAAAACGTGAATATGAAAGCGGCGGAATAGGCAACGAATCGGACTACAAAGATTTCGTCAAAGACCTCGCCTTGGTATTTTTAGAGTTGAAGCGGGTACTTAAGCCCACCGGTTCATTCTGGCTGAACATCGGCGACAGCTACGCGAATAAGGGACTCCTCGGAATACCGTGGCGGTTAGCGTTCGAGCTTACAGACAGACAAGGCTGGGTACTTAGAAACAGCGTAATTTGGAATAAGGTTAAAAGTGGAATGGATAACTCCAAAGATCGCCTCGGCAATGTTCATGAGAATATTTTCCATTTTGTTAAGCAGGCCAAAAATTACTACTACGATGCAGACGCAATACGCTCGAAACCGCGTGAAGCCAAAATCGTCAATGGTTCGGTAATCTCTGCAACAGGCGTCTCAGGCATTCGCTACAAGAGACAAATCGAACTCTCGACCGATCTCAGCCCAGAACAGAAAGTTAACGCATTGCAGGAGCTTAACAGCATGCTCTCCGATATCGTTGCCGGGAAGGTTTCCGATTTCAGGATGATAATTCGTTCCCAGCAGCGAGCCACACATTCGGATAGCGAAAGACTTTCCGGTCGCGCCAAGGAGCTTCGCGACAAGGGTTTTTATTTTCTGCGCTATCATCCAAATGGCAGCAAGCCTACTGATGTCTGGGACATCATTCCTGAAGACACCCAGAACCGCGAATACCATTTTGCTCCATATCCGGAGGATCTTTGCCGACTCCCCCTACTCGCAACCTGCCCAAACGAGGGAATTGTATTCGACCCCTTCTGCGGAACAGGGACCACGCTTTTGGCGGCGCGTAATTTAGGACGAAAATCTATCGGAATCGATCTTTCAAGGCAGTATCTCGATTTTGCCGAAGAAAGATGCAGAAGCCTTGTATGAGCAATGTAGTCGAGATTTTTGGGCACTCCTCTGATAAGCCCGATCAGAATTGGAATCTTGTAGTCCAACACCAGGAATGCCCTTTCCTTGGGAAACGCTGTTACAAGGTCAGAAAAAGCAATCCTGATATTTCAATTGGCACCTGCACCGTTCTTTACGGAAACCCCAAAGAGCCTGTCATCATCTGTCCGACACGCCTAATTGATCGACGACAGATTTTTATCGATTGCCTGCACCTCCTCACGACACACGAACCCGGTAACGACCTCCATATCGTGTCCGAGGTCACAATTCCGGGTGGCAGCGTGGATTACTTTCTCGTTTCGGCGAGAGAGGGACGAGTTAGGGACTTCGTTGGCATAGAGCTACAGACTCTTGATACCACAGGTACAGTTTGGCCAGAAAGGCAACGGCTATTGAAGGAACTTGGGGTGTTAAGAAACGACGATGCCGAGGAATCTGACAAATCCTACGGGATGAATTGGAAGATGACGGCGAAGACTATTCTCGTCCAGATGCACCATAAAATTCAAACCTTCGAACACGTCAATAAGAAGCTTGTGCTCGTAACGCAGGACAAACTCCTCGCATACATGACCAAGGAATTTAATTTCGGGCATTTGAGTAATCCCCCGACGATCGGAGATTCCATGCATTTTCATGCTTACCGCATGTCTAAACAGCCGGACAATGCGTATCGGTTGACCCTTCAGTCTCGATTGAGCACGGATACCGCTGGCATTGCGCAGTGCCTAGCATTACAGGCCGAAGCGCGGGTTGAGCTCGACCAGATTATCAAAGCTCTTCAGTCGAAGATTTCATCGGCGACATTGTTCACGCCACTCTAAAAGCACCTCGCCGCTTAGCCCATACCTTGGCGCTTTTGACGACCTCCAATGCACGCAGGTGAGTTGCTTTGGGAGAGTGATCCGCTCGCCACAGAAAAGTTGCACCGCAGAACGAGCAGAGGTCATTGACCACGTTGCCCCATTCACAAATAGGGCAGGCAATCGACTCCTGTGTGCCCTCCAAAGAGGATGCCCTTCAGAGGGCGTTTGGTGGACACTCCTCAGTTATGAGAGGAGAGCGGGCGGATGAAATCGAACCCTCGTGTGTAGATATGCTGTTATTGATTGTCATAAAGTGTTGTCTGTCAGAGTGGAGTCATATTTGATTTGATTGATTTTGGTACGCTTGGTACGTTTCGCTTCATGGCATCCCTCGTCGATCGGAAGGACTCGTCTTACTGGTGGGTCAAATTCATTGAACCCTCGACCGGCAAACGGAAGTTCCAAAGCACGAAGTTCAGGAAGGACGATCCCAGCCACCACAAACAGGCCCGCGCACTCGAAGCAGAGATGGCCGCGCGTGAGCACGAGAAGGCCACCCATACGCCTATTGAACGCTGGGAGGACTGGGTTGCCCCCTTCCTGAAACGTCACTGTAAAACACCACGCACGTTTGACCGCTATATGCTCGGTTGGAGTTGGCTCCATCTTTACTTGCGGGAGCGGCGCATTTCCAACCCCAGCGAACTGACGTATCAGGATGCTCTGGGTTATCTGAAATGGCGCACCGAATACCGCAAGCGGGGCGGCCGCACGGTGAAGCTCAACACCGCCCTGAACGACATGAAGGTTCTCCGTATCATCATGCGTCAGGCGGTCAGGCTTGGTTACGCCAAGGGTAACCCCTGTGATCGGCTCGGCGTGGCAAAGGAGGAATCCAAGGAGAAGCCCGAGTTGACCGACGAGGACATCATCCAGATCAGGACCGCGTTGAAGAATCGCGACCGTTGGATGCAGATCAGCTTTGAAATTGCGATCCACACCGGATGCCGCCAGTCCGAGACACAGATTGCTCTCCGTGACGTTGACTTCAAACGCAAGACGATCACCTTCGCCAATCCCAAGGGCGGAAAGTCTCGTGCCTTTAGCGTACCCATGCCGACCGCGCTGGAGCCAATGCTGCTGGAGTTGAAGAACTCGGGAGCCAAGTACACCTTGGACAATCCGCCGACGATGCTTGGCAAGAACTGGTGGTGTTTCTTCCGACACGAATTGAAACGCCCCGAGCTTTGCTTCCACTGTGCACGAGTCACCTTTGTCACCAGACTGGCCCGCGCCGGCGTGCCGTTGTCCGCAGCCATGCGCCTGGTCAACCATTCGTCTACGCTGGTACACCGGATTTACCAGAGGTTAGGAGTGGATGATGTAAGACAGTACGAGTCTGCGATTGCGATCCCGACTGCCTAGTTCGCTCGTATTGTTTTCGCCAAGAGAGCGCCTCCTTCATCGTGATCCGACCATCCAACAACGGCATTCCATTTTCATGCCATGTCCGAATTGTTGAGTAGCCGTACCCCGTCGCCGTTGCCAATTCTTGCAGATTGAGCGCCATGCCCTGCTTGGCACGAGCCCGCACCTCTTCGTCTGAGTATTTCCGTCGCATACCACCTCCAACTTGAAACTTGAGGCTCCGCCCGGCATCTCCAAAGGAGACACAGATACAAACGAAACCACGACTGACGTTTTGTTTGTGGGCTCTATGCGACTTGGTGACTTCTTAATCAGGCCCCATTACGGTTTAGCCTGTGATCTTTTGCACCAATATATTGGTCGGCCCGAATATGTGGAGACACTAATCCTCTTTTGTGACTCTGTCAATCCGCTGGCATATGATCCAACTCGCGACTGAATACTGCATTACTTTTAAGGTGGCGAGCTTTGGCCGCACAACACCATTTGCTCTTGCCTCCCAAACTCACAGCTAAGCATAGTGGCCCTGAGCTTTACATTTATGAGGGTTCCACCCTCATGCTCCGGTTGTTCGGAAAATCACCCACACAGATAAAAGAGTTGTTAGCCCGCTGCTCGAGCCATATTTTTATGACGAGATGACGACCGCGTACCTTCCATCACAATTAGCGTCATCAACACTAGCTTTCGTTGGTAAGAGCCTTTTTTGTAAACCTGTTTATGGATGGGGATGGAGCTACTTTGATGATTGCCCACCCGGAACAGTCCCTGAACCATTTCACTTCCATCTCGTAGAACTTTTTAAATGGAATGGGGTACTACGTGGGGGCTTTGGTATCGTTGCCGAAATAGAGCACCGGTATCATGGTAACTGGGTTACCTTCTACACACGAGGCAGCAAAGTCTATGACTTGTACAACGGCTACGACTTTTCATGTAATGTCTCGTTTTTTACTGAAAAACCCAACCTGCGCCCTGCCGAAGAATACCCTGAATGGGCAGCGAATTGGCCACTTCTCGACATCGCCACCAATCCCAAGGACCGCTTGGAGCATCACTTAGCTTTTGGGTTTGGTGACATTGCCGCCAACGAGGATGTTTTGTTGGAGAGAGATACGATGAGGAAGATGCAGTTTACCCCACTGAAAATTCTCCCACCAGAACCACCGACCGACCCAGCCCAACGAGATGGCTAGCATTATTTCAAGAGCGATCTTAAAACGGATCATCTGAGTCTTCAGAATCAACAGCTGGCGAAATACACCATGACGCAGCCGGTGGTTCCCCCGCCCAAGTAGTTTTACACCAGCCACCCTTGGAAGTTCGGTAACATCCTATATCAAGAAGGGGACTAGTCGTGTGCCTCTCCGGCAAGACGAATCCGAGAGAAACGGTATTTTCAGGTATTGGCATTGAGTGGATCTTGTCCCGATTTTTCCAATACCAGTCTGGCCCGATAACCTCGCGCAGGAGATCGAGGGGGCTCTTGCCGTCCGCAATCCACTTCTCCGTTGTTTGACGGCCCAGACGCCAGTAACAGAACTCGCGTAGCTTGATCCGCGACTGGACCGCATGAACCGTGCACCGTGCCCGCCGCCGGTAGACCATCCGAAACCGCTTCCGTGGGTCAATGTAGCGGACGAGACTTTTGTTCTGCCATTCAGGCGGGCGATGCTCGATCCCCTTAACGACATACTTAGCCAGGTACACCGCAATCGACTCGGCATTCTGGCGGGTTGGCAGAAAGTGAGCCGTGCCCATGACCTCGTTTGACGTGCCGTGTTGCGACCGACAATAACAGTTCCATGTCTGATACAGGAATGCCTGAATTTCGCGCAGCGCAGGGTTGCCAGAGTATTTCGCCAGCATCCACCTCTTCCCTCTCCTGATCCACCGTGCGCCCGTCCTAACGTCCTTCGCGACGTACATGAAGCAATGGGCGTGAGGAGCCCCCCGCATTTGCGCCTCAATGACCGTGATGGCATTTCCGAAGCGAGGACGGAGGACATTGGTCACGTAACTATTCCAAAGCCTCTGGAACTCTTCCAAGGTGCAGTTACGACGGGTGGTGAAGGTGGCCAAGCCGCACTGATCAATTCCCACCAAGCGAATCACGTTCTCAACATTCACCCGCAGCTCATCCATCAGGGCTGCTTTTCTCTTTATTGAGATATTACGATATAGACTAGTAACGGGCGCCGCCGCGCTTCGCGCGGCTGGCGGCCCGTTCCTGTCCACATTCGCCGTTCTCTCCGGCAAGAGGATACCCGCCCAGGTGGAAGCGTGCGGAATATCGAACTGATCGACGTGCCCAACCTTGGGTTTCAGCAGGTCAGCCCCATACCGAGAGCGCCTTACTTGCGCCTCCGTGAAACCGTGAAAGACTGCCTTTCCAGAGGCAGTTTGGTACGATTTTGGTACAGCCCTCTCAGCTATGAGAGGAGAGCGGGCGGAGGGAATCGAACCCTCGTGTGTAGCTTGGAAGGCTACCGTTCTACCATTGAACTACGCCCGCATTTGATGCGTCCGAGTTAGGGATATTGTCGAACCCTTTGGATAAATGCAATTCGGAATCGAGCCTTCGTGCGTAGCTTGAATAATCGATCACTTCGCGAACGAGCCGACATGGCGACCGATCTCCAGGCGATAGCGGGAGCCGGTGCGGCGCACGGCGGTTGGAGCGCCGAACGTCGTGGAAAGATTTGCCGAGGTCAGCACCTTATCCTTCGGGCCGCAGGCAAGCACCCGCCCTCCGCGCAAAAGCAAGACCTGGCTGAAAAGCGGAACGATTTCCTCGACGTGATGCGTGACCAATACGAGCGTCGGTGCGTGCGGCCCCTTCACGAGCGCGCTCAGGAAGGCGAGAAAGTCCTCCCGCGCCACCGGGTCGAGTCCCGAGCATGGCTCATCAAGGAACATGATTCTCAAACGCGACATCAAGGCGCGTCCGATGAGCACCCGCTGTCGTTCACCCTGGGAAAGATAGCGCCACGCCCGGTCCGTCAGATGCGCGGCCTTCACTCGTTGCAAAACTTGCCGGGCCCGCTTTTCCGTCTCCGCGCCAGCCTTGCCCCAAAAATTAATCTGGGAATTACTACCGGAAAGAATCACCTCGCGCGCCGTTTGCTCCGGCTCGATGCGATGGCCGAGGCTCGAACTCACCAGCCCCACGGAACGCCGCACCTCGCGCCAATCAGCCGCGCCAAAGCTCGCCGATCCGATCCGAATCTCGCCGCTGGTCGGCATCAAATAGCCGGTCAGCGCACTCAGCAACGAGGTCTTGCCCGAGCCATTCGCCCCGAGGATCACCCAATGCTGGCCCAGCTCCACGCGCCAGTTCACTTCGTGGAGAATCACCGCGTCGCGTTCCACTCGCAGCTTTTCGACTTCAAAAATGGGTGATGCTTTTTTCATTTAAAAAATTAGCCGCGAAAGAACACAAAGAGCGCAAAAAGAATAAAAGAACAACCTGTTTTTCTTCCCAAATCTCTGTGTTCTCTGCGTTCTTTTGTGGCAATCATCCGGCATTCCAAGCTTGGCGAAGGGCACTGAAATCATGGCACCGTCTCCGACGGCAGTGCGCCCGCATAGCCGGTCAACTCCGTATAGCCTACGCCCGAAACAGCGGCATTTCCCACTTTGCCCTGGGTCGCGCAGGCGCCCTCCCAATAATCGAGTGCACCCATCTTTGTCAGGTGCAGTTCCTGGTCGGCCATGGCAGGCGTCACGGTCAGATCGGCTAGGTGTCCCGGCACGGTGATGTGCCAGCTCGCGGGATAAACGGTTCCGCTCCGTGGACTCGTCCAAGTACCCAGCTTCTCGATGGAAAAACTCCCCGGCTCAAGCCGCTGCGAAGTTCCGTCCACGTTGACCCATGTGCCTTCCGAGACAGGATCCATCGCGCCCGATTTGTCCCGCATAGCGTAAAGCATGATCTCCTCGTGATCGTCCAATTGCAGGCAAAACCAGTCCCAGCCCACTTGCCCGTCGCCCAGCAGACTGGTGCTGAATTCGTGATCGAACCAACTCTGTCCCGTCACCGAATAGGTCATCTCCCCCACTCGCATTTGCCCGGATGTTTCCAAGCGCGGATAGGAATAATAATAGGACGCCTCGCCTACGCCGTTGGCCTTCCGGCTCAACCCGTTCACGCCCTCCAGCACCAGCGGCTTCACCGGACGCTCCGCGAAATCGATGGCGATGTCGTCCTCGCGCGCAGTGAGCTGAATCGTTCCACGCGCGTCCTGTTTGATCGACCACGGCCCGACCGCCACCTCCATGTGATCAATCGCCGCCTTGGCTTCTCCCAGCGCCCCGCGAGTCACCCGCTCCGCCACATGAAATTTTCCCGCGGACAAATCGCTGATCGTAAAATGGCCAAAGTAAAAATCGCGCACCGCCCATTTGCTATCCGGTTGCGCCGGTGTGAATTGAATCCCCTGCCGGAAGAGCGTGAGTTGATAACCGAACTTATGCGCGAGCGAATCCTGCACGTTGCCGGTGAAGTACCACCACTCGGTCTTGAACGCAGGGTGCGCGCCGTGGTCCCGTGGAAACATCCACGACCACGGCCCGATCGCCTGCTGCCATGATTCGGGCGTGGCGGCGGATTGCGCCTTCAACGGCAAGGCGAAAAAGAGGACCGCCCCGACGATCCGAATCAGGCTCAAGGTCGGATGATTGAAAACAGCCTTCCTCATATCCTGACCTGGAATTCCGTTTATTCCGTCAGGGCAACGACGGTTTTAGGACAGCTATAAGATGGCGCCAAGGACTGCCGTTACCTGTTTAGGGTTGCTCACATCCGACAGGCGCTTGATCTCTTTCCCCTGAGGGTCATAAATTACCACGTTAAGCTGATCGTAAACGCTGTCCCAACCCAAGGCATTCAACGTCGAGCCACTAAAATCAGGGATGATCGGACCGGAATTACCCGACACGCCGGCCTTCTTCAACCGCGCGGCCTCCTTGCCCTCCTCATCCCGAATGTGGACGCGCACGATGCTGCGCATTCCCGGGGGCACACCACCGCGTAAATCAACGACGCTCACAAATTCAAAATTGGAACGGCCCCGGTAGGGATCAAGAGCCAGCGTCATTTTGCGCGATTCCGCCTCTAAATCTGCATTCGTGTACAACACGAGGGTATAATGCCCAGTGCCATTGACCGTCACCGTCTTGCCATTCGCATCCAGTCCGGTGATCTTGGCCGGGGCGCCAGCCATGGCCATCTTGGGTGATAAAATACCAACGCTCAGCGCGAGAACAGCGCACGCGCGCAAAATAGAAACATTAAAGCTACGAGCCATCACGCATACTAGATAACCAAGGTTCAAAATCAATCGGAATTCCCGTGGCGCGTGGTTAAGCGCGATAAGGTAGTCTCCATGAAAATGACTTCCCATCAAAATGGCTCTATCGCGCGCCTTCCAACAGATTAAAAATTTAAATAAACTTCTCTTTTGGGATTGTTGCTTCTAGTCAAGTGTTCCACCTTCAAATTGATCATGAAAAAACTCGGGCCAGTCGCCATCATCGGAGCCGGACTTTCCGGCCTGAGTTGCGCCCAGGCCCTGCGCGACGCCGGAGTCACCGTCCGCGTCTTTGAAAGTTCATCGGTCGTCGGGGGGCGTTGCGCCACCCGACTGTGGCAGGGACACCTCGTCGATATCGGCATCCAATACTTCACCGCGCAGTCGACCGAATTCAAAAAAGAACTTCTCACCCGCCTACGCCAGTTTCGCCCCATTATCTCGCCCATCCTCGATCACGACAATAAAGTGGTCGTCAACCCGACGGGCCCTCGCTTTTACGTTCTTCAGGGAAACAATTACTTCGCCCACATCCTGTCGCAGGGACTCGACATCCGCCTGAACACCCGGGTTGAAACCATCACCTTTTCTTCCTCCGGTGTCGAATGCCTCGGCGAACCCTTTTGCGCGGTCGTCAGTTCCTTGCCCGGCCCCCTCACCGCCCGTCTTTTTGGCCTGCCCCGTTCGCCCGTCGAATATGATCCGTGTCTCGTTGCCCTCATGGAGTACGCCGGAAAGGATTACTCCCGCGAATGCTACGCCCGCGTCCAACCCGATGGCAGTGAGCCGCTCCTTTCCAGTCATTGCGAAAATAACAAGGTCGGGCGCGTCGTCGGGGACAAGAGCGTTTTCGTGGCCCAGGCGTCACCGCGTTTCAGCCGCGAATACGCCGATGCACCGCCCGAAAATTATCTTCCCAGGCTCGTGCATGAACACGAAAAATTGTGGCGCATTCCGTCCGGCCAATGCACGGCCAGTTCCAGTCATCGCTGGCTCCACGCCCGCCCCATGGAGGCGCATCGCCACCGCGTCGATCTGCCCCATGGCGCCTTTAACTGCGGGGATAGCCGCACCGATTCCACCGTCGAGCATGTCTGGCTGGATGGCCGCAAAGTCGCGAGGGAAGTTCTCTCCTTTCTCTCCGAAAATTCCAACTAAGGTAGCCCGCGATCGCCGAGCGCGGCTCTGCGCCTCTGACCGTCGCCCGGCGATCGACGGCTACCTACCTCGCCCTCGGAGAAAAGCGCACCATCCAGCAAGCCCCGATAATCAATGACCATGCGCACGCCTGCGCCCAAAGCAAAATCGCAATCACCGATCCCAGTGCGATGTAAGCGGCGTTGGTCTGCATAATCTTGGGCAACACCGTGACAAAAAGAAGACTGCACGCCACCCATCCGCAGGACGCCAGGAGACTCCCCTCCACGATCAGGCTCGTTCTAAATCGTTTCGCCGAAACCAAATAATAGGTCATGAAAAACGTTCCAAAGAGAGCCGAGATCACCACCAGTACCTGCACGACGTTCACCAGGTCCTTGGTGACCGTGGAAAACACAAATTGATTCAACATATTCCGCAACACCGACGACTCCACCGCTGAAATTGAAATCAGCAGCAGGAGGAGCATCCAGATAATGAGCAGCGCGATGGTTTTCACGATGACTCTCCATGTCCAGCTTTGCGGGCGGCGCG
This sequence comes from Verrucomicrobiota bacterium, assembly GCA_013285645.1. Classification (GTDB taxonomy): domain Bacteria; phylum Verrucomicrobiota; class Verrucomicrobiia; order Methylacidiphilales; family UBA1321; genus JABDGH01. The sequence continues at coordinate 36,081 of JABDHJ010000003.1, read as the reverse complement.
GATCGTCGAAAATGAAAACCAGCGTCCGGATGATCTGCTCCATCAGGCTGAACGAGGTGTAAAGCGCGAGGATCAAGCCGATCGGAATAAATCCTCCGAGGGAGGAACGCTCCACCGCCTCAAAGCTTCGCTGGGTCACGATCTGGCTTCCCATCGGAATGATCTCGTTGAAGACACGCACAAAATCATGGGCGTAGCTGCCACCCAAATTGAGTTGCGTGGAGAGCTGCATGCCCAGCACGAAGGTCACCGCCAGAAAGGGCACCATCGAAAGCACGACGTTAAAAGCCAGTGCCGCCGCATAGGTGGAAAGCCGGTCAGACTTCGTAATGAGAATCGGCCCGTAAAGCCAGTTGAACATATTCAGCCGCAACCTGCATCGTCTCCGCCAAATTGGCAATAGATTCTCCTTAAAAGGCCACTGATTTTGACGGAATTAACGGAATGATTCACTTTTCAAGAAAAGGCTGGATGCTCCCCATGCGCGCAATCTCCTTGCCGAACTCCGTACTCATGAAATCCGGCTTGGGAAGATCGCTATCTGTTTTTTGTCCCCAATCCTGTTAATCTTGTCAAAAATCCCCCCATGCCCAGCTACTTCATCACCGGTACAGACACCGGAATCGGCAAGACTTGGCTCACCTGCTGGCTCACCCGCGCCTGGAGGCAGCAGGGCCATAACGCCGCCGCGCTCAAACCCATCTCCAGCGGTGATCGCAGCGATGCGGAATTTCTGCGCGAAGCTGCCGACAACGTCCTGTCCCTCGACGAAATCAATCCCATCCATTTCCGCGAACCCGCCGCGCCGCTCCTCGCCGCCCGTGTCGAAAATCGCGACATCGATTTTCCCGCCCTCAATCGCAGCATTGCGACGATGAGTTCGCACTTCTCGCATCTGGCGGTCGAAGGCGTGGGCGGCTGGCGCGTGCCTCTCGCGCCGAATTATGAAGTCCGCGACTGGGCCCGCGATCTCGCCCTGCCCGTGGTGGTGGTCGCGCTCAATCGTCTCGGCGTTCTCAATCACACCCTTCTCACCGTCGACAGCATCCGCGAGACAGGGCTTATCTGCGCCGCCGTCGTCGTCAATGCCGGACCGGATCCGTCACCAGACCTCGACCTCGCCCGGCGCGACAACGTCCTCCTCCTGGAGTCCCTTCTTCGCCTGCCGGTTTTTGAGTTTGATGGCCGCGCTCAGGCCTCGGGCCGCGTCCCCGTCTGCCTCGGAGGACGCGAAGAGACTTAGGTTCGGATTGATATCGTCGCCGCAACGGGGCTCGACTCCCGCCGCCAGCTTTTCCGCCGCCACTCCCGCGATCATTCCCGCGTTGTCGGTGCATGACGCCGCATCGGCCAGCACGAGATCGATACCCGCCTCATAGCAGGTGAATTCCAATTCCTCGCGCAGCATCTTGTTGCAAAGCACACCACCCGAAACCGCCAGCCGTTCCACTCGCGACTGCGCCACCGCCGCCACCGCTTTGCGCACGAGCACATCGACCACAGCCTTCTGGAACGAGGCGCACAAATCGTAGGCCCACTCCGGCTCCGTTTGCATCTGCGGGCTTTTCTCGTAAAAGAAACGCACTGCCGTCTTCAGTCCGCTAAAGCTGAAATTCAAATTGTCCCGTTCCGGAAAACTGCGTGGCAATCCGAACGCCTCGGGGTTTCCCTTCAGCGCCATCTTCTCGATCTCCGGTCCGCCCGGATAAGGCAAACCTATCAGTTTCGCCACTTTGTCGAACGCCTCGCCCGCCGCGTCATCCACCGTCGAACCGAGCTTCAGGTAACGGTCCCAGCCCAAGGCATGCACCAGCAACGTATGCCCTCCGCTCGCGATCAGGCCAACAAATGGAAACTCCACGGCGCGTCGATTCGCCAGAAACGGCGAGATAAGATGTCCCTCCAAATGATTCACCCCGATCATCGGCTTCGACAACGCAATCGCCAGTGCTCGCGCATACGAATGTCCGATCAGGAGCGATGAGGCGAGCCCCGGTCCCTCCGTCGCCGCCACCGCATCGATGGCATCCAGCGAAAGATTGACCTCCTTCATTACCTGCGGCACGAGCAGCGGCAGGTTGCGCAAATGTTCGCGCGTCGCCATCTCCGGCACCACTCCGCCGTAAGGACGGTGCAGCTCAATCTGCGAACTGATCACCTGCGCGAGAATATCGGTCGACCACGGATTGGTCTCCACCAATGCCACGGCCGTCTCATCGCACGAAGTTTCGATCCCCAGGACACGCATCGTTCTACCCTAATCCGTTTTCACATCCTTGGGAAGCACAGGCAACAATCCATCGGGCACCGCGTCGGTCTTCTTTTCTTTTAGGGCGGACTTTGCCCTGGCCAAGTTGTTCTGTGCGGCGGTGAAGTTTGGATTCAACCGCAAGGCTTCCTCGAACTGCGCGATGGCTGCGTCTACCTGCCCCTTTTGGATCAGCGCAACGCCGAGATTGTCGTGAAGATCGGGCGATTCGGGATGGATCTTGAGGGCCTGATTGTCCTGCGCGATCGCCTCGTCAAAAAGCCCCTGGTGGGCGAGGGCCACGCCAAGATTAATGAGGACCTCGAGATCACCAGAGTTTTCCACCAACGCCTCACGGTATTGCTCGATCGCCTTGTCCAGTTGCCCCTGCCTCGCGTAAGCATGGCCGAGATTGGCATGAACCTGTGACGACCCCGGCGACTTAAGAAGGGCCGACTGGAATTGCTCGATGGCCTCGTCAATCTTTCCCTGCTGCGCGAGAGCCATGCCAAGGTTCACGCGAGCGGTGATGTTGGTGGGATCAATCTTCACCGCTTGGTTCAGTTGGTCGATCCCCTCGTCCAGCCGTCCCGTTTGGCAAAGCGCAATACCCAGGCTGCAGTGGGCGTCATCATCTTCGGGATCGATCTCGAGCGCCTTTTGGAAAAGCGCCATGGCCTCACCGGGTTCTCCCTTGCGCAAATGAATCATCCCCATGCTGATAATCGCGCAGGAATTACCCGGCTCGATTACCTGCGCCTGCCGATAGTGGTCCATGGCCTCATCGAGTCGCCCTTGCCGAAAATAGGCCAAGGCCATGCTGTTCTGCATCAGCGTTGAATGCGGACTCTTCTGAAGAGTGTCCTCGCACAGGGAAAAATCGTTGGCGAAAACTGCCTGGCGTTTCACCGTCAAGATAGTCAACGGCACAAGCGCCATGACGCAACACACAATTGCAATTCCATATCCCCATCGCAGCCGCAGCGTCATGAGGAGCAGCGCTGTCAGTTGCAGGGCCAGGCCCGCGAGCGGCATATAGTAGAAGCGATCGGCCAGGATACAATAGAGCGGCACGATGTTGGAAACCGTCGAGAGCCCGATCCACCACATGGCCACGCCCATCGCGCCAATCCGACTCCTGACCGCCAGCCAAGCCTGGAGCGAAATCACCACGAGCACAATGGTAACGGCCACCGGCGTGGTGGGCAGGCTCATATCTTCCAAGACATAATCGGCCGAAAGATGCGCGGGCCAAAGCAATTGCCCCATCATAAAAACCCAGAGTTGCGGTTGAATCACGAGCAGTTGCGAAAACGATCCGCCAAGATACTCCTGCTTAAGCTGCCGTGAGACCCCGAGGTGCAGAATGGTCGCCACCACTGCCACCGTCACGACCACGGCAACCGCTAATAAAACCAACCATGGTCCTTTCTTTTCTCCACGACGAAACAAGAACCAATACACGATCATCAGGAGCGCGACCGCGATCCCCGATTCCTTGCACAGCACCGCGCCGACAACGCAAAGCAAGGCCACCATTCCCAGCGCCAACGATCTTTTTTCCCCATCGGGACGAAAAGCCATTGTCGCGAGCAGTCCCACCAGGGAGAAAAAAGTCACCAGTAGATTGGAGCTGAAACTGACCTCCGCCACCGATTCGGTCGCAATCGGGTGCAGGGCGAAAATCAACGTCGCCGCCGCTGCGGCCCACTGGGCCTTCAACCTCTTTTTCGCATCCCAACCTCCCGCCTCGACCGCAATCAAGCGACGCAACAGAACGAAAAGCAGGGCCACATTCGCCGCATGTAGAAGAATGCTATCGAGGTGATAACCAAACGGCTGCTTGCCCCATAGTGCGGAATTGAGCATGAGGTAAAACATTTCGCCCGGGCGATCCGCGAGCATCAGGTTCAGGCCGAGTACCGTCGGCGAGAAGAGCGTCGGCAAATTGGAAAGCGAAGTGACAAAGCCCTCGTCGATTTCCAACCGCGCATCGGAAACAAAATCCGACTTGAGCGAGGGCAAATAGACCGCGAAGGCGATCGCCGCCAGGAGAAGAGGCATCCAGGCCGCGGAAAGCACCTCCTGAAAAGACGTTTTCGAAATCAAGCCCGTCTGCTCCCGCGATGGCGACGAATCGGTTTTCGGGACCGGTTTGTTTTTCTTGGATCGTTTCGCCATGCAGCCCGATAGATATAAATCGATTCGAGACGCGGCGCAATGCGTGCGTACCCGGAACAGCAGGCATGACAACCTATCGCTAATTAATAGCAACCGAGCGGCAGCGGAATTTTTTTAAATCGGCTAGGTCTAGTTCCATGAAGAAACTTACGTTGATCTGTTTAGCCGTCGCCCTGGCGATGCCCCTCGCCCTCCGGGCAGGCGATGATATGGCCTCCGTGCCCGCCGACCTGAAGGCGCCTGCCAATGCTTCAACCACGCTGGCCGCAAGTTCCAAGTTCGGCATGTTCGACTGGCTGGACAAGCGCAGCTCTTACGGACAGGGCGTTTATCCCGAGCCCTTCCTCGTCGATGACACCGACCTCGAAGTCAACGAAGCCCGCCTCGATTGGCAGTACAGCAAATCCGGCGGCACCGATCATTCCAACCTGCTGACCGGCGAAGTCGAAAAAGGTTTCGGCCAGTTGACCCTTGAAGTGGAAGCCCCGTTACAAATCGATAACGCTGGCGACGGCAGCAAGTCGGCGGTGAATTTTGGCAACGTCGATGTCGGTGCCCGCATGCCCTTTGCCGATTATGTCGCACCGAGCGGCAACTGGGACACCACGTTTGGCGTGGCGATGGAAATCGGCATTCCCACCGGCTCGGCCATTGCCGAGACCACCGAAGTCGTTCCCAAGCTCTTCAACGATTTGCGGATCGGCGATCACTTCACCCTGCAATCCATCTTCGGTTACTCCACGTTCGTCGGCGCACACGACGGCGTCGGTGGCCAGCAGACCTTCGAGTACGGTTTCGTTGCCGGTTACACGATCACCCACGAGCAAATTGCCATCCCCGGCCTGATGCAGCTCATTCCCATGTTCGAATTGAATGGTGCCAAGTCGTTAAATTTCACCTTCGCCAACGGCCTGACCGCCGATGCGGGATTCCGCGCCAACTTGAAGCCCATTGGAAACATCCAACCTCGGCTCGGTGCCGCCTATGTGTTCCCGCTCGATGCCACCGCCCGCGATGATCAACATTGGGGCGTCGTGACCAGCTTGGTATTCGAGTATTAAGCTTGAGCAGATAATTCCTTAGCCGATTAACCATGAACATCAGTCGCCGAGAATTCCTGATGCTCACTGCAGGTGCCGTCGCCTGCGGATCCCTGAACGTAATCGCCAGCGACGGTCCCGCGCAAACGGTGGACGCGGGCCCCGCTGGCAACTTCGCCGCCGACGGCGTTTACGACACCTACAAAGACCTCGGCTTCTTCATCGTGCGCCGGGGCGGACAACTCTTCGCACTCTCCTCGATTTGCACGCATCGCAACGTCACACTCAAAGCCCAATCCGATTGCTCCTTCTATTGCAAACGCCACGGCTCAACCTTCGCCCCCAACGGCCACGTCACCCAAGGCCCAGCCAAGCGCAATCTCCCCGTACTCGCCACCTCCATTAACGCCTCAGGCCATCTCCTCGTCAACATTCCTGCGGTTTAATGTAGCGGCGGTCTATAACCGTCGTCTTTTACCTCCGTGGTAGCCGCCGCTGTCCCTAGCGGCGGACGCCTTCCCTCCGTGGTAGCCGTCGCACTCTGTGCGACGGTTCGGGTGGCCCGGACTACTTGTTGTCCGGGTGCGCGAAGCGCACAGGGGGTCGTCTCGGACTTTCACGTTCCTCGATCCCAAACTCCATCACGCGTGCGTGTTTAGGAACGCACTTGCTGAGGCAACTCCATTGCCGATCAACTACTGCGCCGCACCCGGCGTCACCGAACTATCCGCCGGTTTCTGCGCGGGCGCCTTCGCCTCCGTAGTAGTCTTCGGTGCGGCATTCAGCGCCGCCTGCCGCTCATTATAAATACGCACACTCCGCAGCGAACTCACCGCGCGTTCGAGTTGCCGGTCCTGCGCCTTAGCCACTTCGGCTTGCTCTTCCGGAGTCAGCGGACGCTTCTCCTGGGCCAAGTCAACGCGCCGCGCCTCCTCATCGGTAACCGGAACGCTAATGTCCGGCGAAATCCCAACCCCATGAATCGATTTCTTATCCGGCGTATAATACTTCGCCATCGTCAGACGCAACCCCACGCCATTGCCCAGCGGTTGCACCGTCTGCACGGATCCCTTCCCAAAAGTTGTCTCTCCGACCAAAATCGCCCGGTTCAAATCCTTCAACGCGCCCGCCATAATCTCCGCGCCACTCGCGCTATAGCCGTTGATCAACAGCGCAATCGGATAAGCGGGATGATCCCGATGCGTCCGCGCGCGAAACTCCTGCGACTGGTCCGCCACGCGTCCCCTCGTCGAGACAATCACCGTGTTCGCGGGCAGAAATTTCCCCGCCACATCCACCGCCGAGTCCAGCAGTCCGCCCGGATTATTCCGCAAATCGATCACCAGCGCCTGCATCCCATCGTGCTCAAGCCCCTCCAACGCATGGTCCATTTCATCCGAGGTGTTATCGCTAAATTCCTCGATCCGCACATAACCGATCTTGTCCTGCCCCGCCAAAGTTCCCGGCAACATGTGCGCATCCTTCACCGACGCCACCTGAATCGTCTCCCGCGTCAGCTCCACATCGAAAACCGTTCCACCATTCGGCGCACCTGCCGTCGGACGCAGCAGCGTCAGGTCCGCCTTCTCGCCCGGCACACCCTTGAGCGCCTTCTCGGCCGCGGCCAGCGTCATCTTTGCCGTGCTCTTGCCGTTGATCTTCAAAATGTGATCGCCCGGCATCAACCCCGCGCGACCGCTCGGCGAATCCTCCATCGGCGAAATAATCACCAGCGCGTTGTCCTTGATCCCGATCACGATGCCCAGCCCGCTGAACTCGCCCTTCGTCTCGCGCTGGATGTCCTGGAAATCCTCCTCGTCAAGGAACTGGCTGTGCGGATCAAGCGACGCCAACATTCCCTTCAACGCCGCGTAGGTCAGGTCCTTGTAACTCGTCTTGCTCTCATCGACATAATCCTGCCGGATCAATTGCATCACCCGCGCAAAAAGCAGCGTCGATTCATAACTCTCGTCCGAAGGCGTATCGCCTGTGGCCGAACGCCCGCTCTGCCAACCTATTAGACCGGTCAGCAGCATAAAAGCCGCCAGCAGGAAAGTGAGACGCGCACGAGCCATAAACAGACCCAACATACACAACTTCCCCCTCTTTACGAGACCAAAGCCGCAGAGAGAATCCGTGGTAGCCGCCGATGTCCCCATCGGCGGATGTTTCCTTACGAGGTAGCCGTCGACCTCCGGGCGACGATCCCCTTGCCCCCGGTAGCCGCCGCAGGCCCGGCAGCGGTGCCTCCCCTTCCGGGGTAGCCGCCGATGTCCCATCGGCGGATGCCCTCCTCCAGCCTGTAGTGTTGGTCTATAACCGTCGTGCATTCCCCATCATTCCCAAACTCCATTCAGAAATACCTCATTCCCTCAACGACATTTCATTCGCACTGATTTGGATCATTGCTGCAAGGCATTGGCCTATCGCCTTGATCATTCTTTAGCCATAACAGAAGAGTTTCCTTGGCGTTAGACAGCCAGTGCGCAACATGGAATTGATGAGAGCCATGCTGCCCCCGTCTCTGATCGCTCTGGTGCTTATTGCCCTTGGCCTCCAAAACGTCAGGCCTCAGGCCCCAATTGTAACGGCTCAGCACCCTCAGACCCTACCCGGTTCCGATCTAAAGGCCGCCGACCTCATTCTTCAGGCCGATGCCATTATTGTGGCCAAACTCATCAAAATCGGCACCGAAACTACCTCGGGCTCACAACTCACAATGCATGAGAACCAAGCTCAGGAAATCCAATTTCTTCGAGGTGGAACTCAAAGCCCTCTGGAAATTGACATACCAATCAATCTTGCAAAGAGCGAAATAAAACCAGCGACTGAAACATCGTATATTTTCTTTTTGGCCAAGAACCACATACGTCCTTCGGCGTGGGCAATGGATCCCTACGATGCCATCAAGCTTCTGAGCGCTACTGACACCAATATCGCGGAGGTAAAGCGTCTAATAACGCTCCCAAAAAATTATCATCAACTTAGTGGAAGCCGAATGAAAATGAGCGATGCCATATCAAAGTCGAATTCCATTTTCGCAGGTACAGTCATCAACATCGGAGCCGCCGATTTAGGACCGCCGGGTGTAACGGAATATAATGGGGTTTCCGTTAGAATCTCACGATTGTTTCGTGGTCCCGTGGCAAATCCGCTCATGATTGATCTCAATGTCATATTTGATCCCCACGAAGATCCACCGAAGGCCGGACAATCCTATCTTTTTTTTGTTGATAGAGGATCAGTGAATATCGAAACCAATAAACTCCTTCCCGCCACAAAGGAGAATATCGCGCAAGTTGAGAAGATGTTGCCTGCCTTACCCACACAAAACACTTCTCCCATCTGCGATGATCTTGATCTTCAAGACGCACTCGTGACAGCAGATGCCATTTTCGAAGGGCAATTCAATACCTCCGGCACACCGGATCAAAGCGACCTATTTTCGTTTGCTTTCCCAACGCCACATCTCTGCAACGTCGGAATCAAGACCTCCCACGTTTTTCGTGGAACCGTCCCCAACCAGACTACGGCTACAGTTTTCATTAATAATCAGTCACCCGCCTCCAGTCTGTCTGGAACCTATATATTCTATTCCCGAAACGGCAATCCAGGAGACAAAGATCCTTGGACTATTCTAAAGGCTTTACCCGCAACGGATGAAATTCGCCTACTGGTCACGAACTCAATCCTACCGCCTACAGATTCGGTTCTATGTGGAAGTACAATTAAACCCGAGGAAGTCCTTGGCCGTGCTGACGCAATTTTGATTGGCGAAGAAATCAAATCCGTACAGCCAACACTTTTTTCAGTCAAAGTTTTCAAGGTTGTTCGCGGCTTGGTCTCCAAAGGAAACATCTGGATCAATCAGTCAGTTGATTCTTCTAATCATGAGACGCTCGTTCCTGAAGGGAGTTCATGCATTTTTTTCCTGGGCAAGACCGATCCCTACAACACGAATCACTTCAGTGTCCTCAAAGCTATGCCAGCCTCGCAGGAGAACATTGAGCAGATTGGCAAGTTGGCTGCAGAGATACCCGGTCCCAAAGGACCGGAGGATTATAACGATGGGAAGATAAAGATTCACATCGCACCAGACGCTAATAATGATTAAGCACAAGTGAACTCCTAGTTGAAGAAAAGCCCCAACTAATCCATTGACGCATCCAGATGCGTCGATATGTTTATCTCTCCAATGCCCGACCAGACTCTTCATCCCCTCGAAGCTTTACTACAAAAGCGCATCGTCATCATCGACGGGGCGATGGGCACGACCCTGCAGCAATACAAACTCACCGAGGAAGATTTCCGCGGCGAGCGCTTCAAGTCGCACCACAAGGACCTCAAGGGCAACGGCGATCTCCTCGTCCTGACCAAGCCCAACGTCATCGCCGAAGTCCACCGCAGCTTCCTCGAGGCCGGGGCCGATATCATCGAGACCGACACCTTCAACGCCCAGACCATTTCCCAGGCCGACTACGACCTCGAGGCCATCGTCACCGAACTCAACGTCGAGGCCGCGCGTCTCGCCTGCCGCGTCCGCGATGAATTCGTCGCCGCCAATCCAGGCCGTCAATGCTTCGTCGCCGGATCGATGGGCCCCACCAACCGCTCCGCCTCCATCTCCCGCGACGCCAACGATCCCGGCGCGCGCGGCGTCACCTATGTTGAACTCGTCGCCGCCTACAAGCAACAAGCCCTCGGCCTGATGGAAGGCGGCTGCGACACGCTCCTCGTCGAGACTATCTTCGACACGCTCAACGCCAAGGCCGCGCTCTTCGCGGTCGAGGAAGCCTTCGAGGAAATCGGTCGCCGCATTCCCGTCCAGATTTCCGTCACCATCTTCGATTCCGGTCGCACGCTCAACGCGCAAACATTGGAAGCTTTCTGGATTTCCGTCGCGCACGCCAAGCCGCTCAGCGTCGGCATCAACTGCGCTCTCGGCCCCGACCAGATGCGCCCGTACATCGAGGAATTCTCCAAAATCGCCACCTGCTATTTCAGTTGCTATCCCAACGCCGGCCTGCCCGATCCGCTCTCGCCCACCGGCTTCCCGCTACTGCCAGAAGACATGGGCCCGCTCATGCGCGACTTCGCCGAGCAAGGCTGGCTCAACATCGCGGGCGGCTGCTGCGGCAACACCCCCGCGCACATCAAGTCCATCACCGAATCCCTCCGCGACGTCGCCCCGCGCAAGCTTCCTCCACCTCCACTGACGTCCCAATACGCCGGACTTGAACCCCTCACGCTCCGCCCCGAAATCCCCTTCACCCTCATCGGCGAGCGCACCAACGTCACCGGCTCGCCCAAGTTCGCCAAGCTCATCCTCGAGGGCAAACTCGACGAGGGCATCACCGTCGCGCGCCAGCAGGTGGAAGGCGGCGCCGCCATCATCGACGTCAACTTCGACGAAGGCATGCTCGACGGCGAAAAGTCGATGACCCGCTTTCTCAACCTCATCGCCGCCGAACTCGAAATCGCCAAGGCCCCGATCATGGTCGATAGCTCCAAGTGGAGCGTGATCGAAGCCGGACTCCGCTGCATCCCCGGCAAGCCCATCGTGAATTCCCTCAGCCTGAAGGAAGGCGAGGAAGCTTTCCGCGAACGCGCCAAGCTCGTCCGCCGTTACGGTGCCGCAGCCGTCATCATGGCCTTCGACGAAAAAGGCCAGGCCGATTCCTACGAGCGCCGCGTCGAAATCTGCACACGCGCCTATAATATATTAGTCAACGAAGTCGGCTTCCCCGCCGAGGACATCATCTTCGATCCCAACGTCCTCACCGTCGCCACCGGCATTGAGGAGCACAACAATTACGCCGTCGATTTCATCGAGGCGACCCGCTGGATCAAGGCGAATCTTCCCCGCGCGCGCGTCTCCGGCGGCATCAGCAACATCTCCTTTTCCTTCCGCGGCAATAACCCGGTGCGCGAGGCGATGCATTCCGTTTTTCTCTTCCACGCCATCAAGGCCGGACTCGACATGGGCATCGTCAACGCGGGCATGCTCGCCGTTTACGAGGACATCGCGCCCGACCTCCGCGAGCGCGTCGAAGACGTCATCCTCAATCGCCGTCCCGAGGACGGCACCGAGCGCCTCGTCACCTTCGCCGACAGCTTCAAGAAGGTCGACAAGACCGAGGCCAAGGAAGAAGCCCAATGGCGCTCCCTCCCCGTCGAGGAACGGCTCAGCCACGCGCTGGTCAAGGGCATCGTCGACTACATCGACGCCGATACCGAAGAGGCCCGCCAGAAATATGCCACACCGCTTGAAGTCATCGAAGGCCCGCTGATGAACGGCATGAGCGTCGTCGGCGATCTCTTCGGCGCCGGAAAAATGTTCCTCCCGCAGGTCGTCAAAAGCGCGCGCGTCATGAAAAAGTCGGTCGCCTACCTCATGCCCTACATGGAGGAGGAAAAGAAGCGCACCGGCAACAAGCAAGCGCAGGGCAAGGTGCTTCTCGCGACGGTGAAGGGTGACGTCCACGACATCGGCAAGAACATCGTCGGCGTCGTGCTCGCCTGTAATAATTACGAGGTCATCGATCTCGGCGTCATGATCTCGAGCGAGAAAATTCTCGCCGCCGCGAAGGAACTCGGCGTCGACGTCATCGGCCTGAGCGGACTCATCACACCCTCACTCGACGAGATGGTGCATGTCGCCAAGGAAATGGAGCGCGAAGGCTTCAAACTCCCGCTCCTCATCGGCGGCGCGACGACGAGCAAGGCCCACACGGCGGTAAAAATCGCCCATCACTATTCCAACGCCACCGTCCACGTCCTCGACGCCTCCCGCGCCGTCGGCGTCGTTGGCGCGCTCCTCAGCAATCATCAACGCGACGAGTTCGTGGCCAACAATAAACTCGAACACGAGCGCGCCCGCATCGCCCACGAAAAGAAGCGCCCTTCCAAGCCGCTGCTTTCGATTGCCAAGTCCCGTGACCGCGCCTTCAAAACCGATTGGAACACCGTCGATATCGCCAAGCCCGCCTTTACCGGCATCAAGGTCATCGACGACCTTCCGCTTAAGGAAATCCGCGAGTACATCGACTGGTCGCCCTTCTTCCACGCCTGGGAAATTCGCGGTCGCTACCCCGCGCTCCTCGACGATCCCGAACTCGGCCCGCGCTGCCGCGAACTCTTCAACGACGCCCAAGTCCTCCTCGATCGCCTGATCAACAAACCCATGATCCACGGCAAAGCCGTCTACGGCTTCTTCCCCGCCTCATCAGGCGCCTCCGTGGTAGCCGCCGCTGTCCCTAGCGGCGGATGTTCCCCCGACGACATCATCCTCTACACCGACGAATCCCGCACCAAAGTCCTCACCGTCATCCACACGCTCCGCCAGCAAATGGACAAACCCGAGGACCAACCCAACTACGCCCTCGCCGACTTCATCGCGCCCGCCGATTCCGGCCGCAAAGATTATTTCGGCGCTTTCGCGCTGACCACCGGCCTCGGGGTCGACGAAATCGCCCGCGAATTCGAGAAGGACCACGACGATTACAATTCCATCCTGACCAAGGCCCTCGCCGATCGCCTCGCCGAAGCCGCCGCCGAATGGCTCCATCGCCAGGCCCGCATCGCGTGGGGTTTTGGTAAGGACGAAAACCTCTCCAACGAAGATCTCATCAAGGAAAAGTATCGCGGCATCCGTCCCGCCCCCGGCTATCCCGCCTGCCCCGATCACACCGAAAAACGCCTCCTCTTCGATCTGCTCCAAGCCGAGAAAAACGCCCAAGTGATCCTCACCGAAAACTTCGCCATGCACCCCGCCAGCTCCGTCAGCGGCTTCTACTTCGGTCATCCCGAAGCCAAGTATTTCGGCGTCGGCATGATCGGTCGCGACCAGGTCGAGGACTACTCCATCCGCAAAGACATGGACATCCCCACCTTGGAAAAGTGGCTAGCCCCCAGCCTCTCCTACGATCCCGACAAGATCGCTCCGACGCCCGCCGCACCAACCGCCGCCCCCTGCGGTTGCGGCACCGCCCACTAGTAAATACGCAAATAACCTTTCCGGCATCCTGAGCTTGTCGAAGGATCAGTTCAGCCTGTAGCGGCGGTCTATAACCGTCGTGCCTTTCCTCCGTGGTAGCCGTCGCACCCCGTGCGACGGTGCCTTCCGTCTTTCATCCACGCCATATCCTGTTACACCACAGAAATGGAACCGGAAGCCATAGGCCGCAGCTACGACCAGATCGCCCGCAAGTGGCAGGAGCTTCCCAATAAATCCTACGGCATCGCCCAGTTCGAGCGCGCCATTCAATTCGTCAAAAATCGCGGCACGGCGCTGGACATCGGTTGCGGCAGCGAAGGCCGCATAATGGATCTTCTCCTCCATCACGGTTTCCACCCCGAAGGCCTCGACGTCTCCGCCGAAATGATCGTGCTCGCGCGGACGCGCCACTCCAGCGTCCCATTCCATCACGCCGAAATCAGCCAGTGGAATTTCTCCAAGAAATACGATTTCATTTCGGCGTGGGACAGCACCTGGCATCTCCCGCTCAAGCTCCAGGAACCGGTGTTGGAGAAAATTTCCGCAGGCCTCGCCCCGGGCGGCGTGCATCTCTTCACCATGGTCGGCTTCGACGAACCGGGCGACCACGGCGACTCCGGTCATATGGGCATCCCTCTCTCCTATGGCACGCTGGGCACTCCGCGCCTGCTCGAACTTCTGCCAAAATTCGGCTGCGTCTGCCGCCATCTCGAATACGATCAATATCCCGAAAAGCACCTCGTCGTCATCGCACAAAAATCTAACTCATGACCACTTCCGAGGACAAACCGCTTTGGCTCCCCCCGATGTCCCTCGTGGTCATCGTTGTGATCATCGGCGCGATTTCCCTCTCTCCGTTTGCCTTCATTCCCTTCAATCTCACCGGCCAAGCCCTGCTGCTTTTCATCGTGCTGCGCCTGTTCTGCTACTGGCCGCCAATGGTCCGCTGGGTAACTTCCATGCCAGTCTTTCACCGCACGATGCTCGCCCTCCTCGTCGGCAGCATGATCCTCGGCCACTACACGCTCAACAGCCGCGCTTATTATCCCTACGTCTCCTGGTTCATCTTCTCCACTGTCCGCGAAGACGACCCTGTCACCTGCCGCGAATTCATCGCCACCACGGCCAGCGGCCAAAAAGTCCGCCTCCTCGTCGAGCAACTTTTCCCCTCCATCGTCCAGATTTATCCGCTCGACGATCCGACCCAGTACTCGCCTGCCCAGCTTGACGAACTCGCCCACGCCATGGCGACCGCTTACAACCAACACCACGCCGACGATCCCGTTCACCGCGTCGATCTCGTCGTCATGGCCGTGAAACTTCACCCGCCCGCCGCCGAATCCCGCGCCCAACCCTCATGCCAGTTGCTCAACCGCTACGACATCTCATCGGCCCGCTAGAACTGCTCCACGAGCAGGCGGGACCGCGATTACTGCGCCTCACCCGCCTCGGCATTTTCGCGCTCTGGATCTTCAAGCTCGCGCTCGATCCCCTCTGGCGTCTCGCCGGGTTGCCTCGCGATCTCTTCCAGCCCATCGGCATCCTCGCCCTGCTCCCCACCGGCACACTCGATAATCTCCTCACCCCGACCGGCCTCACCACGCTCTGGCTCGTCGCGTTGACCGTGCTTGCGGTCGGCCTGACCAACAAAGCCTTCCTCCTCACCTCCACGCTCGCCGCCATTTTACTCACCGCCTACTCCTGCCTCGTCCGCGGATTCGGCCCCGCCGTCCACACCGACACCGTCCTGCTCCTCGCCGTCTACGTCCTCGCCGGTTTCGCGTGGGCCGATTTTTTCCAATCGAAACTCAGCAAACAGAAAACATCTCCCGCCATGTGGAGCTCCTATCCCCTAGTCACCATCGTCGCCATCCTCTGCCTCTCCTATTGTCTTGTCGGTTACAACCGCTTCATTCGCGGCGGCCTCCCTGTTTTCACCGGCGACACCATGGAAGTCTGGGCCATCGACGCCAGCCTCCGCGCCTACTACTTCAACACCGACATCGGCTGGCATATCCCCGAATGGCCGCTCGTCGTGTTCATGCTCAAGGCCGGCCTGCCCTTCATCACGCTTTTTGAAATGACCGCGCCGCTCTGCCTCGTCTCCTCCCACTATCGCTGGATTTTCATCCCCCTGATGTTCTCCTTCCACCTCCTCAGCCTCGTCGTCATGAACATCTTCTTCTTCGATGACATGCTCCTCTATCTCCTCCTCATCGACTGGTCGCGAAAATATCCAGCGATGCGTTCCGCCGGTTCCTAGCTATGGATTCCGGGCCGGAGTTCTCAACAGCACAAATTTGTACGGATCGCGGAACATGTTGATGTCATGCCTGCCAAATAAGGCAGTCGAAGCCGGCACCGTTTCGTTCTCCATGTAGACCGGTGAAAGGACCAGCAGGCTGTTCGGCGGCATGTCCTTCATCGAAAACGGTATTCCCTCGAAACCGAAGAAAAAGTCGTAGGTCCGAGGCGGCAGTCGGTAATCATATATCGCCGCGAGCGCGAACGGATCGACATAAACCTGATCCGCATGCATCGCTTCAATCTGGGCCTTGAACTCGGGCTGCGAAATTTTCGGCCTGAGGTAGAGCAGCGTCGCCATCTGTTCCGTTTTGTACCGGTGATGAAACGCCAGCATGGCCAGGACAAGCACCGCGACAACGCACACCGGGAGGTTGGTTCCCTTGAAATGTAGAACCAGCCACAAAATGACAAATGCCAGGTAGGTATCCAGCCACAAGTTGCCGTTGACAGAGCTGAAAAAAAGAACCATCACGCTGACCAATCCTACGGCCAGGGCCAGCGCCATCTCCCACGTCACTCTCACATCGAAAAGCTGGGGACGACGCACCGCCGTATAAACACCCGCCGTTGCCAGCGCGATCAAGGCAAAAACGCGCAGGACAATATGTGTCTTTTCCTTGAGGAATTCGGAAAACCATCTCGCCGGGGCACCCTTGCTGAAGTCGCTGAACGTCGTCCAAAACAAGCCCAGCTTGAAGTGAATCATCTCCAGGAAAAGCAGTCCCACAAGAGCTCCGGTGACCACGATTCCAGCCATGCGATAGACCGATTCCTTCTTCACGGGATAAGTCAGGTCCGAGCGGAAATAAAGCGCGGCCAGAAAGGCGATCGCGACAAAAGGTGTGAAATTCGGCGTACAAATCACCACCAGCCAGAGGAGGAAACTGCCCAGCAGCCAAGCGCCATACGACCGGGCCCGAAAGATCAGGCCGCCCGCCAGTAACAAGGCCAGGCCCAGCGAATCGGGCCGCATGCCGCATGGATAGAGAGTCGTGACCACCATCAGCGTGAGAATGATCGCGCTGAAAAGTTTCCGCTTCTGGCAATTGAAAAGTCCGATCAGCGCGAAGCTGGCCGCCGCGCCCAGAACGCATTGGAAAAGGCTGAAGGACCAACGGGAAATCCCGAAGGCCTTGATCCACGCCGCAAAAATATAACTGTGCAGCGGCATGTAGACGAAAAAGTTTTCGCGCCCTCCCCAGTGATCGAGAAACGCGCAGTAGGGGCTCGCGAAACCGGCTCCCTGCGACAGGCTGATCGCCGGTCCGCAGAACCAGAGATCGTCCGACATCGGGACGGGGTAATCGCTCAGGAATAGCAGACACCAGATCAACAAGACTATCGCCACGGTCGACTTCATTCGCATGGAGAATGGCCGTCTTCTCCGCCATGTCAACTAACTCGCCTGCTGTCCACCCGCCCCATGCGCCAACGTCAGCAACACATCGGTCTTCGCCAGCGAACCCACCAGATGCCGGTCCCGGATATTGTCGATCACCGGCAACCGCTCCCCATCGTGCCGCGCAAAAACCTCCAGCGATTCCTTCAGCGACGCATCGCTGCTCAGCACCGGGATGTCGTCATGCAAAAGATCGAGTGCGATGACCACCTGCGGCAAATCGGTGTCATGCAGGAACGGCTTGAGATCCTGCAACGCAATCGCACCGAGAAACCGCTGGTCGGCATTGACTACGTAAAGAAACTTGAACGTGTTCGTGGCCAGCGATGCGGCGACCTGGGCAAAACCGGAGTTCCCCAGGACACAGACTGGCTCCGTCTTCATCAAGTCCCGCACATGCAGCAGGAAAAGCGGCTGCCCGGAATGGACTTTGTTGCCGCGAAGCTGCCGCGTATAGACCGACTCGGGGCTCAGGCTCTTCGCCACGAAAAATGCCGACACGCAGGAGAGCATCAGCGGCATGATCGTCGCGTCGTTGTGAGTCATCTCAAAGACAATCAGGATCGACATGATCGGCGCGCGCGTCATCCCGGCCAGGAAACAGCCCATCCCCACCACGGCGTAACTGGCCGGTATAATATGGGCATGAGGCAGCAACGCGCGCAGCCCTTCGCCGTAAAGAGAGCCAATCAGCGCACCGCAGAAAAGAGTCGGCGTAAACACGCCTCCGACCGCGCCGCTGCCCGTCGTGGCCACCGTGGCGAGCACCTTGAGGGCCAGGATGCTGAGCAGCCCCCACCAGACCCAATCGGTATTCAGCACCGATTCGACCACCCCGTAACCGTTGCCCCACACGCTGCCGCCTTTCCAGTCGATCGGTTGATCCAGCGAAAGAAGACCCACCACCAAGCCGCCCAGGCCCAGCTTGAGAATAACCGGCAACGACGTGCGCTTGAACAACAACTCGCCTCCCCGCAATGCGAAGAGAAACACCGGCGCAATCAGTCCAGCCACCACACCGAGCCCCGCGTGCGCGATCAATTCCCAATTCGGCACGATGCCAAAACTGGGCATCCGATAAATCGGCTGCGCGCCCAGGAACTGGCTCGAAATCACGGTTGAGACAACCGACGCGACAATCAGCGGCCCGATACTTTCCATGGCAATCGATCCCAGGACAATTTCCGCCACAAAGAACGCGCCCGTCAGCGGCGCATTATACGCGCACGCGATACCCGCCGCCGCGCCGCACGCCACCAGCAAGCGCAACCGCGCGGGAGAAACTTTTGTCGCGCGTCCGAGCAACGAACCGGCCATCGAGGAAAGCTGCACCATCGATCCTTCCCGTCCAATCGATCCGCCCGAAGAAATCGTGATCAGAGACGAAAGGCTTTTCACCAGCGTGGCCCGTACCCGGATCACGCCATCACCGACCACGACCGCTTCCATAAAATCGGCGGCCCGCCCGACGGCCGATAACCTTTGCCCGAAAAGCAGGATCGCCCCCGCGATCAGCCCTCCTGCCGCGGGTATCAAAAGCCGCGCCCACCAGGGAAGAGTCTCCGGCACGAACTCAAGCGAAATATCCGTATGGAACAGAATTTTTTCGGAATAACTCAATCCCTCGCGAAAAGAGACCGACGCAAAGGCCCCGCAAAAGCCCACGATCGCCGCCCAAAAATAATTGGATTCCCATAGATCACCCGGCCCCCGTTCGGTAATCCAGACCCGCAATCGCAGGAGCTGGACAACAACACGCCTCAAGAAAAGCTTAAGCGGTGTCGCGGAAGGTGCGCCGACTTTGGGGTCTGTCGGCGAAGGGTTATTCATGGTTGCTCTATATATGCTAACCAATCCGCCGCCCGCCGACGATGCAAAACGAATGGACGTCACGCAGTGGAAGATCACTGCCAAACTCCCGCTTGAAAAAAACGCTGTCATCCTGTGCGAAGGCGAATAACCGATTTGCCTTCGCTCAGGATGACAGGCCTTTTAAATTGAGCGTTTTACAGATAATCCAAACCCTGCAACACAGTCTTGGCTAACGTCCCGATACATCCTAGAGTCACCCGCGTGGCATTCATCGAAAGCACCTCGCGGGTCGGGCGTTCACAGGGCGCAAGCATCTTTTGGGGACTCGTCTCCGTCTTTTTCGCCGCCGCCGCCTGCTTTTATTTCTGGAAAAGTCACGAGAACGAAAGCAGCACCAACAAGCTCCGCGATGAAGTCCTCTCCCTGCAGGACGAACGCGACGCCTTGAACGCCGAGAAGGACAAACTTCAAGCCAGCATGAGCGACTCCGTGGGCCAGATGAAGACCCGCGAGGAATTCCTCGATGAAAAGGAGACCAAGCTCGCCACCGAGGAAACCCGTCTCGAAGCTCTGAGCCAGAAGCCGCAAACTCCAACCCAATCGAACTCGTCCTCGATACCCACACCCAAAAAATTCGCCGATGCCCTCCACAAACTCGGCCAGGCCGATGGCGCCGATGTCGTCACGCGCGGAGGCCGTCCCGTCCTGCGCATCCCCAACGCGTCCTTCTTCGCTCCCGGCGATGCCACGCTGAAACCCGACGGTCAGGCCCTGTTGACCCAACTCGCCACCGCTCTTAACAGCCAATCCGACAACTTTGAACTTCGCGTGGAAAGCTTCACCGACACCGACATGGAAGTCCAAAGCCCCGCCGACGCCAAGCCGGACAGTGGCGACAAAAAAGACAAGTCCGCCAAGCCCGCTCCGGCCGATGCCGCTTCAAAAGCTCACTACGCCAATAGCTGGGAATTGACCGCTGCCCGTGCCGTCGCCATCGAGCGTTTCTTTCGCGACCAGACCTCGTTGCCCTTTCAAAATCTTCTGATCATCGCGCGCGGCGATTCCCAGCCGATCACTTCCATCGCAAAAAATCATGCGCGCAATTCTCGGTTGGAAATCACCGTGACTCCCGTGCCCGCCACGTTCCATTCCACCGACACGACTCACTCGTCCACCGATACATCAACCAATTCGCTAACGCCCCCACCGGAACCGCCTGCCCCCGCCAAGGCCAAGCCCAACTCGCCTTAATGGACACTCCCAACGATCTCTCCCAAGCCCCGGAAACGTTCCCAACGCAAGGTCAACGGCGGCTTTTGTGGACCGCCATCACGGCCCTCTCCGTCATCACCACGATCGGCGTCGCTGCGCTCGTTTTCGTGGGATTCACCGCTTTCCTCAGTTGGTCCTACCCGATCCTCCTGCCCGTCGGACTGGCCGTCATCATCGCCCTCGTGCTCGATCCCTTCGTCAACTTCGCCCAGAAGCGGGGTCTTAATCGCGGCAACGCCACACTACTGGTCTGCATACTCGCCGTTGTCGGCTGCCTCATTTTTTGGGCCTTTCTTGGACAGGCCCTCGTCACGGAAACCGGTGGATTTTTCAAGTCGCTTCCACAAACGTTGAACGACGGATTGACGAAATTGCAAGCCGCCGTGGTTCCCGAGGTGCAAATCCCGGACTCATCGCCAACCTTCACCCGAAGGAAGGAAAGCAGCGCGCTGCCCACACCGGCACTGACCTACGAATCCGCAACCAATGCCCCTCCCTCGCCTCCCGCTTTTCCCGATGAACATAAATCGGGCAGGGATACTGCCGAAATTCACGCATGGCTCGCCAGCAACCTGCCCGCCATTCAGGAGACGATTCAGAAAAATATCGCCCACCTCGCCTACACCGCACTCGGCCCGGTGGGGCAGGCTTTCGGCTTCCTCCTCGGCTTCGGCTTCGTCCCGATTTACGTCTATTATTTTCTCGCCGACCAGGCCCAGATCTCCAAACACTGGCATGATTACATCCCGCTGCGCAAATCACCCCTGCGCGATGAAGTCCTCTCCGTCCTGAACGAAATCAACTCCTCGCTCGTCAGCTATTTTCGCGGCCAGATCATCGTCGCGGGATGTAATGGCCTGCTCACCTTCATTGGACTCTGGATCATCGGTATTCCCTACAGCCTCGTCCTTGGCATCATCACCGGGGCGTTGAGTATCGTTCCCTTCCTCGGCATTATTTGCAGCATCATCCCCGCGCTCCTACTCGGCTTTCTTTCCGCCAAGAGCGGTTCCAACTGGCAGTGGATCACTCCGCTTTCAGTCCTCGGCGTCTTTGCCATTGTCCAGATGAGCGAGTCGATGCTCATCACCCCTCGCGTGCAAAGTCACAGCACCGGTCTTCATCCGCTCGCGATTATTCTCGGCATTCTCTTCTGGAGTCTCCTCCTCCCCGGCCTGCTCGGCCCCGTCGTCGCCGTACCACTGACCTGCGCCGTCGTCGTCCTCCTCCGCCGCTACGTCTGGATGGAAATCCATCGCCCGCCTGAACCGGCTTCTTCCTCGTCCTAGCGCCGCTTTTAAAACGCCGTCATCTGCTCGCCTCCGCTCAGGATGACAACCTTTTTAATATCGAGAGTTTTGCAGGCATCTCTGATATAAATCCCCCAGTTCGCCATGGAAACCTATTCCCTCCCCTCCACTGAAATCTCCCTCGACGACTCCTGGGACGTCATCGTCCTCGGCGGCGGTCCTGCCGGTTGCGCCTCGGCCGCAGCCGCCGGAATCGAGGGTGCCCGCACCCTCCTCATTGAGGCGACCGGCTCCCTCGGCGGCATGGGAACCTCGGCACTGGTCCCCGCGTGGACTCCTTTTTCCGACAAACAAAAAATCATCTATTGCGGCCTCGCCGAAAAAGTCTTCAACGAATGCAAGGCCGGCATGCCCCACGTCAAGAAAACCGATCTCGACTGGGTTCCCATCGATCCCGAGCGCCTCAAGCGCGTCTACGACAAACTCGTCACCGACGCAGGTGTCCGAGTCCTCTTCAACACCCACCTCGCCAAGGTCGACGCGAAGGATGGCGAAGTTCATGTCATCACCGTCGTCAACAAAAGCGGCCTCACCGCCTACAAAGCGAAAGTCTTCGTCGATTGCACCGGCGACGCCGATCTCTCCGCCTGGGCTGGCGCCGAGTTCCATCAGGGCAACGAAAAGGGCGAGAAGCTCATGCCCGCCACGCATTGCTTCGTCCTGACCAACGTCGACGAATACGCCTATCTCAATGGCCCTCAACTCCACGGCAGCAATCCCAACAGCCCGATTCACGCCGTCGTCGCGTCGGGCAAATATCCTGAAATCCCCGATGTCCATCTTTGCAGCAACATCATCGGGCCCGGCACCGTCGGCTTCAACGCCGGACACATCTGGAAAGTCGATAACACCAAGCCGGAAACCGTTTCCGCCGCGCTCATTGAAGGCCGCAAAATGGCCGATGCCTTCCAGCGCTCGCTCGCCGAATATCATCCCAAGGCCTTCGGCAACGCCTTCCTCGTCCAGACCGGCAGCTTGCTCGGCATCCGCGAAACGCGCCGCATCGTCGGCGATTACATTCTCACCCTCGAGGACTTTCTCAAGCGCCGCACCTTCGACGACGAAATCTGCCGCAACAGCTATTTCATCGACGTCCACTGGGCCAAGGAAGAAATCGCGAAGGATATCGACAGCATGAACAAGTGGGAAAAGACCACCTTCCACTATCAACCCGGCGAATCGCACGGCATCCCCTATCGTTGCCTCACGCCCAAAAAGCTGAAAAACGTCCTAGTCGCCGGCCGCTCCATCTCCTGCGAGCAACTCGTCCAGGGCAGCGTCCGCGTCATGCCCGTCTGCCTCGCCATGGGCCATGCCGCCGGAACCGCCGCCGCCCTCGCCGCCCAACTCCCCGACGCCAACGTCCACAAAATCTCCGTCCCCGACCTCCGCCAAAAACTCCTAAAAGCCGGCGCTTATCTCCCTTAATCGAGACCTCTGCGAAACTCTCACATTTAGCATTAGTCATCCTGAGCTTGTCGAAGGATCAGTTCGGCCTGCCTTTTCTCAGAGGTACACAACTGGTCTTGCCACATGTGTGTGCGACAAGCTCAAGATGACGGATTGCTTGAAGGAGGACTTTTGCAGAGGTCTCCTAATTAGGTGGCCCGGCGGTCGACGGCTACCTTCTGAATCCTGTTAATCTTGTTAATCCTGTCAAAAATTCCCCTACCTCCCCTCCCCAAAATTCCGTAATTCCGTTAATTCCGTCCAACCCTTCCCCCTCCCATTTAGTAATCTAGAAAATTTGGAAATTTGGTCCTGCCTCCCTTTCCTCATGTCCTTCATGTTCCTCCTGTCTAAATCCCGTTAATTCCGTCTGCCTCCCGTAATTCCGTCAAAAATCCCCTCCACAAAAAGCGAGGAGCGCCCCGGTTTCCCGAAGCGCCCCTCTTTGTTCCGGGCGTAAGCCGAATTCTGTTCCGGCGCGCTTGCTAAAGGCGCACCGGCGATGGTCATTCATCTCTGGCGCGAATCGCTCCGCGCCAGCGGCGTCTCTCGACGCGCATGCGACCGATACCCGAGACGGGCCCCGAGGTTTCCCCCGCGACCGGGCAGGCGACCCGGCGTCTCTGTTTGGCCTTGCACCGCATGGGGTTTATCGTGCCCCGGAAGTTGCCCTCCGGGCGGTGGGCTTTTACCCCGCCTTTTCACCCTTACCGCAACGCCCCAACGAGCGCGCCACGGCGGTATATTCTCTGTGACACTTTCCATCGACCGGAGCTTTCGCCCCGGTCCTCCGCGGACTTTTCCGCGGCATGCTGCCTTGTGGTGTTCGGACTTTCCTCTCCCGCCGAAGCGAGAGCGACCATCTACCCGCGCTCAATCTATCCCATTTCAGCTTCCACCCCAAGTCGAAAGTACCGGGTGCCCGTGACCGTTACGTAGATTGACCCGTCTTGATTTCAACGTAATCTATTTTCCGATGCTCCATCGCCTCTGCCTTCTTTTTGTCCTCCTCGCCGCCGTTGCCCCGCTCCACGCCCAAAATGATCCGGTCAAGATGACGCCGGAATTTCCCCTCACCTTTCCCCTCGCCCAGAACGGCCCCAACGTCACCGTCAAATATCCCGTCCTGATCAACCCCGGCACCATCCTCAAGCCCGGCATGACCCTGCGCACCTTGTACGTCCTCCACTACTCCAGTGCGGACGGTTCCTCGGACTTGGCCCTCGCTCACAAGGGAAATCTCGATCAGTCCTTCTCGCGTACCGCCAGCAGCCCGTCCGACAAAGAGAAGATGCCGCCGGAATTGGCCCACGAACTTGAAGGCTACCGCCGCACCGTCTGGGAAGTGGCGAATAATTTCGTCCTCGCCATGGCCCAGTATCCCACCGATGCCATGCATCTAATCTACACCCCTACTGACAAGGACAAAGACCTGCTCGACGAACGCTTCAGCTTTTTCGACGGACTGCTCGTCGGCCTGCCCGACGGCAAAGTAACCGTGCTGGCCGTGGAAAACGACAGCCACGCCGACCACGCCGGCATCAAGGCCGGGGACGAAATCGTCAGCGTCGGTGGAATTCCCACCCAAAATGATCTCGCCACATTTGCCACGGCCTATGCCGCCACCAAAAAATCCGCCCGCGATAACGAAACCTCCAGTTACCCCATGACAATCCGCTCCCCCGGCAAAGGAGACACCCGCACCGTCGCCGTTCCCATGCCGCCCTCCCTAAAAGGCGGCCTCATGCAGGGGTTTTAGAAATCTTCGCGAAAGATCCTCTTTTACAATCCGTCATCCTGAGCCTGTCGAAGGATCAGTTCCGCCTGCCTTTTCTTCGACAAGCTCAGGACGACGCAATTTTGGTTTCACACGCCATCTTATTCTTCGTGAACTCCGTTCAAACCGCCTTCCGCCAAGCCGAAGGCTTGCCAGCACCTTAGCCGGTGGTTGAGCCAGCAGGCGACACCACCGGAAAACGTCCCCATCATTCTCCATCCCGAAGGCGATGGCAGCCAGTCTCCTTGGTTGCTGTTACCCCTTCAGAGACCTCTGCGAAACTTACGATTTAAAAAACGCCGTCATCCTGAGCGGAGGCGAGCCCGCGCGCATCCTTTCCCCAGGGGACTTACCCGAGCCGCAGTCGAAGGACCTATGTTGCCTCCGGGAATAATCTTCACGATCACCAAAGGCACCCCGACTTCAAATGGCACGTGCGCCCTCTTTACCCCTGCCAAAGTCCTGCCTTTGCTCCACGATCGTACTGGTTGAACAGACAGGAAAATAATTCAAACTGCATCACCCCCACACACCGCAGTATTGACATAAAATAAATTCCTGCCAGTTTGTCCGGCTATGGCCAATACCCGTTCCGCCGCCAAGCAGGCTCGTGCAGCCGTGCGCCGCCGCACTCTTAACCGTACCCAGATCAGCACCGTTCGCACTTCCGAAAAGAAGATTCGCGCCCTGGCCAAGGCCGGTAAAACCGATGAAGCCCTCAAGCTCGTTCCCGCGTTTCAATCGCAGATCGATCGCGCCGCCAAAAAGGGCGTCGTTCACAAGAACACGGCTTCCCGTCACAAGCAGCGCGTCGCCGCTCTTTTGAAGCCCGCCAAGAAAGCCTAAAGCTTTCTTGGGCGCATCCCGCGCCCCTTCGCCTCCTCGTTCCCAAATTTTTTCACGCGTGCGTGTTTGGGAATGCTTTGATTCAGTGCGAAATTTTATTTCGCGCCAACCTGCTTTGTTATTGGCACCGCCCAGTGGCGCTGCTACCACATTGTAGCTTGAGGATTACGCGTCTTACCTTACTTTTTACCGCCTTTTGTGTAATCTGCCTGAGCGGAGTGGCCCCACTGTCGGCGCAGGATCTTCCCTCCGTCTCCACGACACCTCCCACCAGCAACCCCGGCGACGACGCCATCGTCATTCAGGCCGACGGGCAAAACAGCTACATCGGGCAGATCGCCACGGCCGACAATAACGTCGTCATCCGGTATCGCGGCGACGTCATTTTTTGCGACCACGCCATCCTCGATCGCTCCACTAAAATCGTCACCGCCACGGGAAACGTCCGCATCTTCAGCGCCAGTCGATTCTATCGCGGCGACATGATGACCTACAACCTCGACACCAAGGCGATGACCTCGGCCTCCTTTCTGGGAGAGGAATATCCCAAATTCCTCTCCGCCCAAAAAGTCACCACGCCCGAGTTCAACCACTATCACCTCACCAACGCCACGTTCACTACCAATAATCGCGAACACCCCAGCTTCCACATGGAAGCTGGCACCATCGAGTACCGCCCCAACGATGTCGTCGTGCTTAAAAACGTGCTCCTCTTCATCGGCAGCGTGCCCATCGCCTACATCCCTGTCTTCGTGCAATCGCTCACCGACTCGCGCCCGACCTATCAATTCAATATCGGCGACAGCGGTCAATTCGGCGCCTTCATCAACAACACCTATAACTGGGTCGCCAGTGATAAAATACGCGGATCGACCGAGTTCGATCTGCGGGAAAAGCGCGGCTACGCGGGCGGCACCGACGTCCAGTATTTTCCATCGACCAACAGCTACATGATGCTCAAGACCTATTACGCCCAGGACAATCTCTACTCAATGAACAACCCGCAGACGCCCAACGCCGTCTCCAAGGGCAACCTGTCCAATCCCTACACCTACGACGGCGTGCCTTACGACAATCGATACCGCATCGCCTATCAGCATCATCTCCAGTTCGGCAACGACTTCTCCTCCATCGCCGACATTAATGTCTGGAGCGATCCATGGGTCACCCGCGATTTTTTCCCAAGCGAATATCAGCAGGAAAATCAGCCGCCGAATTTCGTCACTCTCGACCAGTATAATCCCAACTTCACCATCGGTGTTCTCGTCGCTCCCCAAGTGAATCCCTTCTTTCAAACGACGGAACGCCTGCCCCAGCTCGAAGGCGATGTGAAGCAGCAGAAAATCTTCGGCACCGACATCGAATACACCAGCCAGAACAGCGTGGATAACCTGGAAATGAGATTTGCGGACGTCAAATATTTCCAAAACCCGCAAAACTATATCTACAATTCTTTCCCCAACAACGCCACCCAACCGCAAACCGCCTACAGCTATTACCACCCCAACGCCACCTATGGGTACAACGTCAACCAGCAAAACGATTACAACGCCTACCGCTACGACACTTACCACGAATTCTCCTACCCAAAGCAGTACTTCAACTTTCTTTCACTGACGCCCCGCATCGGTGGACGGCTCACTCAATATTCCGATAACAATCAAGACATCAACGATACCGTCAACGACAACGGCCAGTCCAGCGATGCGATCCACAATCCTGTGACGCGCCTCGCGGGCGATGTTGGGTTGTCGGGCGACTTCAAGATTTCACGCACCTGGCTCAACGTCTCCGATCCCAATCTGGGCATCAACGGCATTCGCCACGTGGTCGAACCCTTTTTCGACGCGCAGTACGCGCCTTCACCCACCGTCACCCCCAACAACATCCGCGGCTTCGACAACCGGCTCTATTCAACGCAACTCCAGCCCATCGATTGGACCGAATATAACTCGATCGACTCGATTGATAAACAGGCCGTCGTCCGCTTCGGCGTCTGGAACAAAATCCAGACCAAGCGCGATGGCATCAATTACGACCTGTTGACCCTGCAAACCTACGCCGACGCCGATTTCGATCGCAACTTCAGCGCCGCCACCCCCAACACGACTCTCAGCAATTTGTTCAACACCCTCACCTATAATCCGTCACAGCAACTCCAACTCGTCTCCGCCAGTTCCCTCAACATCAGTGGCGACAGCTACAATCAAATGGACAATTCCATCACTTGGTCGCCCGATCCCTCCTTGAAACTCACCGCCGGTTATCACTACATCAACCACAGCTCCGTCTTTGTCGACAGCAACACGGTCAGCATGGATATTTTCTATCGCATGAACGAACACTGGCAGATGGAAGCCCAGGAACAATTCGAAGCCACCACCGGACGCCTCCAGCTTCAACAGTACACCGTTTACCGGGATCTCGATTCCTGGCTGCTCGCCCTCAGTTACTCCGACAGCGAAATCAACGGCGTAAACAACCAATCCATCTATTTCACCCTCACACTCAAGGCCTTCCCCCAATTCGAACTGCACAGCCCGCATCTGTAAGGCACTTCTAGAAATCTGTCATCCTGAGCTTGTCGAAGGATCAGTTCCGTTTCCCCTCGTTCCCAAACTCCTTCACGCGTGCGTGTTTGGAAACGCACTTGTCCGCGCAATTCCATTGCTGACCTATCCGCCCCATCAGACCCATTGGACCTATGACTCTTCTCTTTCCGTGACCTCCGTGTTCTCCGCGCAAACGCCGTCTGTTGCGACCAACCCCGGTTCCAGTCTTGCCGTCCGCCGCAGTCGTGGCACAATGAACGCCCCTTTATGAATCTAGCCATTGTCGGATCGGGTTATGTCGGATTGGTCACAGGTGCCTGTTTTGCCGAAGTCGGCCACACAGTCATCTGCGTCGATAACGATCTCAAAAAAGTCCATTCCCTTCAGGACGGCCACATCCCCATCTACGAACCCGGCCTGGAAGAACTCGTCAAAAAGAACGTCGCCGCCGGACGCCTCTCCTTCACCACCTCCATCGGCGATGCCGTCGAAGCCTCCAAGGTCATTTTCATCGCCGTGCCCACCCCGCCCCAACCGGATGGCAGCGTCGACCTCAGCTTCGTCGAAGGCGTCGCCCGCGAGGTCGCCGTCCACATCAAGGAATACCGCATCATCGTCGATAAAAGCACCGTACCCGTAAAGACCGGTGAAAAAGTCGCCCAGACCATCAGCCGCTACAACCCCAGCGCGGATATCGACGTCGTCAGCAATCCCGAATTCCTCCGCGAAGGTTCCGCCGTCGAGGATCTTATGAAGCCGGACCGCATCGTCGTCGGCGTCTCCTCGGACCGCGCCATCGAACCGATGAAGGAAATCTACACCCCCTTCAATGCGCCCATCATGGTCACCGACCTCAACTCCGCCGAGTTGATCAAGCACGCCGCCAACAGCTTTCTCGCGCTCAAGATTTCCTACATCAACGCCGTCGCCGCCATCTGCGAGGCCTCCGGCGCCAATATCGAGCGCGTCGCCGACGGCATGGGCGCCGACAAGCGCATCGGTCGCGCCTTCCTCAACGCGGGTATCGGTTACGGAGGCTCCTGCTTTCCCAAGGACATCTCCGCCTTCATCCGCATCTCCCGCGAACTCGGCTACCAGTTCCATCTGCTGGAGGAAGTCGAGCGCATCAATGCTGACCAAGCGCAACGCTTCCTCAAGAAAGTCCGCGAATCACTCTGGGTACTGCGCCACAAAAAAATCGGCGTGCTCGGCCTCGCCTTCAAGGGCAACACCGATGACGTCCGCAGCAGCGTCGCCATCGCCATCGTCCAGCAACTCATCGCCGAAGGCGCCGAGGTAAAAGCCTACGATCCCAAGGCCATGGACAAGGCCCAACTCCTTATCCCCGGGGCCAAAATGGTCGAAAAAGCCGAAGACGTCGCCGAAGGCGCCGACGCCCTCCTCCTCCTCACCGAATGGACCGAATTCAAGCCCCTCCCCTGGCAAGCCATGAAAAAGAAGATGCTCAGTCCGCTCCTCTTCGACGGTCGCAATCTCCTCAATCCCGAGGAACTCCGCGCACTCGGCTTCACCTACACCAGCATCGGACGCTAGTATGAATTTCTCCCATGCTCCCTCGTTCCCAAGTTGCACTTGGGAACGCACTTGTCCGCGAAGCTTTGCTTCCTTTTCCCTCTCCCGTTAAAATTCCGTTAATTTAGTTAATTCCGTAATTCCGTCAAAAAATTTCCCTGCTTATGAATACAATCTTAGTCGGCGCCCAATGGGGCGATGAAGGAAAAGGCAAAATCATCGACGTCCTCACCGAGGAAGCCGATATCGTCGTCCGCTCGCAAGGCGGCAACAACGCCGGTCACACCGTCGAGATCGGCAAGGAAAAATTCGTCCTCCATCTCATTCCCTCCGGCATTCTTCGCGCGGGAAAAAAATGCGTCATCGCCAACGGCGTCGTCGTTGACCCCATCGCCCTCGTCGGCGAAATCGAAGGCCTCGAAAAGCGCGGCATTAAGCTCGCCAATCGCCTGCTCGTCAGCGAAACCGCCCATCTCGTCCTCCCCTATCACCGTCTCCTCGACGAAGCCCGCGAAATTCGCAAGGGCCGCAACAAGATCGGCACCACCAAGCGCGGCATCGGCCCCGCCTACGGAGACAAGGCCGCCCGCACCGGTCTGCGCCTCATCGACCTCACCCGTCCCAAGGTTTTCTCCGCCAAGTTGAAAGCCCGCATCGACGAAAACAACGCCGTCCTCAAATCACTCGGCGGCAAACCGCTTTCGTTCAAAGAGGTCGAGAAATCCTATCTGGCCGCAGGCAAAAAACTTGCCCCCTACATCACCAACACCGTGATCTGGCTGCACACCCAGTTGGAATCGCAGAAAACCATCCTCTTCGAGGGCGCACAAGGCACCTTCCTCGACATCGACTTCGGCACCTATCCCTTCGTCACCTCGTCCAACACCACCGCCGGCGGTTCCTGCACCGGCTCCGGCATCCCTCCTCACCGGATGGACCGCGTCGTCGGCGTGATGAAAGCCTACACCACGCGCGTCGGCGAAGGCCCCCTGCCCTCCGAAGACAAGGAAATCTCTGACATGCTCCACGGCATGGGCCGCGAGTTCGGTGCCACCACCGGTCGTGCCCGCCGCTGCGGTTGGTTCGACGCCGTCGCCACTCGTTATGCGCGCATGGTCAATGGCATCGACGAACTCGCCATCACCAATCTCGACGGCCTCGACACCCTCAAGGAACTCAAGATTTGCGTCGCCTACACCTGTCACGGCAAAAAAATCCAGTATCCGCCCAGCGACGCCGACGATCTCGCCCACTGCAAACCCGTCTACCGCAAGTTCGCAGGCTGGCAGCAACCCACCGGCGATGTCCGCCAGTTCAAGAAACTGCCCGTCGCCGCCCAGAAATATCTCAACGCCCTCGCCGACCTGACCGGTGCCCGACTCCGCATCGTCTCCGTCGGCGCCCAACGCGACGAAACCTTCCGAGTATAGTTATCCGACCTATCCGCCATTAGACCTATTCTCCTCAGTTCAGTGGTAGCCGCCGCTGTCCCTAGCGGCGGTGCGCTGGACCTGAATTCGCGATAACCCATGAGCCCCCCCACTCTCTACAAGTTCGGCAAACTTCCCC
This sequence comes from Verrucomicrobiota bacterium, assembly GCA_013285645.1. GTDB lineage: Bacteria > Verrucomicrobiota > Verrucomicrobiia > Methylacidiphilales > UBA1321 > JABDGH01. Next base: position 4,790 of record JABDHJ010000003.1, on the reverse strand, counting down.
GCCACGTCGCCATCATCATGGATGGCAACGGACGCTGGGCCAAAGCCAAGAACATGATGCGAGTCCAAGGCCATCGCGCCGGTGCGGAATCGGTGCGCGACGTCGTCAAGGCCGCCGGTGAGTTCGGCGTCAAATACCTCACCCTCTACGCCTTCTCCGTCGAAAACTGGAAACGCCCCAAGAGCGAAATCCACACCCTCATGGGCCTGCTGGAAGCTTTCCTCCGCGACGAACTCCCCGAGATGATCAAGAACAACGTCCGGCTCCAGGCCATTGGACGCCTCTCCGATCTCCCCGAAAACGTCCGCGATCAACTCCACCAGTGCATCCAGGCCACGCGCCAGAACACCGGCCTCGTCCTCATCCTCGCCCTCAGTTACAGCGGACGCGTCGAGATCATTGAGGCCGTCCATTCCATCATTCGCGAAATCAAACTCGGCCACCTCGACAGCGCGCAAATCGACGAGCAGGTCTTCAACCATCATCTCTACACCCGCTACTATCCCGACCCCGATCTCCTCATCCGCACCAGCGGCGAGATGCGCCTCAGCAACTTCCTCCTCTGGCAACTCTCCTACACCGAAATCTACATCACCAGCACCCTCTGGCCCGACTTCCGCCGCCAACATTTCGCAGAGGCCCTCATCGACTACGGCAACCGCCAGCGCCGCTTCGGCTCCGTCTAATATTTACCTGGAGGGTCAGCCTCCGGCCTGACCCTGATTTCCCCCTCGTTCCCAAGTTGTACTTGGGAACGCACTTGTCCGCGCAATTTCATTGCACTGTCTTCCCTGCCAAGCCGAAGGCTTGCCAGCACCGTAGCCGGTGGTTGAGCCCGCATCGGGCGACACCACCGGAAATATCCCCCCATCGACCTCATCCCGGCAGGGATGACAGCCCTCTATGCCAACGGCATCCTCGAAGTCGCCAAAGTCCGCGCATCGTGCAACTCCACCATTGATCTGCACTCGGCCAGCGGCGCAGGCGATCCCATCGTCTCCAAAAAATCACAAACCGCAAAACCCGCCGCCTTGCTCCGATACTTCTCCAGCCATTTATCCATAGCCTTCCCTTTCGTCGCCGCATCCCAAATCGAACGCATGGGTGGATTCGGAACTTTGCAACGCCACGGCTTCGGCGTCAGACGCGCGCGAAACGACTTCTGGTTCCGGCAAAGCGTCTGGTAGAGCGGATCGGATCCTACCGCCTGCAGCCACTCGATCGTCTCCGGTCCATCCGGCGCCAACAATTTCGAGATCGCCAGCAAGCGCAAGCCTCCCGCCGTGCGATAGACGCGAAAACTCCACGACGAATTCTCCCGCTGCCAATTTCGCAATCCCTCCAATGTCCGCGACTCCCAATCCGCCTTCTCCGCCACCCTTTTCTTTGCGCCCGATCCAAACAACGACGCGAAGAACGAAACCCGAGCCGGAACATGATCGATATCGGCAAACCCAACGCTATCGGTATTCAGCACGTCGCACCCGAGCGAATTCCGGGTGATGACCGTCCGCACCTTTCCCTTCGACAAGTCTTCCAGGATAGCTTCACGGCAGGGACTGCTTTCATAATAAGAGGTCTGCTTCCCACGCCCACGCTGTGCCAGAGGAAGGCGAGCCAATGTCGCGCGCGCACGGCTCAGCGCTTTTTGCCGCGCATCCTCCTCGCTGACATCCGACCAGCCCCACGCCTCCGTCTCCCATTCCTCGCCCTCGCGGTTGGGTCCCTTCAGCGCCGCCTTGATCCAGTATTTGGGAAAGTACATGAAAATGTCCGGAACTTAGCGTTAACAATTCCACCTCATTTATGCCATCTTAATACCATGCAGATTTCCCATTTCGCACCGCGCCGCTTTCTTCCCGAGACCATCGACCTGACCGATACCGCCCAACTCACCCCGGTCTTCGACAAGCTCACCGCCCAACTCGATTCCGTCGCATCCGTCGCCGATCTCGAAGCCTGGCTCAGCGCCCACAGCGAAGTCTGCGCCGCCCTCGCCGAGTCCTCCTCGCTCGCCTACATCGCAATGACCTGCCAGACCGACGACGAAGCGAAAGAGAAGGCCTACATGCACATCGTCGAGGTCGTCGATCCCTGGCTCAAGCCGCGCCAATTCGCCCTGATGCAAAAGCTTTCGCAACTCTCCCTCTTCGATCAACTACCTCCCCTCTACGCCATCTATCGCCGTAGCGTCGTCACGCAGGTGAAAATCTATCGCGAAGAAAATGTCGCCCGCGAAACCGCCGTCGCCAAGCTCACCCAGCAGTACCAAAAAATCAGCGGCAGCATGACCGTCCAGTTCGACGGCAAGGAACAGACCCTCGCCCGCATGGGCCGCATCCAGGAAGAACCCGACCGCGCTCGCCGCGAAGCCGCTTGGAAAACCGTCGTCGAACGCCGCCAACAGGACGCCGAAAAGCTCGAAGACCTTTTCGACCAACTCCTCGTCCTTCGCAACGAAATCGCCCACGCCGCCGACTTCCCCGATTTCCGCGCCTACACCTTCGCCAATTACGAACGCTTCGATTACACCCCCGAGGATTGCCTCCGCTTCCACGATGCCGTCGAACACAACATCGTCCCCCTCGTCCGGGAGCTACAAAAGGAACGTCAAAAGAAACTCGGCGTCGAGACTCTCCGTCCCTGGGACCTCGCCGTCGATCCCGATCACAATCCCCCCCTTCATCCCTTCGACGCCTCATCCGAATTACTCGAAAAATCGCACCAGATTTTCGCCAAGCTCGATCCCCGCCTCGGCGAGTACTATCACGTCCTCCGCGCCCAGGAACTGGTCGATCTCGACAACCGTAAAGGCAAGGCACCCGGCGGCTACCAAAGCACTCTTTCCGAGTCCCGCGTCCCCTTCATCTTCATGAACGCCGTCGGCGTCCATCGCGACGTCGAGACCATGCTTCACGAAGCCGGTCACGCCTTCCACGCTCTCGCCGCGCGCGAGCAGCCCCTGCACGCCTACCGCGGCGCGCCAATCGAATTCTGCGAAGTCGCTTCCATGGGCATGGAACTCCTCGCCGCTCCGCACTTGCGCATGTTCTATTCCGAGCCGGACGCGAAGCGCGCGCAACGCGATCACCTCGAAGGCATCATCAAATTCTTCCCCTGGATGGCCACCGTCGATGCCTTCCAGCATTGGATCTACACCCACCCCGGCCACACCCGTGACGAACGAAAGGCCTTCTGGCTCTCGCTCATGGACCGCTTCGGCGGCATCGAGAACTGGAGCGGATTCGAGAACGCCCGCGCCAACATGTGGCATCGGCAACTCCACATCTTCGAGATTCCCTTCTACTATGTCGAATACGGCATCGCCCAACTCGGCGCGCTCCAACTCTGGCAAGCCGCTCGCCGCGACCTCCCCTCCACCCTCAACAACTATCTAGCAGGCCTCAGCCTCGGCGGCTCGCGCCCCCTCCCCGAGCTCTTCCAGACCAGCGGCCTCGCCTTCGATTTCACCGACAAAACCATCGCCCCCCTCATGCGTAACGTGAAGGAAGCCTTGGTCGAGTTGGCCGCTTAATTCTTATGCACTGCCACGAAGCCAGATTTCATGGCGCCCTACTTGAACGTGGCTTTTGGATATACATTTGCGTGATTGAGCATCTTGGCGAAAAGATCATCTATGTAGGACGAACAGGAGACTCTTCTTCTCTAAATGCTGGCTCTCCATTCTTACGACTAACCGGACATCTTGACCGTAAGTACACGGCCAAAAGTGCCACGATGCTTAAACAATTAACCAAACATGGATTTGACGTGGAAAAGTGCTCTTTTGAATTATTCGCCTTTGGACCTTTTTATCCAGAACAGAAAGAACGGGAAAGCCATCGAACCTACAGGGATGTACTTGCAGCCTTGGAACGAGACGTTGCTGATGAACTTAGAAAACGCGGTTATACGGTTGTTGGATCGCACAATTCAAAAACCCAGTCTGATTCAGAAATCTTCTTTCGAATTTTAAATCACGAAAAATTTCCTCGTTCTCAAATTCCATTACCGACCAATCGGGCATAACGAAAATTCCCTCACTATCATGAGGCACAAGCTCTGTGCTAGGGCCTGTTAACGCTAAAGGATAAGCCGATCATCGGAATGTCTTCAGCCCCAACGGGGCAACCTAAGCCAGCCTAGTGCAACGCCCTAGGTAAGAGAAAAAGCGGGAGAAGCCCTGAAAGGGCGACCTAATCTGATCGTCATCTGAGGATGTTCCGTCGGGGCTTCTGACCGAGTCGCACTTTGTGTGAACAGGCTCTAACGTCACAGAACCAAAATCATCTTTGTGTATAGGACAATGATCACAAAATCCGTCGTGTATAGAATTTTCCCTTTTGCTATACACAAAATGCTTTGTGTTTCTGGAAGCATACTGGATGACCTTTGTTGCACTCCTCGTTCCCAAACTCCATTTGGGAACGCCCTTGTCAGTGCAACTCCATTGCCCTCAGTCAAAGCGACAGGCAACCTTTGCCCCTAAAAATCACCTTTGCCGTAACCTGCGACTGTGAGAAAATCCCTCTATGGGCAATCGCTTATTTCTATCAATAATAGCGACGAGTTCTCTTGTCCTAGCCCTGCCATCCCTCCACGCCGAGCCCACCGACGACGAGAAAAAATCCCTCCACTCCGCCGAGCAATCCTACAAGGACGGCGCCTTCGATCTCTGCAACGACCGCGTCACGGCCCTCCTGAAAAAATATCCGAAGACTGAACTCGCCGCCGCTGCCGAGTTACTCCAGGCCCGCGCGCTGTATCAACTCGGTCGCAGCGATGCCGCC